>NZ_AZUV01000023.1:0-84420 GCF_000513875.1 Mesorhizobium sp. WSM1293 | reverse complement strand
GCCTCGGCCAAGGGCATGCTGGTCGAGGACAGCCGCTTCGTCCGCGATGCGGCCACTTCTCGTATCCGCGCCGCTTTCGGCGACGGCAGCACCGCTGCTTTGCCGGTCATGGCCTATGGCGATGGTGGCCCTGAAATGGTTGCCGCCGATACTGATCGCTTTGCCGTCTGGGGCCAGGCTTTCGGGTCCTGGGGCAANACCGACAGCGACGGCAACGCTGCTGCCTTCGATCGTTCGACGGGGGGCCTGCTGGCGGGCGCCGACACGCTGGTGGGCGGCTGGCGTGTCGGTCTGCTCGGCGGCTACAGCCATTCGAGCTTCGATTCCGACGATCGCAATTCTTCGGGCAAGAGCGACAGCTATCATCTCGGCCTCTATGGTGGCACCAATTGGGGCGCCATCGCTTTCCGCACCGGTGCCGCCTACTCCTGGAGCAGTCTCTCGACCAAACGCTCGGTTGCTTTCAACGGTTTCACGGATGGGTTGTCGGCCGACTACGATGCCGGCACTGCGCAGGTGTTCGGCGAACTCGCCTACAAGGCCGATGCCGGACAATTCAAGTTCGAGCCGTTCGCCAATCTGGCCTATGTCAGTGTCCATACCGACGGCTTCACCGAAGACGGTGGCGATGCGGCACTGACCAGCGCCGGTACGTCCACCGATGCGACCTTCACCACGCTCGGCCTGCGCGGTTCGACCGATTTCGCGCTCAGCGGCATCAACGTCACCGCGCGCGGCATGCTCGGCTGGCGTCATGCCTTCGGCGACGTCACGCCGACCTCGACCTTCGCCTTCGCTGGCGGCGACGCCTTCACCATCGCCGGGGTGCCGATCGCCAGGGACAGCGCCGTCATCGAGGCCGGCCTCGACTTCAACATGTCGGCCAACGCGACGCTCGGCTTGTCCTATACCGGCCAATTCGGCGGCGGCACGGTCGACCAGGGCGCCAAGGTCGATCTTGCCGTGAAGTTCTGACGGCGACAGGTGGCGAGTAGCAAGAAGCGCACTGTCACCACGGTAATGGCAAGAAACTGCTGGAGGCCGCATGGTCAAGTCAAAGGTGGATTTTCACACGAAGCATGAAAGCGGTTTTGTCCCAACACAGGGATGTAAACTGCCATTCGATACGGATCTTCTGGAAGGCGAGGCCAAGGCGCGAGAGAAATTGCTTGGCAAGCAGAACGCCTTCCTTTCCAAGACAAGACGTTCCGTCAAAGACGTCGACCATCTGATCGAAGAGATGGTCGCGTTCGAAAAGATCCGGTCTGGGCACTATTGGCGGGACTATCGGGCGGACCTGATTGCGCGGAACGTGCGATCGGCGGTTGGCAAAACAGGATCCTTGCTCGATCTAGGCAGATTGTCGCAACGACCGGCGACCAGCACGGTTATGATACCACGCCTCGACATACCGGACCTGGGGCCCGTTCCTTTTGGCCCGGTCGAACGGGGGGAATTGCAGAGGATCGACCTGAACACGGTCGATCGAGGAACCTACTTCGACAAGTGGTTCAACTATAATGGACGGTGGACGCTCACCCAACTCTACGATCATGCCGTGACCGATCCGGTACCGCTCTCAATGGATTTCGTCAGTTCCAACAATCTGGATCCATACGATTCGGATGGCCTGCGCGCCACGAGCGAGACCGGCATCTGGTTCACCTATGTGCCGGACATGGACGGTTACGTGACGGTTTTCTGGCTATCGGACCGCGTGACCTATCGCCTGTTCAGACAATACTATCCGCGCGATGCGGACGGCTGGGCGAATGGTTGGCTCTCGGTGGAAGGAGTTGTCGGCATCTGGACGAACAATTCATTCGCAGGTCGCGACTACGTCGAAATTTCGAGCAGCAACGGCAATGCGCACGACACGCTACAAGCGAGCGGGGTCCTTTTCATTCACAACAGTACATACCCCGTCCAGGCAGGAAAACCGGTCCATGTGCTGATCGGAACGCGGTCGAAAGTCTTTAGTGTTTGCGATGGGACGGGCATCAATTTGGGGGCCGGCGTTGTCGCGCGAATTGACCACCCCATTTCCATCTTCACGCGAGCGGAGCTGGAGCCATATTCGCCGTTCTACTGAACCTGGATGACAACTGGACCGGCACCCGTTTCGAGACATTCGAACCGGGATAAGGTGGAGCTGTCGGGCCGATTACCGACAGGCCGGAAAGCTGATGCGCGATTTTTGCGCCGTCCATCGAACAGGGGGCGGCCGCGCTCCGGGCGATCTGGCGGTCTTGGGAGCGCGCAGCGCACGCGGTGCGGTCTTTGCTCCAAAAACGTTGCGAAAGGACCCGAGAGCGGTTATACAGACCGCGAATTTCCCATTTTGGTGGCTCTAAACCACCGCCCGCGCGGGAACGCGGGCGAACGAGAAGGATTTGTAAAAATGGCCAATACGCTGCTGATGCCCAAGGCGACCGCCGTCTGGCTGGTCGACAATACCGCACTTTCCTTCGAGCAGATCGCGCAGTTCTGCGGACTGCACCCGCTCGAGGTCAAGGCAATCGCCGACGGCGAAGCGGCGCAAGGCATCAAGGGCATGGACCCGATCATGACCGGACAGCTGACCCGCGACGAGATCGCCCGTGCCGAGAAGGATCCGAACCAGCGCCTGAAGCTTTCGGACCCCAAGGTGCGGGTGCCCGAATCCAAGCGCAAGGGTCCGCGCTACACGCCGCTGTCGAAGCGCCAGGACCGGCCGAACGCGATTCTGTGGCTGGTGCGCAACCATCCCGAGCTCAAGGACGCGCAGATCTCGCGCCTCGTCGGCACCACCAAGTCGACGATCGAACAGATCCGCGAGCGCAAGCACTGGAACTCAGCCAATCTGCAGCCGATGGACCCGGTGACGCTGGGTCTCGCCTCGCAGATCGACCTCGACATGGAAGTCAACCGCGCCTCGCGCGGCCGCGAACAGGCGCAGCCGGTGGGCGACACGCTGCTGCCGGCGGCCCTGACCGAGCGGCTGGTGCCGGCTCCCGAGAAGCCGAAGGACGAGGACGCCGAACTCGACGCCAACGCCGTGTTCGCCAAGCTCTCGGCCTTGAAGTCGAAGAACACGGACAATGACGACGACGAGTGAGGTTGTCTGATATTCCAAGAAAAAGCCCGCTTCGAGCGGGCTTTTTTGTAGCTGCGCCAGGTCTCAGCTGCGCGCGGCGCGATCCGGCGCCATGCCATAGTCCTCGCTGCGCTCCACTGCGCGGTAGAAGTCGGCAAGTTGCTTGCCGCGCTCCGGCTTGAAGATGCGGCCGGCGATCACCACCGAGGCGATGCGATCGATGCGGAAGGCGCGGAAATCGTCGCGCATCTCGCACCAGGCGACCAGCGTCCACACCTTGCCCCAGAACCACAGGCCGAGCGGGCGGATATCGCGGGCGGTGCCGCGGCCGGCCTCGTCGGAATAGTCGATGGTCAGCACCTGGCGCTTTTCGACCGCGCGCTCGATCAGGTCGATCGCCTCGCGGGCGGCGTCGCTGACCACCCACATCGGTGTGTGGATCTCGGTGCGGGCGATGCGGTCTTTCTCCGCATCGGGCAATACGGCGCCGATCTTGACCAGCGCTTCGTCGGCGGCCCGCGCCATGGCGGCACCGCCAAAGGCACGCACCATGCGGGCGCCGGCGACCAGCGCGACGATCTCGTCACGCGTGAACATCAGCGGCGGAAGGTCGAAACCCTCCCTCATCATGTAGCCAACGCCGGCCTCGCCGTCGATCGGCACTCCGGTCGACTGCAAATCGGCAATGTCGCGATAGATGGTTCGCTCGGAAACTTCGAGCCACGTGCCGAGCTTCTGGGCGGTGACCAATCGGCCACCGCGCAGATGCTGCACGATCTGGAAGAGCCTGTCGGCGCGGCGCATCGTATGGTCCCTCGGCGTTGTCTCTACGCATGCCGCCCGAAACCGGTCCACCTCTGGGTGGCATGCATCGTGTTTTCGCGCATGCCGTTATCCCAAAACCGCAGAACACTTTTGGGCGGCATGCCCCATGGTTTCAGCCCTTCGCGCTTGCGCTGCGCGGCGACGAACTCCGCGCCGAAGGACAATTTCTTCGTCGTCGGCGTTTTCGCATCGAGCACGCGCCAGAACGGTGCCACGTCACTCGGCGTCATGCCGCGCCGGAGGTCCTCGTTGGCGGCTTCGGCAACAGTGCGCAGATGATAGCCTATGGTGACCGGGCATGTCACTTCGGCGCCATGCTCGACGGCAAGTGCTGTACGCAGCGCACGCACATCCATCTCGACGCCTTCGGGAATCGAGCGGATGAAATCATCGACCTGGCGCGCCGTCGGCACCAGCATAGGCTGGCCTTCGACGACATCGGCCATCGTGCGCGGCGTCGGCTTGACGCCGTTGATGCCTGGTGTGCTCAGTCTGTCGTTCCAACTCTTCATCGATCGTCCTTTCGACCGCCGATGCACGGGTGCCCTAAGCTGGCACCATTGCACGGCCCTCCTGACAGCATACTGTCAGGAGGCTTCGGCATACTCCTTGGCAAACAGCGTTCGCATCCGAGCGAGATCGCTGCCTCTTTCGGGGTAGAGCGTCTTCAGAAAGGCGAGCGCGAAGGTGCCCGGCGCCGAGCCTGGCGCGGAAACAATTTTGCCGTCGGTCATGGCATGCGGCACATCCTGATAGAGGTTGTCGCCGGCATAGCCGGCCTCATGACCATTGATCCAGTCGCGGCCATTGCTCGTATGCCTGGCCTTCTCGAACAGGCCGGCGCGGGCTAGCGCCAGCGTGCCGGCGCAGATGCCGCCGACCACGCCGCCGCGCGATGCAACAGCATTGAGCAGATCGGCAACATCGGGCGGTGCCTTGCCGGCCCACTCATCGGAGCCGATGACGGCGATGGCGTCGAGATCGTCATTCTCATCCGCCCCGGCCGATCGATCGGGCGTCAGCCGAAAGCCGCTGATCCCGGCCACTGGGTTGCCATCAGGCGTCAGCGACACGGCACGGGCGCCGAACCATTCGACCGCCGAGGCCGCCAGCAGCCCATACTCCCAGTCGGCAAAACCTTCGATGAAAAGGAAACCGATCGTCTTCTGTTCGGGCATAAGCTCGCTCCCATCCTCACGCACCGGACCTGTTATCTGGGCGTTGACGCGCCCACATCCAATCGCCGGGTCGAAAAATTGGCTTCAATTGCCGCGAGGGCCACGGTCCGCATACGTGTCCGGCCAGCCGATATCCTTGCGAATATCCGCCGGCAGCGAGTTCATGAACCGCTGGGTGCGGATCTCGTTGCGCATCGTGCGGATCTTGCCGACATAGTGCTGCATGCCGCGCAGAATGGTGTAACCGTTCATGGCCAGTCTCCTCTCTCTGTATGGAGGTACTATCGCATACCCCTCCTGACAGCAGTCTGTCAGGAGGATGTCAGGCGCGAGACGATAGTTGCGACCAGTGCGCGCGCCGCAGGCAAGGCATCGCTTTTCGCCGCATAGAACGGTGCCGAAGGCAGGTTCGCGACTTCCGATTGTTCATAGCGAGGACGTGCTCTGGGCGCCGCTGTTCAGTTTCCGGCGACGGACTGTCGGAATACGAGGCCTTCAGCGGGGTGGCCGCAGTTCTGATATGGAGGGAGAAAATTCTTCCCCAACAGCAGGGAGACGACGATGAGCTTGCAACTGACAGGTATCCACCATCTGACCGCCATCACCGCCAATGCGCCTGGCAATCTTCATTTTTATACGAAGGTGCTGGGTCTGCGGCTGGTCAAGAAGACCGTAAACCAGGACGACACCTCGGCCTACCACCTCTTCTATGCCGACGGCGAAGCGACACCGGGCACCGACCTTACCTTCTTCGACTGGCCGGTCGGCCGCGAGCGGCGCGGCACGCACAGCATCGTGCGGACCAGCCTCAGGGTCGGCAGCCAGGAGAGCCTTGCCTGGTGGAAGCAACACTTGACCGACGAAGGCCTGGCAACAGGAGAGATCGGCGACATCGGCGGTTATGCGTCACTGGACTTCGAAGATCCCGAGGGCCAGCGTCTGCGCCTGGTCAGCGATGGCGGCAAGGGCGGCAGCCATCCCTGGGCGCAAAGCCCGGTACCGGTCGAGCACCAGATCCGCGGGCTCGGGCCGATCGTCATCAGCGTTCCCGACATCACCAACACCGAGGCGGTGGTGACCACGGTGATGAACATGCGCAAGGCGCGCGACTATGCCTCGCCGGAGGGCCAGGTTCACGTCTTCGAAATGGGCGAGGGCGGGCCGGCGGCGGAGCTGCATGTCCTGGTGCAGCCGGGACTGGCGCCGGCACGGCAAGGTGCCGGTGCGGTTCACCATGTTGCCTTCAGGGCGCCGGACCAGGAAACGCTGCATCAATGGACGGCGCGGCTGGCCGAGTTCCGGCTGCCGTCGAGCGGCGAGGTCGAGCGCTATTATTTCCGTTCGCTCTACTTCCGCGAGCCGAACGGCATCCTGTTCGAGATCGCAACCGACGGTCCGGGGTTCACCGCCGACGAGCCGCTGGAAACGCTGGGGGAAAGCCTCGCCCTGCCGCCATTCCTCGAACCGAAGCGCGCTTCGATCGAGGCTGGCCTCAAGCCGCTGAAGTAGATCGTTTGCCGGTCAAAGGGCGCCGCGTTCCGGTTCGGGATCTCGGCGTCCGTTCTTTCTCAGGCAATGAACGACGTGCTTTGACAGCCGGGCGCGTTGCTGGTCAAAGGCGGCATGACGAAATTCCTCGCCCTTGTCATCGCCGGTTTCATGGTCATTCAACTGATCAAGCCGCTTGGCTGGCCAGGCCTCAAGCGACGCGGTGATTTCTGGAAGCTGGCACTGCTCGCCATGGCCGCGATTTCACTGGCGGCCGTGCTCGGGCATTTGACGTAGGACGGCACTTGTCGTCGCTGCTCAATTGCCAAGCACCGGGCCGACCAGATGCTCGGCCCAGGCCCGGTAGCCTGCTTCCGAGGCGTGAAAGCCGTCCGAGGCAAAGCCGGCTTCCGGATTGGTGATCGGCAGGCGCGACGCCGGCACCGCGCCGCGCTCCAGGCAAAGGCGTTCGCCCATCCGGTTCATGTCGGTGGCGCGGATCTCAAGGATCTTTCCGAGCAGCGGCGGCATGGCTGGCGCCCGCGTGAACTCCAGCACCGGCGACCACACCACGCGCGCTTCCGGCCATTTGGCGCGCAGGCCGTAGAGCAGGCCACCGAACTCCTTCTTGAAGCGCGGCACGGAGTGAAAATTCTTGGTGTCGTTGGTGCCGATGGCCAGCACGATATGCGTCCACGGATCGGCCGACAGATTGGGCAGCACATGGTCGCGGATCTGGCCGGACGTTGCCGAATTGAAGCCGGCCGCCCGCCAGCGCACGGCGCGGCCGGTGCTTTGTGAAATCAGCACGGCGAGTTGCGCGGCAAGTCCGTCTTCCGAATTGCCGATGCCGACCGAAGCGGCGGAGGAATCGCCCAGCACCAGAAGCGAGATTTCCGGTGCTGTGCCTGATATTTCGTGCATGACCGGCCCTTGCGCCGGCAGCATGCGCGTGGTGCGGCGTCGCACGCCGAGGCCTTGCCAGATATAGACCGGGAAGGCGAGCCAGGTGAGTAGGGCCGGGAAGCGCATGGCAGTACCGTTAAACGATCAGCGGCAGCCTTAGCGCATGTTTTGGCCGACGGGAACGATCTTCAATCGCAGCAACTCGCCTGCCCCGCCTGCTTGCCCTGATATTCGTCGTGCAGCCGCACCCAATCCATCAGGCCGTGATAGGGGCCGTTCTCGTTGCGGCCCTTCGGCGTCATGTCGAGATAGTCGTAGGCGCCGATCTGCGCCTCGCCGCCGCGGGCGCGCGACATGAAGGTGAGGAAGATGTCGCCGGCCTCGTCCCTGTAGAAGACGCTGGTGCCGGGAAGCTCCTTCGATGTCCGTGGACGGGTCTCGAAATTGTAGGTGGTGCAGCCGTCGGCGATCTGCTTGTCGGTGAAGGAGACCTGCATGTCGAAGTTGAAATCCGAGGCATAGGACGACACCCAGTCGAACTTCCAGCCCATGCGCTGCTTGTAAGGCAGAAGTTCCGCCAGGGGAGCGCGCGAAACCACGACCAGCGACACGTCGTGATGCCGCAGATGCTGATTGGCGCCGTCGATATGGTCGGCAAGGAATGAGCAGCCCTCGCAATGATGGGTGCAGCCCGGCCCGAACATGAAATGATAGACGATCAGCTGGCTGTTAGTGCCAAACAGGTCGGTCAGTCTGTTTGGCCCTTGTTCGGTCTCGAAGACATAGTCTTTCCTGATCTTCAGCCAGGGCAGTTCACGCCGTTCCGCGGCGATCCGCTCGCGGAGCCGCGTCAGTTCCTTCTCGCGCGCCAGATGTGCCTTGTGCGCCTGGAACCAGTCTTCGCGCGAAACGATCTTGTTGCGATGCATGAACCTCTCCCTGAATGTCATCCCAAGGACGTTGGGGATGGGCGCAATCCGACATCGCCGGAGAGGAAATAAGGACGGAGAGGCTCCGCCCCAAGCCCTGCAAGTCACAAACAAAAAACCCGGGCGCATCGGCCCGGGTTCGAAGGAAGAAGAAAGGACTGTGATCAGGCAGCCTGTTCCAGGCTCGCTTTCCATTTTCCGAGCGCTGCCAGATGGTTCATGTGGGCGCGATGGGTGAAGGCGGCCTGGCCGGCGGCAACGTTCGAGGCTTTGCCGCTCCAGGCTTTCTGTGGCGCGGCCTGCAGCGCGCGACCATAGGAGAAGGTCAGCTTCCACGGGTGCGGCCCGATGGCGTTGATGGCGTTGAGATTGGCGGTCGCCTCTTCGTCTTCCTGGCCGCCGGAAAGGAAGGCGATGCCCGGCACCGCTGCCGGCACTGTCTCGCGGAACAGTTTTATGGTTTTTTCGGCGACTTCTTCGGGGCTGCTCACCTTGCCCGATTTCCTGCCGGCCAGCACCATGTTGGGCTTCAGGATGGTGCCTTCCAGCACGACGCGCGCCGCATGGAGCTCGTCATAGAGCTTGATCAGCGTTGCCTTCGAAATGTCGTAACAAGTGTCGATGTCGTGGGCGCCGTCCATCAGCACCTCCGGTTCGACGATCGGCACGATGCCGGCTTCCTGGCAGAGGGCGGCATAGCGGGCGAGCGCATGAGCGTTGGAGCCGATCGAGGTCGCCGAAGGGACGCCCTTGGCGATATCGATGTCGATCACCGCGCGCCATTTGGCGAAGCGGGCGCCGAGCTTGTAGTAGTCGGCAAGCCGTTCGCGCAGGCCATCGAGGCCTTCGGTGACGGTGTCGCCGGGAAACCTGGCCAGCGGCTTGGCGCCGGCATCGACCTTGATGCCGGGGATGGCGCCGGCGGCCTTGATGATGTCGACCAGCGGCGTGCCGTCGGCGGCCTTCTGGCGGATGGTCTCGTCATAGAGGATGACACCGGAAATGTAGCGGGTCATCGCCTCCCTGGTGCGGAACATCATCTCGCGGTAGTCGCGGCGGCTGTCGGCGGTCGATTCGACGCCGATGACGTCGAAGCGCTTCTTGATGGTGCCGGAACTTTCGTCGGCGGCCAGCAGGCCCTTGCCATCGGCGACGATCGCAGCGGCAATGTCTTCGAGACGTTCGCTCATTGTTGCTTCTCCTGAAACGGTTGTTCCGCGCTTAACGGAAGTCTACCGCCAAAGGAATGGCATCGGAAAGCTCGAATCGATTGAAGCCTCGGGCGGCCTTGTTCGCTCTCCGAGTGTTGATCGCCTCGGAGCCTCAGCGCTTCAACACATCGACGCCGGGCAGCGGCTTGCCTTCCATCCACTCCAGGAAGGCGCCGCCGGCGGTCGAGACATAGGTGAAGTCGTCGGCGACGCCGGCGTGGTTGAGCGCCGCCACCGTATCGCCACCGCCTGCGACCGAGACCAGCTTGCCTACCTTGGTGCGCGACGCCGCATGCTTGGCCGCCGCCACCGTCGCATGGTCGAAGGGCGCGATCTCGAAGGCGCCGAGCGGGCCGTTCCAGACCAGTGTCGCGGCGCGGTCGATCCATTCGCCGATGGTCGTCACGGTTTTGGCGCCGACATCGAGGATCATCCCGTCGGCCGGCACATCGGAGATGGCGACGGTCTCGCAGGCCGCGCCCGCCTTGAACTCCCTGGCGACGACGCCGTCGACCGGCAGGATGATGGCGCAGCCGGCCTCGGCCGCCTCGATCATGATCTGCTTGGCGGTTGAGGCGAGATCATGCTCGCACAGCGATTTCCCGACATCGGTGCCGCGCGCGGCGAGGAAGGTGTTGGCCATGCCGCCGCCGATGACCAGCGCGTCGACCTTCTTCACCAGGTTCATCAACAGATCGATCTTGGTCGAGACCTTGGCGCCGCCGACAATGGCGACGACCGGACGGACCGGTTTTCCCAGACCTTTCTCCAGCGCCTCAAGCTCGGCTTGCATGGTGCGGCCGGCAAAAGCCGGCAACAGATGCGCCAGTCCCTCGGTCGAAGAATGCGCGCGGTGCGCGGCCGAGAAGGCGTCGTTGACGAAGATATCGCCATTGGCGGCGAGTTTTTCGGTGAAGGCCGGGTCATTCTTTTCTTCGGCCTTGTAGAAGCGAGTGTTTTCGAGCAGCAGCACGTCGCCCTTGTTCATGGCGGCGACAGCGCTTCCGGCCGTGTCGCCGACGCAATCCGAGGCGAAACCGACGGGGCGGCCGAGCACTTCTGCCGTGGCTTTGGCGATCGGCTCCAGCGAGAATTCGGGCGAAGGCCCATCCTTGGGTCGGCCGAAATGGGCGAGCAGGATGACTTTGGCGCCCTTGGCCGATAGCTCGGCGATGGTCGGTGCGATGCGTTCGATGCGGGTGGCGTCGGTGACTTTGCCCTCAGTGACAGGCACGTTGAGGTCGACGCGCACCAGCACGCGCTTGCCGCTGATGTTGCCGATATCGTCGAGTGTCTTGAAGGCGGCCATGCGGGTTCCTTTCGCGAAAAACCGGGGGACCATACCCCGCATCGGCGACGATGCAAGGCTTAGGGCGCGCTCGAACCGAAATTTTGAAGTGGGCACGATCCTGCGCCGGCGGGCGGATGAATGGCAGCGCTCAATAGCGGGTTTGTCAGCTTTCGGTTGCTGCCTTTTCCGGCGCTGGCTCCGGGGCCGGTTTCTCGTCCGCCCGCGCCTCGTCCGCCCGCGCCTCGGTCGGCTTGCGCCAATTGCGGATGAAGGCGGAAAGACGGTCGCCGATTTCTCCCGCGCTGAGGAAGACCGGCACCCGCGCCACCGGCGCGGTCGGCTCGAACGACAGGCCGAGGCCTATGATCTTCCCCTTGTCGTCGACGTCGCGGACGATCAGTTCTATCGGGCCGAGCAGCACGCGGTCGGCATATTCGGCATGGCCGCCGAGCCGCGCCGTGACCAGCGCGCCAACGGTGAGCTTTTGCTCCGCTTCGGTTAGACCTGGCGTATAGGCTGCTTCCAGTTCGGCGGCGGGGCGCGCTGGATCGACGGCGAAGGCGCCGAAGAAATCGGCATCTTCGGGATCGACCACGGCACGGCTGGCGAACAGCTTGTCGAGCAGGCGCGGATAGCGATCCGGGACGAAAATGTAGACCTGGTCGCCGGCGGCGAGCCGGCCCATGTCCTGGAAGCGCATCGAACGGCCGTCACGCAGCACCAGCGAGGGTCGCGCCCAGCGTGGGATGCGCTCGCCGCGCGCCACCGGGCTGCCGGGTGCGACGCGATAGGCGAGAAGCTCGTGATGGGCCGAACCCGGCAATTCCAGCTCGACCTTGTCCAGCGGTCCGAGCCGCGCCGGCACGATCAAACCGAGGCGGCGCGCCAGCGGTCCGACCGTCCAGCCCTGGATGACCAGGGACACCAGCACGATGATGAAGGCGGTGTTGAAGATGACACGGCCATTTTCCAGCCCGCCGAGCAGCGGGGTGATGGCGAGCAGGATCGACACCGCGCCGCGCAGGCCGACCCACGAGACGAAGGCGACTTCGGGGCGCGGCATGCGGAACGGGATCAGGCAGAGCCAGACGGCGACCGGCCGCGCCACGAACATCAGGAACAGGCCGAGCAGCACCGCCGGCACCATGATCGCCGGGAATTGCGAGGGCGTCGCGAACAGGCCGAGGATGAGGAACATGATGATCTGTGCCAGCCATGACATGCCGTCCTGGAAGCGCTTGAGGATGGTGACGGCGCGGATATCGGAATTGCCCGAGATGAGGCCGGCGATATAGACCGCCAGGAAGCCCGAGCCGCCAATGGCGCCGGCGGCGGCAAAGACCATCAACGACAAGGTCAGCACGAAGATCGGCAGCAGGCCATGGTCGAGATTGAGCCGGTCGACGAGACGCACGATGGCGAGGCCGCCGAGCACGCCGACGACAGCGCCAAGGCCCATGTTGAGCAGGAAGCCGAGGAAAAGGCTGGTGACCAGGACGTTGGTCTCGGGATTGGCATGAGCGGCGATGATCTCGACCAGCGTGATGGTCAGGAAGATGGCGATGGGGTCATTGGTGCCGGATTCCACCTCGAGCGTCGAGCGCACGCGTTCGCGCAGATTGATCTCGCCGGCACGCAGCAGGAAGAACACGGCGGCCGCATCGGTGGAGGCGACTGCGGCGCCGAGCAGGAAGGATTCCAGCCAGGTGAGGTCGAGCAGATAGTGGGCGGCGGCGCCGAACAGGCCGGTGGTCAGAATTACGCCGAAGGTCGCCAGCGACAACGCCGGGCCGGCTGCCTGCCGCAAGGCGTTGAGCGGCGTGCCGAAGCCGGAATCGAACAGGATGACGGCCAGCGCCAGTGAGCCGGCAAAATAGGCGATGCGGGCATTGTCGAACTGGATGCCGAGACCGTCGGTGCCGGTGGCGAGGCCAATGCAAAGGAACAGGAGCAGAAGAGGGGCGCCGAAGCGGAAGGCGATCAGGCTCGAAAACGCGGCGGCGACGACAAGCGCTGTGCCGACCAGCGTAACGAGATAGATAGCATGCTCCATCCTGAAATCAGCCCCTCAAATTCGTCTGTCTCCTGCTTTGCGAGAGAGTGGGGCGAAGACGTGACCAGTGCAAGGCGGCAGGGTGGCTTTTTGGCCTATGCCGCTGATTTTCGGATGTTTTGGCGCCCGGGACACAATTTGGGAAGGCGCAAGCTGCGGTCATGAAAAACGCCCGGGCAAAGCCGGGCGTTCCAAGTCTCGAAAAGAGAGCTTTGTGATCAGGCGATGGTCTTGCCGAAGGCGACCGATGTGTCGCCCATGCGGTTGGAGAAACCCCATTCATTGTCGTACCAGGACAGCACCGATACGAAGTTGCCGTCCATCACCTTGGTCTGGTCGAGCGCCATGATCGAGGAGCGCGGATCGTGGTTGAAGTCGATCGACACGTTCGGGTGATGGGTGACGCCGAGAATGCCCTTGAGCTTGCCGTTGGAGGCGGCGATCACCGCTTCGTTGATCTCCTGCACCGTGGTCGACCGCTTGGCGATGAACTTGAAATCGACGACCGAGACGTTCGGGGTCGGCACGCGGATCGAGATGCCGTCGAGCTTGCCCTTGAGGTCGGGCAGCACCAGGCCGATCGCCTTGGCGGCACCGGTCGAGGTCGGGATCTGCGACAGCGCGGCGGCGCGGGCGCGGTAGAGATCCTTGTGCATGGTGTCCAGCGTCGGCTGGTCGCCGGTGTAGGAGTGGATCGTCGTCATCATGCCTTTTTCGATGCCGACCGTTTCGTGCAGCACGGCTGCCAGCGGCGCCAGGCAGTTGGTGGTGCACGAGGCATTCGAGATGACGATATGATCCTTGGTCAACTGGTCGTGGTTGATGCCGTAGACCACGGTGAGGTCGGCGCCTTCGGCAGGGGCCGAAACGATGACGCGCTTGGCGCCGGCGGTCAGGTGTGCCGCTGCCTTGTCGCGGGCGGTGAAGATGCCGGTGCATTCGAGCGCGATGTCGATGCCGAGTTCCTTCCACGGCAACTGCGTCGGGTCCTTGATCGCGGTGACCTTGAACGTCTCCTTGCCGACGGTGATCTGGTCGCCGGATACCGAGACTTCATGCGGGAAGCGGCCGTGCACGCTGTCATAGCGCAAGAGGTGCGCATTGGTCTCGACTGGGCCGAGGTCGTTGACGGCGACGACGTCGATGTCCTTGCGGCCGGATTCATGGATAGCGCGCAGGATGTTGCGGCCGATGCGGCCAAATCCGTTGATGGCAACTCTGACGGTCATAATTCTCTCCCTGGGAGTTGGAGGGCGGACGAGGGGTCTGCAGTTTCATAGCGGCGGAAGCAGAAAGAATCCAGCCGCACTGGCGTGGATTTAAATCGATTAAGTTGAGCCAGCCCGGCGAAGCCGTTTTCGCGGTTTCGCCGAACTGGCCCAGAATCTTACTTGGCGTGCAGGCGGGCTTCCGCCGCCTTGGCCGCGGCCTCGGCGGTAATGCCGAAATGCGGATAGAGTTGCTCGATCGTGCCCGACGCGCCGAAGCCGGTCATGCCGACGAAGATGCCGTCTGAGCCGATCAGATGATCCCATCCCTGGCGGATGCCGGCTTCGATCGCCATCTTGATCGGCGCATTGCCGATCGTCTTCTTGCGGTAGTCGTCGCTCTGCTGGTCGAACAGTTCGAAGCAGGGAACCGAGACGACGCGGGTCGGATGGCCGTGCTTTTCCAACAGCTCGCGCGCGCCAAGTGCGATCTCGACCTCGGAGCCGGTGGCGAAGATCGTTATCGCCGCCTCGCCGCTGGCGGCGGCCAGCTCATAGGCGCCCTGGCTGCTGAGGTTCTTGGCCGAGAATTCGGTGCGCACCGTCGGCAGGTTCTGGCGGGTCAGCGCCAAGGTCGACGGCGTCTTTTCCGACTCCAGGGCGATCTGCCAGCATTCCGCGGTTTCGACCGCGTCGGCCGGGCGGAAGACATTGTGGTTGGGGATCGCGCGCAATGCCGCCAGATGCTCGACCGGCTGGTGGGTCGGGCCGTCTTCGCCCAGACCGATGGAATCATGGGTCATGACGAAGATCGAGCGGATGCCCATCAGCGAAGCAAGACGCATTGACGGGCGGGCATAATCGGAGAAGCACAGGAAGGTGCCGCCATAGGCGATGAGGCCGCCATGCAGCGTCAAGCCATTGATGGCGGCCGCCATGCCATGTTCGCGAATGCCGTAGTGGACATAACGCTGGCCGTAATCGTCGGGCGTAATGTTCTTGGTCTGGCTGGTCTTGGTGTTGTTGGAGCCGGTCAGGTCGGCGGAGCCGCTTATGGTTTCCGGCACGGCGCCGTTGATGACCTCCAGCGCCATTTCCGAGGATTTGCGGGTGGCGACCTTCGGCTTGTCGGCCGACAGCTTCTTCTTGTAGTCGGCGATGACGGCGTCGAAATTCGACGGCAGCTTGCCGGCGAGGCGGCGTTCGAACTCGGCCTTCAACTTGGGCTCGGCCTTGGCCAGACGTCCCTCCCAGTCGGTGCGCGGCTTGGCGCCGGTTTTACCGGCGGCGCGCCATGCGTCAAGGATGTCGGCCGGAATCTCGAAGGGCGGCGAGTCCCAGTTGAAGAATTTGCGCGCACCGGCGATCTCGTCGGCGCCGAGCGGCGAACCGTGCGCCTTGTTGGTGCCGGCCTTGGTTGGAGCGCCGAAGCCGATGGTCGTCTTGCAGGCGATCATCGTCGGCTTGTCGGAGTGACGAGCGGCTTCGATGGCATAGGCGATGGCTTCCGGATCGGTGCCGTCGATGTGGCTGGCGTTCCAGCCCGAGGCCTGGAAGCGGGCGACCTGGTCGGTGTTGTCGGCAAGCGAGACCGGGCCGTCGATCGAGATGTTGTTGTTGTCCCAGAAGACGATCAGCTTGTTGAGCTTGAGATGGCCGGCAAGCGCGATGGCTTCCTGGGAAACACCTTCCATCAGGCAGCCGTCACCGGCCAGTACGTAGGTGTAATGGTCGACGAGGTCGTTGCCGAAGGCTGCGTTCATGATGCGCTCGCCGAGCGCGAAGCCGACCGAATTGGCCAGACCCTGGCCGAGCGGGCCGGTGGTCGTCTCTATGCCGGTGGCATGGCCGTATTCGGGATGGCCGGCGGTCTTCGAGCCCAATTGGCGGAAATGCTTGATCTGGTCGATCGTCATGTCCTCGTAGCCGGTCAGGTGCAGCAGCGAATAGAGCAGCATCGAACCGTGGCCGGCCGACAGGATGAAGCGATCCCGGTCGGGCCAATGGGGGGCCTTCGGATCATATTTCAGGAACTTCGTGAACAGCACCGTGGCGATGTCGGCGCAGCCCATGGGCAGGCCGGGATGGCCGGAGTTTGCCTTCTCGACGGCGTCCATGGAGAGAAAGCGGATCGCATTGGCCATCCGGTCATGTTGTTCACGCGACGTCATGGTTCCTCCAGAAGTGGGGGTTTGGGGGCTTGGGAGAGCCCTTGAAAAGGGTGCGCGACACATAGCAGGCGCGGGCTTTTAGTCAACAAATCGGGTGCATATTTGCCGGTCTTGTGATGCCGGCGGCGGACCTACATTAGCGTTAGCGGGGGACAGTCGCGAGAGCTTTGTTGACGTTGCCTTCACCCGGTGCCTAATGTTTCAGGGATAACGCGTTCTGAACGTGAACGATTCGGTGATGGGCAGGGCACAGGACGAAGGCCATGACCGGGGAAGCCACACTCAAGGAAGTCATCGCGAGGCTGGGCAAGGCCATCGAGGGGCTGGAAAACGCCGTCGCGGCCAAGCTCGAGCATGAACGCGACTACTCCGAAGCCGAGGCCGAGGTGCAGCGGATGAATGCCGATCGCTCGCGGCTGGCGCAGGAACTCGACAATTCCGAAGCGCGCGCCGAACGGCTGGAAGATGCCAACAAGGAAGTCTCGCGACGTTTGGTGACCGCCATGGAAACCATCCGCGCCGTGTTGGACAGATAGGAGCTGGCCCGATGGCACAGGTCACGGTTTCAATCGACGGCAAGCAGTATCGCATGGCCTGCGACGAGGGCCAGGAAGAGCATCTGATCGATCTTGCCGAACGTTTCGACCGCTATGTTTCACACCTGAAGGACTCGTTCGGCGAGATTGGCGATCAGCGGCTGACCGTGATGGCCGGCATCATGGTGATGGATGAACTCTCGGAGTTGCAGAAACGCGTCAAGGGCATGGAAAGCGAAGTGCTGACCTTGCGCAAGACCCGCGACGAGGCTCTGACCAAGGCCGACAAGAGCGATAGCGTGCTGACCAACGCGCTCAGCGCGCTGGCACAGCGCATGGAAGACCTGACTGTGACAATGGCGGTCAACAAGAGCTGAGGCAGGATCTCTCCTGTCCAGCTCAACAGGCTCTCATCCGCGTGCCGAGCATTCGGCAGCATAAAAATGCTCGCGTGCCGCCGACAAGAGTTTCATATTATCTTGCAGCCACGATTTTTGCGCTAAGATGCAACGATGCCCGGGCGGGGCAGCTCGATGGCGGCATGGGTTGCCGCTTGTCGTTCCTCGCTGCCGACGGGTTCCGTTTACAGGGGAGATGTACCATGAGCCTTCGTATCAACGACATTGCGCCGGATTTTACCGCCGAGACCACGCAAGGGACGATCAAATTCCATGACTGGATCGGGGACGGATGGGCGATCCTGTTCAGTCATCCCAAGAATTTCACGCCGGTCTGCACGACCGAGCTTGGCACGATGGCGGGGCTCGAAGGCGAATTCAAGAAGCGCAACGTCAAGATCATCGGCATTTCGGTCGATCCGGTCGAAAGCCACGGCAAGTGGCAGGACGACATCAAGACGGCGACCGGCCATTCGGTGAACTACCCGCTGATCGGCGACAAGGACCTCAAGGTCGCCAAGCTCTACGACATGCTGCCGGGCGGTGCCGGCGAGACGTCGGAAGGCCGCACACCGGCCGACAATGCCACGGTGCGCTCGGTCTATGTCATCGGACCGGACAAGAAGATCAAGCTGGTGCTGACCTACCCGATGACCACGGGCCGCAACTTCGATGAGATCCTGCGTGCGGTCGATTCCATGCAGCTGACCGCCAAGCATCAGGTGGCGACGCCGGCAAACTGGAAGCAGGGCGAGGACGTCATCATCACCGCTGCCGTCTCCAACGAGGACGCGATCAGGCGCTTCGGCGCTTATGAGACCATCCTGCCGTATCTGCGGAAGACCAAGCAGCCCTCTGCCTGACCGCTCCTCGGAACAGTTTTTGGCTTTCCTGTCGCCGCGAGCGAAATGATACTTGACTGGCTCACCCGAGCGGACAACCATGCTCCTCTCGGGTGTCGTCAGAGAAAATCATTCCTGACGACCGAGAGTTGGGGAAGCCAGAATTGGACGTAGCTTTGGCCAGGCCGCAGGTCAGCGGCTTCTACGACAAGCCGACCGGGGCCATCCAGTATGTCGTCGCCGACCAGGCGACGAAACGCTGCGCCATCATCGATCCGATCCTCGATTTCGACGAGAAATCCGGTGCTACGGCAACGACGAATGCCGATATCCTGCTCGACTTCGTCAGCGAGCAGGGGCTGAGCGTCGAATGGATCCTCGACACCCATCCGCACGCAGATCATTTCTCGGCGGCGCACTATCTGAGGGAGAAGACCGGAGCGCCGACAGCGATCGGCGACAGGGTCGTCGACGTCCAGAATTTGTGGAAGGCGATCTACAACTGGCCGGATTTTCCCGCCGACGGTTCGCAGTGGGACAGGCTGTTTGGTGAAGGCGAAACCTTCACGGTCGGCACGCTTCCGGTCAAGGTGCTGTTCTCGCCCGGCCATACGCTGGCGTCGATCACCTATGTGATCGGCGATGCCGCCTTCGTCCACGACACGCTGTTCATGCCCGACAGCGGCACAGCGAGGACGGACTTTCCCGGCGGCAGTGCCGCGCGGCTCTGGCGCTCGATCCAGGACATACTGGCGTTGCCGGACGAGACGCGGGTGTTCGTCGGTCATGACTATCAGGCCGGCGGCCGCGAACCCTTGTGGGAAAGCACGGTCGCCATACAGAAGGCGACCAACACCCATCTTGCCGCCGCCCGCAGCGAGGCCGAGTTCGTCGCCCTGCGCGAGGCGCGCGACAGGACGCTGCCGATGCCGAGGCTGATCCTGCATGCGCTGCAGGTCAACATGAATGGTGGGAGGCTGCCCGAACCCGAGGCGAATGGCCGGCGGTACCTGAAGTTTCCGCTGGATGGGCTTTGAGAGATCGCTGCCGGCGAAGCTGCAATCTTCCCCCTTGCGGGGAGATCGGATGTCGCCTCCGCTTTCGCCAACCACACAAGAAAAAAAGCGGCGCCAGTTTCCTGGCGCCGCCTTTAGATCTTGTTGCCTTTAGCCGGCTTTAGGCTGCGGGCTGCGCCTCAATGGTGCGCAGCGCCTGGGTCTGGCGCTTGGCGGCGGCCTTGACCGCATCCTGCACCTTCTCGAAGGCGCGCACCTCGATCTGGCGCACGCGCTCGCGGCTGATGTCGAATTCGGACGAAAGCTCTTCCAGCGTCAGCG
Source organism: Mesorhizobium sp. WSM1293 (assembly GCF_000513875.1). NCBI lineage: Bacteria > Pseudomonadati > Pseudomonadota > Alphaproteobacteria > Hyphomicrobiales > Phyllobacteriaceae > Mesorhizobium > Mesorhizobium sp. WSM1293. The sequence goes on along the minus strand of NZ_AZUV01000023.1, from coordinate 64,971 downwards.
GCTCCTCGGCGAGGCGACGGGCCTCGAAGATGCGCCGCTCGCGCTCGTTGAGCACGGCAAGAGCGCCCGACAGCATGCCGCGCCGGTTTTCCAGCTCGTCCTGCTCGATCAGCATCTCTTCCTGGCTTTCGTGGTCGTCGACCAGCCAGTCCTGCCACTCGCCGGACTCACCTTCGCTCGCCCGGATCGGGGCATTGAGCGAGGCATCGCCCGACAGGCGGCGGTTCATCGACACCACTTCAGCTTCGGAAACGTTCAGCCTGGTGGCGATCTCGGCGATCTGGTCGGGCTTCAAGTCGCCATCGTCGAGCGCCTGGATCTTGCCCTTCACCTTGCGCAGGTTGAAGAACAGGCGCTTCTGGTTGGCGGTCGTGCCCATCTTGACCAGGCTCCACGAGCGCAGGATGTACTCCTGGATCGAGGCCTTGATCCACCACATGGCATAGGTCGCGAGGCGGAAGCCGCGCTCGGGTTCGAATTTCTTGACGGCCTGCATCAGGCCGACATTGCCTTCCGAGATCACTTCGCCGATCGGCAGGCCATAGCCGCGATAGCCCATGGCGATCTTGGCGACGAGCCTGAGGTGGCTGGTGACGAGCTTGTGCGCAGCGGAGGTGTCTTCATGCTCGGCATAACGCTTGGCGAGCATGTACTCTTCCTGCGGCTGCAGCATGGGAAAGCGGCGGATTTCTTCCAGGTAGCGGCTGAGGCCGCCTTCGCCGGAAACGATACTGGGTAATGACTGGGCCATAATAGCGCCCCCTCTCTATTGGAGTGATGCCCCCGAAACGCGGCGGGCATGTGACGCGAGCACCAAAAGGCTCGCCCGCGACATCGGATCTTATACAGGAACAAAACCAGAAAAGACAGGCATTTGTTCAACACGAAACAGTGTGTCACGGTGAAGTGAACAATGTCAGTCAGGTTTTTTGATGGCTTGTCGGTGACGGGTTCAGAGTTTGCGGAAGCCGCCGACGAGTTCCTCCATGTCCCTCGGTAACGGCGCCTCGAACCTCATCGTTAAATGGGTAGTGGGGTGGCGAAATGCAAGGAGCCAGGCATGCAAAGCTTGCCGGGGAAATGCCTTGACCTGGCTTTTCAGCGGTTCCGGCAGCCGGTTGGCCTTGGTGCGGAAGGCCTGGCCATAATCGGGGTCGCCGATCACCGGATGACCGATATGCGCCATGTGGACACGGATCTGGTGGGTGCGGCCGGTCTCCAGCCGGCATTCGACCATGCTGGCCGTGGCGAACTCCTGTTGGCTCTCGCCGAAGCGCTCCTGCACGGCAAAGTGGGTGACCGCATGGCGGGCGTCGTCGCGTCCTTCCGGCACCACGGCACGGCGCACGCGGTCGGCGGCGCGGCCGAGCGGCGCGTCGACCCTTCCGGTCGGCCTCTGCGGTATGCCCCAGACCAGCGCCAGATAGGCACGTTCGAGATCGCCGGTGAGGCCGTGATCGGCGAAAGCCTCGGAGAGTGACTTGTGGGCGCGGTCAGTCTTGGCGACCACCATGACGCCGCTGGTCTCCTTGTCGAGGCGGTGGACGATGCCTGGCCGCCGCACGCCGCCAATGCCGGAAAGGCTGTCGCCGCAATGATGGATCAGCGCGTTGACCAGCGTACCGGTCCAGTTGCCCGCTCCGGGATGCACGACAAGCCCGGCCGGCTTGTTGATGACAATCAGCTCGTCGTCCTCATAAAGCACATCGAGTGCGATGTTCTCGCCCTGCGGCTCCGCCGGCTCCGGCTCCGGCATGGTAATCGATACGCTTTCGCCCGGCGCCATCTTGCGCTTGGTCTCATCGATCAGCTTGCCGTCGACCGAGACCGCGCCTTGCCTGATCAGCATCTGCACGCGGCTGCGTGACATGTCCGGACCAAGCCTTGCCGCCAGCCACTGGTCGAGGCGCTGACCGGCCGCGTCCGCATCCGCCACCAGCACGGTCGGTACCGCCTCTATCAATTCAGGGGCCTCTTCGTTATGAGCGCTCATTGAAAAACCGTTCCGGAACTGTTTGCCATGGCCAGCCCGATCGCCGAAGAAGACCAGGATAAGCCGCTCGACCCCGAGGTCGAAAAGGTGCGCAGGAAACTCGTCCGCTTCGTCGGGATCAATCTCGGCCTGCTGTTCCTCGCCCTTATGGTGGTGATCGGCGCCCTTGTCTACAAAGCGCGCAATGCACCGCCGGCGAACCCGCCGCTGGCCGGGGATATCCAGACACCCGCCGGCGAACCGGTCAGCGGCGACATCGTGCTGCCGGTTGGGGCCAAGGTGGTCAGCCAGTCGCTGTCCGGCAACCGTGTCTCGATCGACGCCGAGCTTGCCGACGGCAGCCGCACGATCTTCGTCTACGACATCACTGAGCGACGCCTGATCGGCCGCTTTGCGATCCGCAACAAGTGACCGAGCCGCAACGATGAACGGCAGCAGGCCCATGAGCAAGCCTCGGGGATGAGCGGGTTCGCCGAACATCGTCGCGTCGCCACGGTCGCCCTGGTCGTCGCCAATTATGACGAGGCGATTGCCTGGTATGTCGAGAGGCTGGGTTTCCTGCTCGTCGAAAATGTCGATCTCGGCGGCGGCAAGCGCTGGGTCACAGTGGCGCCGGCCAACGGGCAGGGCGCCAGGCTGCTGCTGGCCGAGGCTTCCGACGAGGCGCAAAGCAAAAGTATCGGCAATCAGACCGGCGGGCGTGTCTTCCTGTTCCTGGAAACCGACGACTTTGCCCGCGACCACGCGGCGATGCTGGAGAAAGGCGTCGAATTCCGCGAAGCACCGCGCTTCGAGCCCTACGGCACGGTGGCGGTTTTCGCCGATCTGCATGGCAATCTCTGGGATCTGATCGAACCGAAACGATAGGCTGACGGCCGGCTTTTCCTCGACCGGGGAAAGCGGCCTAACCCCAGTTGCTTTTTCCCAGCGCTCAGCCTATATCGCCGGTTCTTGAACGCGCCCATCGTCTAGCGGTCAGGACACCGCCCTCTCACGGCGGGAACAGGGGTTCGATTCCCCTTGGGCGTACCAAGTTTTCGACAACTTTGCAGGATGCCGTCGATTTCGTTTCTGAAGTCGCGGAGCCTCGATACTGTGGCGTCCGGGAAACCCGCTCTGCACAGGTAGCCGCAGCCTTAAAAACTCCCAGTGGCACCAACCAACCCGGCCTTTATTTCATTCGTCTGGCAAATGTTAACGGACGCGAAACCGAGAACCTTAACGTCCCCGCAACTCACGGCGAATATTAGTTTTCGCTTTAGTAGCTGTAGGAGGTTGAAATGCAGAAAATAGCTTGTCGTTTCGCTTGGGACGAGTCTGGCGCGACCGCGATCGAGTATGGCTTGATCGCGGCTCTCATCGCGCTCGCGATCATCACCGGCGCCGGGGCGGTTGGCAATTCGCTCAACGGGATCTTCACGACCGTCGGCACTACGGTCAACAGCAGCGGCTCGTAAGTCGGTACATCAATTCGGTCGGCTATCGGCCGGATTCGCCGATCTCAGCCTCCAAAGCGCAGCGCGTACGTGCTTCCGATGCCGGGCATCGGAAGTGCGGACGGCGCACTTTCCATCAGTCGGCTTTATCCGTTGCGTCACCGCGTTCGTCGCTTCTGGCGCCGCGGAGCTGTTTGCATTAGCATCACATCATGGATCCTGGGGTACGGCTCCAGCGGCGCGCAGAACGCCGCGCTGTCCGTAAGGCCAGTTGATCCATGGGGGAGGAAGGCCAATGCAGAAGCTGCAATCGCAGGGCGTCCATCACATCACGCTGGTCGGCGCCGGGCGCCAGACCTCTATCGATTTCTGGGAAGGCGTGCTCGGCATGCCGTTCATCTTCGAACAGCCCAATCTCGACAAGCCGAGGGAAAGCCACCTCTATTTCGATCCCGGCGACGGCCGGCTGATCACTATCTTCACCGACGAGAGCCGGACGCCGGAGAAGCGGCGCACGCCGACCGATCCGGGCTGTGTTCACCACATCGCCTTTTCGGTGTCGCGCGTCACCTTCCTGCAGGCGGTCTCCCGGCTTGACGAGCGCGGCATCAAGCACAGCGGCGTCAAGGATCGCGGTTTCATGGATTCGATCTATTTCGAGGATCCGCTCGGCTTGCTGATCGAGTTGGCGTCCTACCGCTTCGAACCGCCGGCGGGCTTCACCCATGCGGATGTGCTGATGGAAGCGCACAGGTTGCGGGTCGGGCGCGGCGACTACAACATCGCCGAAGTGCATCTCGCCGATGCGATCCAGACGCTCGTAGAGCGTTCCCGTGCCACCCTGTCGGACGATCGGGCGCCGAAGAACCCATACTGAACAGACCAGAGGGAGGAACAAGATGGCCAAGACAGCGACGAAGACTGCCGGGAAATCCGCGGCCAAAGCTGCCGCCAAGCCGGCGGCGAAAGCTGCGGCAAAGCCAAAAGCCAAGGCGGCCGCCAAGCCTGCCGTGAAGGCGACGGCAAATGCCGCGCCAAGGGCCAAGGCCAAGCCGGCCAAGAAGCCGACGCTGAAGCTCAGCATGCTGAAGCCTAGCGTCAACAACATGACCGTGCGGGTGTTTGCGCGCGCGGCGGGTTTCGACCACGCCGAGACCGATGCCTGGGGCCACACCCGTTCGCCGGAGTTCATGGCGCGAAATCCCGCCCATTTGACACCGATGATCGAGGACAAGGGCCTGCCCAGAGGCGTGTTGTGGGAAAGCTGCGCTATCATGCAGTATCTCGCCAACAAGCACGGGTTGGAGAAATTCTATCCGAAGGCGCCGGCCAAGCGGGCGATGGTCGACAGTGCGATGTTCTACCTGATCGGCACGCTCTACCCCTATGTGGCGCGCGCCACCTATCCGGCGCTCGGCTTCCCGCACTATGCCGGCGAGGTCGGCCACAGCGACGCCCATCCCGACAAGAAGTCCGAAGCCCAGAAGGCGGCGATGACCGCGATCGCCGAGCCGCTCGAAGTGTTTCACAGCTTCTTCAGGGACGGCAAGCCGTTCATCGGCGGCAAGCATCCGTCGATCGCCGATATCCGGCTGGCGGCGACGCTCGAATTTCTGGCCGTCATCGACTATGCCTTGCCCACATGGGCGAAGGACTATGTGGCGGCGATCGAGGAGAAGCTCGGCAAGGCCTATAGCGAGCCGGCCGGCGACGTGCGCGGTTATATCGCCCATGTGAAGTCCCAGGCCAAGGCCTGAGCTTAAGGGTTCGTTAACCAAAGCCCTGTCTACTGCAGGCAATTCGCTTTCGGCCCGCGACCACGGATGTACTGGCGCAGAACGTCGCAGCGATAGGAAAGGTCGGCGCAATGCCGGCCTTTTGCTTTTCGCACGCTTTGTTCGACGCAATTCCCAAGGGAAAAGCGTTATGCGCCTTTCCGGGAAAACCGTTTCACACTGAACCGGCATTGCTTTATCGCCAGGCGCGATCGAGCAGCGATCAGACCGCGCAAGCCCAGTCAGGTGTCGCTTTTTCGGCGTCAAGTTTGCCGAGAGATATTGCCATTGCCGACGTTGGCCCTACCATCCATTGAGCGTCCCAGATGGACCGTGGTCAGGCGTGAGATGAGGGCTGGCGATGAAAAGCGTTGCGAGACGGATTGCGGTTGCGGGCGTGATGCTGGCGGGCGCTGTTCATGCGTCAAGTGCAGCTGAACTCAACACGATGGACGATGTCGGGGCCGCGATCCAGGCTTGCTGGACACCGCCGGCGGGAGCGGGAACCGCCAGCGTCACCTTGAGCTTCAGCTTCAAGCGGGACGGCACGCTGATCGGCCCACCGAGGCCGACAGCCATCAAGGTGGAAGGCGATGCCAAGGCGAAGAAGTCCTTTGTCGACGCCGCAACGACCGCCTTGCAGAATTGTCTGCCCCTGACCTTCTCAGCGAAACTGGCGCAAGGCATCGCCGGCAACGTGTTCACGTTGCAATTCGCCTCTCCCAAGTAGGCACCCGCCGCCGGCTCAATGGTGACTGCGCCTTGCCGCGGCATGCCGGGCAAGATCGGGCGTTTCGAAGACGTAGTCGTTCCAGGCCGATTCCGGAACCTGACCGGCCAGATAGCATTCCAGCAACAGGCTTTGTTCGGGATTGAGAGGCCTTGGCGCGCGCTGATCCAGCCCCAGCGAGTGAAACAGGTTTCTTGTCAGGTCCGAGACGGTGAAGTGGATCGACATCTGCGTTCTCCCTTTGGTCCTTCAACGCGGAAGACCGGGCAAAGGTTTCGAACGCCTGGCGATAATGGCGGTCCGTTTCGTTGCAGGTCCGCGGCGAGGGTCGGGCTTGCGCTTTCCTTCGAGGTTCGTCTCAATCTTGAAATAAAAATGTAATATCGAATTTACACGAGATGACATAATGCAATAGACAAAAGCTTACTCCGGCTGAAGTTCTTGAGACAATTAGAGTTTACTCATATAGCTGAAGCTTGTGTAAGTTATGGACTGTAATTCCGGGTTCTCCGCAAAAAGGACCGAGTTGTCCCGATGATCCGTTTCTGGCCTTCCATGATGGTCGCATTGATTTCACTGGCGGCAATTTTGTTCGGGACGCTTTCGTCCTACGCGGACAGCTGCGGCGCGATCAGAAGCCAGTTGCTTTCGGGTGGCCGCAGCAACGGGGCGAACCCGGAGCTTGCTCAACTGCGCCGGCAACTTGCAGCCATCCAGACTATCGAGAGACAGCGCCAGTGCACGGCGAAAAGTTCGCTTGGTGGTCTCTTCAACGCTTGCGCCGATCTCGCCAGGAGCCGCTCGGATGTGCAGCGCCGGATCGCTGCCGCCGGGAATTCAGGCCGCGACACGGCGGGTCTGCAAGCGCGCCTCGTGGCGCTTGGCTGCGCGCCTTCGGCAAAGCAACGGTCTGCGCGCGCCGCGCCCGGCACCCAATCGGCGAGCACCACGTTCGGCGGCAATGCGATGCTGTTTTGCGTGCGTCTGTCGGACGGGTATTTCTTCCCGGCGCCAAAGTCGCAATTCGCCGCCAGCGGTGATCTGAAGGAGACGGCCGATCAATGCCGTTACATCTGCGATGACCCCAGCGTCGACCTCTACACGTTGAGCGATGCCAGCCTCGAAACCGACCAGATGGTCGCGCTCGACACGCGCAAGCCTTATACCGAACTGCCGGCAGCCTTCAGATATCGCGATGATGCGAATTTCAAGGCATGCGACGTCAAGCGATACTACCAGCGGGTCACCGAACTGCGAGCCAGGACTGTGACGCCCGCCAACATGCGCAATGCCATTATTCCGCTGCCGACGGCGAAGCCGGATCTCGGCACCGTTGCGGCCGTCCCTGGAATCGATGCCGAAGCGCCAGGTGCCGCCCAGCACCTTTCGATCGAGGCCGGCAAGCGGTCGGTGCGCGTGGTCGGCCCGGCGTTTTTCCCGGCCGAATGATCGCCGGCTTCCCCAATTGGCGATCACCGGCTGCGGCGTGCCTGCTGCGATGCGGTTGCCTGATCCGGCTGGAACAGAGAGGCGCTCACGGCGTTGTGATCGACATCAGCCGGGAGAAACGCCGTGGCTACGTTCCGGGAAATGCGGGTGCTGGAGATCGTCGAAGATGACTCGCTGACCACCGAACAGAAAATCGCCGAACTGCGCGAGATCGAATCCGAGGCGCGTGGGCTGCAGCGGGCTGCCTCGGAGGGTCCGATGGACGACGATGACGGCTGGCAGGAAGATCTGCGTCAGGTTCGTCTCGCACTCGACAAGCTCGGTGCGAAGGAGCCGAAAAAGGGCGCTGCTTCACTGTGAGGCCGGGTCACCGAAGCTATCCCCGGATCGCGTCTTGATCGCATCCCATCCGAAAACCGGGTCCCGCTTTTAGGGACCCGCTCCGATCTAATCGCAGACCATGCGAGCTCTCTTGCCAGGCTCGCTGACGTTCCTGCAGGTCAGCGGTTTCGCTGGCGCCGATAGGGAAGCGGACGCAGGCAACCTCGTCTGGTGCCGTCTCGGTGCGGCATGGCTGACCTTGCGCTCGGAAAAACGCCGGTCCGGCTGCGGCGCCACAGGAAAAGCGCCGTTCTCGACCTCGGATTGCCCATAGTCGACATTCGGTGGCGGCCGATCCCAGAATCGCCGGACATCAAGCGGTCTCGGGATGACGACCGTGCCGTCATAACTGCGCGAGCAACCGCCGCCGAAAAGCAGCGCCAGCCCTATGAAAAAAGGCACAATCCGTCCAAGCATCAGCAATACCCCTGCCGTTGCTTATATAGCGGGTTCGACCCCGCCGACAACCGGGCGGAATGAAGCAGACCGCGCCGCGCAATCCTGTCCAACCGACCGTTAAGGTTAGCGGATCCTTAATGCTTCTGGGGCAGATTCCGCCGACGAACCGCGGAGGAGGGTTCGGCCTTGGTTTTCGGGGTGGGGACGGCATGGCGGAAGCGGACGAAACAATCGGCGCGCGCGGCAAGCGCGGGCCTCGCAGATCCACAGTGCATGGCGACGATGCCTCATCGTCCGCCTCTTGCATGGATTCGAACGATGCGCTTCGCCAACTCGTCGAAGCCGGTTCGGATTGGGTCTGGGAAACGGACGCCGAACTGCGCTTCTCCTGGCTTTCGCAAAATTACCAGGCCGCCACCGGCATCGATCCGGCAAACGTGCTTGGCCGGTTCCGCTTCGACTTCCTCAACCAGGTCCTGAACGGCGATCGCAGTGGCGCGGCGCATCTGGAGGATCTGCAGGCGCACCGGCCTTTTCGCGACTTCGTCTATGAGCTCAAGGCTGGCAGCGCCGACTGTCGCTGGGTTTTGACGTCAGGCTTTCCAAAGTTCGACGACGAAGGAAGATTTGCCGGCTATCGCGGCATCGGCCGCAACGTCACGGCTCTGGCCGGCGCCTTCAAAAATCTGGGGCGGGAACCATCGGGTGATGGCGAGCCCGACCAGCATCTGGCCGACCTCGAGCGGACGATGGACGCCATGCATATGGGCGTCGTGCTTCTCGATGCCAGGCTCGACACGCTGATCGTCAACAAGGCCTATCGCGACCTCTCGAAGATTCCGGACGGTGCTGTTGCCGTCGGCGCTCCGTTCAGCCTGTTGATGGAGCTCAACCGCCGCAGCGGCATCTATGGCGACATCGACGAACAGCAATGGCAGCGCTACCTCGCTACTCGCCTCGACGAGATTCGCGCCGGATCCGTCGCGCCGCGCGAATTTGCCCATGCCAACGGCAGGACGATGATGTTTTCGGTGACGGCGTTGTCCGGGGGCAGGCGGCTGCTGACCTACTATGAGGTCACCGAGATCAAGCAGCGCGATGCGGAGATCAAAAACGCCAATGCCAGGAATGCCGAGACCTTCGCCGGTCTCCGCACAATGGTCGACCAGATGCCGATCGGTGTCCTCGTGCTCGACGCCGATATGCGCGCCGAGATCATCAACCGTGCTTTCTATGATTTCTGGCAGATCGACGCCCGGCGCGCCGAGATCGGCTGCAGCTTCCGCGATCTGATGGACGCCAGCCGCGACATCGATCCGTTTGGTGCCGACGATGCGTCATGGCAGCGGCATGTCGCCGAGCGCGAGGCGGAAATCAGGGCCGGGATCGCCGGATCGCGGCAGTTCCCGCGCAATGACGGCCGCACGCTGATATCGTCGATGGCGCCGCTGGCCGGCGGGAAGCGGCTGATCTCCTATGTCGACGTCACCGACATGAAGGACCGGGAGGCCGAACTTGCCGAGGCGCTGGAGAAAGCGCGGCTGGCGGAAGCGGTGATCAACGCCGTCAAGGATCCGATCTTCGTCAAGGACGACCATCTGCGTTTCGTCTTCGTCAACGAGGCGTTCGCCGCTCTGTTTGGCCAGACGCCGCAAGCCATGCTCGGCAAGCCCGGCGGCGATTTCCTCCCAACGAACGCGGTCGCGCTTTTCGAGCAGAGCGAACGTGACGTCCTTGCCACCGGGCGGCCGTACGAAGTGGAAGAGAATTTCGAGGTCGACGGCGCCAGCCGATCGCGCATCGTCAGGAAGAGCCGCGTCGGCATGGCCAGCGGCCGCAACTACGTTGCCGGCTTCCTGTTCGACATTTCCGACATGAAGCGCCGCGAGACGGAGGCGCAGGACGCGCGCAAGCATCTCGCCAACGTGCTGGAATCCTTGCCGGCCGCCGTGATCATCTACGATCGCGACGACAGGTTCGTTTTCGCCAACCGCAAGATCCAGGATACGCTGCCGGCCTTGAAGCCGGCGTGGCAGCCCGGCTGTACATTCCGCGAAGCACTCGTGCTGGGTCATGCGAACGGCTATTTCCGCTGCAGCGGCGATCCGCAAATCGACCAGCTCTACGACAGCGATCATGACCGCTGGCTGGACGCGATCCTCGCCCGCTACCGCTTGCCCAGTTCCTCCTACGAGCGTCACAATCCCGATGGCCGCTGGTATCAGGTCTACGACATGCGGACCGACGACGGCACCTTCATCGGCGTTCGCGTCGACATCTCCGAGATCAAGAGCCGCGAGGCGGCATTGCGCGATTCCATGCGCCAGATCGACCTGTTCCGGCATGTGATGGACGAGTTGCCGGTGGCCGCCTTCATCAAGGCGCAGGACCTGAGCATCGAATTCGTCAACAAGGCCTGGTGCGCGATCACCGGCTTGGCCAAGGAGGATGTCATCGGCCGCACCGACCGGCAGTTGTTCGGCGCGCAGGACGCGGATGGCTACAGCCATGACGACACGCAAGTCGCCGTGACGGGCGTCGTCAAGGAGGTCGAGGAACCCGTCACCCATCGCGACGGCACGGTTCGGCAGTTGATGACCCGCAAGAGCCGCCTGGTGGCGCTGGACGGGTCGGTGCATCTGGTCGGTTCGAGCACTGACATCACCGACGTCAAGGCACGCGAGCGTGCGCTGGAAGAAAGCATGCGCGAGAACGAGGTGTTCCGCAGCCTGATCGACAATGTACCGGTATCGATCTACGCCAAGCGCTCCGATCTCAGGCAGTTCTATGTCAACAAGGGTTGGTGCGATCTGACGGGCTTCAGCAAGGAAGAGGCCATCGGCAAGACCGACATCGAGATTTTCGGGCCGGATGGCGAGGCCTTCGTCAATGGCGACCTCGCCGTGCTGCGCACCGGCGAAACTCAGGAGGTCGAAGAGACGGTGACGCTGGCCGACGGCAGCGTCAGGCATCAATTCGCCCGCAAGGGCGCGATGATCGCCTCCGACGGTTCGCTCTACCTGATCGGCTCGACCACCGACATCACCGAGCTGAAGATGCGGGAGGCCGAACTGCGCGAGGCGCGTCAGCGCGCCGTGCTCGCCGACCGCGCCAAGTCGGAATTCCTCGCCAATATGAGCCATGAGATACGTACGCCGATGAACGGCGTGCTCGGCATGGCCGAACTGCTGGCCAAATCGGACCTCGACCCGAAGCAGAAGACGTTTACCGACATCATCGTGAAGTCGGGCAATGCGCTGCTCACCATCATCAACGACATACTGGACTTCTCCAAGATCGATGCCGGTCAGCTGGTGCTCGATCCGGCGCCGTTCAATCTTGCCGAAGCGATCGAGGACGTGGCGACGCTGGTGTCGACGCGCGCCAAGGAGAAGGACCTCGAGCTGATCGTACGTGTCGAGCCTCGGCTCGAGAGCCTATTCATCGGCGATGTCGGCCGCATCAGGCAGATCGTCACCAACCTGCTCGGCAATGCGGTGAAATTCACCGATGAGGGCCATGTGCTGGTCGACGTCACCGGCGAGAGGGTTCCAGCCGGAACGAAGCTCACCATTTCGGTCACCGATACGGGCATCGGTATCCCCGAGGAAAAACTGAAACTGGTCTTCGAGAAATTCAGCCAGGTCGACACTTCATCGACGCGGCGGCACGAGGGGACCGGCCTCGGCCTCGCCATCACCTCGCGGCTCGTCGAGCTGATGGGCGGCGACATCGGGGTCGAAAGCGCCGAAGGCAAGGGTTCGACGTTCTGGTTCTCGGTGACGCTGCCGAGGGCCGGACAGCAAAACGGGCAACGCATCATGCCGATCGACGTGACCGGCGCGCGTGTCCTGATCGTCGACGACAATGCCGTCAACAGGGCGATCCTGACCGAGCAGATGACATCATGGACGTTCGATTCCTGCGCGGCCGAAAGCGGGGCCGAAGGTCTCAAGGTGCTGATCGCCGCAGCCGCCTATGGCGTGCCGGTCGATTGCGTCGTGCTCGACTACCAGATGCCTGAAATGAGCGGCGCCGAAATGGCGCGGATCGTGCGCAACACCGCTGGCCTTGCCGGAACGCCGATCATCATGCTGACCTCGGTCGACCAGTCGCTCGCCAACACCAGCTATCGCGATCTCGGCATCGATGCCCAGCTAATCAAACCGGCGCGCTCTTCGGTGCTGCTGGAAACGCTGGTCGCCACCATCCAGCGGCATCGCCACAACACTGGCGGCAGCGACGCGCAGCCGCTCGCGGCCGACGTCGCTGCGAGCAATGTGACGCGGCCGCAGCCCTCGGCACCGTCCGAACAGCGGGCGCTGCTGCAGCCGCCTTCGATTCGCCCCCGGCCACCGGTGGCGGCTGGTGGCGACAGGCTGGACATACTGGTGGCCGAGGACAATGAGGTGAACCAGATGGTGTTCACCCAGATTCTCGGCGAGACCGGTTATGGTTTCGAGATCGTCGGCAATGGCCGCAAGGCGCTCGATGCCTTCGGCCGGCTCAACCCGTGCATGATCCTGATGGATGTCTCCATGCCGGAGATGAACGGTCTCGAAGCGACCGCCGCCATTCGCCGGCTGGAGGAAGAAACCGGCACGCATGTGCCGATCGTCGGCGTCACCGCACATGCGCTGAAGGGCGACCGCGAGCGCTGCCTGGAGGCAGGCATGGACGACTATCTGCCCAAGCCGATCAGTCCCCGGGCGCTGCTCGAGAAGGTCGAGCGCTGGGTCGGCGCCAGCCGGCAGGCTCAGCGCAACGCCGGGTAGGGCCGGTCCTGCCTGTCCGAGTGCCGGGAATACGGCGAAGATTCGCGCCCTGCCAGCGGCCAAGACTATGGTGCGATCGCACCATATCAAAGGTTGTATCCAGCCGAGACAATGGCGGCGTTCGATTCCTCCCTTTCCAGTTACGGGCGGGAGCAGCGACCGCCGGCATGAGACAGCGTCAACCTACCCCAACGGACCTGTTTTCGGCGATGGCCCGGCCATGACACCGTCTGGCTGAGAGCAACGCGCTCCCGTCCGGCTTTTTTTCGTAAAGGCCGGCTAACCCCAAATCGCCGGCCAATCCCGGCCCCAAGCGGAGCAAGTCTCTGATTCCGGGGACAAAGCCGGGCTGCGTGTTCAGTGCCGGCCAGGCGGCGTTTTGCTCATCGTGATGACGCGTTACCGGGGTGACATCAAACTGTCATGCGACTGTTATAATCGAAGGCTATTGGCCTCAGCGGGCGCCGACTGACGAGCGCCGAGAGACCATCTTCCGAACAGGAGCAGGCCACATGAAGAAATTCCTCTATACGGCGTCGGCCGCTGCGCTTGCGCTCGCCGCGTCGTCCGGCTTCGCCGCCGCGCGCGACCAGATCCAGGTCGCCGGATCATCGACCGTGTTACCTTATGCCAAGATCGTTGCCGAGCAGTTCGGCGAAACGTTCACCAACTTCAAGACCCCGGTCGTCGAATCCGGCGGCAGCGGCGCCGGCATCAAGGAATTCTGCAAGGGCGTCGGCGAAGACACGATCGACATCGCCAACTCGTCGCGTCCGATCAAGGCGGACGAACTCAAGTCCTGCGCCGCCGCCGGCGTGAAGGAAGTCCAGGAAGTCCGGATCGGCTATGACGGCATCGTCTTCGCCACCGACATCAAGGGCCCGGACTGGGCGCTGGTTCCCGCCGACATCTACAAGGCGCTCGCGGCCAAGCTGGTCGTCGACGGCAAGCTCGTCGACAATCCGAACACCAAGTGGAGCCAGGTCAATCCGAAGCTGCCCGACTGGGACATCGCCGCCTACATTCCGGGCGAAAAGCACGGCACGCGCGAAGTGTTCGAGACCAAGCTCCTCGATGCCGGCTGTGACAAGGCTGCTCTCAAGGCCGCCGGTATTGCCGACGACAAGGAAATCGGCAAAACCTGCATTGCCATCCGCAAGGACGGCAAGGCCGTCGACATCGATGGCGACTATACCGAGACGCTCGCCCGCATCGACTCCAACAAGACCGGCGTCGGCGTGTTCGGCCTCGCCTTCTATGAGAACAATGCCGACAAGCTGAAGGTCGCCACCGTGGAAGGTATCGTGCCTTCGACCGAGACGATTGCCAGCGGCAAGTATCCCGTCTCGCGCCCGCTGTTCTTCTACGTCAAGAAGGCGCATCTGGGCGTCGTTCCCGGCCTCAAGGAATATGTCGAGTTCTTCCTCGACGACCAGATGGTTGGCCCGGAAAGCCCGCTCGCCGAATACGGCCTCGTTGCTGCTCCGGATGCCGAGCGTCAGGCCCAGCGTGACGCTTTCGCCGCCGGAAAGTCGATGTAATCAAGCTGCCGAACCGGGGTGCGGGTCAAATCCGCGCCCCGGTTTCACCGCAGGCCGCAATGGCGGCTGCGTTAGAATTTCCCTTGGGGTGGGTCCATGTCGTCCTTGCTCGTACTGGCCATCGTCGTTGCCGTCGGCCTGGTTGCCTTTTTCATCGGCCGGCAGCGTGCCGCGGCCCAGGACAATGGCAAGGTCAAGCCGCATTCGCGTGCCCACTATCACGGCTGGTGGGCCTTCCTGCTCGCCGTCCTGCCTGCTCTTTTGCTGCTTGCCGTCTGGGCCGTCGGTTCTTCGGTCTTTCTTGACCGGCACATCCACGCTGCCTTGCCCGAGCGTACCGTCGACAGCAAGGTTGCCAGCGAGGCACTGGATGTCAGCCTGGTAAAGAGCCTCGCCAGGGGCCTGCGCAAACTCGATGCTGGCACACTGGCCGCAATGCCGGCCAGCTTTGCCGAGTTGCAGCCGCTGCTCGCCGCCAAGGGCGTGGCACTGGCGAGCGACACACAGGATTACATGATCCCGATCGCCGTCGAGGCGAACAAGGTCCAGGACCGGCTCAGCCTGTTCGGCGCCATTGTCATTCTGGCTTCCTCGATCGCCGGCGCCTTCTATGCGCTCAGGCAGATCGAGCCGCGCGCCAGGGCGCGCAACAATGTCGAGCGGCTGATGCTGTGGGGGCTGCTTGCCGCCTCCACCATCGCCATCCTGACCACCGTCGGCATCGTGCTTTCGATGCTGTTCCAGACGATCACCTTCTTCGAGAGCGTCTCGCCGATGAGTTTCTTCTTCGGCACGGTCTGGGATCCGCGTTTTGCCGCTGCCGGTTCGGGCGGCAGCCAGGGCCAGTTCGGCCTGATCCCGCTTCTTGCCGGCACGCTCTATATCGCCGCCGTCGCGCTGCTGGTTGCGGTGCCGGTCGGGCTGATGTCGGCTGTCTACATGGCCGAATACGCAACGCCCAGGGTGCGCTCGGTGGTCAAGCCGGCGCTTGAACTGCTGGCCGGCATACCGACCATCGTCTACGGCATCTTCGCCGTCGTCACGCTTGGGCCGTTCCTGCGCGACCTGTCAGCGGCGCTGACCGGCGGCTCGCCGTTCATCCAGGGCCAGAGCATCTTCACCGCCGGCCTGGTCATGGGCGTCATGCTGATCCCGGTCGTCTCCTCTCTCTCAGACGACATCATAACCGCGGTGCCGCGCGCCATGCGCGACGGGTCGCTCGGCCTCGGCGCGACCCGCTCCGAGACGATCAAGCGGGTGATCCTGCCGGCGGCACTGCCCGGCATCGTCGGCGCCATCCTGCTGACTGCCTCGCGCGCCATCGGCGAAACGATGATTGTCGTGCTGGCGGCGGGCGTCGCCGCCAACCTCACCATCAACCCGTTCGAGGCGATGACGACCATCACCGTCAAGATCGTCAACCAGCTCACCGGCGACCTCGAGTTCAATTCGCCGCAGACGCTGGTCGCCTTCGCGCTCGGGCTGACGCTGTTCACGCTGACGCTGGTGATGAACATCGTCGCGCTCTACATCGTGCGCAAATATCGGGAGCAGTACGAATGACCGACATTCCCATGGATACGATGGTCAGGCCGGCGGCCCATCCGCGCCGCGACATCGGCCTGAAGGCCCGTTACGCCGCCGAACGCCGTTTCCGCATCTACGGCGTCGTGGCGATTTCCGTAGGCCTGGCGTTCCTGGCAATCATGCTGATCACCATCGTCTCGAAAGGCTACACCGCCTTCTGGCAGACGACGGTGTCATTGCCGATCACGTTCGACGAGAAGGTGATCGATCCTTCCGGCAAGCGCGCAACCGATCCGAGCGTTCTGATCAAGGCGAATTATCCCAAGCTCGCCGAAAACGCGCTGGTGGCCAAGCTCGGCATCTCTCCTGATGACAAGCCGATGATCCAGAAGCTCAAGGGCTTCCTTTCGGAAGGCGCCCGCGTCCAGTTGCGCGACATCGTTGCCGCCGATCCCTCGGTGATCGGCACGACACGCGACGTCAACATCCTCGCCGCCGCCAATCTCGACTCCGCTTTCAAGGGCCAGATCGACCTCAGTGTCGAGGAAGCGCGACGCAAGGTCTCGGACCAGCAGATCACCTGGATGAACAAGCTCAAGGCCGAGGGCGCGATGGCCGAGCACTTCAACAGCGGTCTGTTCACCTACGGCGCCTCCAGCCGCCCGGAAACCTCGGGCATGGGCGTGGCGATCATCGGCTCGTTTTATATGATGGTGATCGTGCTGCTGCTCGCGCTGCCGATCGGCGTCGCCGCCTCCATCTATCTGGAGGAGTTCGCCAAGAAGAACCGTTTCACCGACCTTATCGAGGTCAACATCAACAATCTGGCCGCAGTGCCGTCAATCGTCTTCGGCTTGCTCGGCCTCGCGGTGTTTATCAATTTCCTGGGCATGCCGCGCTCCGCCGCTTTCGTCGGTGGCCTGGTGCTGACGCTGATGACGCTGCCGACGATCATCATCGCGACGCGCGCCGCGCTTGCCGCGGTGCCGCCGTCGATCCGCTCGGCAGCTCTCGGCCTTGGCGCCTCCAAGATGCAGATGGTGTTCCAGCACATCCTGCCGCTTGCCGCGCCCGGCATCCTCACCGGCACCATCATCGGTCTTGCACGCGCGCTCGGCGAAACTGCGCCTCTGCTGTTGATCGGCATGGTCGCCTTCGTCGCCGATCCACCGACGACGCCTTTCGATCCGGCCACCGCGCTGCCGGTGCAGATCTATATGTGGGCGAACGAGGCCGAACGCGCCTTCGTCGAGCGCATGTCCGGCGCCATCATCATCCTGCTCGTCTTCCTCATGGCCATGAACATCACCGCGATCGTGCTTCGGCGTCGGTTCGAGCGGCGCTGGTAGAAAAAAGGCATTTTGGTATGAACATCATGACCGAACAGTCCCTTGAAAACGCAGTGGGCGACAAGATGAAGTCGAACGAAGTGATCAAAATGCGCGGCGACAAGGTCGGCGTGTTCTACGGCGAGAAGCAGGCGCTGTTCGACGTCGATCTCGACGTCCGCCTGAACCAGGTGACGGCGCTGATCGGCCCCTCCGGCTGCGGCAAGTCCACCTTCCTGCGCTGCCTCAATCGCATGAACGACACCATCGATTCAGCACGGGTAACCGGCAAGATAACGCTCGACGAAGAGGACATCTACGACAAGAACATCGATGTCGTCGAACTCAGGGCGCGCGTCGGCATGGTGTTCCAGAAACCCAATCCGTTCCCAAAGTCGATCTACGAGAACGTCGCCTATGGGCCGCGCATCCACGGATTGGCCAAGCGCAAGGCCGACATGGATCAGATCGTCGAGTCCAGCCTGAAGAAGGCGGCGATCTGGAACGAGGTCAAGGACCGTTTGCAGGAACCTGGCACGGGTCTTTCCGGTGGCCAGCAGCAGCGCCTGTGCATTGCACGCGCCATCGCCGTGTCGCCCGAGGTGATCCTGATGGACGAACCGTGTTCGGCGCTCGACCCGATCGCCACCGCTCGCGTCGAGGAACTGATCGACGAACTGCGTCAGAACTATACGATCGTCATCGTCACCCATTCGATGCAGCAGGCAGCGCGCGTGTCGCAGCGCACCGCGATGTTCCATCTTGGCTATCTGGTCGAGGAGGGCGCCACCGACAAGATGTTCACCACCCCCGACGACAAACGCACCCAGGACTACATCACCGGCCGGTTCGGCTGATCTCTGGCATATGAGGGACGAAGATCATGGGTGAACATACCGTTGCATCTTTCGATGAGGATCTGGAGCAGATCAGCCAGCTGATCCGCGACATGGGCGATCTCGCCCGCTCGATGGTCGGTGGCTCGACCAGGGCTTTGCTCAATTCGGACAATGCGCTGGCGCAGCGGGTGGTTTCCGACGACGCCATCATGGATGCACGCCAGCGCGAGCTGGACGATCGTGCCATCACGCTGATCGCCAAGCGCCAGCCAATGGCCAACGATCTGCGTGCGGTGGTCGGTTCGATCCGCATGGCCGGCGACCTCGAGCGCATCGGCGACCTTGCCAAGAACATCGCCAAGCGCGTCGGCACTGTCGGGCTGAGCGTCACGCCGCACGACCTTTCGCATTCGATCGACGCAATGGCGCAGCTGGTGCTGATCCAGGTGCAGGGGGTCGTCGACGAGTATGCCGCCGCTGACGCGGCAGCGCTTGCCACGCTCAGAAACAATGATGAACGCATCGACGTCAAATACACATCGGTGTTCCGCGAACTGCTGACCTACATGATGGAAGATCCGCGCAACATCACGGCGTGCACGCACCTGTTGTTTTGCGCCAAGAACCTCGAGCGGATCGGCGACCACGTGACCAACATCGCCGAAAATGCCTATTATGTTTTGACCGGCACGCAGTTGCCAGCCAATCGTCCGAAGCAGGACGAGACGGCAATGTCCGCGCCAGCGGCATGACAGGGGTGACCAGCCGATGATCGCGCCACGCATCATGGTGGTGGAGGATGAGGAGCCGCTAGGCGTGCTGCTCCGCTACAATCTTGAATCCGAAGGTTACCAGGTCGAAGTGGTGACGCGCGGCGACGAGGCCGAAATCCGGCTGCAGGAGAACGTTCCAGACCTTCTGGTGCTCGACTGGATGGTGCCTGCGGTTTCCGGTATCGAACTCTGCCGCCGGCTAAGGATGCGTCCCGAGACCGAGCGGCTGCCGATCATCATGCTGACCGCGCGAGGCGAGGAAAGCGACCGCGTGCGCGGCCTCTCGACCGGTGCCGACGACTATCTGGTCAAGCCTTTCTCGACGCCGGAGTTCATGGCCAGGGTCAAGGCACTGCTGCGCCGGGCCAAGCCGGAAGTGCTGTCCAGCGTGCTCAAGGTCGGCGATATCGTGCTCGATCGCGAGTCGCACCGCGTCTATCGCAAGAAGAGCGAGATCCGGCTCGGGCCGACGGAATTCCGCCTGCTTGAATTCATGATGCGCCATCCAGGCCGCGTGTTCTCGCGCAGCCAACTGCTCGACAATGTCTGGGGCGAGACGATCTACATCGACGAACGCACGGTCGATGTGCATGTCGGCCGGCTGCGCAAGGCGGTCAACAACGGCCGCATGCCCGATGTCATTCGCACCATCCGTGGGGCGGGTTACGCCATTCGCGAGGACTGAACTCCCTCGTTTGAACTCACGCCACGTTCTTGCCGCCGAGACCGGATCTCGCCTGCACGCCCGGCGCAAAAATCTCCTGATCGACGAAGATCAGCGCCCGCATGGCGCAGCCTTCGCGGATCAGCGGCAGTTCGTTCGGCTCGGTGTCGAAGGAAATCGACATGGAATGCTGGCCGCCGGCGGTCTGGGCAATCGCTTGCCGCAATGCCGGCTCGATCAGGTCGAAGGCGGCAGCGCTGACGCCGACCATGGCGACCGGCGCCGGATCGATCAGCGCAAACAGGCTGCCGAGGCCGTAGCCGAGCGCTTCGCCGGCCTTGCGATAGGCTTCCCGTTCGGGCCCGTCCCTTTCGCGGGCGGCAGCAGCCAGGGCGCGCATGTCGGCGTCGCTGACATCGGCGACGGGCTCTGCATCCTCGCCCATCTGCCGCGCGTTGCGCCAGATGGCATAATTGCCGGCATAGGCTTCGACGCAGCCGCGCCGTCCGCAGCGACACAGCGCGCCGTTCGGCCGATGGATCATGTGGCCGAATTCGCCGCCCGAGGAATGGGTGCCGGTGAACAATTCGCCCTTCAGCACCAGCCCCATGCCGATGCCGTGCGACAGGAGGATGGCGATGAAATCGTCGCGGTAACGATCGGGGTCGCGCCAGCGCAGCGCCACCGCCATCATGTTGCAGTCGTTCTCCATAATGGCGGGGATGCCGAACTCCTCTTCGAATATGTCGGCGAAGGCGATGTCGGTGTGCGGCGTGATCGGCGACCACAGCATGGCGCGGGCACGGGTGTCGGTGATGCCCTGGACGGCCAGCGCGATACGGGCGATGCTTCGCACGTCCAGGTCGGGATCTTCCAGGCGGCGCCGCACGATTGCCGTGCACTCACCGATCAGCGAGTCGCGCGACATCGTCAGCGTGTCGAGCCGGCGCTGTTCCTCGGATATTACCTGGCCGGCATAGTCGATGACGGCGACCGAGAGGAAGTTCAGCGACAGCACCACGGTCATTACCGCGGCCGCTTCCGGATTGAGGCTGAGGCCGACCTGCGGACGGCCGCGTTTGAGCGAGCCGGCCTCGCTCGGCTTGCTTTCGGTCAGGATGCCTTCGACGATCAGGTCGGATGAGATCGCCGAGATCGTCGAATGGCTGAGACTTGTGGTTGCGGCAATCTCGGTGCGCGACGGCTGTCCGGCGCGGCGCACCGCCGCGATCACCATCGCGCGGTTGCGGCGGCGCAAATCGTCGTGGCGGATTCCGACCGACATGCTCTTTCATATCCTCCCGGTCGCCGCGGTTCTTCCTGCCCTGGAACGCTGTCGGTGACGCGGTCAAATACTGGCAGAAGCCGCGCGCCGTGTCATTTATTTATTCCGAGGCCCGAAAAAAATTCGAAACGACATCAAAATCCATCAGAATCGATGTTGACAGCGTTCGGGCGTTGGCCCAGTATTTTTTCGAGGCTCGAAAAAATAGGGCCTCTGTGCCGGCCCTCGGGCCAGTTTGGTCGCGCCATACGCGGCGCAGGGAGGATAATATGAAAAGATTCACAGCCGCCATCCTGGCGGGTGCCGCCATGTCGCTGACGCTCGCGTCTGTCGCGCAGGCGAAGGACAAGGTCGTCGGCGTTTCGTGGTCCAATTTCCAGGAGGAACGCTGGAAGACCGACGAGGCCGCCATGAAGACGGCGATCGAGGCCGCCGGCGACAAGTACATCTCCGCCGATGCGCAGTCCAATCCCGGCAAGCAGCTTACCGACGTCGAAAGCCTGATCTCGCAGGGCGCCAATTCCCTGATCATCCTGGCGCAGGATGCTTCGGCCATCGGCCCGGCCGTGCAGAAAGCCCTGGACGAAGGCATTCCGGTCGTCGGCTATGACCGGTTGATCGAGAACAAGGATGTTTTCTATCTGACCTTCGACAACAAGGAAGTCGGCCGCATGCAGGCCCGCGAAGTGTTCAAGGTCAAGCCGGAAGGCAACTACGTCTTCATCAAGGGCTCCGGTGCCGATCCCAATGCCGACTTCCTGTTCTCGGGCTCGATGGAAGTGCTCAAGGAAGCCATTGACAGCGGCAAGATCAAGAATGTCGGCGAAGCCTACACGGATGGCTGGCTGCCCGCCAACGCCCAGAAGAACATGGAACAGTTCCTGACCGCCAACGACAACAAGGTCGACGCGGTGGTCGCGGCCAATGACGGCACTGCCGGTGGCGTCGTCGCGGCGCTGACGGCTCAAGGCTTGGCCGGCACCGTGCCGGTCTCGGGGCAGGACGGCGACCACGCCGCGCTGAACCGCATCGCCCTGGGCACGCAAACCGTGTCGGTGTGGAAGGACGCGCGCGAGCTCGGCAAGAATGCCGCCGAGATCGCCTCGCAACTGGCCGACGGCAAGAAGACGAGCGACATCGCCGGCGCCAAGGACTTCACGACGCCGGGCGGCAACACCGTCAAGTCGCTGTTCCTGACCCCGGTTGCCATCACCAAGGACAATCTCAACGTCGTCATCGACGCTGGCTGGATCAAGAAGGACGAAGTCTGCGCGGGTGTCGCTGCCGGCACCGTCGCGGCCTGTAACTGATCCGGACCACTTCGAAATATCTGAACGCCGCGGCCCAAAAGCCGCGGCGTTTTCTCAAAGAATTGTGTTTCCGCATCATGCGGATAGCTTCTAGGCTGGGCTCCGGCACGCGCGTCAGACGGCCAGCCGGTGGGAGGAAATCATGACCGACACGACGTCCAACCCGCAGGCCGATACGGCGCGCGCGTCGGAACTCGGCGCCGTCGCCCGGTTCCTGAAGGCGACCGAGATCGACACCCGGATGCTCGGCATGATCGGCGCGCTGCTGGTCATCTGGATTGGGCTGCATGTCATTTCCAGCCTGCGCCTCGGCGTCAACCCGCTCGATTTCGACAGCCGCACCTTTCTCACGCCGCGCAATCTGTGGAACCTGTCGGTGCAGACATCCGCGGTCGCCATCATGGCCTGCGGCATGGTGCTGGTCATCGTCATGCGCAACATCGACCTGTCGGTCGGTTCCGCCGAGGGCCTGATCGGCATGGTGATGGGATTTGCCCAGGTGCATTTCCTGGTGCGTTTTGTCGGGCTCGAACTCGGCAATCCGTGGATCTGGGTCCTGGCGCTGGTCATCGGCCTGGCGCTCGGCCTGTTGATCGGCGCCTTTCAAGGCTTCGTCATCGCCTATCTCGAAGTGCCCGCCTTTATCGTGACGCTGGGCGGCCTGCTGGTCTGGCGCGGTGCTGCCTGGTGGGTCACATCAGGCCAGACCGTGGCGCCGCTTAACGCCACCTTTCAGCTGATGGGCGGCGGGCCGGCGGGATCGATCGGCGCAACCTGGAGCTGGGTTGTCGGGATCGTCGCCTGCCTCGCCGTGGTGTTTGGGCTGTTCAACGGGCGGGTGCAGCGCAAGCGTTTCCGTTTTCCGCTACGTCCGATCTGGGCCGAGGCGCTGCTCGGTGTCGTCACCTGCGGCGCCATCATGGGTGCGGTTTGGCTCGCCAACTCCTACCCCTGGCCGATCGGCATCGTGAACAGATATGCGGCCGCCAACAACATCACCGTTCCCGAAGGCGGCCTGTTCATCGCCCACGGTATCGCCATACCGGTGCTGATGGCGGTCGCCGTCGGGCTGGTCATGACCTTCATCACCAACCGCACCCGTTTCGGCCGCTATGTCTTCGCCATCGGCGGCAATCCCGAGGCGGCCAATCTCGCCGGCATCAACACGCGCTGGATCACCATGAAGGTGTTCATGATCATGGGCGTGCTGGCCACGATTGCCGCGGCGATCTCCTCGGCCCGGCAGAATTCGGCCACCAACGTGCTTGGAACGCTCGACGAGCTGCTCGTCATTGCAGCCGCCGTGATCGGTGGCACATCGCTAGCCGGCGGGTCGGGAACGATCATCGGCGCCATGCTCGGCGCCCTGCTGATGCAGTCGCTGCAGTCCGGCATGGTGCTGCTTGGTGTCGACTCGCCGCTGCAGAGCATCGTCGTCGGCGCCGTACTGGTGATCGCCGTGTGGCTCGACACCGTCTATCGCAAGCGCGTCTAGGAGGGCATGCCATGACTGACAAGACTGCTCCTGCAGCCACCGCGCTGATCGACATGAGGAACATCTCGATCGCGTTTGGCGGCATCCGCGCCGTCGACGACGCCTCGATCGATCTTTTCCCCGGCGAGGTCGTGGCGCTGCTCGGCCATAATGGCGCCGGCAAGTCGACATTGATCAAGATCCTGTCCGGCGCCTACAAGCGCGATTCGGGCCAGATCTTCGTCAACGGCGAGGAGGCATCGATCTTCAACCCGCGCGACGCCAAGAAATACGGCATCGAGACGATCTACCAGACGCTGGCGTTGGCCGACAATGTCGACGCCGCCGCCAATCTGTTCCTCGGCCGCGAGTTGATGACCGCCTGGGGCACGCTCGACGACGTTGCCATGGAGGCCGAGGCGCGCAAGGTGATGGGTCGGCTCAATCCCCGGTTCCAGCGTTTCAAGGAGCCGGTGATCAAGCTGTCGGGCGGCCAGCGGCAATCGGTGGCGATTGCGCGTGCGATCCTGTTCAACGCCCGCATCCTGATCATGGACGAGCCGACGGCCGCACTTGGTCCGCAGGAAACGGCGCAGGTCGGCGAACTGGTTAAGCAGCTCAAGTCCGACGGCATCGGCATCTTCCTGATCAGCCACGACATCCACGATGTGTTCGAGCTTGCCGACCGGGTCTGCGTCATGAAGAACGGCCAGGTGGTCGGCACCGCCCGCACCACTGATGTCACCCAGGACGAGGTGCTGGGCATGATCATTCTGGGCAAATGCCCGCCAGGCGCCATTCCCGGACCGGGCGCGCTGAAGATCGCGGCCTGAGATCAAGCCAGATCGCGGTTGCCGGACACGTGATATGCCAGCCGTAGGGATGGCTTGGCCTTGGCATTGTGTTGGCAGGGCGACTTGCGCATAAAGGTCCGACATTGCTCAGGGACCGCACGATCCGTTGAAGAAGCTTTTCCCGATCATCGCCTTTATCGCCGTCGCGCTGATCAGCATGGTGATGGCAGGTTTTGCCTACTTCGCCACGCAGGAAGCCGCGCGCATCAAGTTCGAGGCGACTGCCGACGATGCGCTCAACCGGATCGAGAGCCGCATCGACCTGCATCTGTCGCTGCTGCGCTCGACGCAGGCCCTGTTCGACGCCCGCAATGGCGATATTTCTCGCAATGAGTTCAAGGCCTTCTTCACCGCGCTCGATGTCGACAAGAATTTCGCCGGCTTGCGCGGTATCGGCTTCCTCAGGCTGGCAAAGACGGGCGACGAGGCGACGGTCGAACGCGACATGCTGCACGATTATGGCGTCAGTCATCCAATCTACCCGGACACCACGCAACCCTGGCGCACCCCTATCGTGCTGTTCGAACCGCTGGATCCATCCAATCAAGCCGGCATCGGCTACGACATGTTCAGCGAACCGGTGCGGCGTGCGGCGATCGAAAAGGCGATGTCCGACGACCAGCAGCATGCCAGCGGGCTGGTGCAGCTAGGCCAGGACACGGGCGCCGCGCAGACGTTCACCGGCTTCTTCGTTTTCGTGCGGCTCAATGTCGAAACCGCTCCCGACGTCATCAATGCTTCGAGATCCTCGACATCAGGTTTTCTCTATGCGGCCTTTCGGGCTCGCGATCTGTTCCGGACCGCGCTCAGCCGGTCGCCGCTTTTGCCGGTCAACACCGAAATCTATGATGGCGATGGTGCCGTGAACGGCGACAATCTGTTGTTCCGGTCGGAGACGCCGCCGGCTTCCACTTTCGGGAACAGGCTGCTGGTCACGCGAAAGATCATCGTCGCCGGACAGCCATGGACTGTCCTGTTCCGGCCGACAAGCGCCTTCTCGCAGCCGTCGTCGCGCGCCATTCCGGTGATGCTGGGGCTGTTCGGCCTGCTGTTGGCGGGCGCAATCGCGCTTGTGGCGCGCTATCAGGAGCGGGCCTATGAGGCAGCGTCGCGATTGCACGAAACGACGGAAAAGAGCCTGATCGAAAAAGACCTGATGCTGCAGGAGATGAAGCATCGCATCAAGAATTCGATCACCAGGGTGCTGGCGATCGCGCGTCAGACGGCATCGCGGGCGACCGACGTCAACGAGTTTTCAGCGTCCTTCTCGGCTAGGCTGCAGGCGATGGCGGCCTCCCAGGACATGCTGACGCGCTCACGCTGGCAGAAGGCCGATCTTGGCGATCTCCTGCGCATCGAGCTGGGTCAGGTGTTCGGCAAGGAGCTACCCGCTGAGCTGTTGTCGGGACCACAGGTGCTGCTCGACGAAACCACAACGCAAGCGCTCGGCCTGACCTTCCACGAACTGGCGACGAATGCGCTGAAGTACGGCGAAGCCGGCAATTCCGTTGGAGCGCTGAAGGTGGACTGGTCGGTCGAAGGGCGCGGGCGCGACAGGTTGCTGGCTCTCAACTGGCGCGAAAACGGGCAGAAGAAACTCGAAGCGCCCGACAAAACCGGCTTCGGCACCAAGCTGATCGACCTCAACGTGACGCGCGAACTGCGCGGTACGATCAAACGCGATTACCAGGCCAATGGGCTGAACGTGGAAATCAAAATCCCGCTGGCAAGCTGACGGTGATCGTCAGGCGGCCAGGATCAAGCATCCAAACATAGAAAATCCGGAGGCCGGCAGACCGGTCTCCGGATCGATGGCTAGATTATCATCGCTGATTAGTTGCAGCGAGCCGTGTAGGTGCCGCGACGATCACGGTACACGCAACGGCCATCCCGCAGCTTGCGAACCAGCAGGCCCGATCCGGCACCGACAGCCGCGCCGATCAGCGCGCCCTTGCCGCCGCCGACCAAGCCGCCGACACCGGCGCCGATCAAGCCGCCGCCAACCACGTCCTGCTCGGTCGTTGTGCAGCCGCTGACGGCAACCACCGCAACCAGGGCAATAATCATCTTCCGCATAGAGTCACTCCTCACTTTTTGTCCTCACTTCGTAAAGCTCCAGCTGCCATCTAGCATGAAATGACGGCCTTTGCTGCTGCAATCTATTGTTGGTGAAGATAGTCTTTTTCTGGGCGTATCGTGTTCGATGCCATTACCAGGCTGGAAATTGCCAAAGACGCGTCAAGCGTACCATCGGCGCGCACATTCCAGACGATCTGATCATAGTCGTCCTCAAGCGCCGGATCGACCGCAAGGCATTTGGCGACGATGTGGTCAGCCTGCCCTTGCACGTCGCCCAAGACAAATGGGCGTTCGGCCACGCATTGCTCGGCCGTCGCGAAAACGCTTACGGGCACCTGGAGTTCACGGCAGTCGGCCATCGTGTTCGAGCAACCGATGACCAGCAACAATGCAGCGATATGTTCCATGGCGAGAAGTCCTCTCGCCATAGTAACGGTCTACATTCGCCAAAGTTCCTGGTTGGCTTGATCGGCCGGGGAAATAAGATGGCGCTACAGCCGATTCGGCCACCGGCCGAAACGACGTGGCCTAGTAGACCAGTTGGTGCAGGGCGACCGCCATGATCACCGCCACCAAGGCCAGCGCAACAAGGCGCAAAGCTCCGTTGGGAACAGGAGCCAGCGGTGGCGCGGAAGCCTCGGAGTCCTCAAACTCGCCCATGGAAATCCGGGCGGCCTGCTCCAGTCTGTTCATGTCGGCAACCGTCAAGGCATTCCTCCCACCATGCTGCAAATCCTGCTGCGGAAATGTTCGGTGATGCAACAAGTTCCAGCGGTATCCGGGAAAAACAGCATCTGCTTTTATGGTGAACGGCGGGTTAAGGAAGGTCGCTCAATCCGTCTCGAAATTGCCGTGCGGAACGACAAGGCGGTATTCAAGGCGGCCAGCCGCGATTTCGAGCGTCGCCGTTCCGTTCAGTGACGCCGGCACGACCCGTTCGAGTGCGACGCTGCCGAAGCGCTTCTCGCTACGCCTGACATCACCGGCTCCGATTGCCTCCGCCCATGTCAGGGACAGGGAGGTTCCCGTGTCGTCGGCGGTCAGGTTGGCTGTAACGTTGACGTACCCGCCGGGCCGCGACAGGGCGCCGTAGCTCACCGAATTGACGGCGAGTTCATGCATCGCAAGGCCGATATGCAGGGCAGCGTTGGGATTGAGATAGGGGTTTGCCCCCTGAAACCTCAGGCTCCGAACCGGATCGCCGCCATAGCGGCCAACCTGGCCCGATACGAGTTCGCGAAGTGCTGCACCCCGCCAGTTGGAAGAGGTCACGAGATCCTGGGACGAGGCCAGCGATTGCAGCCGGCCGCGAAAGCGTGTCAGGAAATCGCCGATGCTGTCGGAGTAGCGGCCGGTCTGGGTGGCTATGCTCTGGATGATCGCCAGCAGGTTTTTGGAGCGATGGCTCACCTCTCGCAACAGCGTCGTCAGGGTCTGCTCGCGGCGCTTCTGCTCCGTCGTCTCGACCATCGTGGTGACGACGCCTTGCACGGTGCCACCATCGCCGTGATCGGCATCGATCCACACCTCGAACCAGCGGCTGCCATCCTCGACGGGAACGCTGATCTCGAGACGTTGAGGGTTGCCGGATGCAATGACGTCGCGCTTGGCCGCGCCGATGCGGTCGGCCTGCGCCTCCGGCAGGATGCCGATGCTGTCGGCGGTGTCCGAAACCCAGGGCGCACGCATGTTGCGCGCCCATACGGTTTTCATCTCGCGATCCTGGTAGAGAACGGAAATGCCGGCATTGTGCAACGCGTGAAGAAGAGCACGACCGAGCTGCATGCCGCTGTCGGCGGGATGGAGGGCGATGACTTCATCGCTTTGCACGGCGTCTTTCCTGTTTCCGGTCCTGGAACCCATCGGCCAATCTGTCCACCCAATTCAGGCTGAACGGCTCATCGTTGAATGGGTTCCAAACAGGTTTCCGGAAAACCCGCCGCCAAAAACGGTCCGCCGGACGGCGTCCTTTGAGGGACACCGCCCGGCGGTGGCTGGAAACCGTTTGAGGGGTGCGGCTTCCAGTGTTCGGCCGTCCGTCCTTACGAAGCCCGCTTGAACAGGCCCGCAAGAAGCGAAATGATCAGGAAGGCGAGAAAGATGAAAAACAATATCTTGGCAATTCCAACGGACGTGCCTGCAATACCGCCAAAACCAAGCGCGCCGGCGATGATCGCCACGACGAAAAATACGAGCGCCCAGTAAAGCATGATCCATCTCCTTCGAATGGTGCGATGAAAACGTCGGTGGTTGCGGTTTGTTCCCACCCTTTGCCGAAAAAGACCGTGCTTGCAATCGTTCGAGCAGGACGCGCAGGAAATTAGCCGTCACCGCGCGATGCGTGCATCAGGCGGCCCGAAGTGAAGAATTGAGGAATTGATGAATTGACGATTTGATGATCTGGAGAAATCGGCAAGCGAGGCTATCGCCTTCGGTTCGTCAATTCCTCCACTCCTCAATTCGCGACTATGCGGCTGCTTTCGCCTGCCGGTCAAAGAACAGTGCCTGGCTGATCAGCGCCTTGACCATGTCGGGATTGAACGGCTTGGTGACCAGGAAGGCCGGTTCCGGTCGTTCACCAGTCAACAGGCGCTCGGGGAAGGCGGTGATGAAGATGACCGGCACCGACGTCGATGACAGGATTTCGTTCACGGCCTCGATGCCGGAACTGCCGTCGGCAAGCTGGATGTCGGCCAGCACCATCTTCGGCCGCGTCTTGCCGAACATCATCACTGCCTCGGCATGGGTGCGCGCCGTTCCAACGACGCGGTGCCCGAGGCTCTCGACCATTTCTTCGATATCCATGGCGATCAGTGGTTCATCCTCGATGATCAGAACGTCGGTTGCCACCTGACGGGATATCTCGTTGCTCGCCTGGGCAAGCAACTCTGAAAACTCCTGGTCACCGACGTCAAGGATCTCAGCCGCTTCCTCCTCGCTGAAGCCTTCGACCGCCACGAGCAGGAAGGCCTGACGGGGCCGTGGTGCAATCGCATTCAGATTGGCGGCGGTGCGCTGTTCCCACGCCGATTGCGCCTGTTCCTGTGGAACGCGGATGGCGACCGATGTGAAAAGCTTGGCGAAAACCTTGTACAGCGCGATGCGGTCGCTCGATGCTTCGGGAAATATCTCGATATCGGCGATGATGGCTTCAAGCATCGCAGCGACCAGCGCGTCACCACTCTCTTGCGACCCGGAAACAGCCCGCGAGAAGCGGCGCAGGAAGGGCAGATGTGGTGCGATGGTGGCGGATAAGCTCATGGTAAGACGTCTCCCTCAGAATGACGCGATTGCGTAGCAGGTCAAGCTGACTGCAAGCCCTGATAACGCCGATTTTTTGAAAAAGTTCCACCTCGACGGAACAAAAGCCGGGGAGTGGCGTTTGTGGTGGGGATGGGCAACCAGACGAGGGCGCCGCTTGCGTTGTGTTGAGTACGGCAAGAGCGGCTTGAGCGCTGGGAATACAAGGGCAAAATGAAGGATATGACGAAAGATATTCTGACTGGCGCCGAGAGCAGGCGCCGGAACGGTTCTGGTGACGCTCTTGGGCCGAACTCCGAAATCGGACGCAAACTCAAACAATATTACGACGCGCTGGTCTCCGACGATGTGCCGGATCGCTTTTCGCAGTTGCTTAGCCAACTGGAACAGGCTGAACCCGCACAGAAGAAGGACTGAGGCATGGCCGCGGTCTCACAAGGCTTCAAGACTGATCTGCTTGGGGCAATCCCAAGTCTGCGCGCGTTTGCCGTGTCGCTGACGCAAAATGCCGATAAAGCCGACGACCTCGTCCAGGAAACACTCGTCAAGGCTTGGGACAAGCATGAGAGCTTCCAGCCCGGCACCAATCTCAAGGCCTGGCTTTTCACCATCCTGCGCAACGAGTTCTATTCGCAAATGCGCAAGCGCGGGCGCGAAGTGCAGGACAGCGACGGTATCATGACGGCCAGGCTTGCCGTTCATCCGGCCCAGCACGGTCAACTCGACCTGAAGGACTTTCGCGGGGCGCTGGAGCAGTTGCCGGAGGACCAACGCGAAGCCATCATCCTCATCGGCGCATCTGGTTTCTCCTACGAGGAGGCCGCGGAGATCTGCGGCTGCGCGGTGGGGACGATCAAGAGCCGCGTCAGCCGAGCCCGTACCCGCTTGCAGGAGATCCTGAAAATATCAGGTGAGGACGAGTATGGTCCGGACGCGATTTCGGCCCAGGTAACGAGTTCGCCGGCGAGCTGACCGCGATCGCGTCTCAAGCGCGTCCGCAGGCCGCCGCGACCGCTTGCACCAGGTCTTCGCCTGAGTAGGGTTTGCCAACCAGCCTGACGCCCGGAAACGATGCCTTGATTTCATCGGCATCCGAATAGCCGGACGCAAACACGAAAGGTATGCCTGCCGCGCGCAGCCCGGAAGCGAAATCGATCGTCGAGGCGCCGCCCAGCATCAAGTCGACAATGGCTGCATCGAATCGCGTGGCGACTTCCCGGCCATCGACCTCGGTCAGGTCACGGGCGATCACCACCTCATCGGCGCCATGATCGCGGCAAAGTTGCTCGACATCCATGGCGATGAGAAATTCGTCCTCCAAAACGAGAATCCGCAATCCGTCAAGCAATGTGGGCACAGGCAAAGACTCCTTGAAACGCCGGAGTCATGATCGCTAATTGGCTTGCTGTCATTTAAAAAAGACATGTGGCCAGCGGGCGGAACCTCAATCCTTGCAACGCGTTGAAACGCGGCTCTCCAAGAGCGGCTTTCGAAGGGGGTCGAGCGGGCTTTCGAAGGGGGCGAAATGTCAGTCCAGAACAATAACGCTTTCTCCAGCCGCCAATATCCTTGCGAGAACTGCCCATTGCGGCCGTTGCCGGTTTTCCGCGACTTCGAAGAACAGGAGCTGGCCTTCATCAGCAAATTCAAGAAGGGTGAACTCGCGGTCGATAAGGGCGACACGGTGCTGGTGGAGGGAAGCCATAGCGCCCATCTCTACACCGTGCTCTCCGGCTGGGCGTTTCGCTACAAGCTGCTGCGGGACGGCCGTCGCCAGATCCTCAATTATCTCATGCCCGGGGATCTGATCGGCCTGCAAGGCAGTGTGATGGGCGAGATGCAGCATTCCGTCGAGGCACTCTCACCGATGCTGCTGTGTGTTTTCGAGCGCGAATATCTGCACGAGCTGTACCGCAATCATCCCGGGCTGGCCTACGACATCACCTGGATCGCATCGCGCGAGGAGCGGATGCTGGACGAGAATCTGCTCAGCCTCGGGCGCCGCAGTGCGATCGAGCGCGCCGCCTATCTCATCGCCTTCATCGGTAGCCGGGCCAAGGTCGTCGGACTGAATGGCAGCCAATCCGTCCAGATACCGATCACGCAGCAGCACATTGCCGATACGCTCGGCCTGTCGCTGGTTCACACCAACAAGACGATCCGCAAGCTGATGGATCGCAAGCTGATCGTCTGGCGCGACGGCGGCTGCGCGGTCTCCGACAATGAAGGGCTCAAGCGGCTCGCCGGCTGGGAAGGGCTGGGCGAGGCGCGCCGGCCATTAATCTGAGGAAGCGTCTTTTTGCGAAGCCGGCGGATCGGGTGCGCGCTGATGCGTTTTCGGCTACTTTGTCCGCAGTGCCGGAACCATGAGGCGCGCAGCGCGTTTGAAACCGAGCAATCACAAGGAGTTAAGCCATGGCCACTGCCGCAGGAAAGACCGCAACCGACGCCCGTGCAAATGCGGACCTGGAAGCCGACATCAGGCAGTTGAAGGCCGACATCGACAAGCTCACCAAACAACTGGCCAAGACCGGCGAGCATGGCTATGGCACCGCGCGCCGTGCAGCGACAGAAGGGGTCGAGCAGTTGCGCGCGCAGGGCGAAGCAGCCTTTGACAGCTTGCGCAGCAATGCCAAGGACATCGAAGCGCAGATGATGGCAAGCGTGCGTGAAAAGCCGGTGACGTCACTGGCAATCGCCGCTGGCGTCGGCTTCCTTTTCGCGCTCATCGCGCGTCGCTAGTCGCGCTACAGATGGGAATGTTGGCAACCCTGATCTCGGGCCTCGCCTCGGGGGAAACCGTGGCCGCCGTTCATCGGGCGCGCACGGCGGCAATCGTCTATGTGATCGCCATGGCCGCTGCGCTTTGCGGTCTCGGCTTTCTGGTCGGGGCCGCCTATATCTGGACGGCGATGCGCTACGGGTCGCTTGCCGCCGCGCTGGGGTTTGGCGCCGGTTTCCTGGTGCTCGCCGGACTTATCCTGCTGATCTACCGGATATCCGCAGGTTCGCGCGCCCGGCGCCGGGCGCAGCGCCGCAATGCCGACATGAAGGCGATCGGCGTCACCGCCGCACTCGCCGTGCTGCCGAGCCTGCTCAAGGGAAAAGGCGGTCTCGGCGCTATTCTGGGGCCGGCCGTGGCGCTCGCGGCCTACGCCATCTACCGCGAGAATGTGAAATCCGACGATCCGGATGAGAGCGAGCGGACATAGAGCTGTTGGGAGATCACTTCGACAGCTCTTCCAGAGGCATCGATATTTCGGCAAACACGCCTTCCGGCCGGAATTCATGGGTCACTTCGCTGGAAATGACCTTGGCCAGGCTGCGGCGAATGAGGATAGAGCCGAAGCCTTGCCGATCCGGCGGAGCGACTTGCGGCCCGCCGCTTTCGCGCCAGGTCAGCACAAGACGCCGGGCATCCTTCCTGCCTTGCGTCCTCCAGCCGAGGTCGACCCTGCCTGACGGCACCGACAGCGAGCCATATTTCAGCGCGTTGCTGGCGAGTTCATGCAGGATCAGGCCAAGCCCGACGGCCTGGTCGGGCGACAGCAGCAGGTCGTCGCCGGAGATCGTCATGCGCGGCTGCTCGGCCGTTTCGAAAGGTCTGACCTCGATCTGGACGAGTTCACTGATGCCGATGCCACGCCACTCGCGGTCCGACAACAGATTGTGGGCGATGCCCAAGGCCTGAAGCCTGGCGCCGAAGGCCTCGAGGAACTGGCTTGGCTGGCGGGCATGGCGCACGGTCTGGGTTGCCAGCGCCTGGACGGTCGCCAGAGTGTTCTTGACGCGATGGTTGAGTTCACGCAGCAGCAGCCGTTGCCGTTCGTCGCCGAGCTTGCGCTCGGAGATGTCGTAATTGACGCCGAAGATCAATGTCGGCTTGCCGTCGCCGTTACGCTCGATGACACGGCCGCGCGTGGCGAGCCAGCGCGGCGGGTGAAAGCCCTTCACCCGGTATTCGCCGAAATAGTCGTCGCTGCCGGTCAAGGCGTCGCGAAAGCGGGTTTCGGTCTGGTAGACGTCGCGCGGATCGATGGCGGTGAGGATGTCGCGTGCGCGCAGCCGGTTGGAGCGCGGCAGGTTGAACAGCTCCGACATCAATGTGTCGCATTCGATGACATCGGTGCGGATATCCCATGCCCAGCTGGCGAGCGAGGCCGCATCGAGTGCGATGGCGCGTCGTTTTTCCTCGCGCGCAAGTGCGGCCTCGGCGATCGCGCCGCTGCGGGTTGCGTCCTTTAGGGTGAACAGGCTGGCGGCGAGGCCGGCGAGCGCCTTCAACTGGTCGAGCTCGGCTCGGGATGGAAAACCATGCGGCTCGCGGTCGAGCACGCACAGCGTGCCGATGCGGGCACCTGCCACGATCATCGGCGCGCCGGCATAGAAGCGGACATGGTGCTTTCCGGTGACCAGCGGGTTGGTCTTGAAACGGGGGTCCGCCGTTGCATCCACGACCACCATCGGCTCGTCGCCGGCGGCAATCGCATGGGCGCAGAAGGAGACGTTGGTCGCGGTTTCGGTCTCGTCCAGGCCGAAGCAGGATTTGAACCAATGCCGTTCAAGGTCGACGAGTGTGACCAGGGCCATCGGCACCTGCATCACCGCTGCGGCAAGGCTGCTGACGCGGTCGAAATCGGGGTCGGCCGCCGTATCCAGCATCTCCAATCCGTGCAGCACGGCCAGCCGGTCGATATCCATGACTGCTAGCGCAACTTCGGCCGGCAGATCGGGTGCTGTTTGCGTCTTGCCAATCACCCCAATTGCCTCGTCCCGGTCTTCGTCGCCGCATGCTTGCGCTGCTGCAAGGCCAGCACGCTTTTCCGGAACCATCCTAGCGAGGAACCGTTACCCGACCATGATTTGCCGGGCGCGCCAGTTGGTGCAGAATGAGACAGGGATCGAGCATGGCCAAGATCATTCCAGAAAACAAGGCGCGGCAGGGGCGATGGGGCTGGCATGGATTTCGGATCCTGATCGCCGCACTGCTTCTGGTGTTTGCTGCATGGGGCATTGCCGAGATCTATGGTGTGTTGATCAAGGCGCCTAACAGCGATGAACAGCATGTCCCCACACCGCCCAACACCACCGAGCAGGCTCCTGCCGGGTAAAGCCGGTCTGTCCGTTGCGTCGCACCTCATCAGGCGGCTCTCGACTGGGCCGCGCTCGCCGGAACCAATACATTCAGTGCGCCAGGCTGGATCTCGATTACCGTTTCACGGTCAAGCCTGACCAGTTCGCCGTCCATGACGGCGCGAAATTTGCGGCTGCCCGAATGGATTTTCAGCACCGTTCTGTTTGTCTGGTGGATTTCGACATGTTCGTTGTCGCGCCATTTGCCGCGCGCCATGTTGAAGAAGAACTTGACCAGTTCGGCGCGCTGCTTCGCCACCGTGACATAGACACCGAGCACGCCGCCCGCAGGATTGTCGGCATAAGGCAGATGGCCTTCACCGAATAAGTTGTTGGTGATGCCGATGCCGGTGATGCGTGCCGCCATTTCGGCATCGCCGATGCTGAGCGTCACATTCATCGCAGGTGGATTGTTGATCGTTGCCCAAGCCGCCTTGGCCGAGGCGCGGATCTTTCCCAACCGCGAACCGAACTCCATCTTCTGGCGCAGTTGCACCATCTTCGCGTGCATGCCGATCGAGAACTGGTGCACGAAAGGTTGGCCATTGGCCGTCGCCACATCGACAGCAATGATTTCGCCGTCGGCGAAGGATTTCAGCGCCCCGTCGAGCGACTGCGGAATGCCCAACCCGCGTGCGAACAGGTTCATGGTGCCGGCTGGCAATATGGCAAGCGCCTTCTTCGTGCCCATCAGTCGGGCGGCCGCGGCGGAAATGGTCCCGTCGCCGCCACCTGCCAGCACGATGTCGACCGAGCGACGCGAAGCGGCGTTGTCCAGCGTCTCCACCACATCCTTGCCGGCGACAATTTCGATGCTGAGCGAGTGGCCTGCCGTTTCCAACGTCTGATGCATCCTGTCGGAGAAAGCGGCGAGGTCGGTGGTGCGCAAAGTGCCGCCGTCCCGGTTCAGCACCGCTGCAAATCTCATGCCCCGCTCCACCAGGTCAGCCAAAAGGCGGCCGGGATGTACCCAGCCAACGGCTGAAACGCGGCGTCGACAGAAAGGTTCCCCTTGCCGCGGGGTGACTACCCCAGCGGCTCAATAATTTCCGTGGTTTCGTTCCCGGACCGCAGCGCTTTGTCGGAACAACTGACCCGGTCACGACGTTGTGAACCTGTAGATGCCGCGTTCCCCAAGGAAGACGCGGCGCATGAGATCAGGCACGAGGAGAGACTACCATGATCCGCAATCTTTTAGCCACGACGGCGCTCGCAACCTTTGTCGCGACCGGCGCCTATGCGCAGAACGCAACAAATACGGCGCCTGCCACGCCCGCCGTCCAGGAGCCCGCCGCCGCTCCTGTGCCACGCGCAGAGGGCAGCATCGTCACCAACATCATCGGTGAGTCCGTCTACAACGGCACCGGCGACGATGCCGAAAACATCGGCAAGGTCAGCGACGTCGTGTTCGACAAGGATGGGCAGGCGAAATCCGTTGTCATCGACGTCGGCGGTTTTCTGGGTGTCGGCGCCAAAAGCGTTGCTTTCGACTACGGCAAACTGCAGTGGGCCGAAAAGAATGGCGACCGCTGGTTGGTGGCCCAGACGACCAAGGACGAACTGACGGCGCAGGCAGAATTCGATAAAAAGCCTTACAGCCCGACCCCAGCACCTGCGGCATCGACCGACGCAACAGCGCCGGCAGCACCCGCGACGACGGACACAGCGCAAAAGCCTGTCGACATGAACGCCGCTTCGGCAGAACCAGTCAAGCGCGCCGATGGCAATCTCGCCACCAACATCATCGGGGAAAACGTCTACAACGGCACCGGCGATGACGCCCAGAACATCGGCGACGTCAACGACATTGTGCTGACCAAGGATGGCAAGGCGCAGTACTTGGTCATCGGCGTCGGCGGTTTCCTAGGCCTTGGCGCCAAGAACGTCACCTATGACTTCTCGAAGGCGCAGTGGGCCGAGAAGAATGGCGACCGCTGGCTGGTCGCCCAGACCACCAAGGAAGAATTGCAGGCGCAGCCGGATTTCAACCGCAAGGCCTATGACCCGGCGCCGGCAACGACGGCTTCGAATGCGCCGGCAGCAGTCGCGCCTGCCGCAGCCCCTGCCGCCGCTCCGTCCGACAAGACGGCACAGGCTCCGGCGCCCACGACCCCAGATGCCTCGGCTCCGGACCAGACAAAGACCGCAGCCATCGACAAGTCGACGCTGACCGAGATGCCGGTTGGTGAGATTCGCGCCGATGACCTCAAGGGCACGACTGTCTATGGCGCCAACGACGCCAAGGTCGGCGAGATCGGCGATGTCGTGCTTGCGCCCGACAAGAAGGCCGATGCGGTGATCGTCGACGTCGGTGGCTTCCTCGGCATTGGCGAGAAGGAAGTCGCGGTCGGCATGGATAATCTCAAATTCATGACCGACAAGGCGGGCAACAAATACCTGTACACGACCTTCACCAAGGAACAGCTCGAGGCACAAACCGCCTATGACAAGGGCAGCTATGCCGAGAAGCGCGATCAGCAGCGCATGATCGTCAGGTAGTTTCCACCCAGTCGGATACAGGCCCGCGCCGGCAACGATGCGGGCCTGTGTTCATGTGTGGCATGGAGGCAGGCCAGCGGCATGGCCGACGAGGCCGTTCTCGGTCAATTCGGCCAGTGCCAGCGATTGGTCGAGATGTTCAGCTCGCCAGGCGAGCAGCCGTTCGGCGAATTCCAGACGCACGGCGAGATGGCTGGGGTCGGCCGCGAGATTGTCCAATTCGTCCGGATCGTTTTCCAGATCGAACAGCAGCGGCGGCAGGTTGCCGCCGAAATGCACATATTTGAAACGCTCCGTGCGGATAACGGCGAGATTGCATTGGCGTGAGGCGATGCCGAAATGGCGTTCGGCCTCGCCCGCGGCAACCGAGCGGAAATCGAACTCCCAATGCGCGGCATCGCGCCACGCCGCAGGGGTTTCCCCGCTCAGGAACGGCTTCAGCGACCTGCCGTCGAGATGCGGCGCGGGCTCTTCGCCGAGCAGGTCGAGAAACGTCGGCAAAATGTCGACCGCTTCCGTGAAGCTGTCTACCTTGCCGCCGGCCGCCTTGCCGTGGCGCGGATCGCGGATGATCAGCGGAATGTGGTAGCTGCCGTCGAAATAGCCGCCCTTGCCCAGCATGAAATGGTCGCCCATCATCTCGGCATGGTCCGAGGTCAGCACGATGATGGTGTCGTCCCACGCGCCGGCCGCCTTGACCGCTTGCCAGATGCGGCCGAGCTGGGCGTCGACCTCGGAAATCATGCCGTAATAGATCGCGCGGAGGACGCGAAAATCGTCTTCGCTCCAGTCGTGCACCTTGCCTCTGGCTTCGGGGCGAAATTTCATCTGTTTCTGCCGGCCGAGATCATAGGCTAGATAGGGATGGTTTTCCGCCTCCTCCTGCCAGCTTGCCGCGCGCCGGAAGGCCGGGCCGTCAGCCGGATCGTACATTGTGTTGTAGGGCTCCGGCACTATGAAGGGCGGGTGCGGGCTGATGAAGGAAAGATGCGCGAACCACGGCGCGGCGTGCTCCTGTTCGCCAAGCCAACGCGCGAATTCGCCGGTCAGGAAGGCCGCCGGAGTTTGTTGCCCGGAGTAGACGGGCGGCGCGTTGCCGACAGTGGTCCCGACCGCGCGGTCCGCCACCGGGCGATGGATGTCGGGGGATCCGGCGCTGGCGTCGACACCTTGCAGCTCCAGCCAGGATAGCCATTGCTTCTGATGCTCGGGCAGCAACTGGCGCACCGTAAAGCCCGGCAGCACGCCTTCATAGCTTTGCAGCCGCGGATCGCCCGGCGCCAGCAGGCGCGGATCGAGCGACACATCGGTGTAGCCGAACAGCGTCGGATCATAGCCCAGGGCGCGAGCCGAAAGCGCAATGTTGCCGTGGCGAGCGTCGAGCGGCGTGCCATTGCGGCAGACGCGGTTGTTCATCTGGTAGAGGCCGGTGTAGAGGCAGGCGCGGGCGGGCGAGCAGGGCGCCGCGCCGCCATAATGCCGGTTGAACAGCACACCCTCCGCGGCCAAAGCGTCGGCATGCGGCGTCTGCACGACCGGATGACCGGCGGCGGACAGACAATCGCCACGCCACTGGTCGCCTGTGATCAGGAGAATGTTAGGCCGCCTGGCTTTTCCACTCACTCACGATACCTTTGTCCCGGGATGTCGAACGCCGTTTATGGAACCGAATTCTGGCCATGGCGCAAGTCTGACCTGCGAGCCAATTGGTGAACGAACCTTGTTCCATCGTTCACTTTTATGACACAGTCCATTCTGTGTTTGCCGCCTTTGCGGAAACTGCCCTGGTCCTCATATTGGCGTGGACAGCGGCGAGGGCCGCACATGTACCAAGGGAAGGAGCAAGACAATGCTCGACCAGATCAAGGGCCTGCATCACGTCACGTCGATGGCCAGGGATGCCCGCCAGAACAACGATTTCTTCACCAGGAAACTCGGTCAGCGCCGGGTCAAGAAGACCGTCAATTTCGACGCGCCCGATGTTTATCACCTTTATTACGGTGACGAGGCCGGTACGCCGGGTTCGGTGATGACCTATTTCCCCTTCCCCGACATCGGCAAGGGCCGGCATGGGGTCGGGGAAGTCGGAACCACCGTCTACTCGGTGCCGGAAGGCACGCTTGGCTATTGGGAAAAACGCTTTGCCGATGAGGGCGTCACCGGCCTCTCGCGCGAAGAAACCTTCGGTGAGAAGCGCCTGGCTTTTGCCGGACCGGATGGTGACGGCTTCGCGCTGGTCGAGTGCAAGAGCGACAGCAGAGCACCCTGGTCGAAAGGCGGCGTTCCCACGGATGAGGCGATCCGAGGCTTTCATTCCGTGTCGCTCAGGCTGAAGGATGGCGGCGCCACGGAAGAGCTGCTGAAGTTCATGGGGTACGAGGAAATCGAGAAGTCCGGCAATCTCAGGCGGCTGGCGGTGAAGAACGGCAATGGCGCCGATGTCATCGACATCGAGTCGCTGCCGAGCACGGCCTTCGCCGATCTCGGCGCCGGCTCCGTCCATCACGTCGCCTTCGCGGTCGAGAACCGCGCCAGGCAGCTGGAAGTGCGCAAGGCGTTGATGGATACCGGCTATGGGGTGACGCCGGTGATCGACCGCGACTACTTCTGGGCGATCTATTTCCGCACACCGGGTGGCGTGCTGTTCGAAGTCGCCACCAACGAGCCGGGATTCGATCGCGACGAGGATACCGCTCATCTGGGCGAGGCGCTGAAGCTGCCGACGCAGCACCAGCACCTGCGGCCCTATCTCGAACAGCATCTGCAGAAGTTGGAAGGCTGAGGCTATGAGCAAGGACGCTTACATCCACAAGGTGCTGCCCGGTTCGCCGGGCGGTCCATTGCTGTTCGTCTTCCATGGCACGGGAGGCGATGAGAATCAGCTTCTGTCGCTGGGGCGCGATCTCGCGCCCCAGGCAACCATCGTCTCGCCGCGCGGTGATGTGTCGGAACAAGGTGCCGCGCGCTTCTTTCGCCGCGCCGCCGAGGGCATCTACGATATGGACGACCTGGCGCGGGCGACGACCAAGATGGCGGGCTTCGTCAAGGCCCATGTTGAAGCAGCGAAGCCATCGGCCGTGCTGGGTCTCGGCTATTCCAACGGCGCCAATGTCCTGGCCTCGGTGGTGTTCGCGGTTCCAGCGCTGTTCGACGCGTCGGTGCTGATGCATCCGCTGATCCCGTTCGAACCTGAGGTCAAGGGCAGCCTCGCCGGCCGCCATATCCTGGTGACCGCCGGCAAGCGCGATCCGATCTGCCCACCGAACCTGACCACGCGGCTCGAGGCCTATTTGCGTGCCGACGGCGCCGATGTCACAGTGGAATGGCACGATGGCGGGCACGAGGTGCGGCCAAACGAAATCGAGGCGGCACGGCGGTTCTTTGCCGATACTGCCCAAGGAGCATAGCAATGCCTGACCAACTGCCTGAGATCGAACTTGAGGATCGCGGTTCCAAGGGCCGCTACGTCCTGCGTGGACCCGATGGCGCCGAGGCCGAGATGACTTTCACCAAGATCGGTGAGCACCAGATCATCATCGACCACACCGAAGTGCCGGACGTCTTTCGCGGCCAGGGTGCCGGGCTTCGGCTCGTCACCCGCGCCGTCGAGGATGCGCGTGCGGCGGGCAAGAAGATCATCCCGCTCTGCCCGTTCGCCAACGCCCAGTTCCGCCGCCATCAGGAATGGGCCGACGTGCTGAAGCGGTAGGGATTCGTTGCTTGGAAACGGCGCGGCAAGCGGCTGCCATCCCACCGGGGCGGCTTTGGCATTTGCGCGGGTGGCGCATCCTGCCTAAGTAGATAGGATATATCTTAGCCGCGCCGACAAACGAACCGAATGATCCCCCAATGACCGAAACCGATCTCGTTCCCGTCTTCGACGGCCACAACGATACGTTGCTCAGACTCCATCAGTCGAAAGACACGGACGTCGAAAAACTGTTCATCGAGGGGAAATCGGGCGGCCATATCGACCTGCCACGCGCGAAAGCCGGCGGCTTCGCCGGGGGCATG
Source organism: Mesorhizobium sp. WSM1293 (assembly GCF_000513875.1). NCBI lineage: Bacteria > Pseudomonadati > Pseudomonadota > Alphaproteobacteria > Hyphomicrobiales > Phyllobacteriaceae > Mesorhizobium > Mesorhizobium sp. WSM1293. Next base: position 23,452 of record NZ_AZUV01000023.1, on the reverse strand, counting down.
TTCGCCATCTTTCCGCCGCCTGTCGAGAAATCCAGGCGCGGCGCCGTGCCCCTGGCGCCGGGCGCCGCAGAACCGCTGCCGCCCGAGGTTCCGCGCAATGAGGCGCTGACCTCGACCATCGCGATGGCCTCGATCCTGTTCAGGCTGGAACGGGCCGGAGCGCTCACCGTCTGCCGCAGCGCCGGCGACGTGCGCAACGCCATGGCGCAAGGGTCGATCGCCGCGGTGTTCCACATCGAAGGGGTCGAGGCGATCGATCCCGAGCTCACCATGCTCGACGTGCTGCATGAAGCCGGCCTGCGCTCGCTCGGCATCGTCTGGAGCCGTCCGAACGCCTTTGGCCACGGCGTGCCGTTCCGCTTCCCGTCTTCGCCCGACACCGGCCCTGGCCTGACCGATGCCGGCAAGGCGCTGGTCAAGGCCTGCAACCAGTTGAAGATCATGATCGACCTGTCGCATCTCAACGAGAAGGGCTTTCGCGATGTCGCCGCACTCAGCGATGCGCCGCTGGTGGCGACCCATTCCAACGTGCACGCGATCTGCGGCCATTCGCGTAACTTGACCGACTGGCAGCTCGGCGCGATCCGCGAAACCGGCGGCATGGTCGGGCTGAACTTCGCAACCGGCTTCCTGCGCGAGGACGGTCGCATGAATGCCGACACCAGCCTCGATATCATGGTGCGCCATATCGATTCGCTGCTGCAGGCGCTGGGTGAGGACGGCGTTGGTCTTGGCTCCGATTTCGACGGCGCCATGATCCCGGCCGTCATCGGCGATGTCGCCGGCCTGCCGAAGCTGATCGATGCATTGGCGGCACGCGGTTTCGGCCGCGCGCTGATCGAAAAAATCGCCTATCGCAACTGGCTCAATATGCTCGAGAAAACGATAGGTTAGAGACAGCCTGCGGCATGGTGTGTTCGGCCCGCCGGCATATGTCGACAAGGACATAGTTCGTCGGTGGAAGCCGGATACGATTGGGTGGATAGCCGGCAATGCTGAAGACCTTCACGGATGAGGGCGGCGAATTCGAGCGAACCGATGTCGTCATCGTCGGTGCGGGTTTCACCGGCCTGTCGGCGGCGCTTGAGATGAAGAAGGCCGGCATCGATTTCATCCTGCTCGAAGCACGCGACCGCGTCGGCGGACGCGTCGAGTCCCGACTGAACGGACTTGGCGAACGCATCGATAGTGGCGGCCAGTTCCTGTGCGAGGACATGCCGGAATTGATGGCCATGGTCGAGGCGCGCGGCAAGACGCTGGTTGAAACCCATGTCGATGGCGACTTCATCACCCAGCCGACGATGTCCGCACAACGAGCAGAGCGGACCTATCATGCCGCGATGGCGATCCGCGAGCGCATGAACGGGATCGATCCGGACGATGCCTCGATTGCCGGACTGACCGTCGCCGACTGGCTTGCCTGCCAGCACGATTCGGCCGATGCAAGGATGGCTTTCCGTTCGGTGATCGAAGGTCTCTGGTGCATGGCGCTGGACCAGATTCCTCTCTGGTATTTGATCGACAATGACCGGCGGGTCACCAACGAGGTGACGGAACTGCAATATTCTGTGCGCGAAACCATGCATTCGCTGGCCGACGATCTGGCCCGCGACCTTGGCGATCGGTTGCGGCTAAGCGAGCCGGTCACGCGCATCGAGCACAGTTCGCAAGGTGTTCTTGTCGTTTCGGCCGGGGATACCGTCGAGGCGCGCACGGTTCTGGTTGCCGTCCCGCCGGCGACGGTGACGGAGCTCGCCTTTGCCCCCGCTTTGCCGGCCGGACTGGGGCGGGCACTCGGCGCCTGGGAAAGCGGCGCGGCTATCAAGATCCTGGTGCGCTATGCCAAACCGTTTTGGCGGGCGCGGGATTTGAGCGGCATGGTGATGTGGCTCGAGCCGCCGGGGCTGTTTGCCTGCGACGCCGGCAAGGATGCGGAGCATGCGGCGCTCGTCGTGTTCGTCGGCGGCTCGCTCGCGCTGCGTTGGCGCGACCTCGGCGAGGCGGAACTGCGTGCGGAGGTGACCGGACGGCTGGAGGCAGCCCTTGGTCCGGATGCCGGTGACGTCATCGATTTCAGTTTGCGTGACTGGACAGGAGATCGCTGGAGCGGCGGCGCGTACAGCGATCTTATTGTCGATGTTACAGCGACAGACGCCGAGCGAACGATCCTTGCTGGCGCACCGCCGGTGTATCTCGCCTCTTCAGAACTCTCGCCATCGTTTCCGGGGTATGTCGAGGGCGCCATCATTGCCGGGCGCATCGCCGCGCACAAGATCATTGCCGAGCTTCAAGCTCCGGGCTGAGCCTGATCTTTTCGAAAGACTGTTTGGCAAGATCGGTCAAGTTGCGCCTCGAGCCTCGGCGCCGTCGAAGCCATGCCCGATTTTGCCCGACTTCGCCCGAATGTTGTTTCGAATTCGTTACAGTGCCAATCCTTCGCCACCCCATCACCGTTACAAAGCGCGGATAAGTTCATTTCGCCGCCAAAAGAAACTCAGCGAAGGGGAAGGTAATGCATGCGAAAATCCAGACGATCCGCGGCGAGAGCCGCCTTCAGGCTCCAGAGCGCAATGACCGCCGTCCGAAACTGGCGCTGCGCCAGCGGGCCAGCGACCACCCCATGGCGATGTTCATGGTGCTGGCTGCTTGCGCCTTCGTCGGCATGGCGTTCACGCCGACAATCGGGCCGGCCTTCGCTTCGTTGAATCCGCCGGCCAATCTCATCGACGGCGCGCAGACGACGACCAGGACCGCGCGTCTGCCGGTGCCGGTGACCGACTTCGCCTGCAAGGGCCAGGCCTGGGGTGCCGAGAGCATGGATTGCCTGCGCGCCATCGCCGAACAGTCCGGAACACACAAAAGCCGGGCGATCCGCATGATCGCCAATGCCGCGCCGTTGACCGGCACGCCGAATATTTTCTGATTTCCGTCGAAGCATGATCCCGAAAACCGTTCCCGTTTTGTGGACCATGCTCTGACCTCCCCGAGCGCCCTCCAGTGCGCTCCTTTTGGCTCCCGCCCCCGGGAGCCTCTTTTTTTATCCTTTCAAGGCCGCCTGTTCGGCGATGGCGGAGAGCACGCTGCGCACATCCAGCGTGCTGAACGGCTTTTCCAGAATCTGCGGTCGCTGGTGCGCCGGCAAGGCTTCGATTTCGGCTTTGGCACCGATCAGGTCTCCGGTGACCAGCACGAAACGCCGCGCCAAATCGGGCTTTTCGGCGAGCAGCTCACGATAGATCGATATGCCGCTGACGCCGGGCATGCGCAGGTCCGAAAAAACGATGTCCGGCGGCATATGGCCGCTCAAGGTGGCGGCGGCCGATTCCCAGACCGGCACGATCCGCGACTTGATGCCCATCAGTTCGAGGATGTCGGAGAGTGACCCGGCGACATCCGGCTCGTCGTCGATGATCAAGGCATGGCGCAGGCCGCTCGATCGCGGCTGGTTGTCGCCGGCGGTGGCGAGGCCGGCCACGATGGCCGGCAGCTGGACGACGAAACGCGCGCCTCTCGGGAGCACTTCCTCGAACCAGACATTGCCATTGTGCCGCTCGATGATCGATTTCGAGATCGACAGGCCGATGCCGGTGCCGACGCCGACCGGCTTGGTGGTGAAATAGGATTCGAAGATGCGGCCGCGGATCGCTTCCGGCACGCCGGGCCCATTGTCCTCGACCGAGAAGCAGGGATGATCCCGGTCGCTGCGGAACGTCCGCACCTTGATCAGCCGGTCGCCGGCAATGCCAGCCAAAGCGTGCTGGCTGTTGATGAGGAAATTGGCCGCCACCTGCGTCACATGGTCGGCGTCGGCCATGGCCAGCAGCGGGCCTGCGGCGAAATCGGTGTCGATGATGATGCCGCTTGAGCGCGCGCCATAGGCGGTCACTTCAAGTGCCGCCCGGATCACCTGGTTGAGGTCGGTCTCGGCTTGTGCCGCGGGATGGAGGCGGACCATCGACAGGAAGCTCTTGACGATGCGGCCGCAGCGCTCGGCGGCCGCGCGGACCTTTTCGGCGCGCACCTTGGTTTGCGGATCGGAGGCGAATTCGTGCAGCAGCGTCGATTGCGCCACAACCACGGCCAGCGGGTTGTTGAGCTCGTGCGACACACCGGCCAGCAACGAACCCATCGCCGCCATCTTCTCGTTCTGGTGCAGCTTCTCGCGTTGCCGGCCGATTTCCTCCTCGGCGCGCAATTTGTCGCGCAGGTCGCGGATGGAGCCGAAGATCAGGCGGCGGTCGGCAACCCGCATCTCGGTGGCCGTCAGCTCGATCGGGAACACTTCGCCGGCGGCATTCTGGGTCACCGTCTCGAGCCGCTGGCCGACCATCGGCGCGCCGCGGCCGGACATGTATTCGGCTCCTGAGGCATAGCCCTTGCGGTAGTAGATCGGCACGATCGTATCGAGCAGGTCCTTGCCGAGGATGTCGCTGCGCTGGAAGCCGAACATCTTCTCGGCAGCCGGATTGAATTCGATGATCGAGCCGGTCTCGTCGATGACGACAATGGCGTCGAGCGAGGCCTGCAGCATGGTGCGGCGAATGACCTCGCTGGCGTGGGCGTCGGAGGGCGAGCGCTCGATGGCGTCGCCGATGGCCAGCGCGATGATGTGCAGCGTCGCCTCTTCCTCGTCGGTCCATGCACGCTCGTTGATGCAGTCATTGACCGCCAGCGTGCCCCAGAGATGGCCGTGCGCGAAGACCGAGACCGAGAGGAACGATTTGATGTTCTGCTTCTCGAAATCGGTCCTCAGGAAGCCTTCGAGGTCGCGCGTATGACCGGCGAAGATCTTGCCTTGCCTCTCGTCCTCGGCAAGCCGCTCCAGCAGCGGGTCGGAATTGACGATCGATTGCATGATGACGGTCGGTGATGCCAGTTCGCCGCCGAAAAGAGGGTCGATCCAGTAGGCGGCGACGGATTGGGCGAAGCCCTGGCCGGGCAGTTCGCGCAAACGAAACAGGATGCCGCGCTGGCAATCCATGGCCCGGCAGAGCGTTTCCAGTATGCCGTCCATCTCGCGCTGCCAGTCGCCGGCCTCGCGCAGCCGGCGAACGACGCGCACGGCCGCCATCGCCGCGCCCTGCCTGAACCCTTGCATATCGGTACTTGCTGCTTCAGCGATCATCTTGTGCTGTCATTCCGGAGTCGCGCCAATTCGGCCGACGAGCAACTACATCCTTCTGGCCCGGTGCTCAGTTGCCGTCGCCGGCCGGCAGCGAGAAGATATAGCCCTCGCCGCGCACCGTGCGCAGGAATTTCGGATTGGCGGGATCGGCCTCGATCTTTTTGCGCAGCCGCATGATGCGAATGTCGACCGCGCGTGACGATTCCGGATCTTCGGTGAAACCGATCGCCTCGGAGATAGCGGCGCGGGTCAGCAGCCGGTTGGCGCGGGTGAGGAAAATCTCCAGCACGTCGAACTCGCTCTTGGCCATGTCGATCACCACGCCATTGGCGCCGGTGACCAGCCTGCCGTCGAGATCGGCCTGGAAGGGGCCGAAGGCAACGGAACGGCGATCCGTCCCGGCCCTCTTGTCCTGGAGCTCCTTCGGCTGGGGAACCCGGCGCAACACGCTGCGCACCCTGGCCAGCACTTCGCGCAATTCGTAAGGCTTGACGATGTAGTCGTCGGCACCGAGTTCCAGCCCGACAATGCGGTCGAGCGCGGTGCCGGCCGCGGTCGCATAGATGATGCCGATCGGCAGTTTCGAACGCAGCCAGCGGCCAAGCGAGAGGCCGTCCTCGCCGGGCATGGCGATGTCGAGAATGGCAAGATGAAACGACTGCGTTTCAACGAGGCTGCGCGCGGCGGCCGCACTTTCAGCGGTGGCCACGTCATATCCGGCGGCGCCAAGGTATTCGGCGACAGCGTCCCTCAGGTCGGGCTCATCCTCGACGATGACAATTCTTGCCCGCACGATGCTTTCGCTCCCACTTTCAGTGGAAAGTAGATTGGGTATAAACATCATGTCCAGCACTCATATCGGGGTTGCCAGGGAACGGTTGGAAAACATGGCCGCACGATCCGTCATTGCGCTCGTTTCGGTAGCCGAAGTGGTCGCGACCGAACTCGCCGACCATCTTGAACGGCGCGGCCATGACGTGCATCAGGCACGCCAGCCCTGGGAGGCCGAATCGCTGCTGTCGGGAAAGGGCATCGACGTCGTCGTCGTCGGCGACAGCCTCAGCCAGGCGGAGGGGCGGGACCTGCTCAGACGTTATGGCGGCCAAGGAGGAGGCGGTGAGGGCGGACCGGATTTCATTCTGATCTGCCGCCCGGCCGATCTTGTCGACAAGGTGCTGGCGCTGGAGCTTGGTGCGGCCGACGTCGTCGAGAGCCCGCTCAATGTCCGTGAACTGGCCGCCCGTGTCGGCGGCCTGCTTTCGCGCCGCGGCAGGGGCACCCAGGAACTGATCGTGCTGGAGAACGCGACCGTCGATCTGAGATCGGCGATGGTCATGCATCGCTCCGGCACGGAGGAACAGCTTTCGCCCGGTCAGGTGGCGCTGCTCAGGCTGTTCCTGGCCAGTCCGCGCAAGGTTTTGACGCGCGACGACATCATCGCCGCGGCGCCTGCCGAAAACGCCGATGCCTTCGATCGCTCGATCGATTCGCGCATCGTGCGGCTGCGCCGCAAACTCGACACCGAAACCATCACCACCATACGCGGCGCCGGCTACCGGTTCGATCCGCCGCGGCAATTCGCGGACTGATTGCCGGGCACTGACGCAGTCTCTGGTTTCGGGCATCGGATTTTCCATCTCCGGCCCCGACGCTCTTGGCGCTCAGCGTACCAGCAGAAGCGATGGACCCACCGGCATGTCACTGCCCATGGTCAGTTCGCCAGCGTGGGCGCGGTCCCTGAGCAGCACGGTGGCAAGGCCGGCAAAGCCGAGCAGGCCCTGGGCGTAAAGCAGTGCGGAAAGCACCGAAGCGGCAAATTTCGTTTTCATCGTACCAATTCCCCAAAATGGTTTGTTGCGGGTCGCTTCAGGATACCCCCGAAGCGCCCGCGCCGCCCACGGAACCCCCCGTCTCGGCGCGGGCCTTCGGTCCTCTCGGCAGCAAGTTGCCGGAGGCGCCGCGCAAACCCGTCAGCCTAAGGCCGACCCGCCAGAGGGCCTTTAGCCGGGCGATGCGCAGGCTGGAAACAATCCAGACCGTGGCGAAAAACAGTGCGGCGTGCAGGGTCGAAATCTCGCCTGAAGTCATCGCGCCGAGGCTTGTCAGCGGGGTGCCGGCAACCGTGCCGACGCCGCCGATGACCGCTGCCGCGATGCTGATCCTGAAAAGCCAGGACAGCGCGTTCGATTTCGTTCCCATGTTCGTTACCGGCTGTTTTCGTTGCGTCAACTTTGCTTGCGGCCCGTATCCGGATCATGCCGCTTGAAACCTCGCTTTGTTGCAGTTTGGTTTCGAGATCTACGGCGGTCCTTTCGAATACTGCTAATTCGCACTTTCGTTTAGCGACGGATACCCATGTTCCTGACCTTGGTCTTGCTAGGGTCTCGCTGGCGGGCCACCGACGGCTCTAATGGGGTTGCCGTTTGTTAACCAGTGGAAACAGATTCGAAACACAAATGAGCATTTTGCGAAATCTCTCCGAAACATGACGTTGGGATAAGCAGCCATCGAATTGGAGCCGGCTGGACCGGCAGAGAGAGGGGATTTTCTTCATGCATACCGCCATTTCCGCCAAGCTCATCAACATCGCCGCCGCCGCGCTGACGGGTGCCGCACTGCTGTTCGGCTCGGGCGCCGCGCATGCCGCCAACAAGATCGTGGCGCGCGTTTCGCTTTCGCAGCAGATCATGGAAGTCTCCGTCGACGGCCGGCCGACCTTCGCCTGGAAAGTCTCCACCGGCGACCGGGCCCATGTGACGCCGACCGGCTCGTTCAAGCCGACCCGCATGCATGAAATGTGGTATTCGAAGAAATACGACAACGCCCCGATGCCGCACTCGGTCTTCTTCAGCGGCGGCTATGCGGTGCACGCGACCTATGCGATCAAGCGCCTCGGCCAGCCGGCTTCGCATGGCTGCGTGCGGCTGCACCCCGACAACGCCGCCGATTTCTACCAGCTCGTCGAAACCTTCGGGGCGACCAACACCAGCATCGTCATCGTCAAGTAGCAGGCTGGAAACGGTGGCGTGGCAGCATGCTGCCGCGCCTCAAAGCTCCCTCCGGAAACGCTGCGGTATTGCGTACAGTTCAAACCGGCGGTATCGAGCCCAGCCAAAAAGAAAAGAGGCCGGGAATTTCCCGGCCTCTTTTCTTTTGTTTCCATCAATCTGCCCCGCGCATTTCTGGGCGGGACTCCCTCGACCGTCCTAGCTCGGCAGTGCCGGCATCAGCTTGGGGTCCGGCTTCTCCGCCAGATGAGGCAGGTCCTTGCTGGCGATGAAGGTGTAGAACATGGGCACGACGAAGAGCGTGAACATGGTGCCGACCAGGATGCCGGTGAAGATGACCAGGCCCATCGAATAGCGGGCCGCGGCACCAGCGCCGCTGGACGTGATCAGCGGCACAACGCCGAGCGCCATCGCCGCCGTCGTCATCAGGATCGGCCGCAGGCGCACCTTGGCCGAGGCGATGATGGCATCGCGCCGCCGCATGCCATGCTTTTCACGCTGCTGGTTGGCGAACTCGACCAGCAGGATGCCGTGCTTGGTTATCAGACCGATCAGTGTGATCAGGCCGACCTGCGTGTAGATGTTGAGCGTGCCGAGGCCCAGATTGAGCGGCACGATCGCGCCGAAGATCGACAACGGCANCGCCATCATGATGATCAGCGGATCACGGAAGCTTTCAAACTGCGCCGCCAGCACCAGATAGATGACGACAACTGCGGCCGCGAAAGCGATCAGGATGGTGTTGCCCTGTTCCTTTTCCTGTCGCGATTGACCGGAATAATCGATGAAGAACGTGTCGGGCAGGCTCTCCTTGGCGATGTCCTCCAGCGCCTTCAGCCCGTCGCCGGTGGTGACGCCGGGCAGCGGAAGCGCCGAAATCGTCGACGAATTCAGCTGGTTGAACTGCTCGATTGCCGCCGGCGCCGCATTGGTCGAAATCTTGACCACCGCCGATAGCGGCACCATCTCGCCGGTCACGCTGCGCACGAAGTATTCGCCGAGCTTGTCGGGGTCGTCGCGAAACTCCTGCGGCACCTGCGGGATGATGTCGTAGCTGTTGGAATCGCGGTCGAACTGCGCCACTTCGGCGCCGCCGACCAGCAAGGTCAGCGTGCGGCCGATATCGGCGATCGGCAGGTTCAGCGCGGCGGCGCGGTCGCGGTCGATGGTCACCGTCACCTCCGGTGCGTCATAAGCCATCGAATTCTGCACGACGATGAAGCGGCCGGAGGCCTGCGCCTTGTTCTTGATCTGCTCGGCCACCTCGTACACTTCCGAGGAAGCGCCGGTCGATCGCACCACCATGGAAATGGGCAGGCCGCCGCCGGAGCCCGGCAGCGTCGGCGGTGCGAAGACGAAGGCCTCGACACCGGCCACTTTGGCGATACGGGCCGTAATGTCAGCCTGCAGTTCCTTCGAATTGCGCTTGCGTTCCGCCCAGTCCTTGAAGGCATAGCCGACGAAGGCGCTGTTTGTCGTGCCGCCGAAGGCGACGGCCGAGAACTGCGCCCGTGTTTCGGGAATATCCTTCACCAGGCCGAGGATCTGGTTGACGTATGTCTCGGTGTAATCGGACGTCGCATAACGCGGCGCCGTCACAATCGAGAGCAGAAAGCCCTGGTCCTCTTCCGGCGCAAGTTCGCTCGAGGTCTTGGTGAACATGAAGCCGGTGACGCCGACAAGCGCAAGCACGATGATCAGCGTCAACGGGCGATAGTTCAGCGATCCGGTGACGGCGCGTTCATAGACATGCTCGACGCGCGCGAAGGTGCCGTCGACAATGCGCTGGAAACGGCCCGGCGTGCCGGACTTCAAGAGGCGTGCCGACATCATCGGGGTGATGGTGATGGCGATGACACCCGACAGCACCACCGAGCCGGCGAGCGTGACCGCGAATTCACGGAACAGCGCGCCGGTTAGGCCGCCGGTAAATGCCAGCGGTGCGAACACGGCGGCCAGCGTCATGGTCATGGCAACGATGGCTGATGCGATTTCGCGCATACCGCTGAACGCAGCCTGCATCGGCGACATGTGATCTTCTTCCATGTGACGGTGGATGTTCTCCACCACCACGATGGCGTCGTCGACGACCAGGCCGATCGCCAGCACCATGGCCAGCAGCGACAGAAGGTTGATCGAGTAGCCAACCGCGAACAAAAGGAAGCAGACGCCGATCAGCGACAACGGGATGGTGATGATCGGCATCATCACCGACCGGAAGGAGCCAAGGAACAGAAGGATGACGACGACGACGATGGCAACCGCCTCGCCGATGGTCTTGAACACCTCTTCAATCGAGGCGCTGATCTGCCCGGTCGCGTCGTAGACGACCTCGATCGTCATGCCTTTCGGCAGTGTCTCCTGAATCTGCGGCACCAGCTTGGTGAGCGCAGCCGCCGTGGTCAGCGGATTGGCCGCCGGCGTCGGGAAGATGGCGAGGAAGGTGCCTGGCTTACCGTTGAACGAGACCCTGGTGTCGGTGTTCTCGGCGGCGAGTTCGACGCGAGCCACGTCGCGCAACCGCACCACATTGCCGTCGGTCGAGCGCAGCGGCAGCTCGGCGAATGCCTCCGGCGTCTGCAATGTCGAGCGCACCGTGATCGAGGAGACGACATACTCGTTCTGGGTGTTGCCGGGCGCCGACAGGAAGTTGGAATTGTTGATCGCCGTCAGCAGTTCGGAGGCGGTCACGCCGCGCGCCGCAAGTTTGACCGGATCGATCCAGACGCGCATCGAGTATTCCTGGGCGCCGAAGATCTGCACGTCGGCGACGCCTTCGACCGTCGACATGCGCGGTCTGATGACGCGCTCGATATACTCCGTCAGCTGCTCCTTCGTCATGTTCGGATTCTGCATCGAGATGTACATCATCGCGAACTGCTGGCCGGTGCCCTTGACGATGACAGGGTCCTTCGACGCGTCCGGCAAAGTGCCGCGCACGCCCTGGACCTTGGACAGAACTTCGGTCAGCGCGACGTCGGGGTTCGAGCCGAGCTTCATCTGCACCGTCACGGTGCTGGAGGACGGGCGGCTGGACGAGGTGACGTAGTCGATGTTTTCGGTCGAGGCGACGGCGCGGGCGATCGGGGCGGAAATGAAGCCCTGGATCAGATCGGCGCTGGCGCCTGGATAGGCCGTGGTGATCGTGATGGCCGTTTCATCGACCTTCGGATACTGCCGGATCGACAGGTTGAAGATGCCCTGGAAACCCAGGAGCAGGATCATGCAAGCAAGGACCGTCGAAAGAACAGGCCGGCGAATGAAGAGATCTGAAAAGCTCATTGCTGGCCGGCCTGCTTGTTCGCCGATTTGGTCGGGTCGATGGTGTTGTCCACAACGACGGACATGCCGTTGAAGAGGCGGTTCTGACCGGCGGTGACGACCTCGTCGCCGGCCTTCAGCCCCTCGACGATCTCGACCATGCCTTGATTGCGGCGGCCGGGCTTGACGAACACCTGCGACAGCACGAGCGCGGGCTTGTCACCTTCCGCCGCCGGCTTGGCCCCATCGGCAGCCTTATCAGTTGGCTTTGCCGCATCGGCGGCAGGCTTGGCTGCATCAGCCGCCGGCTTCATGGCATCGGCCGGCTGGGTGTCCGCAGGCTTGGCGTCAGCCGATTTGTCGGCTGCCGGCGCAGCGGGTTTTTCCTCCGGCTTGGCAGCTGGCGCTGTCTCGGCGGGCTTGGCTGGCTGCACCACGAAGATGTAGTCGCCATAGAGACTTGTCGTCAGCGCCGTCTGCGGCAGGGTCAGCACGTTCTGCTCTTCGGGCAGCTCGACACGCACCTGCACGAACTGGCCGGGGGTCAGCTTGCCATCGGGATTGGCGACTTCCGCCCGGATGTTCACCAGCCGGCTGGACGAGTCGATCTTCGGGTCTATGCCACGAATGGCGCCTGCGAATGGCCTGTCCTCGCCGCCAAAGCCCAATCGAATCGTCTGGCCGATCTTGAGCAAGGCGAGTTGCTGTTCGGGAACCGTGAAATCGACCCGCATCGTGTCGAGGTCCTGCAATGTCACCACCGCGGTGCCGGGCGCCAGATACTGGCCGACATCGATCTTCGGGATACCCACTGTGCCGCCGAAAGGCGCCGTCAGCTGCTTCTGGTCGAGCACGGCCTGCAGCTTGGTGACTTGGGATGCCGAGGCCGAGGCCGCCGCACGCGCCGTGTCCAGCGTCGAGTCGGAGCCAACGCCACGCCTGGTCAGTTCGATGGCGCGGGCAAGTGAGGTCTGGTCTAGCGCGGCCTGCGCCTTCTGTGCATCGAGGTCGGCGCGCTCGACGGCGTCATCGAGTTGCAGCAGAACCGCATTGTCCGCCACCTTCTGGTTGGCATGGAAAAGGATGTCCTTGACGATACCGGTAGTCTCGACCGTCAGGTCGACACCGCGCACCGCCTTGACCGTGCCGATCGCCTCGACGCCTGGCGTCCAGGCCGAAGGCTTGGCGATGGTCGTCGAAACGGTTGCCGCCGGCGGCTTCATCGATGCGAAGTACTGCTTGATGCCGTTGTCGCGCAGGAAGTTGAAGCCGACGATGCCGCCGACCACGACGACGAGCAGGGCCAGAACCAGAACAATGATAAAGATACGGAGTATGCGCTTGAACAAGGAAGTCCCCTCAGTCGAAATCCGGCGCGAAGCGCGGATATCGGGACACATACCGACTGCGGGTCCCGATTTCAAATAATGGCGGTCTTCCTGTACCGTCTGGACGGTCTTGTCAATTGGGCCTAAGCTTGCGATGGGAGGCACCATGAGAGCCCAAAGACCGAATTCGCGCGAGAAGATTCTCGCCGCGGCGGCTGATGTTGCCCGGGAATCCGGACCAGGCAGCCTGTCGCTGGATGCCGTCGCCAGCCGTGCCGGCGTGTCGAAGGGAGGGCTCCTCTACAATTTCCCGACCAAGGCCAAATTGATGCAAGGTTTGGTCGAAGGCTATCTGCGCGAGTTCGAGCACGCGCTGGAAGCCGCCAGCACAAATGACAAAGACGAAAATCCCCTGGCCGTCTACATCAGGCTGTCGGCCAATGATTGCGAGGAAAAGCAGCCGTCGGCGTCCTGGATCTTCTCGGCCATCGCCGAGGATCCCGATTTCATGATGCCGATAAAGACCTTCAAGCGGCAGCTTTTCGAGCGGCTGAAGGGCGAGACGCCGGATCTCAAATCGCTGTTGATCTGCTATCTCGCCATCGAGGGATTGCGCAGCATGAACCTCTTCGATTCGGATGTCCTGTCGAAAGACGAGCGCCAGTTGTTGGTATCGTCGCTGCTCGAGATTGCCAAATAGGCGCCGCCCACCCGCTTTTCGGCGGGCCTGTTCGTGAACGCGGCGTTCGCCGGCGTCACACAGGGTTCATCGTGCGGACATAGCGTCTTCCCAGTTCTTTGCTGCAATGCATCTGGAGTGGGACATGGTGGACATAGTTTCTAGCGAGGCGGGCATTCCGAGACCGGATCATCCGCTGGATCAATCGGGCAGCGCGAAGTGGTTCCTGCCGGCCTTCGGCGTGCTGGTGCTCGTCGGCATCGCCTATGTCGGCTACGCGCTCAGCCAGGATCTTGCGGTGGCCAAGACTGTGCCGTGGATCCTGCTTGGCATCGCCTTGCTGATCGCGCTCGGCTTCGAGTTCGTCAACGGCTTCCATGACACCGCCAATGCAGTGGCGACGGTTATCTACACGCGCTCGATGCCGGCCGAATTCGCCGTCATGTGGTCGGGCGCCTTCAATTTCCTGGGGGTTCTCACCTCCAGCGGCGCGGTCGCTTTCGGCATCCTGTCGCTGCTGCCGGTCGAGCTGATCCTGCAGGTCGGCTCGTCCTCGGGCTTCGCCATGGTGTTCGCGCTGCTTGTGGCGGCGATCCTGTGGAATCTCGGCACCTGGTTCCTCGGACTGCCGGCGTCGAGCTCGCACACGATGGTCGGTTCGATCATCGGCGTCGGCCTTGCCAACCAGTTCATGGCGCCCGCCGGCAGCGCCACCAGCGGCGTCGACTGGTCGCAGGCGACCAATGTCGGCGTCACCCTGCTGGTGTCGCCGATCATCGGCTTCTTCGCCGCGGCGATCCTGCTCTATGTAATGAAGCTGCTGGTGCGCAATCCGGCGCTCTACGAGGCGCCGAAGGGCAACACGCCGCCGCCATGGTGGATCCGTGGCCTGCTCATCTTCACCTGCACCGGCGTCAGCTTTGCGCATGGCTCCAATGACGGACAGAAGGGCATGGGCCTGATCATGCTGATCCTGATCGGCGTCGTGCCGACGGCCTATGCGCTGAACCGCACCCCCGACATCAACTATCTCGAAGCCTACAAGTCTGCCTCGGTCAGCGTCGAAACGGCGCTGGGCAAATATGCCAAGCCCGGGGTCACCGTCACCGATGCCAAGGCCGCCGTCCAGGATGCCGTGCGCACCAGGACCTGGAACGACCAGACGACGGTTGCGCTGCAGACCTACATCCACAACACGACGGCTGGCCTGCAGCCCTATGCCTCGGTCGAGACGGTGCCGACCGATCTGGTCAGCAACGCCCGCAACGACATCTATTTGATCGGCGAAGCGCTCAAGCTGATCGACAAGAAGCAATTGCTGCCGATGGAGGCGGCCGATCTGAAAGCGGTCACCGACTATCACAAGGCCGTCGACAACGCGACGAAGTTCATCCCGATCTGGGTGAAGGTCGCCGTCGCGCTGGCGCTCGGCCTCGGCACCATGGTCGGCTGGAAACGCATCGTCGTCACGGTCGGCGAGAAGATCGGCAAGAGCCATCTGACCTACGGCCAGGGTGCGGCGGCCGAACTCGTGGCGATGGTGACCATCGGCATGGCCGATCGGCTGGGACTGCCGGTGTCGACGACTCATGTGCTGTCGTCGGGCGTTGCCGGAACGATGGCGGCGAACGGTTCGGGGCTGCAATGGGCGACGGTGCGCAATCTGCTGCTTGCCTGGGTGCTGACGCTGCCGTGCTCGATCACGCTGGCCTTCGTGCTGTTCATCATCTTCCGCCAGGTGTTCTGAGCCGAGCGTATAAGCGTCCAAAGAAAAGGCAGCGCCGGGTGACCGGCGCTGCCTTTTTTCTTTAAGTGAGCACTGCGTTCAAGGGGCGAAGACGTATTCGTTTCTGTTGACGTGGAACATGCCTAGGAAATTGGCCGAAACGCCTTTCGCTTCGTCATCCTGTGGCGGAGCAAGGAGCGAAGCGACGCGGCGCAGACCATAGGATCCATGCCGCGACTCCTGAGCGTTGCCGCGGTGCAGAATTCTGCTCCGCTGCACTCCGTGGCAAAGATCACGGCATGGATCCCAGGGTCTCCGCGACGGAGCTTCGCTCCTGCTTCGCCCAGGGATGACGAAGTTTGGAGGCGTCGGCCAATCTCGAGCGTCGGCGATGGCCGTTCAAAGGAATCCTGGTCAACAACGCTGAACCGTTGGGCATACCCGGCCTGGCTACGTCGGGTCTTCGCGATGCAGGTCATGGATGGCGACACCGTCGACATTGGTCGGCATCGTCAGCCACTCACGATGGCGCAAGGTGCGCTGCGTGTCCTCCAACCCTGTCTCCCAATGCTCGCGCATCGAGGTGCCTGAGAACTCATAGTCCTTGGCGTGACCCTCATAGCCTTTGTGCTGATAGATCAGGTGCACGATGTTGACGGTGCCGGCGTCCGAATAGTCCTCGATCAGCGCTTCCTCGGCCGGCGTCCGCAACTCCTTCGGCACCCGTTTCAGTGCATCGAGCAGGCGCATCTTGAGACCGTGGATGCGTTTGAAATTGTCAGTGTTTTGCCGTGTGCGGCTCGAATACATGATGTCCTTATGGCGCGACAGCACGTCCGGCATGCTGCGCGGCAGGACGCCTCGCGCGCTGAACAGGTCGACCTGGAAAACCAGCGAGGAACGGTCCTCTTCCTGGTCGAGCAGATATTGCAGCGGCGTGTTGGAGACGATGCCGCCGTCCCAGTAATATTCGCCTTCGATGCGGATCGACGGGAACGCCGGCGGCAGCGCGCCGCTGGCCATGATGTGCTCCGGTTCGATGCGGACCTTGTCGGTGTCGAAATAGACGAAGTTGCCGGTCCGGACGTTGACCGCGCCGACGCTCAACCGCTTCTTGCCGTCGTTGAGGATGTCGAAGTCGATCAGGCTTTGCAGCGTCTCCTTCAGCTCGGCCGTGTCGTAGAAGCTGGTGGCGCCCTCGGCGCCGGGCTGCTCCATCCAGGGGTTAGGATTGCGCGGCTTGAAGAAGCCCGGCTGCCCCATGACCATGGTCATCCACGAACTGGTGCGATTGCGGATATCACGGTAGATGTCGCCTTCTGGCGTATAGGCCCAGATCTTGCGACCCGAAATCGTCTGCCAGAATTGCTCGAGGCGCTGCAGCCGGCGGCTCGATTCATTGCCGGCGATGATCGCCGCATTGATGGCGCCGATCGACACGCCGGAAAGCCAGCTCGGCTCGCAGCCGGCCTCTGCCAATGCCTGGTACACCCCAGCCTGGTAGGCGCCGAGCGCGCCGCCTCCCTGAAACACCAGCGCGACGCGGTCATACTGCGCCGAGATCTCCGCGATGGTGGCGGTGGCCTCCTTGTTGCGATTGCGTTCGAGCACGGCTTTGGTCTCCGACTTCTGTTTGGGCTCTGAAAGGCTTGTGCAGCTCAGGTGCGGTCGGCGAGATAATCGTGAACCACTTCGCCCAGCCCAAGCGTCAGGTCGGCGGTGAAGTGGACAGCGGACACGATGTCGAGCACCGGCAGCCGCGCCACGTCGGCCATGACGTGCGGCCGCAAATCGAGTGCGGCGGGCGCGGTCCAGGCTTCCTTCAGCGTGATGTCGGTGAGGTGGTAGCGGACCAGTTCGCAGATGCGCGGCGTGCCGTCGACATGCGGGACGATCTTGATCAGGAAATTGGGCGCGGCCAGCGAAGCGAGGACAGAGCCGTGATCGGCTTCCTTGTGCTTGTAGCCCATCGTGCCGGTGGCGCACAGAACGCTGCCATAGTGCAGCGTGCCGACGATGACCTCGCCTTCATGCACGATCTTCGGATTGGCAAGCTTCTTGGGAAAGCCCCACAGTTCGCGGCCGCCGGCGATCGGCGCGTCGTCGTCGAGATACATCGAATGGACGTAGGCGCCGTGCTGGCCCTTGTAGCGCACCGGGATGACCTGGCCGGTCTCGGTGTAGTCGCCGAAACCGGTCGAGTCAGGCATGCGGATGAATTCGTATTTGACCAGCGGCTCGTCGATCTCCAGCGGCTCCGGCACGACAGCCTCTAGCGCCTCGCGCGTCGTGCGGTAGGTGATGATGACGTATTCGCGGTTGAAGAAACGGTACGGCCCGGGCGGAAAGGAGGGGTTGGTCAGCGGCATCGCATAGGCGCGCTTCACGACATCGGCGATCTGCAAGGCTGTAGCCCCATTTTGGTTCAGGAATGACTGCGCGAATGCGCTCCGGATTATGTTGCACGGCACCATGACAGTGCCGTGTCAGCCGCCTGACAGCCGCCCAAGAGGCCTGTCGACGGCCGTCTCAACCCTGTAATCGCACCGACATATGGCTATGGCACTGTCATGGTGCGGCGCACAAAGGCGGCCCCGTTCGTTCCCTCCCACCTCTTGCGAGATCATCATGGGTTTCCTGTCTTCGAAGAACGCCCTCGTCACCGGCTCGACCAGCGGCATCGGCCTGGCCATCGCCCGCGCCTTTGCCGCCGAAGGCGCCAATGTCACCATCAACGGCCTTGGCGATGCGGCTGCCATCGAGCAGGAGCGCACCGGCATCGAGAGGGATTTCGGCGTCAAGTGCCGCTATTCCGGTGCCAACATGATGGATGGCGCGGCGGTCAGCGCCATGGTGCGTGAGGCCGAGGCTGCCTTCGGCAGTCTCGATATCCTGGTCAACAATGCCGGCATCCAGCATGTCGCGCCGATCGAGGAGTTTCCCGATGACAAGTGGGAAGCCATCATCCGCATCAATCTGCTCGCCGCGTTCTACGCCATCAAGGCGGCACTGCCGGGCATGAAGACGCGCAAATGGGGCCGTATCATCAACACCGCCTCGGCGCATGCGCTGGTCGCCTCGCCGTTCAAGTCGGCCTATGTGTCGGCCAAGCACGGCATTGCGGGCCTCACCAAGACGGTAGCGCTCGAAGCAGCGCTCGACGGCGTCACCGTCAATGCGATCGCGCCGGGCTATGTCTGGACGCCGCTGGTCGAAAGGCAGATTCCCGACACGATGAAGGCGCGCGGCATGACCGAGGAACAGGTCAAGCACGATGTGCTGCTCGCCGCCCAGCCGACCAAGGAATTCGTCACCGTCGACGAGCTCGCCGCGCTGACGCTGTTCCTGTGTTCGGACGCGGCCAGGCAGGTCACCGGCACCACCTTGCCGATGGATGGCGGCTGGACGGCACAGTAGAGGGTAATCCAAGCGTTCCGTTTGCCTGCTGGTGCCGCTGGGCGCTGGCAGAAAAGCACCCGGCTATGCCGTGATCTTAATCGATGCGGATGGCGTGGTCGTGCATTTCCATGATTTTCCGATCGACGCGGCGGGTTGCCCGTCTCCGGCAGGCTTCGCGGGACACTGAGCAAGACTTCCCGCGAGGGCCAAGATGCCGCCAGTCGCATGTGCCGGCCTATTGCACGGCAACGCAACAGGCTGCGCCGTTGCTGAGCTGAACGATCCCAACCGATGCCCATCCGCGCACTGACGGCGACTGCGCGGCATCGGGTTTCCCAGCCTCTTTCTCGTCCCGCCGGACTACGGTGAAAGTGTCCAAAAAGCACGGGAATATGGACATTAGTCTTGACAGAAATACAGATGTTCAATACGCGTCAGGCAATCGAACAAGCCTGCATTATGGGAGGAACGAGCGGTATGGCTTCCAATGTTTCGTTGACGGGTCTTGCCCGCGATCTCGAGGAACGCGCAAAGTCGGGCAAGCCTATCCGCATCGGCCTGATCGGCTCGGGCGAGATGGGAACCGACATCGTCACTCGTGTCGCCCATATGTCGGGCATCGAGATCGGCGCCATTTCCGAACTGAACCTGCCGGCTGCCAGCAAGGCCGTCGATATCGCTTTCCAGGAAACCGGGCATGCGCGCGAAGTGTCGAATGCTTCGGCTATGACGTCGGCGATGGAAGCCGGCAAGGTCGCGGTCACCAACGACGCCGACCTTGTCATCAACAATGATCTGATCGACGTCGTCATCGATGCCACCGGGGTTCCCGCCGTTGGCGCCGAGATCGGGCTGCGCGCCATGGAGCATGGCAAGCATCTGGTGATGATGAATGTCGAGGCCGACGTCACCATCGGCGCCTATCTGAAAAGCGAGGCCGACCGGCTCGGCGTCACCTATTCACTGGGCGCCGGCGATGAGCCGTCCTCCTGCATGGAGCTGATCGAGTTCGTCTCGGCCATGGGTCACCCGATCGTTGCCGCCGGCAAGGGCAAGAACAATCCGCTCAACATCGACGCCATTCCCCCGGACTATGAGGAGGAAGCCAAGCGCCGGCACATGAATGTCCGCATGCTGGTCGAATTCGTCGACGGCTCCAAGACCATGGTCGAGATGGCGGCAATCGCCAATGCCACGGGCCTGGTTCCAGACAAGGCTGGCATGCATGGCCCGGCGGCGACGCTTGGCGAACTGTCCAAGGTGCTGGTGCCGCAGAAGGATGGCGGCGTTCTGTCGAAGGTCGGCGTCGTCGACTATTCGATCGGCAAGGGTGTCGCGCCCGGCGTCTTCGTCGTTGCCGACATGTCGCATCCGCGCATCTCCGAGCGCATGGAAGATCTGAAGATGGGCAAAGGCCCGTATTTCACTTTCCATCGTCCCTATCACCTGACCTCGCTCGAAGTGCCGCTGACCTGCGCGCGCGTCGTACTCTACGGCAAGGCCGACATGGTGCCGCTGGCCAAGCCGGTGGCCGAAGTCGCCGCCGTGGCCAAGAAGGACATGAAGCCCGGCGAGAAGCTCGATGCGATCGGCGAATATTGCTACCGCGCCTGGATCATGACGACGCCCGAGGCGCGCGCCGCCAAGGCCATTCCCTGCGGCCTGCTGCAGGGCGGCTCGGTCACCGCGCCGATCAAGAAGGGTGAACTCATAACCTATGCGAATGCAGCGCCCGCGGCGGGCTCCAAGATCGCCGAACTGCGCGCTCGCCAGGACAAGCTCGTCTATGGGACCGTGGGAGCGTGATCATGGCCACAGCCAGCAAAGCCGTCACTAACAGTCGCGCCAATCTGCCCTTCGTCTACCGCCAGTACAGCGCCGAGCAGCTCAAGCAGGTGCTCCACAAGATGTACCTGATCCGCCGCTTCGAAGAGGGCGCGGAGGAGTGCTACACGCGCGGCCTCATCCACGGCACCATGCATTTGTCGATCGGCCAGGAAGCCAGCGCCATGGGCATCTGCATGCCGCTTGCCGAGGATGACCAGATCACCTCGACGCATCGCGGTCACGGCCACTGCATTGCCAAGGGCGCCGAGGTCAAGCGCATGTTCGCCGAGTTCTTCGGCAAGACCACAGGCTACTGCAAGGGCCGTGGCGGCTCGATGCACATCGCCGATGTCGGCAAGGGCAATCTCGGCGCCAATGGCATCGTCGGTGGCGGTATTCCGATCGCCGTCGGGGCGGCATTGTCCTCCAAGATGATGAAGACCGGCAAGGTCGTGGTCTCCTTCTTCGGCGATGGCGCCAACAATGAAGGCGCTTTCCACGAGGCGCTCAACATGGCGGCGGTCTGGAAGCTGCCTGTCATTTTCGTCTGCGAGAACAATGGCTATGGCATGTCGACATCGACAGCCCGCTCGACCGCGGTCAAGAACATCGCCGAGCGCGCCGCCGCCTATTCGATGCCGGGCGTCATCGTCAACGGCAACATCTTCTCCGAGGTCGCCGAGGCGTCTCATCAGGCTGTTGCCCGAGCCCGCGCCGGCGAGGGGCCGACGCTGATCGAGTCCAAGACCTACCGCCATCGCGGCCATTCCAAGAGCGACCGCAACCGCTATCGCACCAAGGAAGAGATCGAGGACTGGATGTCGAACCGCGATCCGATCACCCTGTTCGAAAGCGAGCTCAGGGAATTCGGCTTCATCGACGACAAGGGCATCGAGGCCATTCGCGATGCCGTGGCGCAAGAGATCGCCGAGGGCATCGAGTTCGCCAAGGCGAGCCCTTCGCCCGATATCAGCGAGACGGGAAATTACGTGTATACGGAGCAGGCGTGATGGACGCGATGGTGCGTGAACTGAGCTACGCCCAGGCGATCCAGGAAGCCATGGCGATCGCCATGGACATGGACGAACGCGTTTTCCTGATGGGCGAGGATATCGGCGTCTATGGCGGCGCCTTCCAGGTCACCGGCGACCTGGTCGAACGTTACGGCGCTGACCGCGTCATCGACACGCCGATTTCGGAACTGGGCGGCGCGGGCGTCGCGGTGGGCGCTGCCCTCACCGGCATGCGGCCGATCTTCGAGTTCCAGTTTTCCGATTTCGCCACGCTTGCCATGGAGCAGATCGTCAACCAGGCGGCCAAGATGCGCTTCATGCTGGGCGGCGAGGTTTCGGTTCCCGTGGTGATGCGCTTTCCCGCCGGTTCCGGCACCGGTGCGGCGGCTCAGCACAGCCAGAGCCTCGAAGCCTGGCTCGGCCATGTGCCGGGTCTGAAAGTCATCCAGCCGGCGACCCCCTATGATGCCAAGGGCATGCTTTTGGCGGCGGTCGCCGATCCCGATCCGGTCATGATCTTCGAGCACAAGCTGCTCTACAAGATGAAGGGCCCGGTGCCCGAAGGCTATTACACCGTGCCGATCGGCAAGGCCGATATCCGCCGCGAGGGCCGGGATCTCACCATCGTCGCCACCTCGATCATGGTGCAGAAGGCGCTCGACGCGGCGGCCGTGCTGGAGAGCGAAGGCATCGACGTCGAAGTCGTCGATCTCCGGACCATCCGGCCGATGGACAAGCAGACCGTCATCGACAGCGTCAAGAAGACGTCGCGGCTGCTATGCGTCTACGAAGCGGTCAAGACGCTGGGCATCGGCGCCGAGGTCAGCGCCATGATCGCCGAGAGCGAAGCGTTCGACTATCTCGACGCGCCGATCGTGCGGCTGGGCGGCGCCGAAACGCCGATCCCCTACAATCCGGAACTCGAGAAGGCGACGGTGCCGCAAATTCCGGACATCATCACCGCCGCGCGCGACCTCGTGAAAGGGGTCCGCTAGCCCATGCCGACCGAAGTCATTCTTCCCAAGGTCGACATGGACATGGCGACCGGACAGATCTCGCGCTGGTTTGCCGAGGAGGGCGCGCACGTCAAGAAGGGCGATGTGCTGTTCGAGATCGAGACCGACAAGGCGGCGATGGAAATCGATGCGCCGGCCAGCGGCGTCCTGCGCGATGTCACCGGCAAAGAGGGTGTCGATATTGCGGTCGGCGCTGCCGTGGCGTGGATCTATGCCGACGGTGAGGCCTATGGGGCTGATGCTGCTGCGGCCAAGCAGGACAAGGCGCCAATCTCCCCACCCGTGGGGGAGATGTCGACGAAGTCGACAGAGGGGGGCGCTGTCGCGCCAACGTCTCATTCTGTCACGCACCCCTCTGCCCTGCCCTCTTTGCCGCCACTTGGCATCTCCCCCACAAGGGGGGAGATCGGCCAATCGCCATCGGCCGGCCGTGCAACACCGCTTGCCCGACGCCTGGCCCGTGAGGCCGGCCTGAACCTCTCGACCGTATCTGGCACCGGCCCGTATGGCCGGGTGGTGAGGGCCGATGTCGACGCGGCCATTGCCGGTGGCGGCGCAAAGCCTGCCGCCAGGGCAGCGCCCGCTGGCGCACCAGTGGCTCCGGCTGCCGCTGCCCCTGCGGTGAAGGCGATGTCGGACGATCAGGTGCTGAAACTGTTCGAACAGGGCTCCTACGACCTCGTCCCGCATGACAATATGCGCAAGACCATTGCGCGCCGCCTGGTCGAGGCCAAGACCACCATTCCGCATTTCTACCTGACGCTCGACTGCGAGCTCGATGCGCTGCTGGCGCTGCGCACGCAGATCAATGCGGCAGCCCCGGTGAAGAAGACCGACAAGGGTGATGCTCCGGCCTANAAGCTGTCGGTCAACGATATGGTNATCAAGGCGATGGCGATGGCGCTGAAGGCGGTGCCCGATGCCAATGCCTCGTGGACCGAAAGCGCCATGGTCAAGCACAGGCACGCCGATGTCGGCGTTGCCGTGTCGATCCCCGGCGGGCTGATCACACCGATCATCCGCAAAGCCGACGAAAAGACGCTGTCCACCATCTCCAACGAGATGAAGGA
>NZ_AZUV01000004.1:0-472966 GCF_000513875.1 Mesorhizobium sp. WSM1293 | reverse complement strand
TGCACGGGCGTGGTTCGCCGGGCCAGGGCTTCCAGGCCGCACGTCTCTTCGATCCCACCGAGATCACCGTCCTGAACGTGCTCATCGCCAAACTCGAAGGCAAGACCCAAAAGCAGAAGAACCCCCACCCCACGCACACGCTCGCCTGGGCCGCCTGGTGTATCGCCAGGCTCGGAGGCTGGAACGGCTACGAAAAGGAACGCCCGCCAGGACCCATCACCTTCACCCAAGGCCTCAGACGCTTCAACGCCATCGTCGACGGCTTCGTTCTCGCCTCACAAAAATGAACCCGAAGCAAATGTGTGCGCACGCTAGCCCCTGTGGGAGAAGGCAGAAGAGCAGCATCTACTGCGTCAGCCGCGTGTTGTTGGGCCGCTTGTTGAAGTCGCATTTGCCGGTCACGTTGTAGAAGAAGTCGGCGTTGCTGACGGGCGCCGGGACCTTGTTGCCGCCGTCTTCCCAGGCCTGGTAGGCTGTCGCGCCGCAAGGCACGAGGCCGAAGATATCAACGATCTGGCCGGTCGCCATCTCGTTGTAGTCGATAGCGCCCGTCTGGTCCGATTTGAGGCCGCTGTAGAGCCTGTTGGACGTGGTCGGATCGTTCGACATGAGCTTGCTTGGGTTGCCCGATGGCACATCCATCTGCAGATAGAGGCCGGCCATCTGGCTGACATTGATCTGCGCGCCGGCGCCATCGGCGGGATACATCGTATCGACGCAGTAATATTTCGTCTGGAACCCGTCGGTCAGGATCACCGCGCCAGCGGGCGTGCTGGAATCGACGAGCTTGCAGACCTGCTTCTGGGCCACCGTGGTGACCGTCTTGCCGGCTGAATCGGTGGTGAGAACGCTGACGGTCGTGGTGCCGTAGCCTTTCGGATCGCCAGTCTTGCCATAGGCATAGTCGATCGTCATCAGCGGCTTGCCCGCTGCGGCGCCGAACATCGTGCCGTAGAGCGTCATTTTCTTGTTCCAGTAGCCCGACACGCCGGTGACCTTGAAGGTGGCCTCCACCAAAGCCGGCGCCTTGTTCACCGCCGACGTAACGCCGACTGCCACCGAAGGAATCCTGGCGATCTGCATGAACACGGTCGGCATGGCGAAACTTGCCGAGGCCTGCGCGGTGGCGGTGCCGTTGGCGCTGACGTCGAAGCTGTTCAGCGTCGCGGTGCCCTGTCCACCATTGGCCACGTAGGAAGCCTGCATCGCCACCTGGCGCTGCGGCTTCGTCGAGGCCGTATCCATCGTGGTGATCGACAGGATCGCGGCGTCGAGTGCCGCCTGCTCGGTCGACCTGGTCTGGACAGCGGAGGTGTAGTCGACGGAAAAGCCGATCGCGGTGATCAACGGTATCATGGCAAGAATGAGTATCGGTGCGAACGAGCCGCTCCGCGACTCGATAAAACTGCCTGCAAGCCCCCGCATGCCTTCGTCCTTACATCAGATATTTCCCTCCGCTAACATCCCGTTCGCAAATTATGCTCTAACGGGCTTGGTTAAAATTTATAGATTTTTCGCGAAAAGCGCGAAAAAAGCGACAGGTGCCCGTGCTGCCTGCTCCGGCAAAGGCGCACAGCTTGCTCGGGCAAGCCACCCCTGCTAAACGCGCGCCATGAGCACGCCCCTCGACCACATCCGCAATTTCTCCATCGTCGCCCATATCGACCATGGCAAATCCACGCTTGCCGACAGGCTGATCCAGCTGACCGGCGGGCTGGAGCTGCGCGACATGAAGGAGCAGGTGCTGGACTCGATGGACATCGAGCGCGAGCGCGGCATCACCATCAAGGCGCAGACGGTGCGGCTGAAATACCGCGCCAACAATGGCGAGGACTATATCCTCAATCTGATCGACACGCCCGGACATGTCGACTTCGCCTATGAAGTGTCGCGGTCGCTGGCCGCCTGCGAGGGCTCGCTGCTGGTCGTCGATGCCTCCCAGGGCGTCGAGGCGCAGACGCTGGCCAATGTCTACCAGGCGATCGACAACAACCACGAGATCGTCGTGGTGCTGAACAAGGTCGACCTGCCGGCCGCCGAGCCCGAGCGCATCCGCGAGCAGGTCGAGGAGGTGATCGGCATCGACGCCTCCAACGCCGTGCTGATCTCGGCCAAGACCGGGCTGGGCATTCCCGATGTGCTGGAGGCGATCGTCCACCAATTGCCGCCGCCGCGCGAAGGCGACGCCACGGCGCCCCTGAAGGCGATGCTGGTCGACAGCTGGTACGACGCCTATCTCGGCGTCATCGTGCTGGTGCGCGTCATCGACGGCGTGCTGAAGAAGGGCCAGACCATCCGCATGATGGGCACCGGCGCCAAATATCTGGTCGAGCGCACCGGCGTGTTCACGCCGGCCCGCATCAATGTCGATGAGCTCGGCCCCGGCGAGTTCGGCTTCTTCACCGGCTCGATCAAGGAAGTGGCCGACACGCGCGTCGGCGACACCATCACCGAGGACAAGCGCGCCACCGCCAAGGCGCTGCCCGGCTTCAAGCCGGCGCAGCCGGTGGTGTTCTGCGGCCTGTTCCCGGTCGACGCCGCCGATTTCGAGGATCTGCGCGCCGCGGTCGGCAAATTGCGCCTCAACGACGCCAGCTTCTCTTTTGAAATGGAAACCAGCGCCGCGCTCGGCTTCGGCTATCGCTGCGGCTTCCTTGGCCTCTTACATCTCGAAATCATCCAGGAGCGGCTGGAGCGCGAGTTCAACCTCGACCTGATCGCCACGGCACCCAGCGTCGTCTACCGGCTGGCTCTGACCGACGGCTCGATGAAGGAATTGCACAACCCGGCCGACATGCCCGACGTGGTCAAGATCTCGGCGATCGAGGAGCCGTGGATCCGCGCCACCATCCTGACCCCCGACGACTATCTCGGCGGGATTCTAAAGCTCTGCCAGGACCGGCGCGGCATCCAGGCCGACCTGTCCTATGTCGGCAAGCGCGCCATGCTGATCTACGACCTGCCGCTCAACGAAGTCGTCTTCGATTTCTACGACCGGCTGAAGTCGATCTCCAAGGGCTACGCCTCTTTCGACTATCACCTGACCGACTACCGGGAAGGCGACCTCGTCAAGATGTCGATCCTGGTCAATGAGGAGCCGGTCGACGCGCTGTCCATGCTGGTGCACCGCACGGCGGCGGAAAAGCGCGGAAGGCAGATGTGCGAGAAGCTGAAGGAGCTGATCCCGCACCACCTGTTCAAGATCCCGATCCAGGCCGCCATCGGCGGCAAGGTCATCGCCCGCGAAACCATCTCGGCGCTGCGCAAGGACGTGACCGCCAAATGCTACGGCGGCGACGTCTCGCGCAAACGCAAGCTGCTGGATAAGCAGAAAGAAGGCAAGAAGCGGATGCGCCAGTTCGGCAAGGTGGATATCCCGCAGGAGGCGTTTATCCAGGCCTTGAAGATGGGCGATTGAGAAGCCGGTTGGTGCGCGCAGCGCGCCAAGTCATCGATCCGGTGGATCGATGGCAGGCTTCGAAAGCGGGGGAGCTGCCGGAGGCAGCGGGCCCCCCGCCAGCGCGGCGCCGACGCTGCGCTGCGGAGATTGTTCTCCGGGATACGCGCTGAACGGTCGTCGGGATCGGGTAAAGGGTCAGCCGCTAGAAGATCGCCCCAGTTGGCGGCTCGATGTTCGGCCATTGATAAGCGATAGCGCCGCAAGCCGCCTTCATCTCATTGTAGAGGTAGACGGCGTTCGTCGGGGCGACATAGACCTTACCGTTGAAGCAATCCAGAGTCTGGCAAAGATCCCGCTCGGCCATCGCCTCGGGTTCAAACGGCTCGTCGCGAAACACCCCAAACATCAATGCCGACTGATAGCCTGCGGTTTTCTCCGGTAGCTTGGCCGATTTACTGTATCGGAAATTGATAGCGCCGATCTTGCGGTTATTCTTTTGATTTGTCCTCGCTACAAGCAAATCCGGGAAAAAGGATATCTCTGTGCCGTTGAAGTCCAGCTTCTTCGATATTTTGCACCGGTCGAAGTCCGTACCCTTAATTGGCTGACACCCCATCGTTAACACACAATTAACGTAATCGATATTGTGCTGCTTAACTTCCGCTTCAAAGTCGGTATCTGTGATCTTACCGCCATAGAGACCAAGTTTTTGCGTTAACATATCATGGTTAATCTTGCCATTAACCATTGATTCTGCTACCATTTTCTTAGCATCGTGATGCTGGATAACAGCCGCTTTCGGCTGATATTTGCAACTGCGTAATATGCTCCGTCGGGCTTGTTCTGAAGCATTCATGTAGTCGGCAAGTTTATTGTCGGAAAGACGTGGGTTCTTGACTTCCCTATGAGTCTTGACGGACATGGAAGGAGCCTCAGGTGTCGGACTATTTCTTTAGTGGCGAATCAAGAACCGGCGAAAAGCTATTTATCGCCCCGATCACTTCAGATGTTGCTGCGGCGCACAATATTGCCGACTCAGAATCGATCGGTTACTTTCTTTACCAGAAACCAGCAAATTCTCATAATTCAGACGTGTGCATACTCGCGAAGCTTCCGTCTGAAGATGCTGCGTTTGAGCTCGGTCGATTGCTGGGTTTGAGCTAGCTCGACTTTTCGTCTTTGCGCTAACCGTCCTTCGGAGGCGGCGATTTAACCACCTTCTTTCAAGACCCGGTCAAAGGCTTCCCCTGCTGGTCTGTTTCCAGCTCACGGGCGGCGTCACGAAACTTCTCAACTTGACTCTTTTCTTTGTCGGTCGCCTTCATATCGAATGGCTTCTGAGGGAAGTGTACCAACACAAAAAGCTACCCGTCTGCCAAGCTCTAGCCGCCGAAAATCTGCGCTTCTTTGTCGTAGCGTCGAACAAAAAGAATATGCGGGGGTATCGCAATCCTCAAGCCGAAGCGGTCACTCTTCACAAGCACAACTACTTTTACAACTACTGCATCCGCGTCTTACTCGAACGTGTCAGCCAGTGGTGCGCGCGCCGGTCGATCAGCGAGACAGGCGAACCTAGACACGTAAAGCTGGTGTTTTCGAAACGGGGTGGGCACTCGTATCGACACGTTGAAACGTATATACACCTGCTGGCGAAACAATCAGAAAATGGGCGGATTTACCAGACGGCTAACGTCCCGGATTTCAGGGTCATCGACCATCGTTTGATTGAAGTTATCGAGCACAACAAAAACGCGGGCTGTCAGATTGCAGACGTGGTAGCCAGCGCCTTTTACCAAGCAGCAAACGCCGGAACCAAAAAGTGGAATACAGAGTACGCGGAAGCTCTGCGAGATCGCATGGCGTCTCGTGGCGACGGCCACTACGCGGGGTGCGGTGTCACGCTTCTTCCGTGGAAGAACTGGACACTGAAACTTACGGACGCGCAGAAGAAAGTCTTCCGGTTTTACGGCTACGCGATATGAAAGCGGCGGGTCCCGGCCTCGTTGCCATCGGGGGCTTGTAGGCCACCATCCAAAGTGGGCGACCGTCCGTCCGACTGCGGCATCTACGATACCGCCCAAGGGGGTTCCGGCGTACCCCGCCGACACAGATATTATTCTGTTTTGGTGAAAAATTCAAACGGAATCAAAAGGTTACTGACAATTCCGCGTAACCCATTGATGGGGATTCGCTTTTTTCTTTCGCCTCTCGTATCGCCACAGCAAAAAATTGACTGCGCAGGCTTGCAATAGTGCTCCCGCCTAGACGTCAATAGGTCTCCGACATGACGTGTCGTTGCGACCGCCTTGGGGGAGACATCACATGCGCACCACATCAGACACCGTCGCCTCTCTCGGCCTTGCCATCGGCGGCGCCTTCGGCCTCGCCGGCACCTTCGTCGCCAGCGCTCCGCTGCGGGAGACGCTCTGGACGATCGACGGTGCAGCACTCGTGGTCGCCACCGCGCTGCTGATGATGAAATACCAGCGGCTGGGCCATGACTGCATCGCTGCCGGATTCCTGACCTTCCTGGCCGGCGAGACGCTGCTGATGGCCGGCAATGCGGCGGGGCTGGAGGCCAGCGTGCCTTCCTATGCCGGCGGCATCTCGCTTTGGGCGGCGGCACTGGTCATGATCAGCGTGCCCAGGACATTTGCCCTGTGGATGCGGCTCGCCGCGCTCGTGGCGGCCGTGCTGTTTGTCGTCTCGGCTTGCATGA
Organism: Mesorhizobium sp. WSM1293; assembly: GCF_000513875.1. Taxonomy (NCBI): domain Bacteria; kingdom Pseudomonadati; phylum Pseudomonadota; class Alphaproteobacteria; order Hyphomicrobiales; family Phyllobacteriaceae; genus Mesorhizobium; species Mesorhizobium sp. WSM1293. The sequence goes on along the minus strand of NZ_AZUV01000004.1, from coordinate 466,847 downwards.
TTATCTGGGGCGCGCCCTTGCTGCCGACCTCGGCGCCGCTGCCCGCCGCCGGTTATCCGTTCCTGGTGCTGACCTTTGCCGGCTGGATCTGGACGCTGCTGAAGCCGGCCCGGTGAGGCTTTGTCCGCTTGCGTACCAAACGTCCGGCCTGGTTGATCGGGCATCGGCGGGGCGGTAAAAAATCCGGGCGGCGGACCCAGGTTCGCCAGTGGCCGGCGCGGGCTCAGGCAACTGCCTCACCGGCATTCGCGCCGGCCATTTTCAACCCGCAGATGATCGCAGCGATCCACCGGCTAGCCCTGCACTTGAAGGGGCGCTGACGCTTCTGACCTTCTCCCCTTGTGGGAGAAGGTGGATCGGCGCGCAGCGCCGAGACGGATGAGGGGTGCGTGACGGAGTGAGGCGGTGAAGGTTCTGCTCTGGTTCAGGGCGTTTACTGTTGGCGTATCGCCAAGCTGGAACACCCCTCATCCGTCTTGCCGCTGCGCGGCAATCCACCTTCTCCCACAAGGGGAGAAGGTTAGAAATGCCGGCGCATCACCGTCGCCCGGCCCTTCGCAGGCTCAGAGCGTTCGAGGCTCGTAAAGCCAAGCAATTGGCTTTACGTCCGCTAGCGCGGACCGCCTCTCAACTCTCAATCCACACCTTCTCAAAGTGCTGCTCCAGCGCCTGGTGCTGTTCGCAGCCTTCGACGCCTTTGCGGTAGGTGCGGTAGACCGAGCGCCAGTAGGGTTGGATGATGATGCCTGAATCGCGCAGATTCTGCTCGATCTTGCCCATGATCTCCTTGCGCGCCTTGGCGTCGGGGGTGGCCAGCGCCTTGTCGAGCAGCGTGTCGAATTCGGGGTTGGCGTAGGCGCTTTCGTTCCAGGCGGCGCCGGATTTATACGCCAGCGCCAGCACCTGGACGCCGAGCGGGCGGCCGAGCCATTCGGTGCAGGAGAAGGGGTATTTGCTCCAGTCGTTCCAGAAGGTGGCGGCGGGCAGCACGGTGCGCTTGATCTTGAGGCCGGCCTCGCGCATCTGCGCGCCGATGGCGTCGCCGGTGCTCTTTTGCCATTCGACATCGACGGAGATGAGCTCGAACTCGTGGTCTGATTTGCCGGCCTCGGCCAACAGCTTCTTCGACTGCTCGACGTCACGCTTCGCCGGGCCGATATCGGCATATTCGGGGTGCATGGGGCCGACATGGTGATTTTCGGCGGGCTTGCCGCGGCCGCCGAGACCGAGCGCCAGCACGGCGGCATTGTCGACGGCGAGCTGGGCGGCGCGGCGCACCTTGACGTCGTCATAGGGCGCGTTGGCGACATTGAAGCGGGCGACGATGGTCGAGCCGGTGGCGATCTCGGAATTCGTCAGCCCCATCGTCTCGGTCTGCGAGACGGCATCGGAAGCGGTCTCGTGGTCGGTGTCGATCTCGCCGGATTCGAAGGCCGAGAGCATGGCGTTGGGGTCGGAGCCGTAGTCGACCCATTTGATGCCGTCTAAGTAGAATTCGCCCTTCCACCAGGGCTTGTCTTTGCGCTTCACCTCGGCACCCGTCTCGGCATCCCAGCTTACCAGCTCGCAGGGACCGGTGGTGATGGCCAGCGCCTTCAGGGGATCGCCGTCGCCCTCATAGGAGCGGTGCATGATCAGTGCGGGATAGTCGGCCATGCCGGCGATCAGCGAGATGTCGGGCTTGGGCAGGTTCAGCTTGATGGCGAAGTCGTCGACCTTTTCGATGCCGCCATCGACCACCTTCTTGGTGTCGGCATTGACCAGCGCGCCCATGCGCGCGGCGACCGAATTGCCGGGCACCGAGGCGTCGCACCAGCGGGTGAGGTTGTGGATGACATCGTCGGCGTTGAAGGCATCGCCGTTCGACCAGGAAATGCCCTTCCGCACATGCAGGGTCAGCGTCCTGGCGTCGTCGCTCGCCTCCCAGCTTTCGAGCAGCCAGGGCTCGAAGGAGAAGTCGGTGTTCCAGCGCACCAGATATTCGTTGCAGTGGCGGGCGACATTCGACATCTCCACGCCGTCGAAGGTGCGCGGGTCCTTGAAACCCTTGACGTTCATGGCGACGCGCAGGACGCCGCCCTTCTTGGGTTCCGCCGCGCGGGCAGGGATGGTGCCAAGTCCGCCCAGCGCCAGCGCCCCGGCGGCGCTGACGCCGAGCCCGGCCATCAGCGCCAGATATTCGCGGCGGTTGATGCCGCCGGCCTTGAAATCGTCGGCCACGGGTTTGGCTTGCGGGTGGAGTTTGCGGTCGGTCAGCATGAATTTCATCGTCGTTCCCCTGTTGTTGGGCGCCCCGGCCGATCGACGGACGCGACCGCCGGGACGCCATTTGCCTGAGGCGATGATAGAGCCGGGTGACGCTGGGGAGTGTTCGGTTTTCCGCAGTGATTGTGCGGCGCTCCGCAGGGCTAATCTCCCCCCTTGAGGGGGAGATGTCCGGCAGGACAGAGGGGGGCGCCAAGGATCGCAAACCTTCGGTGCACTTCGTTACCAAGACACGTCAGTCTGAACTTCAATCAGAAAGGTAGGTCGGCGGGACAGCGCCCCCCTCTGCCCTGCCGGGCATCTCCCCCTCAAGGGGGGAGATTGGCGCTTTACCGTCGGCAACTGCTCAATACGGCCACTCACCCCTGCCCAGCGCTGCAACCGCGCCGACGATCCGCGCAAACGCTTCCGCCGCCGCCGGCACCGTGGTGCGGGCGCGCAGGAAGCTGTGCACCAGCCTCGGCTCTTCGTGCCACCACGCCTTGCCGCCGGCGGCCACAATGCGGTCGCGGTAGGTCTCGCCATCCGAGGACAGCGGGTCGCATTCGGCGGTGACGATCACCGTCGGCGGCAGGCCGGTGAAATCCTTGTCGCGCAGCGGCGCAAAAGTCGGATCGTCCAGCGATTGGCGCCTGGCCGAGCGGACGTCGCGGTAGAAGGCGACGTCGGTCACCGACAGCAGCGGCGCGTCGGCGTGTTCGATGTAGGAGCCGGCACGCTCGTCGCCGCCGAGCTCGGGGTAGATCAGCACCTGGCCGATCGCAGCGCTGGCGTGCCGGCGCGTCGCCTGCGCCACCGCCGCGGCCAGATTGCCGCCGGCGCTTTCGCCGCACAGCACCAGCGGCAGGCCTGATCTCGCCGCTGCCCATTCGAAGGCGGCCACCGCATCGTCGAAGGCGGCGGGATGGAGATGCTCCGGCGCCAGCCGGTAATCGACCGACAGCACGTCGAAACCTGTGCCGGCGCAGAGCTCGGCGCAGATGTCGTCATGGCTTTCCAACCCGCCGAGGATGAAGCCGCCGCCGTGGTAGTAGACCACCATCGCCTTGGCGGCGTTGCCCTCGAGCCGGTAGCGCCGGACCGGGATGTCGCGGCCGGCGGCGGCGATCAGCCCGTCGCTGGCCTTGACGCCAGGCGGGCGGCCCTGGTGGAAAGCCCGGCTCATCCTGTCATAGACGGCGCGCTGCTTGTCGATCGGCAGGCCGATGATTTCGGGCGGATACCAGGCGTTGACGGCGTCGATATAGGCCCATAGCGCCGGGTCGAGCCGTGTTTCGTAGGGGCCGCGCGTCATAGAGCGGCGTAGAGCGCGGTCGCGTTATCGAAGCTGAAGCGCAGCGGCACCGAGCCTTCGACCTGCCAGGCGGTGACGCTTTCGCCGGCCAGCAGCCGGCAGGCGCCGTCGGTGTCGGTGACCGCGCCGCCATAGAGGCGGTTGGCGAGGTTGAGAATGCCGGTCTGATGCATGGCCGCACTGCCGCTGCCGCAGGCATCCTTGACCAGCAGCACGCGAAAGCCTTTGGCCACCGCATCCTTGACGGAGGCGTCGATGCAGGCCTCAGTCCAGACGCCTGCGACAACCAGCCATTCGATGCCTGAAGACTTGATGTCGCGCGCCGCCGGCCCGGTGCGGAAGGCACTGGCCTCGGCCTTGATCAGCAGCGCCTCGCCCTTGGCCGGCGCCACCTCATGGCAGATTTCGGTCAGCGGATCGCTCTTGTCGGAAAAGGCCGACTTGCCGTCCTCGCCGAGCGGATGAAACGGGCGGTCCTGGCTGTCGAGATCGACGATGTAGGCCCAGTGGTAGAGCGGCACATGGTTCTGCCGCGCCGCCGCCTGCAGGCGCAGGACGTTGGCGAGGATGCTGCTGAAGCCTTCAACCAGATAACGCGGGTCCTGCCGGTGCTCTTCCTGCAGGTCGATGAAGATCGCGGCCACGGTGCCGCGCTTGATGGAGATGGGCGTTTTCATGCGGCGCCTGCGTGATGCATGGGCGAGGCAGTCAAAGACCCTTCCGTATGCCGGCGGGACAGAGGGGGGCGCCAGGCAACGAGGCGCTCATTGGTTGCCCGTATCAAACCTGCGTCTCCAGAAACTCGTCCTCATAAGGAAAGCGCGACAGCAACTCCGTGCCCGTCTCGGTGATCAGGATCTCGTCCTCCAGCTTGACGCCCTCGCGGCCGCCCTTTTCGCCGATATAGCTTTCGACGCTCACCACCATGCCTGGCACGATATGGCCGTCGCGGCCATAGGTCTCGTAATCCATGGCATGCGCGATGAACGGCGTTTCGCCATGCATGCCGACGCCGTGCATGACCGAGGTGTAGCGCTGGTCGACGAAACGGTCGGGGATCTTCCACGCCTGCTCGGCGATCTCGCGGAAGGCCATGCCGGGCTTGACGATCGAAATGTTGTGCTGAACCTGGTCATGCGCCATGCGGTAGAGCGACTTCTGGTAAGGGGTCGGCTTGCCCGGCCCGCAGCGGAAGGTGCGCGAGAAATCCGAATAATAGCCGTAGCAGCCGATGGTGTCGGTATCGAGCGCCAAGAGTTCGCCGGGGCGGATCTTGCGGCCGCTGGCCTCGTTGAACCAGGGATTGGTGCGCTGGCCTGATGTCAGCAGCCGCGTCTCGATGAACTCGCCGCCCTGGCGGATGACCTCGCCATACATGATGGCGAACAGGTCGTTTTCGGAAACGCCAGGCTTGATCGCCTCACGCACCGCATAGACGGCAGCCTCGGCGCCGGCCATCGACACCTGCAGGCATTTCACTTCCTCCGGCGTCTTCACCGCGCGCACCGCCAAAATCTCGCCCTGGCAATCCCTGACCTCACAGCCGCGCTTTTCAAGCGCCAGCGCCTGCAGATGGCTGCAGCGGTCGAGGCCGAGCTTCATCGAGCCGCCGCCATGCTTTTTCAAAAGCTCGGCGATCTCGTCGGCGAACGGACCTGCGGTCTCGTCGTCGCGGCCCGAGACCGACGACCAGACCAGCTTGGAAGGCCGCGCCTCGTCGATCGTGTCGAGCACCATGGAGACATGATAGCTCTGCGGATATTCGAACAGCACGATCGGCCCGTCGGTCGGGATAAAGAAATAGCGGGTCGAGTTGCGCAGGAAATAGCCGAACATGTTGCGCGAGCCTGTGGCGTAGCGCTGGTTGTACGGATCGAACAGCACCACGCCGCCATAGCCGGCCTTGCGCATCCAGCCGCGCAGCTTGGCCAGCCGGCCCTTGCGCAGGGCGTCGGCATCGATGAAGGACGGTTCGGTGTCCGACAGCCACATGCCGCCGGCCGGATCGGCCGCCGCGGGGTGGCGCATGCGATCCTTGAAGTCCACGTCCTCGGTGCTGTCGGGGTCGAAAACGACGATGCTCATGGGGTGCCTGGCCTTGGGTGGGTTGGGAGGGCTGGAGCATGGCGCAGCGGGGGCCGGAGGATTGTGCTGGAAACCGCGTGTGTTGTGCGGAATGCCGCTGGGCAACAAGAGATGCAGGCGCCAAGCGCCCCCCTCTGTCCTGCCGGACATCTCCCCCTCAAGGGGGGAGATTGGCAGCTTTGGCCTCATCGCTCTTTTCTTCATCGCTGAAAATTGGCGAAAGCCGTTGTTACATCCGATCTCCCCCCTTGAGGGGGAGATGTCCGGCAGGACAGAGGGGGGCGCTGTCCCGCCATTCCTTTGACTACCCTAATGCCTCCGCGCCAGTTTCGGCGGATGGCCATGCTCCTCGCGAAACGCCCGGGCAAAACTCGACATCGAGGCAAACCCACATGCCAGCGCCACGTCGCGCACGGCGAGCGTCGAATGCGCCAAAAGATCGGCGGCGCGTTTGAGCCTCAGGCGCCGGTAGTAGCCATTGGGCGAGATGGCGAGTTCGGAGCGGAAGGAGCGCTCGAGCTTGTCTGAGGACACGCCGAGCTTCGCGGTCAGCTCGGCCATGCCGAGCCGTTCCTCGACCGCATCCTCCATGATGGCGATGGCCGACAGCACCAGCTCGTTCTGGACCCCAGTGCGCAGGCGCAGCGGCATCATCTTGCGGTCGATGCTGGAGCGCAGCTGGCTGTGCACGAACCATTCGGCGACGCCGGCGGCAAGCTCGGCGCCGTAATCGCGGGTGATGATCTCCAGCATCATGTCGAGGCTGCCGACACCGCCGGCCGAGGTGAAGCGCTTGCGGTCGATGACATAGAGGTCGCGCCTGAGCTCGATGTTGGGGAAGGCTTCGGTGAAGGCGGCCTGGCTGGTCCAGTGCAAGGTGCAGGCATGGCCGTCGAGCAGGCCGGCGCGCGCCAGGAAGAACGCGGCATCCGCCACCGCACCGATATGGGCGCCATTGCGCAGGCTCTTGCGGATCCAGTGTGCCGCGTCCTCGGCGACGAGGTGATCGGCATCGCCGCCCGAGCAGACGACGATGCGGTCGACCTTCGGGGCATCCTCGGCGTAAAAGCCCGGCTGGATGACGACGCCGTTCGACGCCTCGACCGCACCCTTCGTGCCGCCGACGATGATCCAGCGATAGCATTCTCTTTTCGCCAGGACATTGGCGGCGCGCAGCGGCTCGATGACCGAGCTGAACGCCATCATCGGAAAACCTGGGAACACCAGCACGGCGAAAGTGAGGGGTTCAGTGGGCTTGGGTGGTTCGCGCGTGGCCATGGGGCGCTACATTTCGGGCAGATGGGGTTCGGGGTCAATTGGCCGGTCCATCATCATAAGACGTCGGCGCCGCCCTTTGCCCTTCCTCTCCCCCGTCGATCGGGGGAGAGGTGTCGAGCGAAGCTCGACGGAGTGGGGGTCGACCCTCGCCGCGCGCCTGAGGTCTCTTGCTCGTCAGATTGTGCCTGTCTTGCGGCGACTGCGCGTCTGCGAACGCCTTCCCCCACTCCGTCTCGGCTTCGCCGAGCCACCTCTCCCCACTCCGGAGGGAAAGGAGCCAAGGCAGGGCGATGAGGGGCAACGCTGAAGTTGCAAGTGATTGAGCTTCTAGCCCCCCAGCGCCTGCTCCAGATCCGCAATCAGATCATCGCCATCCTCGATCCCCGCCGACAACCTGACCAGCGAATCCGAAATGCCGATCTCCGCCCGCTTCTCGGCCGGAATCGAGCCATGCGTCATCAGCGCCGGGTGCTCGATCAGGCTCTCCACACCGCCGAGGCTTTCGGCGAGCGTGAACAATTGCGTGCGTTCGAGGAACTTTTTGGTGCCGGCTAGGTCGCGGTCGAGCACGGCTGTGATCATGCCGCCGAAGGCATGCATCTGCTGGACGGCGACGGCGTGCTGCGGGTGGCTGGCGAGGCCGGGATAGATGACGCGGCGGACGTCGCGGCGCGCTTCCAGCCATTGCGCGATCTTCAGGCCGTTGGCGGAATGGCGCTCCATGCGCAGCGCCAGCGTTTTCAGCCCGCGCAGCGCCAGAAAACTGTCGAACGGGCCCGAAATGGCGCCGATGGCGTTCTGCAGGAATTTCAGCTGGGCGGCCAAATCCTTGTTATCGCCGACGACGGCGACGCCGCCGACCATATCGGAATGGCCGTTGAGATATTTGGTCGTCGAATGCACGACGATATCGATGCCGAGCTCCAGCGGCCGCTGGATATAGGGGCTGCAGAAGGTGTTGTCGGCGACCGACAAAATGCCCTTGCGCCTGGCAAGTGCGGCGACGCCTTCGAGGTCGACGATGCGCAGCAGCGGGTTGGTGGGGGTTTCGACCCACAGCATTTTCGTCTCGGGCCGGATCGCGGCCTCCACGGCGGCAAGGTCGGTGAAGTCGACGAACGAGACCTGCAGATTGGCCGAGCGTTTGCGCACCCGCTCCATCAGCCGGAAGGAACCGCCATAGATGTCGTCGGTGGCAACGATATGCGCACCGGAATCGAGCAGCTCCAGCACGGTGGCGATCGCCGCCAGCCCTGACGCGAAGGCGAAGGCGGCCGAGCCGCTTTCGAGGTCGGCCACCGCGCGCTCGAAAGCAAAGCGCGTCGGGTTCTGGCTGCGGGCATATTCAAAGCCCTTGTGCACGCCGGGCGATTGCTGGCCATAGGTCGAGGTGGCGTAGATCGGCACCATTACCGCGCCGGTCAGCGGGTCGTGGCTCTGGCCGCCATGGATGGTGCGCGTCGAAAAAGCCAGTCGGTTCTTGCCGGCTGGCGGGGTGCTGCTGGTCATCGTGCGCGCCTCAGATGGTTGATCAGATCGATGCGGGTAATCAGGCCGACGAATTCGTCGCCGTCGAAGATGATGGCGACCTCGTTGCGGTCGAACACCGGCAGCAGCGCGTCCAGCGTCTGGCTGGCCTGCAGCGTGTGCAGGTTGGAGGTCATGGCCGTGCGCACCGGGCCGTTGAAGCGCTCCCAGCGGCCGTCATAAGGGCCGTCGACCTTGGCCAGTATGTCGCTTTCGTCAACGATGCCGACGAGCTTGCCTTTGTCGAGCACCGGCAGCTGCGAGACATCGGAGCGGCGCATGCGGCCATAGGCATTGAGCAGGCTTTCGTCCGGGCCGACATAGACGGTGTCGCCGGTGCGGTGCGAGCGCATCACCAGGTCGCGCAGATCGCCATGCTGCTCGTGCTCGGCCAGCCCCTGCTCGGCCAGCCAGAAATCGTCGAACACCTTCGACAGGTACTTGTTGCCGCTGTCGCAGACGAAGGTGACGACGCGTTTGGGCACCGTCTGCTCGCGGCAATAGCGCAGCGCCGCCGACAGCAGCGTGCCCGAGGATGAGCCGGCAAGAATACCTTCCTTGGACAAGAGGTCGCGCACCGCCAGCATGCTCTGCTTGTCGGGGATCGAATAGGCCTTCTTGACCAGCGACAGATCGGCATTGGGCGGCACGAAATCCTCGCCGATGCCTTCCACGGTCCAGCTGCCGGCCTCTTCCATCTTGCCGGTCTTGATCAGCGGCGCCAGCACCGAGCCGACCGGATCGGCCAGCACCATTTCGGTCTTCGGCGACACTTTTGCGAAGTAGCGGCCAAGCCCGGTCAGCGTGCCGCCCGAGCCGACGCCGACCACCACGGCATCCACGTTACCGTCGAGCTGCGAAAAGATCTCCGGGCCGGTGGTGGTTTCATGCGCCAGCGGATTGGCCGGGTTGGCGAACTGGTTGGCATAGAAGGCGCCGGGCGTTTCCGCCGCGATCTTCTCGGCCATGTCCTGGTAATATTCGGCATGGCCCTTGCCGACATCGGAGCGCGTCATGCGCACTTCGGCGCCGAGCGCGCGCAGGTGCTGGATCTTTTCGCGCGACATCTTGTCGGGCACCACCAGCACGATGCGATAGCCCTTGGGGATGCCGACCTGGGCAAGGCCGAGGCCGGTGTTGCCGGCGGTCGCCTCGACGATGGTGCCGCCGCGCTTGAGCTTGCCCTGCTTTTCAGCCGCGGCGATCATCGACAGCGCGATGCGGTCCTTGATCGAGCCGCCGGGATTCTGGCTTTCGAGCTTGATGAACAGCCGGCATTTGCCGGTGTCGAACTTGGTCAGCTCGACCACCGGCGTCTGGCCGATCAGGTCGAGCACCGACTTGTAGGGCGGACGCAGGCGGGACAATTCGGCTTCCGAGGGGGCACTGTCCAGTGCGGCGATCTCATGCTCGCTCATATCGATGCTCCATGACCAAGCGACCGCCTCTGGGCAGGGCGGCAGCGTAGCCTCTTTTCCAGCCCTTTGCAGTCGGAAAGAAGATAGATCGTGCCAATCAACCGGCCAGATGCGGAATGAAATTCCGGTTTGTGCCTCAAGGGCTTGGAGGGTGTGTTGAGATTCAGGTCAGGCCGAGCCGAAAATGGCAGATTCCGAGAACCGGAGCAGAGCGTACTTTTGGGTACGTGAGCACCGGAAGCCACAGGAAGCCGCATTTTGCAGGCCGGCATCACCTGAATATCGACACAGCCTACCCCAGCAGCTGCTTGCTCAGCCTCGCACACTGCACGCGGATATCGGGGATGGCGTCGATCTCGAAGAAGGTGCCGCGCGTCAGCGGGCCGACGGCGAGGATCTTGGCCGAAACGGTTCCGTCGCCGGCGATGATCTCGCATTTGGTCGATACGTCGAGGCCGATGCACAGCGGATCCGGCCTTGCCAGGCCGCGGTCGACCAGCGAGCGCACGACGCTGTTCGACGAGGTCGAGATGTCCCTGACGATGCCAGAGCAATCGTAGATGCGGGCGACCTCGAAGGTCTCGAGACGCTGCGTGTGACGCGACTGGACCTGGACGGTGAATTCGCCGTTGCGCGCAATGTCGACGACGCGGCCGGCGACCAGGCGGATGCGGCCGGATTGCACGGCCTCGGTGACACGGGCGTAGACCTCGGGCGCCATGCGATGGCGGTGGATGTCCCACCAGGCCTTGGTGTGCTCGACGAAGCGGCGTTTGGCGGAAGCCGGCCAGTTCTGCCAGATCTTCTGGTTGAACGGCCGCAGCCCGTCGACGACGTCACGCCAGTCGATGCCGGCCTTCTGGTTTTCCTTGATCAGGTCGCGGAACCAGCCGACGAAATAGGAGAGCTGCGTGCCGAGCGGAATGTCGGCGACGTCGAGCTTGATCGGATTGCCCTTGCGATGCGGCGAGGGCAGCAGGCCGCGCCTGGACACAGCTATGATGTCGCCGCGATGGCCGCGTTGCTCCAGCGCCAGGAAAGCATCGACCATGCTGAGGCCGGTGCCCAGCACCATGACGCCGGCGCCGGGCGGAAGTGCTGTGTCGGCTTCCGATCCCATCCTGATGGCATGGCCTTGCGCCGGCTCCTCGTCATGGCCGGTGGCCAGCACGGCGAGATGCGCAACCACGCTGGTGCCGTTGGCCAGCGCCACTTCGACGCCGGAGGCGGTGGGCGTGATCGAGAGGCTTTCCTCGCGGATCAGCCGAAGCCGACCGCTCTGCTTTTCCCGCGCTTCAAGATCGACCAGCAACTCGCCGAGATAGCGGGCATAGATGCTGCGTGGCGCATAGAAGGGCGCCTCCTCAGCCGTTGCCAGGCCGCGTTCCTGAAGCCAGCGCCAGAAATTGCCGGGATCGTCGGCATAGGCGCTCATGCCGGCGGCGCTGACATTCAGTACATGCGCCGACAGCAGCGTCGAATAGGCGATGCCCTGACCGAAATGCGGGCGCCTTTCGATCAGCGTGACGCGCAGGTCGGGATTGGGCGACTTCAGGAGATGCGCGGCCAGCACGACGCCGCTGGCGCCGCCACCGACAATGATGATGGAGTTGGCGCGCCCGGTCATAGGCATGCCTTCGCTCTGCGCAGCGCCAGTGTCAGGCCTGGACCTTCACCGCGACCGGCAGATCGCCGATGCCGACCGACAGGTCGTCGAGAGAGATATCGCGCATTTCGGCGAGGCTGCGCTGATCGAGCACCTCGGCGATCGCCTGCCGGACCTCGAGCATCAGATGTCGGACTTGGCATGTCGCCTCGTTGCAATCTTCACAGCGCTGGTACTGGGTGCGGCTGGCGCAAGGGATCGGCGCCAGCGGACCGTCGAGGACGCGCACGACATGGCCGACCTTGATCTCGTCGGCGGGGCGCGCCAGGCGATAGCCGCCATCCTTGCCCTTGCGGCTCTGGACGAAGCCGGCATTGCGCAACTCGCCCAGGATGGCGTCGAGAAATTTCTTCGGGATGTTGTTGCCGGTGGCGACGTCGTTGACGAAGGCGAGCTGCCCGGCCGGCAATCGCGCGAGGTGGACAAGCGCCTTGAGGCCGTACTTACCTTTTTTGGTGAGCATGAGATCAAATTTTCTCTGGCATGCGACGGCATGGAACCATCGGTTGCAAAACGCCTGGCGTGCGTTGCCGCCGCGTCCAAGCCCGCATGACACATAAATTCTAGTGACATGATGTACAAGCCGAGAACTGCTGATTTTGCTTCGTTTTCAAGCCGCGCGGGCCATTTTGACTAGCCTTTGTGCCCACAGGGACACAAAAGCGCACGAGTTTGGGGGCGCGATCATCGCGATATGGTGACTGCTCATCGTCGCCTCCAGTCTCAATGTCGATAAGATTACTATACTTACCCCCGAACACGCGGAATGGGTTGTTAAATCGGCGGTTGTTTGAGGCATGAATTTGCCTGGAAGAGGCCGGAAGCGGGAATTCTAATTCGCGGTGGGCGTAGGCGGAGCCATCGCCGCAGTTCAGGAGGTTAAAGGTCGGTGGGACAGAGGGGGCGCTGGCCCGCCGGCGTCGAAAGGTCTGCCCTGTGGCGACACTCTGCCCACCGCAACCACCCTATCCGCCTCACCACCTCACCATCGACAGCTTTTTTCTAACAAGCCCGCCTTCGTTGGAAGGATTTAACTCTACAAGAACCATAGAATTAGCTGACTATTATGAAGCATTCCGGTTTTTCTCTTTTCAGGAGCCCTTCATGTCCACCATTTCGCGACGCATTGTTCTCCTCTCATCAGCGGCACTTGCCGGCGCGGCCTTCCTCGGCCCGGCCCTGGCCGACGACCTCAAGATCACCATCGGCTACCAGACGGTGGTCGAACCCTCGAAAGTGCCGCAGGCCGACGGCGCCTATGAAAAGGCGACGAAGGCCACCATTGATTGGCGCAAATTCGATTCCGGCGCCGATGTCATCGCCGCGGTCGCTTCCGGTTCGGTCGATATCGGCTATGTCGGCTCGAGTCCGCTGGCGGCGGCGGCGAGCCGCGAATTGCCGATCCAGACCATCTTCATCGTCGGCCTGATCGGCGAATCCGAGGCGCTGGTGGCACGCAACGGCGCCGGCATCGAGAAAATCGCCGACCTCGCCGGCAAGAAGGTCGCCGTGCCGTTCGTCTCGACGACGCATTACAGCCTGCTCGCGGCACTGAAGCATGAGGGCGTCGATCCGAAGTCGGTCGAGATCCTCAATCTCAGGCCTCCGGAAATCGCCGCCGCCTTTTCGCGCGGCGACATCGACGCCGCTTATGTCTGGGATCCGGCGCTCGGTCAGATCAAGACGACGGGCAAGGTGGTGGTGGATTCCTCGCAGGTCGCCGCCTGGGGCGCGCCGACCTTCGACGCCTGGATCGTGCGCACCGACTTCGCCGAAAAGAACCCGGAAGCGGTGCGCGACTTCGTCAAGGTGACGGGCGCGGCATATGCCGAGTTCCTCGCCAAGCCCGAAGCCTGGTCGGTATCGTCGCCGCAGGCGGCCGCGATCGCCAAACTCACCGGCGCCAAGCTGGAAGAAGTGCCGCAGCTGCTCAAGGGCTATGTCTTCCCGACGCTGGAAGAGCAGGCCTCCGACAAATTCCTCGGCGGCGGCACGGTCAAGGCGGTCGAAGCGACATCCACCTTCCTCAAGGAGCAAGGCAAGATCGACGCCGTGCTTCCCGACTATTCGAAATACGTATCGTCGAAATACGTCACCGAGGCGCTCGCCTCGAACTAGTACTCGCTTAACGCAATTCCGGACGGAAAACCGCTTCACACTTTTCCTGGAATTGCTCTGAACGCGCGCGGATCTTTTTCCCTGACGCCGCGTGCTGACTGCCCCGGAACCGCTGACGAGGGCCGGGGCAGTCGGATTTCAACGAACCGCGAGGCATCCATGCCGCATCTCGTGCTCGACCCGCATCTCGTACTGGACAAGGTATCGATCCACTATGACGGCCAGGCAGCGCCTGCCGTCGAGCGGGTGTCGATCGATGTCGCCAAGGGCGATTTCGTCGTGCTGGTGGGCCGTTCCGGCTGCGGCAAGACCTCGCTGCTCAACGTCGCCGCCGGCCTTGTCGCGCCGGCGCGCGGTACGGCTTCAATCAACGGCAAGCCGATCACAGCACCTGGCTCGGACCGGGCGGTGGTGTTCCAGAACGATGCTTTGTTCCCATGGCTGACGGCGCGCGAAAACGTTGCCTTCGCGCTCAGGCTGCGCGGTGTCGCTCCGGCCGAGCGGGCGCGGCGCGCCGATGAGCTGCTGGCGCTGGTGAAGCTCGCCGACGCCGGCGACAAGTGCATCTGGGAGCTTTCCGGCGGTATGCGCCAGCGTGTCGGCCTGGCTCGGGCGCTCGCCGCCGAACCCGAATTCCTGCTGCTCGACGAACCGCTCGGCGCGCTCGATGCGCTGACGCGCGAGCGCATGCAGACGACGCTGCTCGATCTGTGGACGGCAAGCGATGTCGGCGTGCTGATGGTGACGCATGGCATCGAGGAGGCGCTGGTGCTGGCCACCCGCATCGTCGTGCTGGCGCCTGGCCCGGGCCGCGTGGTGCAAACTTTCGAACCCGGCTTCTCCAGGCGCTACGCATCGGGCGAGGCCATCCGCACCATCAAGGCCGACCCGGCCTTCGCCGCGGCGCGCGGCGAACTAACCGACGCGATCTTCGAAGGAGAGGCGGCATGACCGTTACCTCCTACACCGAGCGGCCGGGACACAAGGTCGACGAGGCCGACGGCCTGTCGGTGCCGTGGTCGCGGTCCAGCCCGAAACGCAAAGGCGTTTCCGCGCGCGCGGTCAGCGTGATGACCATCCTGGTGGTGCTGGCGCTGTGGGCGCTGTCGGCCCGCCTGCAACTGGTGTCGCCAGTGTTTCTGCCCTCGCCGGTTGCGGTGTGGAACAAGTTCATCACCGTCGCCCGCGACGGCTTCGTCGATGCGACGCTGCTGCAGCATGCGATCGCCAGCCTGGGCCGGGTTTTCGCCGCGCTGGTCGCCGCCATCCTCGTCGGCGTGCCGGTTGGGCTCGCCATCGGCATCAGCACGATCGGGCGCGGCATCTTCGATCCGCTGCTTGAGTTCCTGCGGCCGATCCCGCCGCTCGCCTACCTGCCGCTGGTCGTCATCTGGTTCGGCATCGGCGAACCGTCGAAGATCCTGGTGATCACTATTTCCATGCTGGCGCCGGTGGCATTGTCGACCGCGTCCGGCGTTCGCGGCGTTTCGCAGGAACGCATCAATGCGGCGCGCTCACTGGGTGCTACTCAGCGCCAAGTGGTCCGCCATGTCATCCTGCCGAGCGCACTGCCGGCGATCCTGACCGGCCTGCGCATCGCGCTCGGCGCCGGCTGGTCGACGCTGGTCGCCGCCGAACTGGTGGCGGCGACGCGCGGGCTTGGTTTCATGATCCAGTCGGCCGCCCAGTTCCTCGTCACCGACGTGGTGGTGATGGGCATATTGGTGATCGCGGCCATTGCCTTCGTGCTGGAATTCACCCTCCGCAGGATCGAGCGCGTGCTCGTCCCGTGGGCGGGACGCGAATGATTGGGAACTAGAAGAGCAGGAGAGAATGCCGATGACCCATTCCACCGCCGTGCTGTTCGCCCAAGCCGGCAATTGGCTTCTCGCCTGGACCAGGGAAAGCCAGCCGCTTGAACAGCAACCGAAATCGCCAACGCCGGTCCGCTGGGACGCCGAGCGCGACCGCCTGCCGCCACGCGACGAGAGTTTTTACTGGGCCTGGCAGTACTGGTCGCAGTGAGGGGATTGGCGATTGGCACTAGCCCCCGCGTCTTCGTCATCCTAGGGCGGAGCAAGGAGCGAAGCGACGCAGCGCAGACCCCAGGATGACGAATTCCAGGTAGCCAAAGAAGATAATTCCCATTCTCCCCTCTAACTCGCAAAATCATTCCTCTGCTAAATCTATAGAATTACCTAGCCTCATCCATCTTCCAACCGGCGAGGCCATTTCCGGCGCCGATCCGCAGCGAAGGAGAGGGATCAATGTTCAATCTAACGAGACGTGTTTTCGGCATCGGCCTGCTGGCGGCGACGGTTGCCGTGTCGTCCGGCGCCACCGCGCAGGAGCTGAAGCAGTTCAGCATCGGCTATCAGAAGACCGGCCTGCCGGTGATCGCCAGGCAGCAGCAGGTGATCGAGAAGGCACTTGAAGACAAGGGCGTGACGGTCAAGTGGGTCGAGTTCACCGCCGGTCCGCCGCTGGTCGAGGCGCTCAATGTCGGCGCCATCGATGTCGGCTGGACCGGCGACGCGCCGCCGATCTTCGGCCAGTCGGCCGGTGCCAACATCGTCTATGCCGCAGCGCTGCCGTCGAATGGCGAGGGCGAGGCGATCTTCGTCAAGCCGGCGTCGCCGATCCAGTCGGTCGCCGATCTCAAGGGCAAGCGCGTCGGTGTCGGCAAGGGCACCAGCGCGCACAATCTGCTCGTCGCCGCGCTGGAAAAGGCCGGCATCCCGTTCGACCAGATCACACCGGTCTATCTCAGCCCGGCGGATGCGGCCGCAGCCTTTGCCAGCGACCAGATCGATGCCTGGACCGTCTGGGATCCGTTCTTCGCCATCGCCGAAACCCGCTACCAGCCGCGTGTGCTGGCCCGCTCCAGCGAGGTGCTGAAGGTCAACACCTATTTCCTCGCCAACAAGGACTTCGCCAAGGCGCATCCCGAAACCGTCACCACGACGATATCAGCCTTGGGCGAGGCGGCGAAATGGGCCGACCAGAACCGCGACAAGGTGGCCGCGGCGCTGCATGAGGTGACCGGCGTGCCGCTCGACGCGCAGATCATCGCCGCCAACCGCACCAAATTCGGCATCTTCCCGATCACCGACGAGATCATCGCCGGCCAGCAGGCGACCGCAGACCGCTTCTTCAAGCTCGGGCTGATCCCGAACGCGGTCCGCATCTCCGACGCGGTGTGGACGGCACCCGGCAACTGACTTGTCCCCTGACGGCGCCGGATGAGAACGCCCGGCGCCATTTGCGTTCGCACCCATATCTCCAGGAGATCCGCCCGTGACTGTGCCAGACATGACCGCGCCTGCCAGCACCGCACCGCTCGATTTCTTCTGGTTCATCCCGACGCATGGCGACGGCTCCTATCTCGGTTCCGAGGAGCAGCAGCGGCCGCCCGAATTCGGCTACTTCAAGGAGATCGCGCAGGCGGTCGACCGGCTCGGCTTTCCCGGCGTGCTGTTGCCGACCGGCCAGAATTGCGAGGATTCCTGGATCACCGCGACGGGCCTCGCGACACTCACCGAAAAACTGAAGTTCCTGGTCGCGCTGCGGCCGGGCGTCACGCTGCCGACTTTCGCCGCACGCCAGACCGCCGCCCTCGATCGCTTGAGCAATGGCCGCCTGCTGCTCAATGTCGTGGTCGGCGGCAACCCGACCGAGCTCGCCGGCGACGGCGTCTTCCTGCCGCATGACGAGCGCTATGCCCAGGCGCATGAATTCCTGACCATCTGGCGCGGCCTGGTGTCCGGCGAGCGGGTCAATTTCAACGGCAAATATTACCGCGTCGAAAATGGCCGCCTCGACCTTCTGCCGCACCAGGAACGGCCGCCGCTCTATTTCGGCGGATCGTCGGATGCCGGCCAGGACCTCGCCGCGGACCTCGTCGACATGTATCTGACCTGGGGCGAACCGCCGGCACAGGTGGCCGAGAAGCTGGCCGCGGCGCGCGCAAATGCGGCGCGGCGCGGCAGAAAACTGCGTTTCGGCATCCGGCTGCATTTCATCGTGCGCGAGACCGAGGACGAAGCCTGGCGCGCCGCCGACCGGCTGATCAGCCATGTCACCGACGCCCAGATCGAAAACGCGCAGGCGCGCTTCCTCAACCAGATGGATTCGGTCGGCCAGCGCCGCATGGCGGAGCTGCATGGCGGCCGCCGTGACAGTCTGGTGGTGTCGCCCAATCTGTGGGCCGGCGTCGGGCTGGTGCGCGGCGGCGCCGGCACGGCGCTGGTCGGCACGCCGGAACAGATCGCCGGGCGCATCCGCGAATACCAGGCGATCGGCATCGATACCATCATCGGCTCGGGCTATCCGCATCTCGAGGAGGCCTACCGCGTCGCCGAGCTTCTGTTTCCGAAGCTCGGGCTCGGCACCAGGCGGCAGCGGGCGCATGAGAACATCGCCAACGAATTCTCGGTCGGCTTCCATGGCGCCAACCGCCTACAGGCTTCGTCATGAGCTTTTCCACGCGCCTGCATAGCAACGCCATCGGCTGGCTGCTGCCGGCGCTGATCATTGCCGGCTGGGAGATTGCCAGCCGCGCCGGCGTCATGCCGGCCAACGTGCTGCCGGCGCCCAGCGCGGTCGCCGAGGCCTTCTGGCGGCTGACGCTGTCGGGCGAACTGATCCGCAACATCGGCGTCTCGACCGCGCGCGCCCTTGCCGGCTTTGCCGTCGGTGGCTCCATCGGTTTTGCGCTCGGCCTTGCCAACGGGCTGTCGACGCTCAGCCGCGGCCTGACCGACACGACGCTGCAGATGATCCGCAACATTCCGCATCTGGCGCTGATCCCGCTGGTTATCCTGTGGTTCGGCATCGACGAGGAAGCCAAGCTGTTCCTGGTGGCGCTCGGCGTGTTCTTTCCGATCTACGTCAACACGCTGCTCGGCATCCAGAGCGTCGACCCACAGCTGGTCGAGATGGGCCGCGTCTACGGCATGGACCGGCGCGCCCTGTTCTTCCGCGTCATCCTGCCCGGCGCGCTGCCGTCGATCTTCGTCGGCCTGCGCTATGCCCTGGGCATCATGTGGCTGACGCTGATCGTCGCCGAAACCATCTCGGCCAGTTCGGGCCTCGGCTACATGGCCATGCAGGCGCGCGAATTCCTGCTGATCGATGTCGTCGTGCTGTCGATCCTGATCTATGCGCTGCTCGGCAAGCTCGCCGACAGCCTCGCCCGCCTGCTGGAGCGGCTGTCGCTCGGCTGGCATCCGGCCTTCCAGAACGGATGAGAGATTGCCCATGACCGCCGCCAGCCTGACCGCAGCCCGTTCCTTCGTCGCCACGCCGGTGCGGCCGATCGGCTCCGTCGAAGGACAGCGGGCCTTTGCCTTCAGGCATGCCGGCAAGCGCTTCGGCGACAAGACCGTGCTCGACGGCATCGACCTGGACGTGCCGGCCGGGCAGTTCCTTGCCGTCATCGGCAAGAGCGGCTGCGGCAAGAGCACGCTGTTGCGGCTTCTGGCCGGGCTCGACCGGCCGACATCGGGATCGCTGTCCTTCGGCGTCGAAGAGGAAGGACACAGCCGCACGCGCTTCATGTTCCAGGAGCCACGGCTCCTGCCCTGGGCCAGCGTGGTGGAAAACGTCGAGGTCGGGCTGACCGGCATCGCCACCGGTAGCGAAGCGAGGCACCGCGCGCTCGACATCCTCGGCGAGGTCGGGCTTGCCGACCGGGCCGACGAGTGGCCTTCGGTGCTGTCCGGAGGTCAGAAGCAGCGCGTGGCGCTGGCCCGCGCGCTGGTCGGCCACCCGCAGATCCTGGCTCTCGACGAGCCGCTCGGCGCACTCGACGCCCTGACCCGCATCGAGATGCAGCAGCTTCTGGAACGCATCTGGATCGCGCAGAAGTTCACGGCCGTGCTGGTCACGCATGATGTCGCCGAAGCGGTCGCGCTCGCCGACCGGGTCGTGGTGATCAGCGAAGGCCGGATCGCGCTCGATCTGGATGTGCCCGTGGAACGGCCGCGCCGGCGCGGTTCGGTGGAGCTGGCCCGGCTGGAGGGCAAGATTCTGGATCGGCTGTTCGGGTAGGGCTGTCGGGGGCAGGGCCCTGGAGGACCGCCTTCCCCCACTCCGTCGCTGCTTCGCAGCGCCACCTCTCCCCCCTCCGGAGGGAGAGGAAAGGAGCCAAGGTCGGCGAGCTCGCGCTTTTCCTCTCCCCCGTCGATCGGGGGAGAGGTAGCCCGAAGGGCCGGAGTGGGGGTCGACCTTTCATCAAGCTCACCCGCTTGACCGGTTCGCCCACACCAACCCGATCAGCCCGACCAGCATGGTGACGAGGCCGATATAGAGCCATTGCGACTGGCCGGTCATGAAGCTGCCGCCGACAACGCCGATGCCTTGCAGCGACCACAGCGCGCCGACGGCAAGCACAATCAACGCCAGCAGATTTTTGGTCAGCCTCATTGCCGGATCTCCCTTTTGAAGTCGATTGGTTGCAGCATCGGGACCGCGATAAAAGAGCCAAAGGAAGTGGCCCGGCCGCGCCGAGCTCTACTTGGATATTAATGTTCGATCTTGTCAAACGGATGCCCGATAGCAACACAAAGATCATCGTTGATTGATCATCGCGTGCCGGAAAATCCCTGACAGACTGTTACCCAGCGACTCCAAACGTGTGCCATTGCCACGGAACCGCCAGATCACTGCCGCATTTCCCGCCTTATTTGGCACCTAACGGCTGGGGTCTGTCAAAAACGGAGCCATCCCCAAATATGAAGAACCCAAAACAGACCGCGATTGTCGCGGTAACGATCGCTGCTGGCCTGATGGTCGGCGCTTCTTCGGCGACCGCCGCCGCCCAGTGCGGCCGCGCCTCGTGGTACGCCCTGCACTCCAGAACCGCCTCGGGCGAGCGCATGAACCCGTCGGCGATGACCGCCGCGCATCGCACCTTGCCTTTCGGCACCAAGCTCAGGGTGACCAACAAGAACAACGGCCGCAGCGTCGTCGTGCGCATCAACGATCGCGGTCCGTTCATCAAGGGACGCGTGCTCGACCTGTCGAAGGGCGCGGCCGGCCAGCTCGGCTTCATCGGCTCCGGCCACACTTCCGTGTGCATGGCGCGCGTCTAGAGCTTCCTGTGTCCGGCAAGGGCCGGACACACTACCTACACATTTCGCAGCCGCACACTGAGCCGGCTGGCGCCGTTCGGCCCCGATTTCCATGGCCTTGAACCAAAGAAGCATTGGTCACGCAGCGTGACGTATTGCATCGCAGCAATTAGTTGTTAACTTCCCCGCGAGACATTTAGGCTCGGCGCTGCTCGTCGTCCCTTCGGTCGCAGGCAGCAGCGGGGTTTCTCGATGTTCTACCAGCTCTATGAGATGAACCACGCCGCCCTGCAGCCGGCGCGCCTCTATGCCGACGCGGTGCGGATGTTCTACTCCAATCCGCTCAATCCGTTTTCCCACACGCAATGGGGCCGTTCGATCGCGGCGACGGCCGAACTGTTCGAGCGCACCACGCGCCGCTACGGCAAGCCGGCCTTCGGCCTGAGCAAGACCGTGGTCGACTGGAAGAGCGTCGAGGTCGCCGAGAAGACCGTCTGGTCGAAGCCGTTCTGCAATCTCGTGCGCTTCGAGCGCGCTGTCCCCGCCGGGCGCAAGCCCGATCCGAAGCTTCTGATCGTGGCGCCGATGTCGGGCCATTATGCGACGCTGCTGCGCGGCACGGTGGAAGCCATGCTGCCCTATGCCGACGTGCACATCACCGACTGGGTCGATGCCCGCATGGTGCCGCTTGCCGACGGCCAATTCGATCTCGACGACTACATCGACTATGTCATCGACATGCTGCACACGCTCGGGCCGGACACGCATGTGATGGCGGTGTGCCAGCCTTCCGTGCCGGTGCTGGCCGCCGTGGCGCTGATGGAATCCAAGGGCGACCCGTTCGTGCCCTCGACGATGACCTTGATGGGCGGGCCTATCGACACGCGCAGCAACCCGACCGCGGTCAATCTGCTGGCGCAGGAAAAGGGCATCGACTGGTTCCGCGACAATGTCGTGATGCATGCGCCGTGGCCGGTGCCAGGCTTCGGCCGCGAGGTCTATCCAGGCTTCCTGCAGCTGTCCGGCTTCATGAGCATGAACCTCGATCGCCATATCATCGCCCACAAGGACTTCTTCATGCATCTGGTGAAGCATGATGGCGACAATGCCGAGAAGCACCGCGATTTCTACGACGAGTATCTGGCGGTCATGGACCTGACGGCCGAATTCTACCTGCAGACCGTCGACACCGTCTTCGTGCGGCAGGCCTTGCCAAAGGGCGAGATGACGCATCGCGGCACCAGGATCGATCCGTCGGCGATCCGCAACGTCGCGCTGTTCACGGTCGAAGGCGAGAACGACGACATATCAGGCCTTGGCCAGACCAAGGCGGCGCATGATCTTTGCCCCAATATCCCGGCTGAGCGGCACGCCCACTACATGCAGCCGGCGGTCGGCCATTACGGCGTGTTCAACGGTTCTCGCTTCCGCTCCGAAATCGTCCCGCGCATCGTCGACTTCATCACCAGCTATGGCCGCCAGGAGCGTGTCGCGGTGAAGCCGAAGCTGGTCCGCGCCGCCAAGAGATAATGCACGTCGTCCAAAATTGCGGGTTTTGGGACGATGACCTGCATAAAACCAAGCTTAACGGCGACAAACCATGCGATTGACCGGTAAAAGCCGGCCGGCTGGCTGATTCTGTTGCACAAGTGCCGCTGTCCAGCCCCTCGGGTAACCATGCCGACAATCCGACCGTCGTCGTAATTGACACGGACTGTAAATCCCCCTTAACCTTTCGTTAATAACAAAGGGTGAGCGGGGACAATGATTTCCTCATCGATGGCGCGACGGCTGCGCGTGTATGTGGCGGCCGGGCTGGCAATGACGGCGGGCTGGGTGGCACCGGCCTTGGCGGGTGGAGCGATGGCGACCGGGGGGCTCACCTCGCAGCCGATCGGCCACTATGATTTCTGCAAGCTGCATCCGGGCGAGTGCTCGATCCGCCCGACCAATCTGGCGCCGGCTCAGATGACCGACGCGCTGATGCGCAAGCTTCTCAATGTCACCGCCAGGGTCAACGCCGCCGTCAAGCCGATGAGCGACATGGACATCTACGGCAAGGACGAGGTCTGGGCTTATCCCGACAAGGGCGTCGGCGATTGCGAGGACTATGTGCTGGAAAAGCGACGCCAGCTTTCGCGCATGAGCATCTCGCTTGCCGATCTTCTGATCACTGTCGTGCGCAAGCCCGACGGCGAGGGCCACGCCGTGCTGACGGTGCGCACCGACGACGGCGACTATGTGCTCGACAATCTGACCGACAAGGTCAAGCCATGGGACGCGACCGGCTACCGCTTCCTCAAGCGGCAGGCGATCGACAACACCGGCCGCTGGGTCTCGATCCGCGGTGGCCAACAAGTTCTGGTCGGCGCGGTTCAGTAGGCACCAGCAACGGCGGCTTCCCAGGGGCGGCATCCAACGCTTCGTCATCACAGGGCGGAGCAGGAGCGAAGCTCCGTCGCGAAGACCCGGGATCCATGCCGTGATGCCGATGAAGAACGCTGCGGCGCAGGAACAGGCGCCTGCAATCGTCATACCGTCATCACCAGATCTTTTGCACCGTCGCGACGCTCGCAACTCGCGGCATGGATCCTCGGGTCTGCGCGTCCGCTTCGCGTCCGCTCCGCCCGTGGATGACGAAATCGATGGGCCCTCCGCCAGAATTCGCATTTCTCCGTGAACCATTTCGCTCCGGCCAGCGACACACAGCCGTGAACCGAAACCAACCATGGAGACTTCAGATGACTGCTTTTCTGCGAAACACCCTTCTTGCCGCTATCGCGGTGTCGAGCATGGCCGGATCCGCCATGGCCGATCAGACGACCAGCTGTGCCAAAACCAACCTCAACGACCTCTGGGCCGGCCGCTGTTGCGGTGATGCCGGGGCGTCGGACTGCCTGGGCGGCGGAAACAATGGCCACGACCACGGCGATCATGGCCGGGGTGGAAATGGCGGCACCGCCGGCAAGAAATGATCTCACCACTTTGCCCGCCGGCGGGCCGCCGGCGGGCAAAGTCCTCGTGAGGCAGGCGAACTTGTACCGGCGCGGACCGTCAGGCTACGGCCGCTGGTTCAACGCCGCGCGGATCGATGCGGTGATGCGGCGAAGCTCGGTTTCGTCGAGTTTCTCGATGTTTTCCGCCAGCAGATTGGCGAGCTCGGTAGCGGCGGGGGAAAGACCCGACGTGTCGAGTTTTACACGCGGGTGCGAGGCCTCGGCCAGCCGCGCCAGTTCCTCGGCATCGTCCCAGATGATGTTGAAATAGCCGATGATCTTCTGGATCAGCGTCCAGGTCGGGGCGCCTCGCCTGCCATGTTCGAGCGCCGACAGATAGGCGGCGCTGACGCCGATCGCCGCCGCCATGTCCTTCTGGCGGACACCGCGTTCGCCTCTCAGCGTCCGCAGCTTCTCGCCGAACGGAGTCATGCCCCCGTCCTCATGAACGGACCCGCCGCAGGCGGATATAGAGCGCACCCGAACCGCCATGATTGCGGGCGGCATGGTCGTGGCTGGAGACGAGTGGCCGGAAGGCAGGCGTCGACAGCCAGGCCGGCACGGCGCGCCGCAACACGCCATCGCCGCCGGAGGACGAGCCCTTGCCGGTGATGACCAGGACATAGCGGACGCCGCCGGCATGCGCCCGGTGCAGGAACGAGAACAGCAGCGAGTAGGCCTCGTCCTGCGTCATGCCGTGCAGATCGACGCGGCCCTCGATCGGCAGCCGGCCCTTCGACAATTTGTCCAGCGTCGGTTCGTCGAGGCGGTGCGTGACATGCTGCGCCTTCGGCTTCGCGGTCCCTGCGACATTGGCGACGGGCTGGGCGGGCTGCGACTGGCTTGGCTTGGCCTCGGCAGGAATTTCGGGGATATCGACGGCAAATTTCCCCTTCAGCGGCTTGGCCGTGCGCGCCACCAGGTTCCACAGAACCCGGTCGTCCTCGCTGAGCTTGTCCGGGCGCCGGGTCATCGGACCGCACCCGCAATGAGCGCGCGCGGCACCAGTGCATAAAAATCCGCGGCATTGCGGACCACGCCGGCGATCTCGCCGGCGGCATCGCCCGAACCGGCGAACAGGTCGCCCCGCGCCGGCCCGGTGATGGCGGAGCCAGTGTCCTGCGCGATCATCAGGCGGCGGAATGGTTTTGCGTCGAAAGCGGCGAGCGTCGGCGCGTCGATGTAAAAGGGCGTGCCGAATGTGTGCAGCAGGCGGTCGACGGCGATCGAGCGGCCCGGCGTCAGCGGCACCTTGGCGGCGGCGATCGGACCAAGGGCAACGTCCTCGACATCGGCGTGGCGGAAGAAGATGTAGGAGCGGTTCTGCCACAGGATCTCGTCGACGCGGTCCGGATGCGCCTTGAACCAGGCGCGGATCGACTGCATCGTCACTTCCGCCAGCGGGATCTCGCCAATCTCGCTCAGGATCCCGCCGGGTCCGGTGAAGCGCTGGCCGGATTTGGCGGCATAGGTGACGCGGGCAAGCCGGCCGTCGGTCATGGCGAGGCGTGCGGCACCTTGCACGTGAATGAAGAAGGCATCGACCTTGTCGGCCAACCAGGCGATTTCCAGGCCCTTGCCATCAAGCGCGCCGCGCTCGATCTCGCCACGATCATGATATTCGACCGGCCCGTTCCGCGTCTGGCGCGCGAAAGCGAGATAGGGGGCCAGGCCCGGCGGCCGGTTTGCGTCATCGATATCGACGAGATCGGCCGGGCGCGACAGCAGCGGCACCGAAAACCGGTCCGTGCGCACCGGTGACGCCTCGACTTGCGGTTCATAGAAACCGGTGACGAGCCCATTTTCCGCAGGGATAAGCGCCGGCACAAAATGGTGCTCGAAGAAGGCGCGGGCGTTCCCGCGGGTCAAAACCGGCGACCGATTCGCCGGCGAAACGGTCCGGGCCTCGGCGTAGGCATCCGCAAAGGCGTCGAAGTCGACGCCGAGCGCGCCGCTGCGATAGGGTTTGGTCAGGACATGGAAGGCCGAGCGGCGAAAGGCGGCGAAGGCCGCCGAATGGTCGTCATCGTTCCAGCCGGGCAGATCGCCGAAGGCTTTCTCGACAAAAAGAGACGATAGCGACACCGGAGCCTCGCCGCGTATTCCCTAGTCTTCTTCCTCGGTGGCGACGAGCTTCCAGTTCGGATCGCGCGAGCGCGTGTCGCGGGCGAAGGTCCAGACATCCTTGACCTCGGCGACGGTTTCCGGGTCGCCGTCGATGACGGCGCCGGCCTTATCGCGGGTCGCCGAAATCAGCTCGCTGATGATGCGCAGCGTGACATGCGCCTCGCCGCCCTTCATCTCGGCCGAGACGATGTCGGCCTTGTCGATGCCGACGAAGGAGGACTGGATCTTTTCCGCCTTGGCCTCGCGCTCGCCGATGGCGGCGACAAAACCGTCATAGACCTCGCGCGACAAAAGGTTCTTCAGCGTTTTGCGATCGCCGTCGGCATAGGCCATGACGATCATCTCGTAAGCCATCTTGGCGCCGTCGACGAAACCCTTCGGCTCGAAGGACGGATCATTGTCCTTGATCGTGCGCAGGCCCTTGTTGAGGTCGGTATCGGGCTTGGCGAAAGCGTCGATCGCGGCATAGGCGTCAGGAGCCGGCTCGCCCGGCGGACGCTTGCGCGGCAGCGAGACGACGTTTTCGGATTTCTGGGCGGCATCCTTGTCGCTGGTGCGAGCCGCCGAATAGGGATCGAAGGGCGGCCGTTCGCTGCCGGTGCGGCGGCCCAGCACATTGCGCAGCTGGAAAAAGATGACCACCGCCGCAATCAGGAAGAAAATCGTGCCGAAGTCGAAGAATCCCATATCTTCCGCCAATCAATCCCTGCCCTGTGGCCGGACCGTCAGGCCCAATGGCCGCGGTCGCATAGCGTTCAACATTCAAAGCATATAGAACGCAAGGCGCAATCATTCAAATCAAAGGCAGGCATACCTATCTAACAGCCTCGGTGCCAGCGGCGATTGCCAGTTGGCGGCCAAAACAATCAAAACGGTCATAACGATCGAAAAAGGTTGGCAAGACTTGCGCATTTCGTTGCTTCCCTTCTTTCTCTTTGCACTGCCGCTGCTGGAAATTGCCGGTTTCGTCATCGTCGGCCGCGAGGTCGGCGCGCTGGCGACGGTAGGCCTCGTGCTGGCCTCGAGCATCGCCGGCGTGCTTTTGCTCCGATACCAGGGTTTTGGTGTCATGACCCGCATCCGCACCGAGATGGCGGCCGGCCAGAACCCCAGCCGCCACCTTGCGCACGGCGCCATGATCGTGGTTGCGGCGATCCTCCTGATCATCCCCGGCTTCATCACCGACATCATCGGCCTGCTGCTGTTTCTGCCGCCGTTGCGCGACTTTGCCTGGAGCCGGTTCAAGGGCCGCATTGTCGTCGCTACCGATTTCTCGACCGGCGGTTTTCGTGGCCGCCAGCGCGACAGGGTCATCGACCTCGAAGACGGCGACTATTCGCGCGAGGACGATCTGAAGCGCGGCCCGGATCACAACTCGCCGTGGCGCCGCCTGAAGGACGATTAGCGCGCCGTCCCATCTCCATGCCGCAGCCGGGAAGCAAGGCGGCAAACCTTGTCTTGTCATCCCCGCCATGGTAGCGAACGCCCGATTTCAATTCGGTCAGCGACGCTGCCCAGGCAAGAGGACAAGGCTTATGGCCAGCAAAGATGACGCGCCGGTCGGCGCAGCCAACGGAAACGGCAATGCGGCGCAGCCGTCGCTCAACGTTCTGGCGCAATATGTGAAGGACCTGTCCTTCGAAAGCCCCGGCGCGCCGAATTCGCTGCGCGGCCGCGACAAGGCGCCGGGCATCGCCATCAATGTCAACGTCAACGCCAACCCGCTCTCCGACAAGCAGTTCGACGTCAATCTGACGCTCAACGCCAAGGCGTCCTTCGACCAGGAAGTGCTGTTCAATGTCGAGCTGGTCTATGGCGGCGTGTTCGCCATCGCAGGCTTTCCGCAGGAACACATGCTGCCGATCCTGTTCATCGAATGCCCGCGTCTTTTGTTCCCGTTCGCCCGCCAGATCATCGCCGAGGCAACCCGCAATGGCGGCTTCCCGCCGCTGATGCTCGACCCGATCGACTTCGCGCAGATGTTCCAGCAGAAGCTGGCCGAGGACCAGGCGGCGTCCAATATCAAGGTGAGCTGAGCTCGGCTGTCTCGTAAGCGTTCGAAAAGCCCGGCCTTACGCCGGGTTTTTTGTTTGGTGCTGGCGGGACAGCGAATCCTGACGAAGGCACGGTAGCTGCTGCCACCTTCACCCCCGCCAACCTCAATCATATGTCAAATCCGTCGCCTTGCCGCCGAACACCCGGTAGGCATAGAACGAATAGAAGATGATGACCGGCAGCACGACCACGGTGCCGGCCAGGATGATGGCCAGGCTTTCCGGTGCCGAGGCTGCCTGCCAGATGGTCAGGCGATCCGGCACCACGAACGGGTAGAACGACCAGGCGAGGCCGGCAAAGCCAAGCGCGAAGATGGCCGCCAGCGTCAGGAACGGCGTCAGTGAATGGCGGTCGTCGGGCTTCGGCAGATGGAAGGTCTGCCGCCACAGCCACAGAAACAGCAGCGCCGACAGGATCGGCAGCGGCGACAGATAAAGCATCTCCGGCCAGACGAACCATTTGTCGAAGATGCGCGGGCTGGCGAAGGGCGTTGCCAGCGACACCGCCGCCATGCCGAGCGCGGTCAGCACCAGTGCGGTGCGCAGCCAACGCACCGCCTTCTTCTGCAGCTCGCCTTCGGTCTTGTAGATCACCCAGGCGGCGCCCATCGCCGCGTAGGCGGCGGCAAGGCAGAACGCCACCAGCACGCCGAACGCCATGCCGCCGAGGCCGACATCGAGGCCGAGCACATAGACACCCAGCATGTAGCCCTGCGCCAGCGAGGCGATGAGCGAACCCAGGAAGAAAATACGGTTCCAGCGATGCTTCCGGCCAGCTGGCACCTTGGCGCGGAAATCGAAGGCGACGCCGCGCAGGATCAGCCCGAGCAAAAGCACGAAGACCGGAATGTAGAGCGCCGTCAGGATGACGCCATGCGCCAGCGGGAAGGCGACCAGCAGCAGGCCGACGGCCAGCACCAGCCAGGTTTCGTTGGCGTCCCAGAACGGGCCGATCGCGGCAATCATCGTATCCTGTTCGGCGTCTTCGGCGGCGGCGAACAGGATGCCGATGCCGAGATCGAAACCGTCGAGAATGACGTAGATCAGGATGGCGAGGCCCATCAGGCCGGCGAAGATGAGGGGAAGCGCGGTTGGCCAGTCGAAGCTCATCTTCTTCTCCTACTCGCCAGCCGCCGGCTGTGACATGGCGGCGTTCATGACGCCCGGCAACGGCGATGAATCGCCGTCCTTCGCCGCCTTCAGCGCCAGGTGCACCAGCACGCCGAGATAGGCGATCAGCAAAAGCACATAGAGAACGAGGTAGGTCGCCAGCGTCAGCGCGACATGGCTGCCCGCCACCGGGCCGACCGCGTCTGCCGTTTTCAGCACGCCCGTCACCAGCCAGGGCTGTCGGCCGATTTCGGTGGTGTACCAGCCGGCCAGCGTTGCCAGCCAGCCCGACAGCGCCATCGGTACCATCAGCATGGCGAGCGGCTTCGGCAGGCTGTGCCGGCGCTTGAGGAAGAAGGCGGCCGACCATGAGACGAGCAGCATCAATATGCCTGTGCCGACCATCACGCGGAAACCCCAGAACACCGGAAAGACCGGCGGATGGTTGCCGGGATAATCGTTCAGTCCCGGCACCACGCCGCTGGTCGAGTGCCGCAGCACCAGGCTGGCGCCGTCGGGAATGGCGATCTCGAATTTGTTTTCCTTCGCGGCCTCGTCGGGAAGCGCAAAAAGCACCAGCGGCACGTTGGGGCCGGTGTTCCAGTTGGCTTCCATGGCGGCGATCTTCTGCGGCTGGTGCTCCAGCGTGTTCAGCCCATGCTGGTCGCCGGCGAAGATCTGGATCGGGATCAGGATCGCGGCCGTGAAGACGCCGGTGCGCAGCGCCTTCCACATCGATTCCGAACGGTCGCCGGTGAGATAGCGCAGCGCCGACAGGCCAGCGACCAGGAACGACACCGTCAGCCCGGACGCCAGCAGCATGTGGGTCAGCCTGTAGGGCATCGACGGGTTGAAGATGATTGCCCACCAGTCGACCGCATGCGCCACGCCGTCGCGCATCTCGAAGCCGGCCGGCGTCTGCATCCAGGAATTGAGCGCGATGATCCAGAACGCCGAGACGGTGGTGCCGCCGGCGACAAGCACCGTCGCCAGCGTGTGGATGCGGTTGGAAACGCGGCGGAAGCCGAACAGCATGATGCCGAGGAAGGCCGCTTCGAGGAAGAAGGCGGTGAGAATCTCGTAGGCCAGCAGCGGCCCGGCGATGTTGCCGACCTTTTCCATGTAGCCCGGCCAGTTGGTGCCGAACTGGAAGCTCATGGTGACGCCCGAAACCACGCCTATGGCAAAGGACAGCGCGAACACCTTCACCCAGGTGAAATAGGCGCGCATCCAGGCGGAATCGTTGGTCGCGTTGTAGCGCAGCTTGAAGAACAGCAGCACCCAACCCAGCGCAATGGTGATCGTCGGAAATAGAATGTGGAATGAAATATTCGCGCCGAACTGGATACGCGAAAGTATGAGCGGGTCCATGATGGGCTCCGGCTGCTGCAAATACTCGCGAAGAATAGGCCCGAAGCGAGTTCAGGTCAAAGCGGCGTCCTGCCGCGAGGCTGAACGCCACAGGACAATTTTCCCGGTTGCATGCCGCGCAACTCCGGGCCTGTGCGCCGCACCTGCAATGGCCGGCCGGCAACGATTGTCGAGAACTGTCAGCAGGGCATTGACTTGCGGTTGCAAGCACCGACATTCGGCCTATATCAGGGGACCTCTTTCAAGCAGCCGTTTTCATCCATGCCTTCCATCCTGTCCATTTCCGGGGTCTCCAAGACCTACGCCACCGGTTTTACCGCGCTCAAGGAAGTCAATCTCGACATTCAGCGCGGCGAAATCTTCGCGCTGCTTGGGCCCAATGGCGCCGGCAAGACGACGCTGATCTCGATCGTCTGCGGCATCGTCAACCGCTCGTCGGGCACCGTCACCGTCGACGGCCACGACATCAACAAGGATTATCGCGCCGCGCGCGGTCTGATCGGGCTGGTGCCGCAGGAACTGACCATCGATGCCTTCGAGAGCGTCTGGGCGACGGTCAATTACAGCCGTGGCCTGTTCGGCAAGCCGGCCAACCACGGCTTTGTCGAGAAGGTGCTGCGCGATCTCTCACTGTGGGACAAGAAGGACGCCAAGGCGATCACCCTGTCGGGCGGCATGAAGCGCCGGCTGATGATCGCCAAGGCGCTGTCGCATGAGCCGCGCATCCTGTTCCTCGACGAGCCGACCGCCGGCGTCGACGTCGAGCTGCGCCAGGACATGTGGGCGATGGTGCGCCGGCTGCGCGAGGACGGCGTCACCATCATCCTCACCACGCACTATATCGAGGAAGCCGAAGCGATGGCCGACCGCGTCGGCGTCATCAACCGCGGCGAGATCATCCTGGTCGAGAACAAGGCCGAACTGATGCGCAAGCTCGGCCGCAAGCGGCTGGTGCTGGAACTGCGCAATCCGCTGACGGCCATTCCCGAGGCGCTCTCGCGCTATGCGCTGGAATTGTCGCCCGATGGCGGGCAGCTGACCTACACCTATGACAACCAGGCCGAGCGGCCCGGCGTCGCCTCGTTGATGCGCGATCTCGAGGCCGGCGGCATCCAGTTCCGCGATATCGACACGCAAAACTCTTCGCTCGAGGAGATCTTCGTCAATCTGGTGAGGAGGGAGCCATGAACCTTCGCGCAGTATGGGCGATCTACCGGATGGAAATGGCACGTGCTTTCCGCACCGTGCTGCAGAGCATCGTCTCGCCGGTCATCTCGACGTCGCTGTATTTCGTCGTCTTCGGCTCGGCCATCGGCTCGCGCATCACCGAGATCGACGGCATCAGCTATGGCGCCTTCATCGTGCCGGGTCTGATCATGCTATCGCTCTTGACGCAGTCGATCTCCAACGCCTCCTTTGCCATCTATTTCCCGAAATTCGTCGGCTCGATCTACGAGCTTCTGTCGGCGCCGGTCTCCTATCTGGAGATCGTCATCGCCTATGTCGGCGGTGCCGCGACCAAGTCGATCATCCTCGGCCTGATCATCCTGGCCACCGCCTCGCTGTTCGTGCCGCTCACCATCCTGCATCCGTTCTGGATGCTCGCCTTCCTGGTGCTGACGGCGGTGACCTTCAGCCTGTTCGGCTTCATCATCGGCATCTGGGCGAAGAGTTTCGAGCAGCTGCAACTGGTTCCGCTGCTGATCATCACGCCGCTGACCTTCCTCGGTGGCAGCTTCTATTCGATCAACATGCTGCCCGAGGTCTGGCGCACGATCACGCTGTTCAACCCGGTCGTCTATCTGATCAGCGGTTTCCGCTGGAGCTTCTACGGCAAGTCCGACGTCTCGGTCGGCGTCAGCCTCGGCATGACGGTCGTCTTCCTGCTGATCTGTATAACGATCGTCGCCTGGATATTCAGGACAGGGTATCGGTTGAGGAATTGACGGCAGAACGCCGCCAGGTCTGTTGAGATTCAGGTCAGGCCGGCCTCACCTGAATATCGATAGATCTAGATCGCCTTGACCAGCCGCAGCAACCCCAGCATCTCGACATACGTCCCCTTGCGGAAGGCGATGTAGACCGGCTCCTCGACACCGTGGAAGCGGCGCTTGAAGGCCGCCTGGCCCTGCAGGTTGAACCTGCGGCGATTGACCCAGGGCGAATCGTAGGCGCGCTGGAAGGCATTGCGCCAGAAATCGCTTTCGGCAAAGCCGCTTGGCCCGATATCGAGCATCGGCGACAGGCCGAGCGTGACCACCGAGATGCCCTCTTCGCGAAAACGATCGACGGCGAATTTGGTCAGGCCGACCTCGGCATGCGGCGAAGCGTCGATATGCTTGCGCTTGAAGGCCGTCGTGTAGCCGATGACCTTTCCGTTGCGGCACAGCGGGTCGAAGTCGAGCAGAGCGACCAGTCCGCCGTCGGGACCGTGCAGGACGAAACGGCGCATGTCGGTGCCGAGATGGTCGGCAAAGTGGCGGTTGAGAAAGCCCATCTCCCAGCGCTTGACGATGCGGTCGCCGCGCCAGTTTTCCGAAAGCCGGGCAATTTCATCCAGAAAAATCGTGCGCTTGTCCTCGTCGAACGAAAAGCCTTTCTTCAGCAGCCAGCGCTCGGAGTAGCGCACGGTCTCGTTGCGCTTCCCGGAAAAATCATGCTCGGGCAGGGTGAGGCGGGTGTCGATGCCGAGGCGATTGACCTTGTAGCCAAGGCCGGCCAGCACGCGTGCGGTTTCCTCGCCGACCTGCACGAACCACGGGCTGCCGGCGGTCTCGACGAAGCGCTTGATGTAATCGGCCCGACGCGCCGGAGCCGCCACCGGGTCGCCGAGCGCGAAATGGTGCTTCATCTTGGTACCGAAGGCGATGTAGCCGTCGGCGTCGCCGAAATAGGAGAGCTTGCCTTGCACGGCGGTGGAATAGGCGAGCGAGAAGTCGCCATAGCGGCGCACCAGTGCCAGGCGTTCGACATGGGTCAGCGCCTGCCGCTCGACCTCGGGCGCGGCGGCCTCAAGGATCTTGTCGAAATAGAACCGCAAGGAGGGCATGGTCGAGATTCCGCGTGCCGCCTACAGCGCCGGCCGTCCAGGACGCGCCAAGGTGCTGTAACACTTTGATTCTGCGCATGACTCGAAAATCGGAGTCGATTTCGGGCATGCGCGTGGGGATAACCGAGACCCGCCAGCCACCCCGAGCCTCGAATCAATCACATTGCCGCGACCTGATTACCCTTGATATCGCGCATATGCCATATAGAGCGCAACCGCGGCCCGGCGTACGGAGCTAATTCGCATCGCCCGAAATTTCGGCCGCGGTTTGCTGCAGGGATCCTGCGCGGGATCAAACGGTTACAGCGTCCTGCCAGCCTAGCGTCGAACGGGATTCGAGTGAATGACTGATACGACAATCAGATCGGTTGTGGATCTGCCGGCCAAGGTCGAGCCGGCAATCGTCGTCGGCGCCGGTGCTGCCGGGCTGGCCGTCGCGCACGCCTTGATGAACGCCGGCGTGCCGACGGCGATCCTGGAAAAGGAAAGCCGGTTGGCTGAGCCATGGCAC
The DNA here is from genome assembly GCF_000513875.1 of Mesorhizobium sp. WSM1293. Taxonomy (NCBI): domain Bacteria; kingdom Pseudomonadati; phylum Pseudomonadota; class Alphaproteobacteria; order Hyphomicrobiales; family Phyllobacteriaceae; genus Mesorhizobium; species Mesorhizobium sp. WSM1293. The sequence goes on along the minus strand of NZ_AZUV01000004.1, from coordinate 432,905 downwards.
CGGCGGCACCAGCAATTGCATCTCAACACCCACCGCGATCTTTCTTCGCTGCCTGGTCTCCCCTATCCCCCCGGCACCCCCGCCTTTCCGCACCGGACGGTCGTCATCCGCCACATGAATGATTTCAGGGAGGAAAACCGGCTGCCGGTGCAGTTTGGCGTCGCTGTCGAAGAGATTGCCTTCAAGGGCGATCACTGGGCGGTACGGACCAGCGCTGGCCTGCGGCTGGCCCGCAATGTCGTCGTCGCCACCGGCCGCGACAGGCAGCCGTTCATTCCCGAATGGAAAGGCATGAAGGATTTCGTCGGGCGCATCATCCATTCGGCGGATTTCGGTGACGCACAGGCCTATGCGGGCCAGAAAGTGCTGGTCGTCGGCGCCGGCAATTCGGGTTTCGATGCGCTCAATCATCTGGCCGGCATAGACACGGCCGCCATCTGGCTGTCGGCCCGCAGCGGTCCCGCCCTGCTGCCCAAGCGCATCGGCAAGATCGCCGTGCACCGGCTTTCGCCGTTCATGGCTCGCTTGCCGTTGCGGGTCGCCGACGCGGTGATGTCGGCGACGCAGCGCCTGGCTTTCGGCGACCTGACCAAATTCGGCCTGCCGCCCGCGCCTGCGGGCGGCGCCAGCCGCCTGACCTCGGACTACACCGCGATCGCCGCCGACGACGGCGCCGTCAGCGCCATAAAGGCCGGCAAGATCACCGTCGTACCCGGCATAAGGGAATTCACCCGTGACGGCGTGATCCTGGCCGATGGCAGCCTGATCTATCCTGACATCGTCATTGCCGCGACAGGCTACCGCACCGGGCTGGAGCCGATGGTCGGCAAGCTCGGCGTGCTTGACGCCAAGGGCGTTCCGCTCTTCAACGGCGGGCAAGCCGATCCGAAATTGCCCGGTCTGTGGTTCACCGGCATGCGGCCGAGCATTCGCGGCTGCTTCGCCAATGCCGGTATCCTGGCCAAGGCGATCGCCAAACGGATTGCAGGGTCGGCCTCGCACCAACCCGGCGCATCACGCTGATTTGGGTTCCAGCCGCCGGAAACCGACGGCCTCCATCAGCATGTCCTCTTCCTCCATGCCGGCATTGTGCAGGGCGAGCAGGTTAAGCGCGATTTCCCGCGCGTCGGCGGAATCGGGATGTGCCTCGCGCCGCCGGCAGGCCTCGTCGAACACGCGCTGCAGCTTGGCGATATCGGCTGGCTTGAGCAAGCCACGGTCATAGACGGACTTCGACATGGCGATCTCCTGATAAAGATCTAGGGCGCCATGCTTAAATTGCCAATCTTTCCCGAGGCTTGACCAACTTCACCCCATGCCGCGACTTCAAGGGGCGGCAGCGGTGCAAATCTGCTCCGCTGCTGCGCCCCATGCTGGAGGGCGATCAGACCGCGATCTTGCCGCCGCCCTGTCTGGTAATGGCGACCACCGACGGCCGCACCGGCATGTCGGGCTTGAAGTCGGGCCAGCGCGTCGACAGATCCTCATAGTAGGACGGGCGGCCGAACGCTTCCCAGTCCTCGCCGCCATCGCCCGGATGCTGGACGGCGACGAAGGCGGTCTGGTCGTCGGGCGCAAACAGCGGACCGCACATTTCGGCGCCGATCGGCACGCGGAAGAACAGTTTCGAGGTTGCCCGCGCCGCCCCCTCCGTGTCCACCGCCCACAGACCATCCGTGCGGCCGGTGGCTTTCGGGCCTTGGCCGTCGGTCGCGACCCAGAGACGCCCGGCCGAATCGACCGCGCAATTGTCGGGCATGCCGAACCAGCCATTGGCCGTCGTTGCCGTCGAGAAGGTGGCGCCGACATCGGCAACCGCCGGATCACCGCATTTCAGCAGCACTTCCCACTTGCCCTTGGCGGCGGTGAAATCACCGCCGTCCTCGGCGATCTCGATGATGTGGCCGAAGGCGTTTTCGGCGCGCGGGTTGGCGGCGTCTACCTGATCGGCCTTGCGCTTCGAATTGTTGGTCAGCATGACATAGACCTTGCCGTTGACGGCATTGGGCTGGATGTCTTCGGGGCGGTCCATCTTGGTGGCACCGAGCAGGTCGGCGGCGCGGCGCGTCTCGATCAGCACGTCGGCCTGGCCAGTGAAACCGTTTTCAGCCGTCAGCGGTCCCTGGCCGAAGACGATCGGCAGCCATTCGACCGTGCCATCTTCGGCGAACCTGGCGACATGCAGCGTACCATCATCGAGCAGGTCCCTGTTGGCGGCATGATCGTTCGGATCGAACGCGGCCTTGGTCACGAACTTGTAGACATAGTCGAAGCGCTCGTCGTCACCGAGATAGAAGACGACGCGGCCGTCCCTGGCGACAATCGATTCGGCGCCCTCATGCTTGAAGCGGCCCATGGCGGTGCGCTTCCTCGGCGTCGAGGTCGGGTCGTTGACATCGACCTCGACGATCCAGCCGAAGCGGTTGGCCTCATTGGGCTCCTTGGCGAGGTCGAAACGCTCGTAATGCGCCGCCCATTCATAGGCGCCTTCGGGAATGCCGAGACGCTTGTAGTTCGCGGCTTCCTTGTGGCCTTCCGGCAACTCGCCGGAGAAATAGCCATGGATGTTCTCCTCGGCCATCACATAGGTGCCCCAGGGCGTGACGCCGCCGGCGCAATTGTTGAACGTGCCGAACACCTTGGTGCCGGACGGATCGGCATTGGTCTTGACGCGGTCATGGCCGGCAACCGGACCGGACAGCGCCATTTCGGTGTTGGAGGTGATGCGGCGATTGAGCTTGCCGTCGCGCACCACCTGCCATTTGCCTGATGCCTTGCGGATCTCGACGATGGTGCCGCCGTGAGCTGCCATCTCGACATCGACCTGCTCCTTCGAGAGGGGTGCGACTTCGGCCGACTTCTTGCCGTCCTTCTCGACGATCTTCACGATGCCCGGGAACATCAGATGCGGATTGGTGTATTCGTGGTTGACCACCAGCAGGCCATGTTCGGCCGAGCCGTCGATGGGGATGTAGCCGATATAATCGTTGTTGTAGCCGAACTGTTTCGCCTGGGCCTCGGCCGACTGTTTCGTCGGGTCGAAGTCGGGCGAATCGGCAAACAGCGGATCGCCCCAGCGCAGCAGTACATCGGCATCGTAACCCGGCGCGACGTGGTGCTTGTCGTCGATGCCGGCCTCGAGTTCGTCGAACGTGAAGGCCGAGCCTTCAGCGGCCCGGGCCTCGTCGGCGCTGATCAGCGCCAGCGGGCTGACGGTGGCGACGATGGCCGAGACAGCCAGCGAACCCTTGAGGAAGCCGCGGCGCGAGAACCGCGCGGCGATGATCTCGCCCATGGTGCGGTTGTCGGAAGCGTTGATGGCCGGGCCGTCGTTTTCCTCGAGCAGGCTGGTGCGGAATCGGGTGTCGGGGGAGCGAAGGTCAGTCATGGCTTGCCTCTGGCTGTTGGATTGGCTGGAGCGTGGGTACCTGTTTGACCCCCTTATAATCGCCGGATCACATTTTCGTGACATCGGGAGACCTTTCAGACGCGACAGGCATTGCGCGCAGCGCTGGCTAAGCATTCCCGCAGACCGTGAACTGCTCCAGAATCGCCGGTTCGAGATGAAAGGAGACCTTAGGCGGCATCTTGGCCGCGCATCCTGCGACGGCGGACGACATCAGTCGTTTGCAAAAAACAGATCAACGGGCAACTGCACCCTCGACAAGTCACCTCCGCCGCCCCCGGCGGAGGTGACTTGATGTTCGGCGTCTGCGGTCGTCAGGCATCGGGAAAGCCAGTCTCCCGTTTAGCGATGGCGGTCACGGCGCCGTTCATGCGAAGCTAATGTAGCATATACTTGGGACTTTAGTCCAACCTTGCGCTTGCAATGGTCCTGGTTGACAACCGCAACGGTCGGAGGTCGCTTCCGGGCGCCGCGTCTTTCGGCAATGTTGGTTGCACTGCAACGTTGGGGTGGGGCGCGCCGGGCTCAGTCGTCGGAGATCAGAATGCACAGATCGGTCACGACCCGTTGTTGCCGGCTGGCGCTCAAATCGGCAGCGGCGCTGGTGTTGACGATTGCGCCCTATCAAATTGTCCTGGACGGCTCCGTTTCCGGCATCCACACCGCCAGCGCATACGCCGGCAAGGGTGGCGGCGGCAACGGTGGCGGTGGGGGCGGAGGCAACAGTGGGGGCGGCAACGGCGGCAATTCCGGCGGAAGCAATAGCGGGAACAGCGGCAACGGCAATGGGAATAACGGCAGCGGTAATAGCGGCAACAACGGCAAATCAGGATCCAATCAGGGTAAGAGCGGGAGTCATGTCAATGCAAAGACCGGTGACAAGGTCGACGTGACCGGCAACAAGATCACAGTCCGGCATCCCGACGGCATAACGGAAAAGCTCGAGAACGGTCGTTTCAGCATGAAGGACGCTCTCGGTCGCACGATCATCGACCGCCAGGCCACGCCGGCCGATGCCAATCGTCTCAAGGCCTTGTGAAGCTGGCCAACAGGCAACGGTCAGCTTTGCACGTCACCTCCGCCGCCCCCCGGCGGAGGTGACCTCGTTTCCGGCCGGCGTCGTCCCGGTTTTCGGCACCGCAATGGCTGCGGTCCCGAGGCGCGACGCGCTTTTGCGCAATCCGGGACGGGAAACCGCTGCGCATTTCTTCGGACCTGCCCAGAGCAATTCTAAAAAAAGTGTGAAGCGCTTTTCCCTTGGGAATTGTGTCAAAACAGAGTTAGAGCAGCTCGCCGTTTCCGTGAAACGGTGAAATGCTTTAGGAAGGCCTGTCGCGGTCGCGCCACTCACGCATCATCAAGGCCGCTTCGGTGCGATTTCGCACATTGAGCTTCGACAGCACTCCGGTCATGTGATGTTTGACGGTCTTCTCCTGCAACTCAAGCCGCAAGGCGACTTCCTTGTTGCTCAGCCCCTCCGCCACCAGCCGCAGGATTTCCGTTTGCCGATCGGTGAGCTGCCGCAGCCGTTCCGCCAAGCCGTCGGTCGGCTGCTGGGACTGGAGATCCGAAAGCAGCCGGGCCGATAGTGTCGGCGAGAGATAGCTTTCGCCGGCTGCGACATTGCGCAGGATGTCGGCGAGGCCGCGCGATCCGACGCCTTTGAGGACATAGCCATTCACCCCTGCGTTCAGCGCCTTGGTCACATCGGCATTGGCCTCCGAGACGGTCAGCATGACGATCTTCTGGGCGGGATGGTTGGCGAGGATGCTTGCGACCGCGCTCAGCCCGCCGCCCGGCATCGAGATGTCGAGCAGCAAGATGTCGGGCCGCATCGTCGCGGCGAGGCGTTCGGCATCCTGCGCCGTGGCGCCCTCGCCAACCATCTCGAAGCCTCCGATCTCCGACAGGCTGCGCGTCACACCTTCGCGAAAGAGGGGATGATCGTCGACAATGGCAATGCGAATGGTCCCAGTCATGCTTGCTCCTCGACCGACAGACGGATCACCAAACGCGTACCTTGCGGCCCGGTCAAGGTTTCGAACTGTCCGCCAATGCTTTCGACCCGTTCCCTGAGGCCGGCGAGCCCGAGGCCCTCGACCCGTGCCGTCGGATCGAAACCCGGCCCGCGGTCCGACACTTCGACAAAAAGCCTGCCACCTTTCATCCCGGCACTCACCGCCTGATCCTTGCCTAGCCCGTGGTGATAGGCATTGTTCAGCCCTTCCTGGACGAAACGATAGATGCTGATCTTCTCGGAGGCGCCGGGTTCAGGCAACTGTCCGGCCAGCGTCAGCGTCACCGACGTTCCCGTCCTCTGTTCGTGTTCCTTGACGGCCAGCCGCAGAATGTCGGTTGCGGCAGCCGTCTCGATCTGCGGCAGGACAAGGCCGGTGCAGATGCCGCGTATTTCGCGCATCGCATCCTCCAGCGTCTTGCGAATCATCGTGACCTCGGTCGAGCGGCTTGCGCCCGAATGGCCATCGCTGGAAAATATCGGGCTGTCCATGCGCAGCGCCGCCAGGGCAACGAGTTGGGCCGGGCCGTCATGCAGGTCGGCGCCGATGCGGCGCAGATATCTTTCGTTGAGCGCGGTGGCGCGGCGCGAGGCCTGTTGCACGCGCAGTCGCAAGGCACTGTTTTGCGCCACCAGGCCCTGCAGCTCCGACACCTGGCGGCGCAGCGCCCCACGCTGGTCGTCGATGGTGCGGCTGCCGCGCAGGACGATGCCCGACAGGAGCAGGAATGCCGCCAGGGTCGCGCCGGCCACGATCAGCCAGCTCGACCACAGAGCGGAAGCCAGGGTGGCCTGGAAATCGTCGGCGATCTCATAGAACTCGGTAACCGCCACCACCTCGCCCGACCAGGGCTCGCGCACGGGATTGTAGATCTCCAGCAATGGCAAGCCGGTCGCCTTCTCCTCGCTCTCATCCTCATCGAAAGTATTGAATTCAGCGACGACATTGCCTTGGAAAGCGGAACGCAGATTGTCGCTCGGAGCGAAGCGGCGGCCGATCAGGGCCGTCTCCTTGGCATAGAGGACCGTTCCGTCGCGGCGCCAGAGCATGAACGATTCGAGGCGCTTGCCGAGCGCGCCCTGGCCAAGCGTCTCGTCCAGCGCCTGCTTGACGGAATCGCTGAGCTCCTGCTCCTTGCGCAAGTCGGGAAGCAGCGGCGCAATCACGCTGTCGACATAGAGCGCCGTCGTGGCGGCCGAATTGCGGATGACGCCCTCTCTGATCTGCGCCGTCACCCAGGCGCCCACCACCAGCATGACGGCCAGCAGGCCAAAACCGCCGGCAACGACGAATTGCAAGGCAAGAGAGAGTTCGCTCCAGCGTCGCGTCAAGTTCTGCAGAATACGAATCATGAACCCCTGACCGCCCTTCAATCGACTGGCTGGACGATGTCGGTACATTGAGCCTCCGTCTTGCCATTGCCAAGAGCTTCGTTTGGTCGAGCGCTTGACGTCCCGGCGCGCTTCGGAAACAACGTCCGCGACACATGCGGCGGGAGCCGCTTCGAGAGGGGACGGAACGTTGAGTTTTTCGGGACTGCTGCAGCTCGGCTTTTCAACGGTCATTTTCCTGCTGGCGGCGACAGCCGCCAAGCAATGGGGCCTGGCGCCGAGCCTTGGCAAGATCGCGCTGACGCTGGCGCTCTATTCGCTGGGCAATCTGATCATGCTGCGGCTGATCCGCGAATTCGGCATGTCGGTGTCGTTCAGCCTGTCTGCCGTCATCCAGCTGGTCTCGGTGAACGTCGTGGCACTGGTCTTCTTCGGCGAGCGCGTCAACGCGCTGCAGGCGACCGGCATCATGCTGGCGATCGCCGCAGTGGCGCTGATCACGCTCGGACCCTATCTGCAAGGCCGGCTGTAACGGGCGGATTGCCGATGAAGAATGCCGCGAACGCTTTGCTCAACCGGGTCGAATTCCCGGTGCTGCTGGCCGGCCTGGTCATCGCGGCCGGCCTTTGGGGATTCGAGGAGCTGATGGAGATGGCGCGCGCCACCACGCCGCACGCCTTCGACACCGAAATCCTGCTCGCCTTCCGCCAGGCGGGGCGGCCTGACAGCCCGATCGGCCCGCTGTGGCTGCAAGGGGCTATGCGCGACATCACAAGCCTTGGCAGCGGCAGCGTGCTGGTGCTGATCGTGACGGCGGTAATCGTCTATCTCCTGCTTATCCGCAGGCCGGCGACCGCCCTTTTCATCTTCGTGGCGGTGGCTGGCGGTCAGGTGCTGTCGAGCCTGCTGAAAGCCGGAATCGACCGGCCGCGCCCCGAACTCGTCTCGCATCTCGTCAACGAAACGACGCTGTCTTTTCCCAGCGGCCACGCCATGCTGTCGGCGGTGACCTATCTGACGCTCGGCGCGCTGGCGGCACGCTTCCTGCCCGGTCGAACGACGAAGATCTATGTGCTGTCGCTGGCGGTGCTGACGACGCTGCTGGTCGGCATCAGCCGCGTCTATCTCGGCGTCCACTGGCCGTCGGATGTGCTGGCCGGCTGGTGCGCCGGCTTCGTCTGGGCGATGCTGTGCTGGCTCGCTGCCCGGACGTGGCAGCGATGGCGTGGGCAGCACCCGGACGGCGAGACTGGAGACTAGATCAGCCGGTTGATCAGCCCGTGCCCGCAGCCGGCCAACAGGAAAACCGCCGACAGCAAGGCTGCCGATGTCATGAAAGTCTTGAAGATATTCAACCGCGTTACTCCCTGCCCAGATGGAAGACCTTAGCGCGCAATCCCGGGAAAGTATCTAAAAAATGGCCAGTCAGGCGCCACTACTTACGTCTCAAACATTCATCCTAATGCTTGAAACATCAGAATGATGATATTATACCTTACTCCTGCAGACTCAGACGGGGATTCCGGCCGATGATCACTGCCGCGCAGATGCGCGCCGCAAGGGCGCTGGCCGGCATCGATCAGAAGACGCTCGCCGAGCGCGCCGGCGTTTCGCTTCCGACTATCCAGCGCATGGAGGCGAGCGATGGCGTGGTCAGGGGCGTGGTCGACACGCTGATGAAGGTCATCCAGGCCCTCGACGAGGCCGGGGTGGAACTGATCGGCGAGAATCAGGCCAGCGAGCGCGGCGGCCGGGGCGTGCGCCTCAAGCCTGCCGTGCCGCCGGATCCCAAGGCTGAGCCGGCATAAAGTCGCGACGGCGACCGCCGACAGCCCTGCCGACGATCCCGCCGCCTTTCAGGGTGCGAAAGGCAGTCCATGGATCAGACGCAACGGGCAGTGCATGAACCGGCCTACAGATCGGCCCAAAGGTCGGCCCACCAGTCGGCAAAGCCGACATTTTCCGAATTGTTCACGCCAAAACTCGTGACGGTCTGGCGCGAGGGCTACACGTTCGCCGACTTCAAGGCGGACGCCATTGCCGGGCTGACGGTGGCCATTGTCGCGCTGCCCTTGTCGATGGCCATCGCGATCGCCTCGGGAGTCACGCCCGAGCGCGGCCTCTACACCTCGATCGTCGGCGGCTTCATCATTTCGGCGCTCGGCGGCAGCCGCTTCCAGATCGGCGGCCCGGCCGGCGCCTTCATCGTGCTGGTGGCCGCGACGGTTGCCCGGGTCGGTATCGACGGGCTGCTGCTGGCAACGATGATGGCAGGGGTCTTCCTGCTCGCCATAGGCTATCTCCGTCTCGGCACCTACATCAAGTTCATTCCCTATCCGGTGACGGTCGGCTTCACCGCCGGCATCGCCGTCATCATCTTTTCCGGACAGATCGTCGAACTGTTCGGGCTGAAGCTTGCCGGCAAGGAGCCCGGACCGCTGGTGCCGAAGCTGATCGCGGTCGGCGAGGCGGCCGGCACCATCAACCCGGCGGCGATCTTCGTGGCGGTGTTGACCGTCGCCACCATCGCCGGCCTGAAGCGCTGGCGACCGACATGGCCCGCAATGCTCATCGCCATCGGGCTGGCATCGCTGGTCGTGGCGCTTCTCGCGCTGCCGGCGGAGACGATCGGCACCCGCTTTGGCGGTATACCGCGCAGCCTGCAAATGCCCGCTTTGCCGCCGATCAGCCTGGACAGGATGATTGACGTGCTGCCGGATGCGATTGCCTTCGCCTTGCTGGGCGCCATCGAATCGCTGCTTTCGGCGGTGGTCGCCGACGGGATGACGGGCCGCCGGCATCGTTCCAACTGCGAACTGGTGGCGCAAGGCTTCGCCAACATCGCATCCGCCCTGTTCGGCGGCATTTGCGCCACCGGCACCATCGCCCGCACGGCGACCAATGTGCGGGCCGGCGCCCACGGACCGGTTTCGGGCATCGTCCACGCCGCCATCCTGCTCGCCTTGATGCTGGTGGCGGCGCCGCTCGCCAGCTATATCCCGCTCGCCGCCCTGGCCGGCGTGCTGGCGGTCGTGTGCTGGAATATGTTCGAGAAACAGGCCTTCGCCACCTTGCTGCGTGCCTCGCGCGGCGATGCGCTGGTACTGATGGCGACCTTTCTGCTCGTCATCTTCCGCGATCTCACCGAAGGCATCGTCGTCGGCTTCGTGCTGGGGTCGATCCTGTTCATCGACCGCATGGCCAAGTCGATTGCGGTCGAGGCCGATCAGCCGCTGGTGCAGGAGGATGTCGCCGACAGCACCAACGCCTACGATGCCAGCGAGGCAACCGACGCCGACACCGTCGTCTATCGCATTTCGGGCGCCTTCTTCTTCGGCGCCGCATCGACCGTCGGCACCGTGCTCGACCGCATAGCCGACCAGCGCAGGAACTTCATCCTCGACTGCTCGGCCGTACCGTTCTTCGATTCGACGGCGGCCAACGTCATCGAAGGCGCCGCCCACAAGGCGAAACGCGCCGGTGTCCGCTTCATCATATCGGGTGCCGCGCCGCAGATCCGACGCATGCTGATCACCCACGGCGTCAAGCGCCCGCTGGTGACCTACGCCGCCTCGATCAAGGATGCGCGGGCGCAGCTGAAAGGGAAGATCGAGGCGGGGTAGGGGCCGGGATTTGCCGGCCGGTGGCCATTGTCAGGACAAGGTGTCCACCTGTTGAATGCCAACTTCTTGACGTTGAGCTGACTCACGCACGGCCCGACGTGAACACCGCTTTGCGCCGCTCCTCGCGGTTTGTCCGATACCATCGCCCGCGCCTTCGAAATTGATGCGGTGACGAAATGGGCGTCGGAAAGAATACGAGATACTCTCGCAATCTTCACACCTGTCCTATATAGCCGCTGCACTGACGATCTTGTCCGGAAAGCTCGGTCAAGAAGAGGTGTTCGCACCCGCCATTTTCGAACTAGCCTCAGTGCACTCGCCTCACACGATCTTCTACGCTGCGGCTACTACATGGTATTTTTCGCGGCTTAGCAACTCGGTCCTGCTAGGGAAAAAGGCGGGTGAATGTGCAATCGTCCTCGACAAGGAGAACGACTGGCATCAGCGAATGGTAGCAGCACGCGACACCCTATCTGACGTGATGCTGAAACATCGGTCGACCCAAACCGGTGGTCACGTCGAGGTTTAGTTTCGGTGAAGAACATCCTTTGGGTCGTCGCATGACAGACGACCGCAACGGGCCAGACGTCGTTAATTAGCCGCACTGCGAGTTCGAGTTGGTGATCATCGCCGACGAATGAGCTTTCACCTCACGGCTGCGAACGTCTCGCAGCTCTGCCCTGAGGCGCCGACCATGGCTCTCAATCGAGCTTCAGCGCCACAACCTCGCCTTCGTTCATCAACGGCACATAAAGGATCGACTTGCCATCGGTGCCGATGTCGGCGCTGCCCGGCTTGAACTGCGCCACCACCTCCGGCGCGCCGCCCGCATGATAGCGGTAGAGCGTGCCGGTCATGTAGGCGGTGGCGTAGATGGTGTCGCCGATGGCTACGACGCCGTCGAGATCGGCGAATTTCTGGGCGGCCGGCAAGGGCGAAACCACCTTGCTGGCGATGTCGACCGACAGCAGGCCGCCAAGCTCCGTCGTGCTGAAGTCGGGCTTGATGCCCTTGCCCCAGGAGGCGACGATCAATCGGCCGCCATCGGCAAAGACGCCGTTGGGCGAAGCCAATCCCCCGTCCTTGACGAACAGCTCCGGCCGGTCGCCATCGATGCGGTAGATGGCGTCGGCCAACATGTCGGTGACATAGACCTTGCCGGATTGGTCCGATGTCATGTCGTTGAGGAAGACCGCGTTCGGCACCGAGATGCTGGCGACGAGCTTGCCGCTGGCGAGGTCGACGACGCGGACTTTCGTGATGTCGGCGACATAGAGCTTGCCGCCCGAGATCGCCATACCCTTGGGTGCGTCCATGCCGTCGGTCCAGTGCTGGGTGACCGTCTTGCCGTCCAGCGACAGCACGGAGAGATAACCGTTGCCGTCGGCCTCGCCGGGATTGCCTGATATGTTGGAAACGATGATGCGATTGTCAGCGGCGTCGAACAGGGCCGATTCCGGCTGTTCGAGCCCGGTGGCGCGCCAGAGTTCGCCTGCCTCCGCGGCGGGCACTGCGGCAATGCCGATGACGGCGATAAAGGTTGAGGTGATGAGGGTGTTCATGACTGCTCTCCTGAGATGACGAGGCAGAGCTATGGCTTTCGATACTTTCCGGAAAGGCCTGACACCGCTAGTATCGAATATCGATACGAAACTTGCGGCAAGAGGTGCATCCGATGAACGGTCTGATCTTCCAGGCGCTGAAGCGGACGTTGAAGGCGAAGGGCGTCACCTATCGCGCGCTGGCCGAACGCATGGGCGTTTCCGAACCGACGGTGAAGCGTATCTTCCATGAGCGCAATTGCAAGCTCGACCGGCTGATGGAGATTTGCGCTGCGGCCGGTGTCGAACTGGAAAACGTGCTCGGCTCGATGAACCGGGGGCCTGGGCCGGTCAACCACATCGCGCCGGAGGTCGAGCGCAAGCTCGCCGGCCGGCCGGCGCTGCTGTTCATCTTCGTCATGCTGTCAGAAAAGTTCACGCCCGAAGGCATCATGCGCTCGCAAGGCCTGAGCGAGGCTTCGATGTTCCTCTATCTGCGCGATCTCGAGGAACTCGGCCTGATCGCGCTCGGACGGGGTCTTTCGGCGAGACTGCTGGTCGAGACGCCGATCCAGTGGAACTTCGAAGGGCCGCTCAGGCCGCTGTTCGAGATGACCAACAAGAATTTCATCGGCTGGGCCATCACCCATATCGACAAGGAAGCGACCTTCGTCAGCTTCTCCAGGCGGATGCGGCCGGAGACGGCTGAAATGGTGCGGCGCGAGGCGGAGGATCTCGCCGACCGCGCCAAGCTGCTCGCCCATCACGACCAGCACACGACGCCGGAGGATGGCCTGATCGGCTACAAATGGACGTTTGCCTTTGGCGCGACGCCATTTCCGGCAATCATGCCGATCGGGCCGCACGCGCGAGATGCCGGGGCGAGGCCTGATACGCCCGCCGCCGCGAAAGGACGGCGGCCGCTGCCGGCCTGACCAGGCACCGCGTCAATCGTCTCAGCACGATTGCATCTGGCGGCTGAGCTTGCCGCGCACGACCCTGGCAGTGCCGACCGCCACCATTTTTGCCGCTGTCTTGCCCCCCGGACCCGCCATGCGACCGGCGACGCCGACCGCGCCATTGACGGCGCCCATCGTCTTCATCTGCCCGCCCGTCTCGTTCATCCGCGCCCGGCAGTCCCGCATTTTCCTGGTCGCCTCGACTGCAGCCAGGGCCTCGCCAAGGCCTGCCGGCGAGTCCGGGCCGGCCGCCAACTCCGCCAATTGCGCATGCTGGTCTGGCGTGATCGGCGGGCTGGCGGCCGTCTGGCTGCAGCCGGAGGCCAGCAGGCAGATCAGCATCGCGATCGGGCTGCCTCGCCCGGCACGTGCCGTGGCTGGAAAAATGCCACGATATTCGGCCTCGAGGCTCCCGCTAGAAGTTGCTTTTCCCGCCACCCGTTTCCTGTTGTCCAACATCCTATTGCCCCACCGCCGGGCCGAGGATGAGGCTGCGGATTTTTGGCGTCAGCGGCCTGACGACGTCGGCGAAGGGATCGCCCTCAGTCCGCAAAATCATCAAGCCTTCGACCTCTTCGTCGATGGCGTCGATGGTCTCCGTCTTCTGTGCCTCGGTCAGCTCCCTCATACCGGATATGGCATTTCTGAGCTTGGCGAAAATGGCATCGAGTTCCGCGACCGGCATCGTCGCCAGGAACCCGCGCATGGTCTCGCCAAGCGCGACCTTCCAGCTGTCGGCGGTGAAACCGGCTGTGCCGATCAAGCCTTGTCCGCGGCATCGCGCTCGTACCAGTCGGCGGCGATCTCCTCGTCATAGGCGAACTGACCGAATTCGGGCTGCAAGGCCTCGATCAGGCCGACGACCGCCGACGCATCCCGCGCTGTCAGGGCCAAGGCAGGCGGGCTGTCGAAGATCATGCCGGCAAGTGCGAGCGCGCCGGCCAGCCGGCGCATGGCTGCGAAACGCCGCTCAGCCATAACAATCCTCCGCAATGCCGGCCCGGGCACTGCTCGTTGCCTGGGACTGCAGAACCGAGCCGCCGATCGAGGCGGCCTGGCCGGCAATGACCCCACCATTGCCAGCCAGACCGCCAAGACCCCCCGCCATCGACAGCACACCGCCGAGCAGAGCCGCATTGGTCTGCGCCTTCGCCGCCTTCTTGGCCGCATCGGCGCAGGCCGTTTCCGTCGTCGGTTCGTTCCGGGCCTTCTTGCTGCCGGCCGCGCTCGCGATCGATGCCGGCTTGTCGTCGACCTGGCCCGTTTGGCAGCCCGCCAGGGCAATGGTCAGGGCCAGGAAAATGCTCTTTTTCATGGTGCTGCTCATCATCGGGCAGCGCGCGGCGGCAGCTTGGCCTCGCGATGATCGGTCACTGCGTTGCCCAAGGCGATCGACAGCAGATAGACACGCGGATTGAACCCTGCCGCAGCCAGTGCCGACAGCGTCTTGAACAGTTGCAAATGAAACATCGTGCCCCCCTTTGGATTGCCGCCAATGCGGTTCCGGTTCCGGAATCGCGCCGCAAACTAGGGGCATAAAAGGGGGGCAGCTTGGACAGAACGGCACTGAAAGCGGCCAAAACGGCCCGGGATTGACGTTTTGCAGGCTCCGGCGCATATGACCGCGCTCTTGGGCATGGGGGGGTGTCGATGACTGCGACGATGGGGACGTCAGCCTCATTCAGGCTGTCGACGGAGATGTTTCCGGAGCGGGATCGCGTCGAGATCACGCGTGAGGTTTACGGCCGCACGGTTCTGAGGGTGGACCTCGATCCGCTGGCGCCGGCGCAGATCGACATGCGGGTGCGCGCGTTGCCAGGCCTCGGCATCGCCACCGGCAGCTCATCGGAATTCCGGGTGCATCGTACGTCGTCGCTGATCGACAATGACGACTTCGTTCTTCTGGCGGCCCTCGACGGGGGCAGTGTGATGAAGCATCGCGGCCGCGAGGAGGCGGTCGGCAACGGCCAGGCGCTGATGATGAGCGGTGAAGAGGTTGGCCTCAACCTGATCGGCGCCGGCGGGTTTCGCTTCGTCAATCTGAGTTTTTCGCGCAAGCAGCTTTCGCCTCTGATCGGCGATCCGGCCGCGGTTCTTATGCGGCCCTTGCCGACCCAAAGCGGGGCGATGCGGCTGTTGCTCGACTATATCAGCTCGATCCAGGAGGTCGGAGACGAGTTGACTGCGGAGGCCTGCCACCTTGTGGCGGCGCATGTCTTCGACCTTGCCGCACTCGCCATGGGCGCGACCAGGGATGCGGCCCAGATCGCACGCGGCCGCGGCGTCAGCGTTGCCCGCTTGCGCGCCATCAAGGCCGATATCGTCGCGCATGGTGGCCATGTCGACCTGTCGGCGCAGGACGTCGCCGCCCGCCACGGACTGTCGGCCCGCTACGTCCGCAAGCTGTTCGAGAGCGATGGCACATCCTTGATTGATTTCATGATGACCCAACGGCTGGCGCGCGCCCATCGCATGCTCGGCGATCCGCGCCATGCCGGACGCAGCATCACCGCGATCGCCTACGAGGCCGGCTTCAACGACCTTTCCTATTTCAACCGGGCGTTCCGTCGCCGCTATGACGCCACACCCTCGGACGTGCGGGCCGCGGCTTGCAAGCACTGACGCCCGGCTGCCGGCCAGCGGTCCTGTGCAGCGGCTGGACTCATTTGATCGCGTTTATTCGGCGGCCTTGGCCCCGGAATCGGCAAGCTTGTCGTCCCAGGTCACCGCCCGGTAGTCGAAACCATATTCCAGCGTCGGCTTGACGATGCGGAAATAGGGCGACAGGTCGAAATCGCGCGGCGTGTAGAGCGAATGGTGGCGGATGTGCAGGATTTCCTTGCGCGAATAGTTCGACTGCGCCGAGGCGCGGCCGGGCGCACGGGTGATCTCGGGCAGGATCGGATAGCGGATCTGGCCATAGGCCTCGGCAATCAGCGTCGAGCAGATCGCCCGTGTCGGATCGCCGGAACCGAAAGCCAGCATGCGGCGGCGCCAGCGCACCGGCACCGGCGGTGTCGGGAAGAAAAAACGCAGCATGTCGAAAATGTTCTTGAGGTCGTATTTCAGGCCGAGCTTGCCGATCATGAAGGCGACGACCTTGTCGCGATCCTCCGGCGCCAGCCCACTCGCCCGGCAGATGCGGGTGTTGTAGGTGCGGTAGCGCGACAATGGAACGGCGACGCAGCCTTCGCCGATCGTGACCTCGATCAGGCGCGGCCGCTCCGAGCCGTCCGCCGGCGCGGGCAAGGCATCGCCGATATAGAAGGCCGCATGCGACCAGGTCGACTGGGTCAGGTACTTGATCGCCGCCGAGATCTTCTGGTTGCCCTCGATCAGCAGGATGTCGCCGGGCTCAAGCGTGCGACGCAGCGTTTCGGCATCGGAGGGGGTGTAGGGCTCGTAGCCGGACGATTCTTCCTGCAGCCGGCCGGCAAGCCAGCGGCCAAGTCGATCCAGAAGCGTGTCGCCGGGCTCGGTCATACTCCATGGCGATTAGCATGGGCGGGTAATAAGGGCTAGCGCACGCCTTTCTTTCCCCCGTCCGGACCGAGAGGAAGAGCGCCAAGTCATCCTACGATGCCGCGGCCTCTTCCGGCGGCGCAGCCAGATCGTCGCGCGCCTTGCGGGCCAGTTTGCGTGTCGAGCGTTTGGGACTGTCGCCGAACAGCTCGGCCGCCTCGGCAAGGCAGCTCTTCTTCAGCTGCTTTTCCGACCGCTTCAAAAGCTTGGCCAGAAGTTTCGTGTCCTCGGGCGGCCCGAGCAGCTGGTCGTCGGCCTCGAGCAGGGCGCGCATCACCAGCACATCGTGCAGGTCGCCCAGCCGCTCGCCCAGTTCGTCGACCGCGTTGCGCCTTGCTTTGATCGGTGTCGGCCACAGCCTGCCGAGCAGCGACAGATGCATGCCGTGGGTCTTGGCCGCCTTGCGCAGATCGTGGAAATCATCGGCCGCTCCCCGCGATCCGGCCTTGTCGAGCGCCTTCCTGGCGCGGCGCAGCGTGACGCGGGCGCCTTCGGCAAGCACGTCGGCCGCCTGTTCCGGCTGGTCGGGCAAGGCCAGCGTGCCGATGCGGTGCAGGCCCTCCTCGCAGGCGGCGGTCGCAGCACCGATCGCCGCTTCGAGCCCTGTACCTTCATGCAATTCATGCTGGCGCGCGATCAGCCTGTCGCGAACCGCGCCCAGCCCATCGTCGGCGCTCTCCTTGGGAAAGCTTGCCGCCAGGCGGTCGATGGTCTCGATCAGCGCTGTCGCCTCGCGCGGGCCGGCAAGCAGGGCCGCCACGTTGCGGTAGCACTGGTTTTCTGTCTCACAGAATGTTTCGTCACCGGAACGAACAAGCCGCAGCAAGGCGCGAGCGCTCTTCAGCCGCTTGCGGCATTTGTGCAGCGCCTGTTCCGGCCGGCTCCGTGCGGCGTCAAGATGATGCAGCGCCTTGCCGATCTCCTCGGCAAGGATTCTCCTGACCTCGCCGGTCAGCGGCAGGCGCGGATCGATGCGAAAGCTCATGCGGCGATCTCCGGAATCCCACCAAGGGCGAGCGACGCGTTGTAGAATTTCTGCTCGCCGGTGACTTCACGGCCGAGCCAGTCGGGCAGCATTTCGTCCGGCACGTCCTCCGGCGTCTCAAGTTCGGCGACCACAAGTCCCGCAAGCGGTCCGCCAAAGACATCGACTTCGTAGAGATAGCCACGGTGCCTAACATGGTGACGTGTCTTCTCGATGACACGTCCGATGGCGAAGTCCAGCATCTCCACCGCCTCCGACAGCGGGATCGGGTATTCGAATTCGTCGCGCTCGCGCGCTTTGCTGCCGAATTTGAGCGTCAGCTTGGCGGAAGTGCCGTCGCTGATGCGGATGCGCACTGTGCGCCCGGGGCCGGCAGCGAGATAGAACTGGAGAATGCGGATATTGGCCTCGGCCAACTCCCGCCATGCGGTGCTGGTGACCAGGAATTTTCGTTCGACTTCCTTGCCCATGGCCGCGCACTAAAGCGTTTGCCGCCGTCGATGGCAAGACAATGACGAACAGAAGTTGACTTTAATCAATCGATTGATTAAAGTGCGCTCATGATCAAACTACCTGAGCCCAAAGTTCTTCGTCGCGAGCCCGCCGAGATGACGCGCGCGGCGCTTGTCCAGGCGGCACTGAAGCTGTTCGGACGGCAGGGCTTCGATGGCACCTCGACGCGCGAGATCGCCGCCGAGGCGCAAGCCAATATCGGCTCGATCGCCTATCATTTCGGAGGCAAGGAGGGTCTTCGCACGGCCGCCGCCGACTTTATCGTCGAGACCATCCAGACGGTCGCCGGCCCGGCGCTCGGCAATGCGCAGGCGCCCGCGCCGGTCGGTCCGGAGGCAGCGCAGGCGCAGCTCTTCGCGGCGCTGGAGCGAATGGTCGGCTTTGTCGTGGCCAGTCCGCAGGCCGGTGAGATCGTGCAGTTCATCCTGCGCGAACTTTCCCATCCAACGGCAGCCCTCGATCGTATCTATGACGGTGTCTTCGAGCCGAGCCATCGCCGGCTGTGCCAGCTGTGGGAACAGGCAACTGGCGAGCCCGCCGAAAGCGAGGCCACAAGGCTCACCGTGTTCACGCTCATCGGCCAGGTCATCTATTTCCGCATCGGCCGTGAGGCGGTGATGCGCCGCATGGGCTGGCCCGATATCGGCGCCGCGGAGGCCGCCAAGGTGGTGGCGGTCACATCGGGCAATCTCAAGGCCATATTGGCCGCCAGAAAAGGGGCAAAGACAAAGGGGCAAAGACCATG
Source organism: Mesorhizobium sp. WSM1293 (assembly GCF_000513875.1). NCBI lineage: Bacteria > Pseudomonadati > Pseudomonadota > Alphaproteobacteria > Hyphomicrobiales > Phyllobacteriaceae > Mesorhizobium > Mesorhizobium sp. WSM1293. The sequence continues at coordinate 414,262 of NZ_AZUV01000004.1, read as the reverse complement.
AGCTTTCTGTGTTCGCTGCCGCTCGCCGCGCAGCTCTTCTCGGCCTGTGCCCCGGCAGCACCGCTGGCCGTCGGCTATGTCGAAGGCGACTACGTGCTGCTGGCGCCGATCGAGGTGGCGCAGGTCGAGACCGTCACGGTCAAGCGCGGCGACCGTGTGGTGCCCGGCACGACCGTGGTGACGCTGGAAAGTGCCGACGCAAAAATCGCTGTCGCGCAGGCGCAGGCCGGCCTTGCCCAGGCGCAGGCGCAATTGGCCGACCTGCAGATCGGCAAGCGGCCGGAAGAGATCGCCGTGCTGAAGGCCGAGGTCGATATGGCCAGCGCCCAGGCCGCCGACGCCAAGCGCAAATACGACCGCGCCGCCGATCTGTTCAAGCGCGGCGCCGGCACGCAAGCGGATTTCGACACCGCGTCGGCCACGCTCGAAACGGCCAATGCGCAGGTCGGCCAGGCCAAATCCAATCTCGCCGTCGGCGGCCTGCCGGCGCGCCCCGAGACGATCAAGGCCGCCGACAATCAGGTCAAGCAGGCGCAGGCCGCGTTGGAGCAGGCGCAGTGGCGGCTGTCGAAGCGCGTCCTCGCAGCCCCTTCGCCGGGCCGCGTCAACGACGTCATCCGCAATCCGGGCGATACATCAGGTCCGACCGCGCCTGTGATTTCGATCCTGCCCGACGGCGCGGTGAAGCTCAGCGTCTATATCCCGGAGAGCGCCTTCTCCTCGGTCAAGGTCGGCACCTTGCTCGGCGTCCATTGCGACGGCTGCGGCCCGGATGTGAAGGCGCGCGTCAGCTACGTCTCGCCAGATCCCGAGTTCACCCCGCCGGTGATCTATTCGCTTGAGAACCGGCAGAAGCTGGTCTACCTGGTCGAGGCGCGGCCGGAGGGCGATGCCGGCCCGCTGCAGCCCGGCCAGATCGTCGATGTCGATCTGGCGGACAGCGCAAGATGAACGCCATCGACGTCCACGGCCTGGTCAAGCGCTTTGGCGACAAGACCGTCGTCGACCATGTGACGATGTCGGTTGCCGAGGGCGAGATCGTCGGCTTTCTCGGCCCCAACGGATCGGGCAAGACGACCACCATCCGCATCATGTGCGGCCTGCTGACCCCGGACGAGGGCGAAGGCACGGTGCTCGGCTTCAACATCCGCACCGACAGCCTGCGCATCAAGCGCGAAGTCGGCTACATGACGCAGAAATTCTCGTTCTACGAGGATCTGACGATCGGCGAGAATCTCGAATTCGTGGCGCGGCTCTACCGGCTGAAGCCGGTCGAGGAGCATGTCGCGAGCACGTTGGAGGACCTCGGCCTGACGTCGCGCCGCAACCAGCTGGCTGGCACCTTGTCGGGCGGCTGGAAGCAGCGGCTGGCGCTGGCCGCCTGCATCATGCACAAGCCGAAATTGCTGCTGCTCGACGAGCCTACGGCCGGTGTCGACCCGAAGGCGAGGCGCGAGTTCTGGGACGAGATCCATCGCCTCGCCAGCGGCGGGCTGACCGTGCTGGTCTCCACCCACTATATGGACGAAGCCGAGCGCTGCCACCGCATCAGCTACATCTCCTATGGCAAGATGCTGGCCACCGGCACTGTCGCCGAAGTGGTGAAAAATGCCGGGCTGACCACCTTCGTCCTGCAGGGTCCGCGCCTCGATCAGGTCGCCGAAGCGCTTCAGGGCCGCCCCGGCGTCGATCAGGTGGCGCCGTTCGGCGCGACGCTGCATGTCGTCGGCTCCGACAAGAAGAAGCTCGAAGCCGCGCTTGCCGATGTCGAGAGAGAGCACAAGGGCGTGAAAGTTTCGCCCGGCGAAACCAGCCTCGAGGACGTCTTCATCCAGTTCATGTCCGGCTCGAAGGACAACATGGCATGAACAGCGTCTTTTCCTTCGCCCGGCTTGGCGCCTTGCTGATCAAGGAATTCATCCAGATGCGGCGCGACCGCATCACCTTCGCCATGATGCTCGGCGTGCCGCTGATACAATTGGTGCTTTTCGGCTACGCCATCAACAACGACCCGAAAAGCCTGCCGGCAGCACTCGTGGCGACGAGCAACGATCCCTATACGCGCGCCATTGTCGCGGCGCTGCAGACCACCGGTTACTATCGTTTCGACCATGTCGCGCAAAGTGCCGCCGAGGCCGAGTTCCTGATATCGCGCGGCGACGTTGCCTTCGTCGTCACCATCCCGGCCGATTTCGCCAGGAGGGTGGAGAGCGGCAACAGCCCGCAGATACTCATCGAGGCCGACGCCACCGACCCGGCGGTGGCCAGCGGCGCCATCTCGACGCTCGGCACAGTCGCCAGCCAGGCGCTGCTGAGGGCGCAAGGCACGCAGGAAGCCGCCGCCGAGGCCGCCAAGGGTCAGCTCGATGTCGTCGTACACCGGCGCTACAATACCGAAGGCATCTCGCAATACAACATCGTGCCCGGCCTGCTGGGCGTCATCCTGCAGATGACCATGGTGATGATGACCTCGATCGCGCTGACACGCGAGACCGAGCGCGGAACGATGGAGAACCTGCTGGCGATGCCGTCCAGCCCGCTCGAGATCATGATGGGCAAGGTGCTGCCCTATCTGGCGGTCGGCGGCGTGCAGGTGGTGGTGGTGCTGGCGGCGGCGAAACTTCTGTTCGCCATCCCCTTCACCGGATCGATGTCGCTGCTCCTGACCGCCGTGCTGATCTTCGTGCTGGCGCTGGTGCTGCTCGGCTACACGATTTCGACCATCGCCCGCACGCAGATGCAGGCGCTCCAACTCACCTTCTTCTTCTTCCTGCCGTCGATCATGCTGTCCGGCTTCATGTTCCCGTATCGCGGCATGCCGGACTGGGCACAAATCTTCGGCGAGATCTTCCCGCTGACGCATTTCCTGCGCATCACCCGCGCGGTGATGCTGAAGGGCGCCGAACTGCCGGCGGTGGCCGGCGAGATCGGTTGGCTGGTGGTGTTCGTGGCTTTGTTTGCCGGCGTAGCATTGGTGCGATTCCGGCGGACGCTGGATTAGACGCCGCGCTCGTGGAGGGCGATTATATATGTGAACTGGCGCGCAAGATTGAGACCACCGATTCCGAAGAGCCCTTGAACGCAGCAACTAAGAAGGCGGTCAAGGCGCCTCCCGTGCCTGAAAAGAGGTCCAAGCCCATCAAAATAATTGCACCGGAACGGTGACGAAACGATTGCAAAAGCGGTCGAATACGGCCAAGATTCGCTTGTTAAAAAAAGACCCCGCCGAAGCGGGGCTTGGAGTTGAAGTCTCTTACTAATTACACCGTCGGGTAGGACCGACAATGCTCTCGGACGAATTCCAATCGTCCGAACCGTACACGCCAGTAAAATACGACGTGTACAGCCTTCGGCCATGAACATGCTACCATGTTCTTGTCCTCCGCCGGGATAACCCCCGGTTGACCAGGTACGCAGGATCGCGCCCCGCCTGTTATCAGGGCGGGTCCTGTGGCCGGTCTGGAGTAGGCCAAACCAAACATTAGGTGATTCGTAGGTGCCCGACGACCCTAAGGCGTCGCCGTACCCGGTTTTCACAGGCAAACACGGCACAAACGGAGCTAAGGAAACACATGCGCGTGCTTTAGCGGGCCAATCCCCCTACGGCTGGCTGGGTAGCGCCTAGGACTTCGATTCCTTTTTTATGATGTCGAGCATTCCGTGCCGCCAATAAAGCAGCGCTCCGGAGGCTATCCAAAGAGCGATACCGATATAGAGGCAAATGGGCTGCACTACGCCGACCATAGCTTGGGCTGCCGCTGGGATTTGCGCCGCCATCTCCGTGTCTTTGTAGACATCGAGACCAAAGGCGAAAAACGCCGATCCAATCCCAAACGTTCCGGAGATAGCCAGGTTCGCAAGCCCTAGCTGCTTCAGTTCGCTATCGGTGACGGTGTAGCACCTCATTTCGCGAGACCCCATGACAAGCCGGATCGGCTCTGCGGGTCTTTCTGTGTAAGTTGTCGTCTGAGTAATTTGCACCTCATTTTCCATCGGACGGGTCCTTTGGTATGACACCGGACGCGATGGCACTGAAGGTGAGCATGTGACTGCAATTGTTGCAGACGACCATGAATTGCGGATAATTCGGACCGCCCATGATGATGCTCCCGCCATAGTGAATGTGAGGGGTCAAAATATGCTTGACAATGGCAAACGAAGAATGCTTGCATGCCGGGCACACCATGTTCGGAGCTTTTCTGTTTAGCCAGTCTATCGCCTTCTTTTGCTCTTCTGGCGACATCTTTCCTTCGGTATCCGGCATATGCTTCCTTACACAATGAAATCTGTGCGCGACTCACATCACCGGCCTCCTGTCTAGCCTAGGGTCTGTCAACTATCTAATCCCCTCGTGGCGTCGTCGTCCCAAGGCGAAGCGGGTGTCCGCTGGCTTCCCTCGAGCCTCACCCGAGGCTGCCGGCGAAGCGCTCGGCAAAGTGTTCGCGTCGGAAAGCGTCGACGACGAAATCGATGAAGACGCGGGTTTTCCCGGGCAGCAGCCTGCGGCTGGCGAAGTAGATCGAGAGCGCGCCGGCATCGGCATACCAGCGGGGCAGCACCCGGACGAGGTTACCATTTTCAAGATGCTGCAGTGCGTCCGGCACCGCGATCATGGTGACACCAAGCCCCAGCAGGGCGGCTTGCCGCATGGCGGCCGGATCGTTGACGACAATGGTCTCGCGCGGTGAGCCCGCCATCTCATTGCCTGCGGCATCCCGCATCGTCCAGTGACGGATGCGGCCGGTACTGAGCGAGCGCATGAGAATGCCATCGAAGGCGGCAAGGCCGGAAGGATCGGTCGGAGGCGTCTGCGCTGCCATATAGGCGGGCGAGGCGACGGCGATGACGTGGACCGGCGCCAGCGACCGCGATACGACGCCCGGCGAGAGGTCGAAGCCACCGCCGATTGCCGCATCATAGCCCTCGGCCACGAGGTCCACCGGTCGGTTCTCGAAATGCCATTCCGGGCGGATGAGCGGATAGCGCATGAGAAATGCCGGCAGCAGAGGCAGGCAATAGGCGATGCCAAACGTCGGCGACAGGCTGAGCTTGAGCACGCCGGCTGGTTCGCTGCCGCCACTGGACGTTGCCGCAATGGCGTCCTGCAGCGCTTCGAGATTGCCGCCAATGTCGTGCAGAAAACGCTCGCCGGCTTCGGTCAGCGCGAGTTTGCGCGTCGAGCGATGGAACAGGCGCAGGCCGAGATTGCGCTCCAGCATGGCAACGTTGCGGCTGACGGCGGCAGGTGTCAGCCCGAGCAGCCGCGCGGCGGCGGAAAAGCCGCCGGCTTCCGCACTGCGAACGAAGGATTCGAGGTTGGCGAGCGTCTCCATCGTTCTCCGTAACGAACAATCTTCAACTGATGTTTGAGAATAAGACAAGCAAATACCGGCTAATCCTAGGCCAATAAAAGGGCGATATCCACTCCACACGAACCAACGGAGTGAAGATCATGAACAGCATCGGCATCATCGGCGCCGGCAATATCGGCCAGGCATTCGCCCGAACGCTGGCCAGGAACGGCATCGAGGCCACCATCGCCAACAGCCGCGGCCCGGAGACACTGGCGGAACTCGTTACGTCAATCGGCCCCTCGATCAAGGCCGGCACGCTGCAAGAGGCGGCGGCCAAGGACATTGTGCTTGTCGCGGTCAACTGGTCGAAGCTTCCGGGAGCACTTGCCGGCCTGCCCGACTGGAACGGGCGCATCGTCATCGACGCCAACAACTCGATCGAGGCGCCGCTGTTCAGGCCGGTCGATCTCGGCGGCCGTTTCTCAAGTGAGGTGTTTACCGATCTCGTGCCTGGCGCCAGGGTGGTGAAGGCGTTCAACCATTTGCTGGCACAGCTGTTGGCCGACGACCCGGCGGCGGAAGGCGGCAAGCGCGTGCTGTTCTATTCGGGTGACGACGCGCAGGCCAAGGCTGAAATCGGCGCGCTGATCGGCAGGCTTGGCTTCCATGGCATAGATCTCGGACCCCTGGCGCTCGGCGCTCGCCTCGTCCAATTTCCGGGCGGTCCGTTGCCGGTCCTCAATCTCGTTCGCTTCGAATAATGCACCCAGGCTGGCGTCCTCTTGCTGGCGACCAGCCCGTCGTCTAGCCGTTCAGCGAAGCTGGGCCGCTGACGAACGGGCTCTTTCTGACATGGAATCGCAGCGGGCGGTCCGCATCTTTCGAAATACCGATCCTGACGCTTTCCCCTATTTCGTCGGGTTCATGATCATCGCGTGCCAGCCATAGCGGGCCTTTGCGGCAGAGATCGAGCCCGTCGAGCGAACGATCGATCCGCAACGCCTGGGCCAGCCTTCCCGGTCCTCGCGCAAGGTCGCGCAAGCGCTCGATGCCGCGATTGAGCCGCATGAGCGCAATGCCTTCGAGCGGTTCGAGCGCCCTGATGAGCACGCCGGTTCCGACCCCTGCCATCTCGCTCGAGACGTTGAGCATGTAGGAGATGCCGTAGGCGAGATAGACATAGGCGTGCCCAGCGTCGAGAAACAGCGAACGGTTGCGCGGGGTCATCCCCCGATAGCCGTGCCCGGCGGCGTCACCGGTCACATAGGCCTCGGTCTCGACGATGCGGCCGCTGGCGATGCCTTCGGGCAGTTCGCGCACCACGATCTTGCCGATGAGAGTGCGGGCAAGGGATGCTGTATCGTCGGGCAGCTCAGAACGCGTGAGCGGGCGGTAGATGACCATGTTCAGCCCGCCGACGATTTGGAGGCGGGCGAGGAGTGATCCAAGGCGAAACCTGCCTCAGATCCATGTCGGACCCCTTGGACATCTCGTCTCAAGCCGCCGCCATGATCCCGGCATAAGTGCCGAAATCGACATTGCCGCCGGACAGCACCACGGCAACGCATTTGCCGGACAGTTCGATCTCGCCCGACGACAGCGCCGCCAACGCCACGCAGCCGCCGGGCTCGACCACCAGCTTGAGATAGGCCATGGCGTCGCGCATCGCCTGTGCCGTCGCCTTGTCGGAGACGGCGATGCCGCCTGCCAGGTTCCTGCGGTTGATCTCGAAGGTGATCAGGCCGGGCTCCGCGGTCAGGATCGCGTCGCAGATCGACGCGTGGCCGGGTTCGTTCGACACCCTGGCGCCGGCGGCCAGCGACCGGCGGGTGTCGTCGAAATGCTCGGGCTCCACCGCCCAGACCGCAGTGTTGGGCGAGGCGTCCTTGACGGCAACCGAAATGCCGCTGGTCAGGCCGCCGCCGCCGCAGGGAATGACGACCGCGTCGAGGTCGACGCCAAGCGCTTTTGCCTGGCGCATCAATTCGAGGCCGATCGTGCCTTGGCCCGCAATGATGGCCGGGTCGTCGAAGGGTGGCACCAGCACCATGCCTCTTTCCACGTAAGGGCGAACCACGCTCATGCGGTCGTCGCGAAAGCGGTCGAACGGCACCACCTCCGCCCCCATCTTGCGGACGTTAGCGATCTTCATCGCCGGCGCGTCTGAAGGCATGGCGATGACCGCCTTGACGCCGAACATCGCGGCCGAAGCGGCGACACCCTGCGCATGATTGCCCGACGAGAAGGCGACGACGCCCTGGCTGCGTTCTTCGTCGCTCAGCGACGACAGCTTGTTGTAGGCACCACGGAACTTGAACGAGCCGGTACGCTGCAGCGTCTCCGGCTTGAACAGGATGCGGCCGCCGAAGCGCTTGTTCAGCTCCTGCGATTCGATCAACGGGGTTTCGACGATCAGGCCGGCGAGACGCGCGGCGGCGGCGTGGATGTCGGCGATGCCGGGAGGGGTGGTGGCGGTCATGTGAGGTCCAGTGGACAGGGGTCTTTCCATGATGCCCGCAAAGGGAGGCGGCGCACCATGGGAAAAATGTGACCGTTACAAGGTTTAGCGAGGCGGTCGCCAACGCCTCGGCTGCACGCCCCCCTCTGGCCTGCCGGACATCTCCCCACGGGTGGGGAGATCGGCTGAGTATCCGCTTTCGCCAATTTCCAACGTTGAAGAAGGGGCACACCTAATGAAGCTGACAATCTCCCCCTCGTAGGGGAGATGTCCGGTAGGACAGAGGGGGGCGCCGTCCCGCCGCCGTCTCACGAGTTTCACCCCAACAGCGTCCTCTGCCTCTTGCTCCCGCCCAGCTTGCGCCAGTTGTTGAAGCGGTGGCTGGCGGCGGCAAAGGATATCTTCATCTGCTGGGCGACCGAATAGCGCGACTTGCCCTCGTCGAACATGCGGTAGCAGCACTCGACGCCTTCCTCGGTCAGTTTGCCGTCCGGCGCCTTGTTGTGCGGATTGGCGGGGTCGAATTTCTCGACCTGCTGCTCGACCAGGCCTTTCAGGCGCTGCAGATCGGCTTCGATGCTGGCGATGAGATCGAGAACGGGCTTTGGGTCATAGGGATGCGGAGGCTGTTTTGCCGTCATCTGCAGGTTCCTTGTTCTGGCTGGGTTGAATTATATAGGTGAACATTCACTGATAATGAAGGGGTCGGCCCGGCATGCGAGCTTCAACAATTCTTGACCGCGACCCAAGCGCGCAATTGACCGGAGGCACCTTGAGCCCTAGTTTAGAATTATTCTAAACTAGGGTGAATTCCTCATGCTTTCCCGTGTTTTCGGCTTCGGCCGCCGCCCCTTCGAATCGCTTTCCGAACAGGAGATCCTGGCGCTGGCCATTTCGTCCGAGGAGGATGACGGTCGCATCTATCGGGCCTATGCCGACGGCCTGACGGAAAACTTCCCCCAATCGGCAAAAGTGTTCGAGGAGATGGCCGAGGAAGAGGATGGCCATCGCGATTCGCTGATCGAGCTTTTCCGCAAGCGTTTCGGCGAGCGCATTCCGCTGATCCGGCGCGAACATGTGAAGGGCTATTACGAGCGCAAGCCCGACTGGCTGGTCCGGCCGCTCGGCATCGAGCACGTGCGCAGCCAGGCCGAGGCGATGGAGCGGCAAGCCTACCTTTTCTATGTCGAGGCTGCCAAGCGCACGGCGGATGCCTCGACGCGAAAACTGCTCGACGATCTGGCGGTGGCCGAACTGGGCCATGAGACACTGGCGCAGCGGCTGGAGCAGAAACATGTGCCGGGCGAAGTGAAGGACGAAGAGACCGCCGCCGAGCAGCGCCAGTTCATCCTCACCTATGTGCAGCCAGGGCTGGCCGGGCTGATGGACGGATCGGTGTCCACACTGGCGCCGATCTTTGCTGCCGCCTTTGCCACGCATGACACCTGGCAGACGCTGCTGGTCGGGCTTGCCGCCTCGATCGGCGCCGGCATTTCGATGGGCTTTACCGAAGTCGCTTCAGACGACGGCAAGCTGTCGGGCCGCGGCTCGCCGCTCAAGCGCGGTCTGACCGTCGGCATCATGACGACGCTGGGCGGTCTCGGGCATGCACTCCCCTATCTCATTCCGCATTTCTGGACGGCGACCGGGGTTGCCGCGGTGGTGGTGTTCTTCGAATTGTGGGCGATCGCTTTTGTCCAGAACCGCTACATGCAGACGCCCTTCCTGCGCGCCGCCTTCCAGGTGGTGCTGGGCGGCGCCCTGGTGTTCGCGGCCGGCGTGCTGATCGGGAATGCGTGAGTAGCCTCACTCACCCATTCACCGCCCGACTGTCGGCCGGCGCCTCGTCCCTTTCCGTCAGCCCATAGTCCCTCACGACATGGGCGATGCGCAATCGGTAGCCGGCAAAGATGCCGCCGCGACCGGCCTTCTGCGCCTGCCGGTGTTCCTCGGTGTTGCGCCAGTCCTTCACGGCTTCCTCATCTCGCCAGAACGACAGCGACAGGATGCGGTTCGGATCGGCCAGACTCTGAAAACGCTCGATGGAGAGAAAGCCGTCAATGCCGTCGAGCAGCGGACGCAGGTCCGCGGCGATGCTCAGATAGGCATCGCGCCGGCCCTCCGCCGGCTCGACCTCGAAGATGACGGCAATCACGGCAGCACCAGTTTCGCGTGCGGGCCTGAGGCCAGTTTCAGGAACATGCGATCCTCCTTCAGGATGAATCTCTCGCGTTTGGCGAACTCGTAGTTTGCCTTGCCGGCGGGATCGGCGGCAAGCCGGGCGCGATAGGCTTCGTAGGCGGCCAGGCTTTCGATGTTATAGGCCGCATAGGCGGTCGTCGCCGAGCCCTCATGCGGCGCGTAATAGCCGATCAGATCGGCGCCGCAGCGCGGAATGGCCTGGCCCCAGTTGCGCGCATACTCCTCGAAGGCCGCCTTGCCGAACGGGTCGATCTCGTAGCGGATGAAGCAGGTGATGGTCATTGTGGTCTCCTCGGCTTGCATCGATAGTTTGAGCGGCATCGAAACGTCGTGCCGACTGGTCTGCTAGGGCTGCCAGAAGGACTTCGCGCATTCGCGGCGCACGTCTTGCGGCGTCAGGCCAAGGTCGCGCAGCTGATGGTCGTCGATCTCGGCAAGGTCGAGACGCTGCAGATGGCGGTCATACCAGCGGGCCAGCAGCCGCGAACGCAACCAGCTGACGAACGGGAAGAACCGACGGCTGTGGAGCGGGGCTGAGGGGAAAGCGGTTCGTGCGGCCATCGTCGTCTCCTTGATCTCACCGGAGAATAGTGATTATCTGACAAGAACGCTTCGATGAGGAACGAACTATGCGCGAAGGACCCGATATCGCCCGCATCGCCAGCCTGGTCGGCGACCCGGCACGGGCAAACATGCTAAATGCCCTGATGGGCGGCACGGCGCTGACGGCAAGCGAGCTGGCGCTCGAGGCCGGCGTCTCGCTGCCGACCGCCAGCTCGCACCTGGGCAAACTGATGGAAGGTGGGCTGCTCACGGTGGCGAGCCAGGGCCGGCATCGCTATTACGGCCTCGCCGGACCGCAGGTGGCGGGCATGATCGAAGCCATCACAGGCGTCGCGGAAGCCGTCGGTCCAAAGCGTGTGCGGCCGGGTCCGCGCGATGCAGCGATGCGCGTGGCGCGCGTCTGCTACGATCACCTCGCCGGCGAGCAGGCAGTGGCGATGCTCGACCGGCTCGTCGCCAAGAACGTACTGGTCCGCGACGAACAAGAGATCAGGCTCGGGCCATCGGCGGCTTCGCATTTCGCCGCGATCGGCATCGACGTCTACACCAAGCCGCGCCGGCCGGTATGCCGCGCCTGCCTCGACTGGAGCGTGCGCCGTTCGCACCTCGCCGGCACGCTGGGCGCCGCCATCCTCGACAAGATTCTTGCCGAGAAATGGGCGCGCCGCGAGAAGGACAGCCGCGCGGTGATTTTCTCGCTGCCGGGCAAGCAGGCTTTCGAGAAGGTGTTTCTGAGCTGAGGAGCCGACGCTGATTTCGTCACGCTGGCAGGCCAGAGGGCGCGCGAAGGATCGCTGCGCTGGCAAATAGCGCGAACTACCCCCGCTTCAACGCCTTCCCCTGCTTGAAAAATTCCCTCCACGGATCGGCTTTCGCCAGCTGCTTCAGCGTCGTCTTGTCGCCGATCGGGAAAGCGTTCGGCGGCAAGCCGGCCTCGATCTCTGGCCAGGTCACCGGCATCGACACGGTGGCGCCCTTCTTGGCGCGCGAGGAATAGGGCGCGACCGTCGTCGAGCCCCTGCCGTTGCGCAGATAGTCGACGAAGATCTTTCCCGTGCGCGCTTTTTTCGACAGCGTCGCCGTGTAGCGATCGGGGGCACCCTGCTCTAACGCGCGGGCAAAGTCATGGGCGAAGCCCTTCACCGCATCCCAATCCGCCGCCGGTTTCAGCGGCACCAGCACGTGATAGCCCTTGCCGCCCGAGGTCTTGACGAAATTCGGCAGCGACAGCTCGTCGAGCTTGCCTCTGATATCGAGCGCCGCCTCGCGCACCGCCTTCACGTCGACGCCTTCATCCGGGTCGAGATCGAAGATGATCTGGTCGGGCTTTTCGATCTCATCGATCGTGCACCCCCAGATGTGGATCTCGACCACGCCATACTGGACCAGTGCGGCAACACCATCGAAATCCCGGATGAACAGGATCTCCTCGCCGTCGGTCGGGTCCTTCATGCGCGCGATCTTGTCGCTCATGCCAGCCGAGGCATGTTTTTGGAAGAAACGCTGGCCGCCGACACCGTCCGGCGCCCGCACCAGGCTGAGCGGCCGGTTGACCACGAACTGTTCCATGCGCGGCCAAACCTGTGCGTAATGGTCGAGCAGGCCCTGCTTGGATATGTTTTCGTCCGGCCACAGCAGCTTGTCGGGATGCGAGAGTTTGACCGTGGTCGTCATCGACCCGGCGGCTTTGCCGCCTGATGCCGGCTTGGCCGTGCTCTTGCCTGTCGATGGCTTGCCTGTCGCCGCTTTGGGCTTTTCCTGCACGACTTCCTCCGCCGGCTTGTCCTCGCGCAACCCCTGGAACGAGGCGTGGCGTATTATACGGTCCGAGGTCCAGCTGCGAAACTCCACTTCGCCGACAAGTTCAGGCTTGACCCAGACCAGGCCCTTGCCCTTCGGCACGGCGGTGGCGAAGGGCGATGATTTTGCCGTCAACGCATCGAGTTTCGCCTTCAGCTCATTGGCGCCCTTGCCCGAAAAACCAGTGCCGACGCGGCCGGCATAATGCAGCTTGCCGCCCTCGTGGAAGCCGACCAGGATCGAGCGCAGTCCGCGCCCGGTCTTGTCCGACGGCAGGTAGCCGCCGATGACGAATTCCTGCCGCGCCGTGCATTTCGACTTCACCCAAGTCGGGCCGCGGCCGCTGCGGTAGGGTGCATCGGCACGCTTGGAGACGACGCCTTCCAGGCCCATGCGGCAGGCATGCTCCAGCATGATCTTGCCGGGTTCGGCGAAATGGTCGCTGAAGCGGACCGCCGCATTGTCGGACTGTTCGCCGAGCAGTTCCTGCAAGGCCTGCTTACGCTCGACCAGCGGCTCGCGCCGAAGATCCTGCCCATCGAGCCGCATCAGGTCGAACACGTAATAGATGAAGCGATTGGTCCGCTTCGCCGACAGGTCCTGCTGCAGCAGCGCGAAAGACGAGACGCCGCTGTCGGCCAGCACCACCACCTCGCCATCGATGATGGCGTCGCTGCACTTCAGCCCGGCCAGCTCCGCGACGATCTCGCCGCCGAATTTCTTCGTCCAGTCGAGGCCGGTGCGGGTCAGCAGCCGCACATCGGTGCCGGCGATCTGCGCCTGCATGCGATAGCCGTCGAACTTCACTTCGTGCAGCCAGTCCTTGCCCGGCGGCGCATCGCGCTCGAGCGTGGCCAGCTGCGGCTCGATAAAGTCGAGGCGTTTGCCGGCTTTTGTCTTGACGGCGGCCGGCTTGTTGGAATGCCAGACTTTCGGCTTCTCGCCCTTCGCGGTCTTGCCCTCGCCGACCTCCTCGATCGTCAGGCCGGACTTCACCGATTCAGGCGCTTCCTTGAGGATGTCCTCGCCGGGACGCGCTGCGGCATCGTCCGACTTGATCAGCAGCCAGTTGTCGCGCTTTTCACCCGCTCGCGGCTTCAGCCGCACCAGATGCCATGCCCCATGCAGCTTGTGTCCCCTGAGCTCGAAGCTGATATGGCCCTTTTTCATCGCCTTGGCCGGGTCGATCTCGGGAATCCAGGTGCCCTCGTCCCAAACGATAACCGAACCGCCGCCATATTCGCCCTTGGGAATGGTGCCTTCGAACGGCGCATAGTCGATCGGGTGATCCTCGACATGGACAGCCAGTCGCTTCTCATGCGGGTCGAGGCTCGGGCCGCGCGTCACCGCCCAACTCCACAGCACGCCGTCATGCTCGAGCCGCAAGTCGTAATGCAACCGCGTCGCGGCATGCTTGTGGATGACGAAGATGCCGCCGGCCTCGCCCTGCTTGGTCCGGGCGACCTTGCCGGCCGGTTCGGCGGTTTTCTTGAAATCGCGCTTGGAGTGATATTGTTCGAGGCTGGCCATCCGTTGGGTTCCTCACGCCGATTTGCGTTTGGGCGCGCTGGCTTTCGACTTGGCGCGTTTGGCCGCTGGCCTGGCCTTCGCCGACGAAGATGTTTTCGATGACCCGGAGTCCGACAGGCTCTTCTTCAGCGCGTCGAACAGACTGACGACGTTGGAAGGTTTGGGCGCCGCCTTGGCCTTCGGCGCCTTGTGGCCGGCCTTCTTGGCGCGGATCAGCTCCAGCAGCGCGTCCTCGTATTTGTCGTCGAATTTCGAGGGATCGAACTTCGTCTTCTTCTTGTCGATGATCAACTCGGCCAGATCGGTCATCTCCTGATCGGTCTTCACGGGCTCGATGTCGCCGAAGACGGTGTCCGGTTGCCGCACCGTGTTGTCGTAGCGCAGCGTCGTCAGCACCATGCCCTTGCCGAGCGGTTCGATCACCACCGGCCGTTCGCGTCGGTAGAGCACGATACGCGCCAGCCCGGCCATCTTCTTGCCCGCCATCGCATCGCGGATGACGGCGAACGCCTCTTCCGACACCTTGTCGGCGGGCGCCACATAGTAGGGCGTGTCGAGATAGATCTGCTGGATCGAAGCTTTGTCGACGAAACCGTCGAGCGCCATCGTGTGCGAGGATTCGATCTGCACTGCCTCGATCTCGTCTTCCTCGATATGGATGAAATTGCCATCGTCGAGTTCATAACCCTTGATCTCGTCATCCTCCTCCAACGGCTTGCCGGTTTCGGCATCGACATAGAGGCGCTTCACCGTGTTGCCGGTCTTGCGGTTGAGAATGCGAAACGAGACCCGCTCCGTATGGGTGACGACATTGGTCAGTTCGACGGCACAGGTGACCAGCGAAAGCTTCAGATAGCCTCTCCAGGCCGGACGCGGCGCCATGATATCTTCCCTTCAGAACCAGATGAAGGTGAGAACGGACAGATCGCGCTCCAGTTCCGCGCTCCCGCGCCGATCTGGATGCCAAGGGGCCGCCTGGTTGGTTCTGGCCGCCAGCACGGAAATTTCGCGGGCTCGGCAAAAGTTGAAACAGAACCGCGCGCAGGCGACATTCAAACGAAACATATGTGATGCAAAAGTCACATTGGCCGGAATGCCAACCAACTGCACGGAAAGACCCCGAATCAGCCGCATTCCAGCCACGAAGCAAGGCATTTTCGACCAGATATTAACATCACGTTCACCGACTATTCACGCCTCGACGCTATGATGACCGCAATTCGGAAGGGACATCCGAAAATCGGGACAGGGACAAGGTAATGAACTTCCTCGCGCACCTCATCGGCTATGCCGCCGCCATCCGCGAATTCGTCGCGCCGACCTACCGGCCCGAACGCTATTACATGCGCGGCCCCGGCCCGGCCTGCGCCCGTCGCGGCAACTCGCTGGGCGCGCACTGATCATGGCTTTCGAAAATCGCCACAACAGCCGGATCTGCAGGCCGGCCGCCTCTACCCGCGCCACCACCTATCGCGCCGAGCGTCCCGCTCTCGCCGACAGGCGCCGTGCGACATCGCCACGGCTTTGATACCATCGCTGGCCGGCTTAGTGTCATAGGACACGAGCAGCCGAGGCCAGCGTGACGGACCATCCTCAACCAGTTCGACCCCAGTCAACTCGTCCCTTCGAAACAGTTCTCGACTCACGCCATCCATTGACCGTTTTCGATGGCGTCTGCGTGCTCTGCTCCGGTTTCGTGCGCATGGTGGTCAGGCTCGACCGCCAAGGCCGTTTCCGCTTCGCCACCGCGCAGTCGCCCTTCGGTGAAGCGCTGTTCCGGAAGCATGGACTGCGCACCGACTCTTACGAAACCAATCTCGTCCTGATCGACGGCGTCGCCTTCACGCGGCTGGACAGTTTTGTCGCCGTCATGGCGGAACTCGGCTGGCCTTGGCGGGCGGCCAAAGCACTGTTGCTGTTGCCGCGCCCGCTGCGTGGTTGGCTCTATGATCGCATCGCCAGGAACCGCTACGCCCTGTTCGGCAGGAAGGACGCTTGCGACATTCCTTCTCCGGAGCTGCGCGAGCGGTTCCTTGGCTGAGGGTGGCTATGCGCTACCGCGGCTGGCTCGTGCCATCCGGCCGGCACGGCTCGAGCACGATCGGTCCGCCTGCCGTCCTCCCCAATTCCCGGCAGCCCTGAACCGTGCACAGTGTCCAGCCGTCGCTGGTTGCACCTGAAGCGGCGAGCACGACGCGCCGCTGCGGGCCGACATCAGGCGCATAGCTCCACCAACCCTCCTTCAGCACCGCGCCTTCCGGTGGCTCCATGCCGGCGCCCGAGCCCTCGATCCGGGCTTCGACCACCTGCAGGCTGGAGGACGTGACCTTCCAGTCTTCTTGCCAGCGCGTCCGTTCCACCGAATGCGTCCAGGACAGCGTGAAGGCGGCGACGGAGAGCGTTACCGTCTTGCCCGCGGCCAGGATGCACAGGCTCATGTTCTGACTGAAGCCTGCCGCGCGCGAAAACAGTGCCAGCCGATCCAGGCCAGCGCCAGCACCCAGCCGGCCTCGTCGGTGAGCGGCACCGCGGCGACCAGCAGCACGCCGGCCGCGAAGGCGACGAGCCGCTCCCACCACGCCATGCGGGTGACCAGAAAACCGACGGCGGCGGCACCCCACAGCACGATGCCCATGCACGCTTTTGCGACGATGTAGGCGACCTCGACGGGATAGCCGAACTGGGCGGCGATCGGACCTGCGTCCTGCAGCATCAGCGCTGGCGTGTAGACCGCCATGAACGGCACGACGAAGCCGGCAATGGCCAGCTTGGTCGCCTGGATGCCGATTTTCAGGCCGCTTTCCCTGGCCATCGGTGCGGCGGCGAACGCCGCCAGTGCCACCGGGGGCGTCAAATCGGCCATGATGCCGAAATAGAACACGAACATGTGGCTGACCAGCAGCGGCACGCCAAGCTCGAGCAGCGCCGGCCCGGCCAGCGACGAGGTGATGATGTAGTTGGGAATGGTCGGAATGCCCATGCCCAGCACCAGGCAGGTGACCATGGTCAGCACCAGCGACAGGAACAGATTGTCCTCGCCGATCGAGATGATCCAGCCGATGAAGGTCGAAGCGATGCCGGTCAGCGTCAGCGTGCCGATGACGATGCCGACAATGGCGCAGGCAATGCCGACCGGCAGCGCGTTCTTGGCGCCTTCGGCGAGCGAGTCGACACAGATTTGCAACGTCTCGCGGCCGCCCTTGAACGTGAAGCAGGCGACGACCAGTGCGGCGATCACCAGGCCGAGGAGGTTGACGCCGAACTTCATGAACGAAGCGGCGGCAATCCCGAGCGCGATCCAGAAGACGATGCGGAAGGCCAGCGGCCCGATCGCTGCCGCCAACGGCGTGCCGAGGATGAGCACGATGGTCAGCGCCAGGCCCATCGTGCCGGCGAAGATCGGCGTATAGCCGGCAAACAGCAGGTAGATGAGCGCTGCCAGCGGCAGCACCAGCGGCCAGTGTTGCCGCACCGCGTCCCACGGATTGGGCAGCTCGGCCTTGGCCATGCCGTGCAGGCCCGCCTTGCCGGCTTCCAGATGCACCTGCCAGAAGCAGGCGCCGAAATAGAGCAGCGCCGGGATGATCGCCGCCTTGACCACTTCGGCATAAGGCACGTTCAGCGTCTCGGCCATGATGAAGGCGACCGCACCCATTACCGGCGGCATGATCTGGCCGCCCATCGAGGAGGTCGCCTCGACGGCGCCGGCAAAAGCCGAGCGGAAGCCGAAGCGCTTCATCAGCGGGATGGTGAACTGGCCGCTGGCCACCACATTGGCGACGCCCGAGCCGGAAATGGTGCCCATGAGCGCCGAGGACAGCACGCAGACCTGCGCCGGGCCGCCGCGCCACGAGCCGACCAGGCCAAGCGCGAAATCGTTGAACAGCGCGATCATGCCGGCGCGTTCTAGAAAGGCGGCAAAGACGACGAAGATGAAGATGTAGGCGGCCGAGACATAGATCGGCGTGCCGTAGATGCCTTCGGTGCCGTAGGCGAAGGTGTCGACGATCTGGGCGAAATCATAGCCGCGATGGATGAGCGGCGGCGGCAAATGGTTGCCGAAAAAGCAGTAGGCGAGAAAGATGAAAGCGATGACCGCCAGCGGCAGGCCCATCAGCCGCCGCGCTGCCTCGAAGACCAGCACCACCAGCACCGCGCCGACGACGAGGTCCGGCGTGGTCAGGAAGCCGGAGCGGCGGATCAGATCAGTGTAGAACAGCCAATTGTAGAGGCCGGTGCCGAAGCCGAGCGCCCCGAGCGTCCAGAACGCGGCTTTCGCCGGCATGCTCTTGGCGCGCAGATTGGCGATCAAGCCAAAGCCGAGCAGCAGCAGGAAGCCGACATGCATGGCCCTCACCACCTGGCTCGGAATGCTGCCATAGGCGGCGACATAGATCTGGAACACGGAAAAGGCGACGGCGATGAGAAAGGCGGCCTTGCCCGCAAGGCCGTCGCCGAAGCCCGGCGGCAGCCCTTCGACCTGTTCTTCGACGGTAGGCAGATGGAAGGTGGCGGATTTGCCGTCGGTTGACGTTCCAGACGTTGCTTCGGTCATCCGACGGACCCGCCCTACTTCAACAAGCCCTTCTCCTTGTAGTACCGCTCGGCACCGGGGTGCAGCGGCACCGGCATGCCGTCGAGCGCCTTGGCCGGGTCGATCGCCTTGGCGGCGGCATGCGCCGCGGCCAGTTGGTCGAGATGGTCGAACATCAGCTTGGTCATCTGGTAGGCGGTCTCGTCGGAGACATCGGCGCGGGTGATGAGGAAATTGCCGACGGCGGCGGTGGCGACATCCTCGCTCTGGCCTTCATAAGTGCCCTTGGGAATGACCACCGACAGATAGGGCGCGCCGATCTTGGCGACGTCCTCGGCCGGCACCGCCACGACATTGATCGGCACGGAGGTGGCGAGGTCGCGAATCGAGGCGACGCCGAGCCCGGCCGATTGCAGCGTGGCGTCGAGCTGCCGGTTCTTGATCAGCTCGACCGATTCGGCGAAGGGCAGATACTCGACCCGGCCGAGATCCTCATACTTCAACCCGGCGGCGGCGAAGATGGCGCGGGCGTTGAGCTCGGTGCCGGAGGCCGGCGCGCCGACCGACAGGCTTTTGCCCTTGAGGTCGGCCAGCGTCTTGATGCCGGACTCCCGGCTGGCGACGATCTGGATGTAGTTGGGATAGATGGCTGCGATGCCGCGCAACTTATCGAGCTTGCCGGGGAAACCGGCCTCGGCATTGCCTTCGGCGGCCAGCTTGACGGAATCGCCCAGCGCAAACGCGATCTCGCCCTTGCCCTGCTGCAACAGATTGAGGTTTTCGACCGAAGCCTTTGTTGCCTGCACCTGGGTGCGGGCGCCTTCGATGCCCTTGCCGTAGATTTCCGACAGTGCCACGCCGAGCGGATAATAGACGCCAGATGTGCCGCCGGTGAGCACATTGATGAATTCCTGCGCCTTGGCGGAAACAGCGCCTAGGCCAAGCGACAGCGCCACGGCGCCGGCCGCAACAAGTTTCGTCCTGAAATGGAACATCTGATTTCCTCCCTGAAATAGCAGCCGCATCACCTCCCTGACGCGAACAGAAGCGAGTTTAGACAGCGAGATGGAAATGCCAACCCGCAATCCCATGCGTTAGACGAATGGTTGAGTGCGGGATGCACAGATGGCCGCTTGCGTGAAATGTCTTCGGAGCCGAAAGATTTTCCAATGCCTGTCGAAATCGGCCAGGGCCGCGCGACATACGTCCGGCTCGCAAACGAAGCAGCCTTCGAAACAACGGGAGAAGACCATGCGATACATGCTTTTGATCTACGTCAATGAAGCCGCGATGGCGGCCGCGCCGACCGATAAGACCTACGAGATCAGCGCTGCCTATGGCGCGTATACCGATGCGTTGAAGAAATCCGGCGCCTGGCTGGCCGGCGACCGGCTGAAGCCGACCCAGGCCGCCACTTCGGTGCGGATGGTCAATGGCAAGACCAACGTGCTCGATGGCCCCTATGCCGACACCAAGGAGCAGCTTGCGGGCTTCTACATGATCGAGGCCGAGGATGCCGATGCCGCTATCGCCTGGGCGGCGCGCTGCCCCGCGGCCAGCGCCGGCACGGTCGAGCTGCGGCCGATCTGGGAACAGACCATGTGATGGAAAGTGGCCTGGAGATCGCGCGGGCGGCAGCGGAAACCGCCGCCCGGCAAAGCTACGGCAAGCTTGTCGCCTGGCTCGCGGCCCGCACGCGCGACGTGGCCGCAGCCGAGGACGCGCTGGCCGATGCCTTTGCCGCCGCCCTCGAACGCTGGCCAAGAACCGGCGTACCCAAGAAACCGGAAGCCTGGCTGCTGGCGGTGGCAAGGCGGCGCCGCGTCGATGCGGTGCGGCGCCGGCTGACCAGCGAGGCCGGCCGCGAGCATCTCAAGCTGATTGCCGAGGAAGCGGAGGCGCGCATGACCGACGAAGACCTGCCCGACGAGCGGCTGCGGCTGATGTTCGCCTGCGCCCATCCGGCGATCGAATCGAGCGTGCGTTCGCCGCTCATCCTGCAGACGGTGCTGGGGTTCGACGCCGCGACGATCGCTTCCGCCTTCCTGGTCTCGCCGGCAACGATGGGCCAGCGCCTGGTGCGAGCCAAGTCCCGCATCCGTGAAACCGGTATTCCGTTCCGCGTGCCGGAGCAGGCCGAACTCGGCGAACGGCTGGATGCGGTGCTGGAAGCGATCTACGCCGCCTTCGCCGAAGGCTGGTCCGACCCGGCGGGCACCGAGACGCGAGGGCGCAATCTGGCGACCGAAGGCATTTGGCTCGGCCGGCTGGTGGCTTCGCTGTTGCCGGAGGAGCCGGAGGCGCTGGGCCTCCTGTCGCTGATGCTGTTTGCTGAGTCGCGCCGCGCCGCACGGCGCAGCGCCGCCGGCGACTTCGTGCCGCTGGCGGAACAGGATTGCCTTCTATGGGACCGCGCCCTCATCGATGAGGCGGAGGCGCTGCTTTCCCACGCCGCGGCCAAGGGCATCATCGGCCGCTACCAGCTTGAGGCGGCCGTGCAGTCCGCGCATGCGGCACGACGGCTGACCGGCCGCACCGACTGGGCGGCGATCCGCGAGCTCTACGACGCGTTGCTTTCGATCGCAGGATCGCCGGTGGTGGCGATAAACCGCGCGGTGGCGATCGCCGAGGCCGAGGGCGCAGTGGCGGGATTGGCGGCCCTCTACGTGCTGGGCGACGACAAACGGCTTGATGACTATCAGCCCTATTGGGCCGCACGCGCCGGTCTCCTGGCCAGGCTTGGTCAGGTACTGCAAGCCTGCGAAGCCTATGACCGGGCGATCGGCCTCGAGCGCGACCCGGCGGTGCGCCGCTTCCTGCAGGAAAAGCGGGCAGTGCTCAGAAATTGAGCTTCAGCCCGGCCACATCTCGTGCGAGGTGTTGAGCGTCTTCATCAGCGGATGGGCGCGCAGCCGCGCCCACAGGCGTTCAATGTTCGGCCATGCCGTCCGCGCGCTGTCGATGTCGGGATGCCAGGCCACCAGCATGACCAGATAGATGTCGGCCAGCGACATCCGGTCGCCGACCAGCCAGTCACGGCCTTCGAGCGCGGCATCCAGAACGGCAAAGCCACGGTCCATCTCGGCCACGGCTGCCTGCTTGACCGCCTTGGTGCCTTCGGGATCGGCAGTGTAGCGGTATGCGTAGTAGAAACGCAGCACCGCCGGATAGAGCACCGACGACATGAAGGCCATCCAGCGCAGGAAATCGGCGCGGGCAGGCGCGTCTGCTGCCGGCGCCAAATTGGCATCGGGATGACGCTCGGCAAGCAGGATGCAGATCGCCGCCGATTCCGTCATCGAGCTTCCGTCCGGCAAGGTCAGCACCGGCACCTGGTTCAACGGACTGATGTCGAGGAAGGCGGGGTCGGGCCGGTCGGTCTTCGGCACGTCGATCTGCTCGAACTGTGCATTCGCCAACGCCAGCGCTGCCTCGACGACGAAGCCGCCGCTGCCAGGACGGGTATAAAGCTTGTACATGAAATTCTCCCCCGGCCGCGCAAAGCAGGCCGGGGCGATATGAACCGGAAGCGGTGCCGCGCTCAAGCCGCCGATGGCGGCCACGCGCGTTTTTTCAGCGGGCCAGCTTGGACGCGAAGGAGCGTCGGACTACGATCCCAGCCCCTCGAACAGGATTGTCGACAGATAGCGCTCGGCGAAGGACGGGATGACCACCACAAGATTTTTGCCCTTGTTCTCCGGCCGCGAGCCGACGACGATGGCCGCCTGCAGGGCGGCGCCCGAAGAGATGCCGACCGGCACGCCTTCGAGGCGGGCGACGAGGCGGGCATTGGCCACCGAATCCTCGTTCGACACCTTGACGATCTCGTCATAGATCGTCGTGTCGAGGATTTTGGGCGCAAAACCGGCGCCGATGCCCTGGATCTTGTGCGGGCCGGGCTGGCCGCCCGACAGAACCGGCGAGGAGTCGGGCTCGACGGCGACGACATGCACGGAGGGCTTGCGCTTCTTCAGCACCTGGCCGACGCCGGTGATTGTGCCGCCGGTGCCGATGCCGGCGACGAAGATATCGACCTCGCCATGCGTATCGTTCCAGATTTCCTCGGCCGTCGTCGTGCGGTGGATTTCCGGATTGGCCGGGTTCTCGAACTGCTGCGGGATGATCGCATTGGGGATCGTCGCTGCCAGTTCGTCGGCCTTGGCGATGGCGCCCTTCATACCTTTCGGACCCTCGGTCAGCACCAGCTCGGCGCCGAGCAGCGCCAGCATTTTCCGGCGCTCGACCGACATTGTTTCGGGCATCGTCAGGATCAGCTTGTAGCCCTTGGCCGCGGCGGCGAAGGCAAGCGCGATGCCGGTGTTGCCCGACGTCGGTTCGATCAGCGTTGTCTTGCCGGGAGAAATCTTGCCTGATGCCTCAAGCGCCTCGATCATCGCCACGCCAATGCGGTCCTTGACCGAGGCGATCGGATTGAAGAATTCGAGCTTGGCGATGAGATTGGCGACGATGCCCTTTTCCCTGGCGAACTTGTCGAGCCGCACCAGGGGCGTGTCGCCGATCGTATCGGTGATGGAATTGTAGACGCGGCCGCGACCGGGCACACGGGCTGTGACGGGCTTGTTCATTGGTTTCGCTCCCAGAATTTCAGGCGAGTAAGGATTTCAGGCAGTGGAATTGCAGCCGGCAAGATAGGGCCTTCGGTCGCGCAAGATAGACTGTCGGCTGAAAATATCCGAGTGGGACCTGTGTCTAAAACCGTGCCGTCCCGGAAAAGCATTTCTCGCAAAGGCCTGTTTGCGAAATGCTTTGGCCGAAAGCTTTCTATTGCCGAGCGGCAATCGCTGCAGCAGCACCGACCATGAAGCCGGCCGCCGTGCGGTTCAGCGCCTTGAGCGCGCGGGGCGATTTCAGAAACCAGCGCGCCTTGGCCGCCAGCGCCAGATACGGCACCAGCACCACCAACAGCACGACAACGGTCAGCGCGACGAGGATGCCGTAATCCGCCAGCGTGATGGTTTTCAGGTCGACGATGGTCGGCGTGATCGCGAGATAGAAGATCATCGTCTTCGGATTGCCGAGGGTAACGGTCAGGCCGGCGGCAAAGCTCGACAGCAAGCCGCCCTTGCCTTTTCCGGCCTCGACGGTCTCGGGCGTGATGCCGCTGTTCCAGAAGCGCCAGCCGAGAAAGGCGAGATAGGCGACGCCGAGCCATTTGATGGCCAGGAAAACCATGCCGAAGGATTGTGCGACGAAGGCGAGGCCAAGCACCACGGCGGTCAGATAGGTGATGTCGCCAACCATCAGGCCAAACGACATCGCCAGCGACGATCGGAAGCCTGAGCCGAGCGCACGGGCGACCAGCGCGGTGATGCCGGGACCAGGAATCGCGGCGGCGATGCCGAGGGCCGCACTATAGGCGAGGAATCCGGTAAGGGGCATGGCACTGGTCTCGGATCAGAGCGTTTTATTGCATGGGACAGGCCAAGATTGAATTCCCTGGGGCCGGATTCTATTGCACCAGATATCGAGGGCTCGCCTTACGAAGCCCCCTCATCCGGCCGCTTCGCGGCCACCTTCTCCCCGAGGGGAGAAGAGACGGGCGCCAGCGTCTGCTGACTCCTCTCCCCGAGGGGAGAGGTCGGATTGTCCCGAATTGCTCTTCGCAATTCGGTTGGCAATCCGGGTGAGGGGGCCTGCGTTACCTGAGCAGATCAGGATGGACCGTCGCCATGGGTGACACGCCAGATCGTGCCGTTGCCGTCCTCGCTGACGATCAGCGCACCGTCGCTCGCAATCGCCACGCCGACCGGCCGGCCCCAGACCTCACCGTTGGAAACCACGAAGCCGGTGATGAAATCCTCATACGCGCCGGTCGGCTTGCCGTCCTTGAACAGCAACCGCACCACCTTGTAGCCGGTCCTGTTGCCGCGGTTCCATGACCCGTGCAGAGCGACGAACGCATCGCCCTTGTATTCAGCTGGAAAGCTCTTCCCCTCGTAGAAGGCGATGGTGAGCGGCGCCGAATGCGCCTGCATCAGCACATCGGGAACGGTCGTTTTGCCGGCAAGATCGGGGCGCTCACCCTTGTGGCGCGGATCCTCATTGTTGCCGATATAGTACCAGGGCCAGCCATAGAAAGCACCCTCCTTGACCACGGTCGCGTATTCGGGCGGCACATTGTCGCCAAGCGCATCGCGTTCGTTGACGACGCACCACAGCGCGCCGTCGCCGGCTGCACAGTCATACCCGAGCAGTTGCGCAAGCCGGCGGCAAAGATGCGGCCGTTCTTGCCATCGGGATCGAAGGCCAGCACGTCGGCGCGGCCGTCTTCAGAACCCCAGGCTGCACCCAGCGGCTGCGATTTCGCCCAGGCATCGAGTCCGCCTCTCGGCTCCCGGCCCATGTCCTCGGCGACATTCGATCCCGAGCCGACCGAAAGGTAAAGCGTCTTGCCGTCCGGCGAGAAGGCGATATCGCGGGTCCAGTGATGACTGGCGGGGATGTTGCCGACGATGGTTTCCGGGTCGCCGGAGGCCTTCAGGTCGCCATTGCGGTAGGCAAAGCGCACGATGCTGTCGCTGTTGGCGACATAGACCCATTGCGGGTCAGCGCCCGGCGGATAGAAGGCAATGCCATAGGGCCGGTTGAGATTGCCGGCAAAGATGCCGTCCTGCGCCGGCTTCGCACGGCCTTCGGCGAGGCGATAGATGCGGACCTGGTTGGCTTTGCTGTCGGCGACGAACAGGTCGCCATTCGGTGCGACGCGTACGACGCGTGGATTGTCGATGCCCGATGCAACCAGCTCGGCCGAGAAACCCGGCGGCAGTTGCAGCTTCGCGTCTGCCGGCATGTCCGCGATGCCGGCGCTGTTCGAGGTCGACCGGGTGGCATTGGGCTTGGGCAGATCATCCGGTCTGATCAGCCGGCGGGTGCCCGGCTTGTCCGCTCGCCAGTCGCCGAAGGCAGCCGCGCCTTTCAGCACCGGTTCGTCCGCCTGCTGGGCGAATGAAGCGGTCGAGACAAACAGTGCGGCGGAAAGTGCGGGGCCGGCAAAACGCATCATTCGGTCCTCCAATGTTCGGGCGTGAAAACAGGAACGAGCGGTTTCGTCGATCGTTCCACGGCACACGATGAGGTGAAGGAAGCTTGCGGTTTCCCGGTTCAGGTCCCGGCGGCGTAGAAATCGTCGTCGAGGCGTTTTTCCAACTCGACGAGGTCAGCCGGCAGCGGCAAGCCCATGGCGCGCATTTCCCGTAGCTTTTCGCGCAGCTGCTCCTGGATCTCGTGCTGGTCTTCCGGCTGGTTGACCATCTCCTCGAGCAGCAGGCTGATCCGGGCCTTGAATTCTTCGAGCGCCATCGTCGTCTCCTCGGTTGGATCAGCTCAGCGCAGCATGCGTGAAATCAACTGCGCCGTATAGTCGACCATTGGGACGATGCGCGCGTAATTCAGCCGGGTCGGGCCGATGACGCCGAGCGCGCCGACGACGCGGGCATCCTTGTCGCGATAGGGGGCGACGACCAGCGACGAGCCCGACAGCGAAAACAGCTTGTTTTCCGAGCCGATGAAGATGCGCACACCCGAGCCCTGCTCGGCGAGGTCAAGCAGCTGGATAAGCCCGTCCTGCGTCTCCATGTCCTCGAACAGATGGCGCAGCAGCTCGATGTCGGCCTGGGCGGTGACGTTTTCAAGCAGATTGGCACGCCCGCGCACGATGAGCCGTGCCGGCAGGCCGCTGTCGGCACCGGCCCACACCGCCAGCCCCTTCTCCACCAGGTCCTGCGACAGCGTGTCGAGCGCGGCCCTGGTTTCTTCCTTGATGCGAGCGATCTCGATCCGCGCCTCGGCAAGCGTGCGGCCGCGTATATGGGCGTTGAGGAAATTCGAGGCCTCGTGCAGTTGCGAGACGGTGATGCCGGCGGGCAGGTCGACGACGCGGTTCTCGACGTCGCCATTCTGCGACACCAGCACCGCCAGCGCCTTGGTCGGCTCAAGCTGGATGAATTCGATGTGCTTCAGCGCCACCTCGTTCTTGGCGGCCAGCACCAGGCCGGCGCCGCGCGACATGCCCGACAGCATCTGGCTGGCCTCGGTCAGCATGTGCTCCAGCGTCGCACCGGAGCCGGACGCCCGCACCTGTGCCTCGATGGCGCGGCGCTCCTCGTCGGAAAGGTCGCCAAGCTCCATGAAGGCATCGACGAAGAAACGCAGGCCGGCCTGTGTCGGCAGCCGGCCGGCCGAAATGTGCGGCGCGTAGATCAGGCCGAGATGCTCGAGGTCGCTCATCACGTTGCGGATGGTCGCCGGCGACAGCGAGGACGGCAGGATACGCGACAGGCTGCGCGATCCCACCGGTTCACCGTCCCTGAGATAGGAATCGACGATGCGCCGGAAGATGTCGCGGGAACGCATGTCGAGCGCCTGGAATACTGGCGACTGAAGCGCGGGCGACTGCGAACTCGGATCGACTGCCTTGGTCATACGGCCAAAAACCTCCGGCCCAAGGATATAGACTTACACTGCACCCGCGCAACCCGGTGTCTGTGTCCGATCGTCAGGCCATTTTCCTTTGCGCCACGCGTCCCATGCGGTTACAAGCCGGCCAAGATTCCGAAAAATGACAAGAAAGCAGCCCTGAATGCGCCCTTCCAAACGCCAATTCGACGAAATGCGTGCCATCTCCTTCGAGCGTGGCGTCTCCAAGCATGCCGAAGGCTCATGCCTGGTGAAGTTTGGCGACACGCATGTCCTGTGCACGGCCAGCCTCGAGGAAAAAGTGCCGGGTTGGATGCGCAACTCCGGCAAGGGCTGGGTGACGGCGGAATACGGCATGCTGCCGCGCTCGACCGGCGAGCGCATGCGCCGTGAGGCTTCGGCCGGCAAGCAGGGCGGCCGCACGTTGGAAATCCAGCGGCTGATCGGCCGCTCCTTGCGCGCCGTGGTCGATTTGCAGGCGCTGGGCGAACAGCAGATCACCGTCGACTGCGACGTCATCCAGGCCGATGGCGGCACCCGCACCGCATCGATCACCGGCGGCTGGGTGGCGCTGTATGACTGCCTGCGCTGGATGGAAGCGCGCCAGATGGCCAGCGTCGCCAAGGTGCTGAAGGACCATGTCGCGGCGATCTCCTGCGGCATCCATGACGGCCAGCCGGTCATCGACCTCGACTATATCGAGGATTCCGCGGCCGGCACCGACGCCAATTTCGTCATGACAGGCAAGGGTGGCATCGTCGAGATCCAGGGCACCGCCGAGGGCGAGCCTTTCTCCGAGGAGCAGTTCGCGGACCTGATGGGCCTGGCCAAGAAAGGCATCCAGCGGTTGGTGAGTTTGCAGCAGATGGCAGTGGCTTAGTTTTTAGATGTCGAGCCTGAGCGCCCCCCTCTGGCCTGCCGGCCATCTCCCCCTCAAGTGGGGAGATCGGATGTCGTCTAGGGCTTCGCCAATCTCCGGCGTTGTAGGGTGCGCGACAATGCAGAAGCTGCCAATCTCCCCAGCTGAGGGGGAGATGGCCGGCAGGCCAGAGGGGGGCGCCTCGTGACACCCTCCGCCATCCTGGAATCGGCCCTCTACGTCACAGACCTGCCCGCCGCCGAAACCTTCTACACCGACATCCTCGGCCTCAATCTCCTCGGCAAGGTCGACGGCAGGCACCTGTTCTTCCGCTGCGGCCCCGGCGTGCTGCTCGTCTTCAACGCCGAGGCAACCAAAATCCCGCCGGCGCCCGGCGCGAGGCTGCCGGTGCCGCCGCACGGCGCGGTCGGCCAAGGTCATCTCTGCTTTACGGCGACCGCCGATGAAATCGCCGGCTGGAAAGCCCATCTCGAGGCAAAGAAGATCGCCATCGAGAGCGAATTCGAGTGGCCGCAGGGCGGCCGTTCGATCTATATACGCGACCCCTCGGGCAATTCGATCGAATTCGCCGAGCCAAGAATCTGGGGCCTTTGATGCATTCTCTCGATGGCAAGAAGATCGTCGTCGCCAGCCATAATGAGGGCAAGCTGCGCGAATTCGCCGACCTGATGGGACCGTTCGGCTTCGAAGCGAAGTCGGCCAGGGAGTATGGCCTGCCGGAGCCGGACGAGACCGGCACCACCTTCGAGGAGAACGCCTACATCAAGGCGCTCGCCGCCGCCAAGGCGACCGGCTTGCCGGCGTTGTCGGACGATTCCGGCCTGTGCGTCGACGCGCTTGACGGCGCGCCCGGCGTCTACACCGCCAACTGGGCCGAAACCCCGGACGGTTCGCGTGACTTCGGCATGGCCATGCAACGCACCGAAGTGGCGCTGCAGGAGGTCGGCGCCGCCTTGCCGGAGCAGCGCAAGGGACGCTTTGTCGCCGTCATCTGCCTGGCGTTTCCCGACGGCGAGGCGGAATATTATCGCGGCCAGGCCGAGGGCACGCTGGTCTGGCCACCGCGCGGCGAGCTCGGCTTCGGCTACGATCCTGTGTTCCTGCCCGATGGCTTCGAAAAAACCTTCGGCGAAATGAGCGCCGAGGAAAAGCATGGCTGGAAGCCCGGCCAGGCCACGGCGCTGTCGCACCGCGCCCGCGCCTTCCAGAAATTCGCCCAAGCTCGATTGGGCTCGGCATGAGCATGCTGCTCGACCGGACGCCCGGCTTCGGCGTCTATGTCCACTGGCCGTTCTGCGCGGCCAAATGCCCCTATTGCGACTTCAACAGCCATGTTCGCCACCAGCCGGTCGACCAGGAGCGCTTTGCCGCCGCCTTCGAGGCCGAACTGGCGACGATGCGCGAGCGCACCGGGCCGCGCGAGGTGACCAGCGTTTTTCTCGGCGGCGGCACGCCCTCGCTGATGAAGCCGGAAACCGTGGCCAGGGTTCTGGACGCCGTGGCGAAGAACTGGACGGTGCCTGCCGGCATCGAGGTGACGCTGGAGGCCAATCCCTCCTCGGTCGAGGCCGAACGCTTTCGCGGCTACCGGGCAGCCGGCGTCAATCGCGTGTCGCTCGGCGTGCAGGCGCTGAACGACAAGGATTTGCGCTTCCTCGGCCGTTTGCACAATGTCGAACAGGCCCTGCACGCCATCGGCTTCGCGCGGGAAATATTCCCAAGGCTGTCCTTCGACCTGATCTACGCCCGCCCCGGCCAGACGCCGGAGGCTTGGGCATCGGAGCTGGAACAGGCGATCGGCCATGCCGCCGACCATCTGTCGCTCTACCAGCTGACCATCGAGGAAGGCACGCCCTTCCACGCGCTGCATGCGGCAAAGAAATTCGTCATCCCCGACAACGACCATGCCGCCGACCTCTATGCGCTGACGCAGGAGATCACCACGGCGCACGGCCTGCCGGCCTACGAGATTTCCAACCACGCCAGGCCGGGCGCCGAGAGCCGGCACAACCTGACCTATTGGCGCTATGGCGAATATGTCGGCGTCGGGCCGGGCGCGCATGGCCGCTTCGTCGAGAACGGCCGCCGCACGGTGACAATCGCCGAGCGGATGCCGGAAACCTGGGCCAATCTGGTCGAGGCCAAGGGCCATGGCGTCACCGGCGGCGAGATCCTGACGCGCTCGGAAGAGGCCGACGAATTCCTGCTGATGGGCCTGCGGCTGGCCGAAGGCATCGATCTCTCCCGCTACGAGGCGTTCTCCGGGCGCGGCCTGTCGAGCGCGCGGCTGTCGATGCTGCAGGGCGA
Source organism: Mesorhizobium sp. WSM1293 (assembly GCF_000513875.1). Lineage (NCBI taxonomy): Bacteria > Pseudomonadati > Pseudomonadota > Alphaproteobacteria > Hyphomicrobiales > Phyllobacteriaceae > Mesorhizobium > Mesorhizobium sp. WSM1293. The sequence goes on along the minus strand of NZ_AZUV01000004.1, from coordinate 384,257 downwards.
AGGGCTGGTGGCGCCGATCGGCAATGCGCGCCTGCGCGCCACGGCCGCCGGCATGATCGTGCTCGACGCGGTGGTCGCCGATCTGGCGCGCTAACCCTTGAAGAACGTCCTTTTCGTCTGCAGCCAGAACCGCTTGCGCAGCCCGACCGCCGAACAGGTGTTTTCAACGCGCCGTGATATCGAGGTGGCCTCGGCCGGAACCAACCACGATGCCGACACGCCGCTGACGCATGAGCTGGTGGCTTGGGCCGACATCATCTTCGTCATGGAAAAGGCGCACCGCACCAAGCTGCAGAAGAAATTCAGGGCCAGCCTGAAGAAGGCGCGTGTGATCTGCCTCGACATACCTGACAATTATGAATTCATGGATCTGGAGTTGATTGGCCTTCTGAAGGCACGCGTTTCGCGGTATCTCGGTTAAGACGCCATCCGCGAAGGCCACCCGCATGAACCTGACCGTATCCTCCTGGCAATTCTGGGCACTGCTCTCGGCTGCATTCGCTGCCCTGACGGCGATCTTCGCCAAGGTCGGCATCGAGAACATCAATTCCGATTTCGCCACCTTCATCCGCACGATCATCATCCTGATCGTGCTCGGTGCCATCCTGCTCGCCAGCGGCCAATTCCAGTCGCCGGCTACGATCTCGGGAAAGACCTGGGCTTTCCTCGCCCTGTCCGGTCTGGCGACCGGCGCTTCATGGCTCTGCTATTTTCGCGCCCTGAAGATCGGCAATGCGGCGCAGGTGGCGCCGATCGACAAGCTAAGCGTCGTGCTTGTGGCGGTGTTTGGCGCGGCCTTTCTCGGCGAGCGGTTGTCCGGAGCGAACTGGCTTGGCGTCGCCCTTATCGCGGCGGGTGCTGTGCTGGTCGCCTATCGAGGGTAGTTGCGCGCCATGGCGTGCGTTCTTCGTTTCAAGACGGGTGATGAAGATATCGAAGCGATTGGGCATCGTCCGGTCAGTGCTCCGTCGTGCTGTCGGGTTTGTTGTCGGAAAGGCTGACGTTCGTCGGCAAGGTGCCGGCGACGCGCTCTTCGGTCAGGCTGTGCTCGGTCTTGGCAGACGGGCGCTTGTCCCTGGGGGTGGCAACGCGGTTGCGGCCGGCATAGTAGGGTTCGAAAGCGTCTTGTATCTTGAGGCTGTCCATCCTGTCCTCCTCCGGAATCAGGGGGCTAATCTGCCAACGCCGGTTTGGTTCCCCACTGTGGCAAAGGAAAGGCGAATTCCCTACATCGGCATCAGCTTTTGCAAGCCCGCGTCAGCCGTGCCAAACAGGGCTGAATGGAGAAGTCGTCAGTGACCGCAGAGACGGGCAAGCGCAGCTATGTGGTCGGGCAGACCGAGATCGCGGCCCGGCCGCTGGAGCCGGCGCTCTATCTGGTGGCGACGCCGATCGGCAATCTCGCCGACATCACGCTGCGCGCGCTGGAGACGCTGGCCGCCGCCGACATCGTCGCTTGCGAAGACACACGGGTGTCGCGCGTGCTGCTCGACCGTTATGGCATCCGCCGCCGCACCACAGCCTATCATGAGCATAATGCCGGCGAGGCCGGGCCGAAGCTGATCGCGGCGCTCCAGGCCGGACAGAGCGTGGCGCTGATCTCCGATGCCGGCACGCCGCTGGTGTCCGATCCCGGCTACCGGCTGGTCGGCGAGGCGCTCGACCACGGCATTCGCGTCGTGCCTATCCCCGGCCCATCGGCGCCGCTCGCGGCGTTGACCGCATCCGGCCTGCCCTCCGATGCCTTCATGTTCGCCGGATTTTTGCCGGTCAAATCAGGGCAGCGGCTGACGCGGCTGGAGGCACTCAAAGCCGTGCCGGCGACATTGATTTTCTTCGAATCGCCGCGCCGGCTGGCCGAATCCCTCGGTGCCATGGTCGAAGCGCTGGGCGGCGAGCGAAAAGCCGCGATCGGCCGCGAGTTGACCAAGACCTTCGAGGAGATGCGCACCGGCACGCTTCAGGCGCTGGCCGACCACTATGCTGCGGCCGATACGCCGAAGGGCGAGATCGTCGTCTGCGTCGCTCCGGCCGAGGCCAGGGCGCACGAGCCCGCCGACATCGACCGTCTGCTTCTGTCGCTTGCCGCCGAAATGCCGGCCTCCAAGGCGGCGGCAGAAGCCGCGAAGATGACCGGCGGCCAGAAACAGGCGCTCTATCGGCGATTACTGGAACTCAAGGATGCTTCGGGAGAAAGCGACGGTGGCTGAACGCCCGAGCGCCAGCCGCCAAAAAGCCTATCGGCGCGGCCATCGCGGCGAATGGCTGGCGGCGGCAGCGCTGATGCTGAAGGGCTACCGGATCCTGGCGCGCCGTCACCGCACGCGCTTCGGCGAGATCGACCTGATCGCACGGCGCGGCGATCTGGTGCTGTTCGTCGAGGTCAAGGCGCGCCGGTCGCTGATGGAAGCCATGGAGGCGATCGGCCACGAATCGGAACGTCGCATAGAAGGCGCGGCCGACATCTGGCTCTCGCGCCAAGCGGACTACGGCAGACTGTCGATGCGCTTCGACATGGTCGCGGTGCTGCCCTGGCGCTGGCCGGTGCATGTCGAGAACGCGTTTTATGGGAAGAGTTAGAGGGGGCAGCCCTCCTTCATTCGTCATCCACGGGCGGAGCCCGTGGGACGAAGCGTGAGGGCCGCTACGCGGAACACTCCTCACCCCCAGATCATCAACGCCACCAACCCAACACCGCCCACCACCAGCCGCCACCAGCCGAACAGCGAGTAACCCTTGCGCGAGACGTAATCGAGCAGGAAGCGCACGACGATGAGCGCCGTGACGAAGGCGGCGACGAAGCCGACGGCGATGATCGGCAGGTCGGCGCTGCTCAGCACGTTGCGGTTCTTGAACAGGTCGAAGGCGAAGGCGCCGACCATGGTCGGGATTGCAAGGAAGAAGGAAAATTCAGCGGCCGCGCGCTTGTCGACGCCCAAAAGCAGGGCGCCGACGATGGTCGAGCCCGAACGCGATGTGCCGGGAATGAGCGACAGGCACTGGAAAAGCCCGATCTGCAGGTAAAGCCGGGTCGGGAAGCGCTCGACGTCGCGATAAACAGGCTTGAGGTTCATGCGGTCGACCACCAGCAGCACGACGCCGCCGATGATCAGCATGATGCAGATCAGCCTTGGCGATTCGAACAGCACCGTCTTGATGAAATCATGCGCCAGCGCGCCGATGAATGCCGCCGGCAGGAAGGCGATGAGGATGCCGATGACGAAATGCCTGGTCAGTCGGTCGTGCGGCAGTTCGAGCAGCATTTTCCAGAGGCGGCGGAAATAAACGCTGAGGATCGCCAGGATGGCGCCGAGCTGGATCAGGATCTCGAAGGCCTTGCCGGTCGAGTGGAAGCCGAGGAAATGGCCGGCGAGCAGGATATGGCCGGTCGAGGACACCGGTATGAACTCGGTCAGCCCCTCCAGCAGGCCGAGCAGCAGGGCTTCGACGATGGTCTGGCTTTCCATGGCTACCTCGGCATTGGCGTGACGGCTGACAGAAGGGCTTGCTTGTCATGGCGTTGAAGTCCCCCTATAGGTCGCAACACCCTGACGGCCCGCTAACCGGGCGGCCAAGACTTACCGGTGCGCCCTGCGATTCGCCAGTGCGCTTTATCATCGCGGAACCATGCTCACGCTTTTCCACCACCCCATGTTCGCCACCTGTCGCTTCGTCCGCCTCGCATTCGGCGAGTATGGCGAGGAGCTGGCTTTGATCGAGGAAAAGCCGTGGACCCGGCGCAAGGAGTTCCTGGCGCTGAACCCGGCCGGCACGCTGCCGATCCTGCTGGCCGAAGGCGACGTGCCGATCGTCGGCGCGACGGTCATATCGGAATATCTCGATGAAACGCGCGGCGTGCTGAAGCGCGACAAGCGGCTGTTCGCCGAGGACCCGATGCAGCGCGCCGAAATCCGCCGGCTCATCGACTGGTATCTCAACAAGGCTGAAAGCGAAGTCACCCGCCATCTGGTGCGTGAGCGCGTGCTGAAGCCGGTCATGCCGGAAACGGCGGGCGGCGGCTCGCCCGACTCGGGCGCGATCCGTGCGGCGCGCGCCAACATCCGCCAGCACATGAAATACACCAACTGGCTGGCCGGCACCCGCCATTGGCTGGCCGGCTCGAGGGTCACCTATGCCGATCTCGCGGCCGCGGCGACGCTGTCGGTGCTCGATTATCTCGGCGAGATAGACTGGCGCGAGCACAGCGCTGCTCGCGAATGGTACACGCGGGTCAAGTCGCGGCCTTCCTTCCGGCCGCTTTTGACCGACCGGGTGCGCGGCCTGTCACCGGTGTCGCATTATGCGGACCTCGACTTCTGACGCCGCAAAACTGCGCGCGCTGATCGACGCTGAGGCGCAGCGCGCCGGCTTCGATGCCGTCGCCGTCACCTCCCCCGATGCGATCCCGCTGGCGCCGGCGCGCCTGGCCGAATTCGTCGCCGACGGCTTTCACGGGTCGATGGACTGGATCGCCGAGACGCTGCAACGCCGCAGTGAACCAACGGCCCTCTGGCCGCAGGTACGCTCGATCGTCGTGCTGGCGATGAACTACGGCCCCGACCATGATCTTCGCGAAGTGCTGGCCAAGCGCGACCGCGGCGCGATCTCGGTCTATGCGCAAAACCGCGACTATCACGATGTGATGAAAGGCCGGCTGAAGGAGATCGCCGGCAAGCTCGTTGCCCGCGCCGGCGGTGACGTGAAGGTGTTCGTCGACACCGCACCTGTCATGGAAAAGCCGCTGGCCGAAGCCGCCGGGCTTGGCTGGCAAGGCAAACACACCAATCTGGTCAGCCGCGAGCACGGCTCCTGGCTGTTCCTCGGCACCATCTTCACCACCGCCGAACTCGTGCCCGACCGCGCCGAAATCGACCATTGCGGCTCCTGCCGCGCCTGCCTCGACGCGTGCCCGACCGATGCTTTTCCGGCGCCCTACCGGCTCGATGCGCGGCGCTGCATTTCCTATCTCACCATCGAGAACAAGGGGCCGATTCCGCACGAATTCCGCGAAAAGATCGGCAACCGCATCTATGGCTGCGATGACTGTTTAGCCGCCTGCCCGTGGAACAAATTCGCCCGGGCGGCTTCGGAAGCAAAACTCGCCGCGCGCGATGATCTGCGCGAACCACCGCTCGCCGACCTTTTGGGTCTCGATGACGCGGCCTTCCGCGCTTTCTTCTCCGGTTCGCCGATAAAACGCATCGGCCGCGATCGGTTCATCCGCAACGTGCTGATCGCCGCCGGCAATTCCGGCGATGCCTCTCTTGCCGACACTGTGCGCGCCTTGCTGGACGATGCCTCGCAGCTGGTGCGGGGCGCGGCAATTTGGGCGCTGGCGCGGCTGGTGCCCGATGCCGAATATTCAGAAAGGGCAGCCCTCGGCCTGAAAACCGAGAGCGACGAAGCCGTGCGCGACGAATGGCGTCTGGCGCGGCCAACCAGGGCGAATGCATGAGCGAAAAGCAGATATTCATCTTCGGCGCCGGCTATTCCGGCAGGGCTTTTGCTCGGGCCAACAAAGGCGCCGCGACGATCTTCGGCACGACACGCTCGCCGGAAAAATTCGAGACGCTACGGCAGGCCGGCATCGCGCCGCTGCTGTTCGACGGCGCGATGACGGATGAGATTGGCGATGCACTGGAAAAGACAACGCATCTGCTGATTTCGGTCGCCCCGGAGGAGGCCGGCGATCCCGTGCTGGGTGCCGCGCGAGAGGCAATCGCTCAAATGCCTTTGCTGGAATGGATCGGCTATCTCTCTACGGTCGGGGTTTACGGCAATTATGACGGCGCATGGGTCGATGAAACGGCTGAATGCCGGCCGGTGTCGAAGCGTTCGATGATGCGGGTGGCGGCAGAGCAGGACTGGCTGGAGCTGGGCCGCGAGATCGGCCGGCCGGTGGCGATCCTGCGACTCTCCGGCATTTACGGGCCGGGCCGCAATGCCCTGGTCAATCTGGAAAACGGCAGCGCAAGGCGGCTGGTCAAGCCCGACCAAGTGTTCAACCGCATTCATTGCGACGACATTGCAGGCTCCCTGTGGCAGCTCATCCAAGGCAATAAAGGCGGCATCTTCAACGTCACCGACGATCTGCCGGCGCCGCCGCAGGACGTCGTCGCCTATGCCGCATCATTGATGGGCATCGAACCGCCGCCCGAGATTCCTTTCGACGCCGCCCAACTTTCGCCCATGGCGCGGTCCTTCTATGGCGAGAACAAGCGTGTTGCCAATGCGGCAATCAAGGCGGCGGGCTATTCCCTGCGCTTTCGCGACTACCGCGCGGCCTTCGACCATATGTGGGCAAGCGGCGACTGGCGCGACGGCGAGGCGCGTAGCCCAATGAAGCGCTAAAAGCAATTCCAGGAAAAGTGTGACACGGTTTTCCGTCCGGGATTGCGTCAAAACAGAGATAGAGCGGTTCACCGTTTCGGTGAACCGCTCTATCGATCGAAGCGTCGTGCTTTGCGTGCTATGATTCGGCCTTGGATTGCGGTGGGGATCCGGTTTCATGAAAACACCGATACGGCCGTCTCTCGGCAAAATGCCCCTGCTGGCAGCCGCGCTTGGCCTGCTTGCCCTGGTCGGTTTCGCCGTTCAGCCGGTGAGCGCCGAAGAACGGGCAAAAGACCTGTTCGGCGCCAAGAAGCTGCCGGCCGCGACCGCGGCGCAGTCGATCGGCTTCTATTCCAAGGGCTGTTTTGCCGGCGGCGTCGCCATTCCCATGGACGGTCCGACCTGGGAGGTGATGCGGCCTTCGCGCAACCGTCGCTGGGGCCATCCGGCGATGATCGCGGTGATCGAGAAACTGTCGCGCGACGCGGCAGCCGATGGTTGGCCGGGCTTGCTGATCGGCGACATTTCGCAGCCGCGTGGCGGCCCGATGATGACCGGACATGCCTCGCACCAGATCGGGCTCGACGCCGACATCTGGCTGACGCCGATGCCCAGCCGCCCGCTGTCGATGGCGCAGCGCGAATCGATGAGCGCCACCTTGATGGTCGATGAGAAGACCCATCTGGTGAAGGACGCGCTGTGGACGCCGGCGCACACAAGGCTTCTGAAGCGGGCGGCGAGTTACAGCCAGGTCGAGCGCATCCTGGTCAATCCGGGCATCAAGAAAAAGCTCTGCGACACCGTCAAGGGCGACCGCTTCTGGCTGCGCAAGATCCGGCCGTTTTGGGGCCACGACTATCATTTCCACATGCGCATCGGCTGTCAGCCGGGATCGCCCGGCTGCAAGGCGCAGGAAGCGACGCCGGACGATGACGGTTGCGGCAAGCCGCTGGCCTGGTGGTTCACGCAGGAGCCGTGGCGGCCCAACAAGAACCCGGATGCGCCCAAAGCGCGCGACCTGATGACGATGGCGAACCTGCCGAGCGAATGCCGCGCCGTGCTCGACGCGCCGGGGCCGGCCTCGGCCGAGGCGGCGACCTATCATGGCGGCGGCGTGCCGGTCGCGGCTGCCGCACCCGAACCCGAAGCGCCGTCATTGTCCGCCACGCCGGCCGCCGCCGGCTTGCCAAGTACGGTGAACGCCTTCACGGCGACCCCCGAGACCGGCGTGCCGCTGCCGCGACCGCGGCCGCCAGGAAACTGACGGTCACGGCCCAATCGGTTCGGGGCCTTATTTTTGCGAAACCGTGTCGGTTTGGCCGCACAGCCGGCCTCAGCGCGCCGCCGGGGTCGAAAACCGTTTCCCTTTTCAAACCCATGCGCTAGTCAACGGAAGAACGGCTAGATGCCGTCGGTGGCGCCGGAGACGGACGAGAGCATGCCAGGCACAGGCGACGACGATACTTTGTTGCGGTTTCCGATCCTTATCGGCGACATCGGCGGCACCAATGCGCGCTTTTCGATCGTGCTCGACGCCAATTCCGAGGCAGGCGAGCCGACCATCGTCCAGACGGCGAACTACAACACCATCGACGAGGCGATCCAGGCGGCCGTGCTCGATCGCTCGTCGGTGCGTCCCAATTCGGCGGTGCTGGCGGTGGCCGGTCCGGTCGACGGCGACGAGATCGAACTGACCAACTGCCCCTGGATCGTCAAGCCGAGAAAAATGTTCGCCAGCCTCGGCCTGAGCGACATCGTCGTGCTCAACGATTTCGAGGCGCAGGCGCTGGCCGTCGTCGCGCTCGGCGAGGAGCACATGGAAAAGATCGGCGGCGGCACGCCGGAGCCCAATGCCGGCCGCGTCGTGCTCGGCCCCGGAACCGGGCTCGGCGTCGCCGGGCTGGTCCATGCGCTGCACCACTGGATACCGGTGCCCGGCGAGGGCGGCCATATGGACATCGGTCCGCGCTCGGCCCGCGATTTCGAGGTTTTTCCGCATATCGAGAAGCTGGAGGGCCGCATTTCGGGCGAGCAGATCCTGTGCGGACGCGGTCTGGTCAATGTCTATCGGGCGGTTGCCAAGGCGGACGGCAAGCCGTCGCCCTTCACCACGCCGGCCGAGATCACTGCCGCGGCACTTGCGAAAACCGATCCGGTTGCCGAGGAAGCGCTGGAGACCTTCGTCACCTGCCTTGGGCGCACGGCAGGCGACCTTGCTCTGGTGTTCATGAGCCGCGGCGGCGTGTTTCTCACCGGTGGCATCGCGCAGAAGATCGTGCCGGCGCTGAAAGCCGGCAATTTCCGTGCCGCTTTCGAGGACAAGGCGCCGCACAGCGCGATGATGCGCACCATGCCGGTGTATGTCATTACCCATCCGCTGGCCGCACTTCTGGGCCTTGCCGCCTATGCCAGGAACCCCTCGCTGTTCGGCGTCCAGACTTCGGGCCGGCGCTGGCGCGACGAAGTTAGTCACCCCGAGGCATAGGCAAGCTGGCTGCTTGGCGTTAAGAGGGGTGCCAAATTGCCCGGCCGCGGGAAGCGGAAATCTACGAAGCGCTCCAATTTGACATTTCAGCCCCCCAATTTGTCGAAACCCCGTGCGGGAGAGATCGTGGCGGTCATCCGCCGTATCCTCCAGGAAAATGGCCGCGACTATCGGGGCGCGTATGTTTTCACCATCCTCTGCCTGCTGACCGTGTCGGCGACGACGGCGCTTGCCGCCTGGATCATGAGCCCGGTCGTCAACCAGATCTTCTACGAACGACGCGGCGACCTGATCCCATGGATCTGCGCCGCACTGCTCGGTGCCTTCATCCTGCGCGGCCTTGCCGGCTACGGCCAGGCGGTGACGATGGCCAGGATCGGCAACAATCTGGTGGCGCGCTATCAGCAGCGCATCTTCAACCATCTGATGAAGCTTGGCGTCTCCTTCTTCAACGACACAAGGTCCGGGCGGCTGGCCGCGCAGGTCAACGAGAACGTCAACGGCATTCGCGACCTGTTGTCGATGACGGTGACCTCGACCGCGCGTGATGCCGTCTCGCTGGTCGGCCTGGTCGGCGTGATGATCTATCAGGATCCGATACTCTCCTTGAGTTCGCTGCTGATCGGGCCGCCGCTGATCTGGACCGTCACCTATCTAATGCGCCGGGTGCGCCGCATCACGCGCGAATCGGTGCAGATCAACTCTCGGCTGATCGGCGCCATGCAGGAAGCCACGCAAGGCATCGCCATCGTCAAGGCCTTCACCATGGAGGACGAGCTGTCGCGCCGGATCAGCCAGCTCGCCGAGGATGCCGAGCAGCGGTCGAACAAGATCGCTCGCGTCTCCGAGCGGCTGACGCCGGTTTCCGAACTGCTGGCCGGCATCGCCTTCGCCAGCGTCATCGCCTATTCCGGCTACCGGGCCACCGTTCTCGGCCAGCCGCCGGGCGCGGTGTTTTCCTTCATCACCGCGCTGACGCTCGCCTATGATCCGGCCCGCCGTCTGGCGCGCATGCAGGTCGGCATGGAACGCGCGCTTGTGAATGCGCGCATGATCTACGAGCTTCTCGACATCGAGCCGCAGCAGAGCGACGCCCAAGGCGCCGCCGAGGCGAAATTCACCTCCGGCGAAGTGCGTTTCAACAACGTCTCCTTCCGCTATGTCGAGGAGGCCCCGGTGCTGCAGGATCTGAGTTTCGTCGCCGCGGCCGGCAAGGTGACGGCAATCGTCGGCGCTTCGGGCGCCGGCAAGACGACATTGGTGGCGCTGCTGCAGCGCTTCTACGATGTCGAGGCGGGGTCGATCGAGATCGACGGCCAGGACATCTCGAAGGTCACCAAACAGTCGCTGCGCGGTTCTATCGCCTATGTCTCGCAGCAGCCCTATCTGTTCGAAGGCACCATCCGCGACAATATCCGCTACGGCCGGCTGAGCGCCACCGATGCCGAGATCGAACAGGCCGCGGGCCAAGCCGCGGCCGACGACTTCATCCGCCAGCAGCCGCAGGGCTACGACACGCCAGTCGGCGAGAACGGCGTGACGCTGTCCGGCGGCCAGCGCCAGCGCGTCTCGATCGCGCGGGCCATCGTGCGGCAGGCACCGATCCTTTTGCTCGACGAAGCGACATCGGCGCTCGACAACGAGGCCGAGGCTCGCGTCCAGCAGGCGCTGACAAAGGTCATGGAAGGCCGCACCACCATCGTCATCGCGCACCGGCTGTCGACGGTGGTCAATGCCGACCACATCATCGTCATGGAACAGGGCCGGCTGGTCGAGGAAGGCACGCACGCCTCGCTGATGGCCGATCCGCACAGCGTCTATGCCCGCTTCCACCGTATCCAGGGCGTCAAGGGTCTGGGGCTTGTCGACGACAGCGCGCCGATCCGGACTTCGGCGCAACGCCTGTCACAAGGCATCGACACGCAGAGCATCGCCGGGAGCACGACATGAGCGCCACGCCCGCAACCGACGGACCGGCAAATGATATGGGCCTGGTGGTGGTGGGCGCCGCCGGCCGCATGGGCCAGACGCTGATCCGCGCCATTCACTCTATATCAGGCGCGCGGGTCATCGGCGCGGTCGAGCGGGCGGATTCGCCGCATCTGGGCAAGGATGCCGGCGAGCTGGCCGGCATCGGCATCATCAACGTGCCGATCAGCGACGATCCGCTGCCGGTGTTCGCCAAGGCCGACGGTGTGCTCGATTTCACCACGCCTGCTTCGACGGTCGAATTCGCCGGCTACGCGGCGCAGGCGCGCATCGTCCATGTCATCGGCACGACCGGCTGTTCGGCCGATGACAATGCCAGGATCGCTGCGGCGGCGCGCCATGCGACGATCGTCAAGTCGGGCAATATGAGCCTCGGCGTCAATCTTCTGGCGGTGCTGGTCGAGCAGGCGGCGCGCGCGCTCGATGCCGACGATTTCGACATCGAGATCCTCGAAATGCACCACAAGCACAAGGTCGACGCGCCTTCGGGCACGGCGCTGCTGCTGGGTGAAGCCGCCGCCGCCGGGCGTGGTATCGAGCTCTCAGGCAACGACGTGCGCGTCCGCGACGGCCACACCGGGGTGCGCAAGACGGGCTCGATCGGCTTTGCCACGTTGCGCGGGGGCTCTGTCGTCGGCGACCACAGCGTGATGCTGGCCGGCACCGGCGAGCGCATCACCCTGTCGCACCACGCCGAGGACCGCGCCATCTTCGCCCGCGGCGCCGTCAAGGCGGCGCTTTGGGCGCGCGGCAAGAAGCCGGGACTGTATTCGATGCGGGACGTGCTCGGCCTCAGCTGAGCCGACCTGATCCATAAACCTGAAGGAGCAAACATGTCGCGAACCCTCGTGCTCGTGCGCCACGGCCAGAGCGAATGGAATTTGAAGAACCTGTTCACCGGCTGGCGCGACGTCGACCTGACCGAACAGGGCCACGCCGAGGCCAAGGCCGCCGGGCAAAAGCTCAAGGCGCGCGGCCTGAAATTCGACATCGCCTTCACCTCCGCGCTGATCCGGGCGCAAAAGACATGCCAGCACATCCTCGACGCGGTTGGCCAGGGCGACCTGAAGACCATCCGCGACCAGGCGCTCAACGAGCGCGACTATGGCGACCTCTCCGGCCTCAACAAGGACGACGCCCGCAAGAAATGGGGCGAGGAGCAGGTGCATGTCTGGCGCCGCTCCTACGACGTGCCGCCGCCTGCCGGCGAGAGCCTGAAGGACACCGGCGCCCGCGTCTGGCCCTATTACCTGCACGATTTGCAGCCGCATGTGCTGCGCGGCTGCACCGTGCTGGTCGCCGCGCACGGCAACTCCCTGCGCGCGCTGATCATGGCGCTCGACGGCAAGTCGGGCGAGGAGATCGTCAAGCTGGAACTCGGCACCGGCGTGCCGGTCATCTACCAGCTCAACGCCGATTCCACCGTCGCTTCCAAGGAAGTGCTGGACGACTGAGCCGGCGAACGGAGCACCTGCGAAAAAAGCGCGTTGACAGCAATCGCTTGCCCGCTTACATGAGCCCGCACCAGCCCAGATGGCGGAATTGGTAGACGCGCACGGTTCAGGTCCGTGTTCCGCAAGGAGTGGAGGTTCGAGTCCTCTTCTGGGCACCATTTTTCCCGACTACCAACGGGATCAAGTAGACAAGCTCTTTCGGCGGTTTCCGCTCGGGTCTCCTGTTGGCGGCTCAGTGCCCACACGGGCATAAGCTAACCTCGCGCACCAGCACGAGCTCCGCAACCACTCCCAAGTCCATGATGCCGTGTCCATCTCATCACCGTCCCGGTGTTGCATGGTCAATCACTTAGCGCAGCAGACTTTGCGGACGTAGGTGTTGCCCCAGGTCATATATGCGTCGTCAGGGATGGCACGCCTCGCCTTAAGTTCCGTCACGAGACCCTTGGCCATCACTTGATCGAAGGTGTCTTCGAGGGTGACCGCAAACCATCCATTGGTCGCAAGGTAGGCCGATAGCGGGATGGGAGCGGAGCGAACATAGCCCGAAGCCTCCGCCAAGTTGTCGAAACTCTTTACCTGTATGTGACGCTGCTCGAATGGCCCGCTTTCATACTGATCCACGTAGACCCAGGTGTCGTGCATATAGCCAACTTGGCCATTGGCTTGCACGCGGTACCACCGAGCCACATTCCCCAGGATTATAACGGGGCTCCCGTTGCGAACGTTGACGAGGGTTGCAGACCTTCCATCCGCGAGAGCTTTTAACGGAGCTGCGCCCTTTGGGTGCCGGATGCGGCCGGAGTGCGCTTGGGGAATCTCAAGAGAGGCATGCTCAGGGGTCGTGGGCAAAGAGGCAACAGGCGGCTGCGAAGGCGGTTGCGAGAACGGCGGTGGTGACGTTGGTGCTTGGTTGGCAATCGATGGCTGGCCGGCGTCATTGTCCAAGGTGGTGACCCTGTATTTCGCCATCTCGCTTCTGGACAGGTACCGTATGTCATCACTGTCATATTGCAGTGAAAGCTGGAGTAGGGCTGGGTCTACGCCCATCTCGATCATATAGGTGATGATGTCGGCAGTAACCTGCTGGATACCGGAAACGGCGTCCTCGGTATTAACGGATACATCGCCACTGAAGGATGACTTATGGACGCCGATGGAGCCCGGCTCGGCGTATCGCACGGTACCGCCAAGAAAGGCCAGGGAGCATGCTGAAGCACACTCTACAGCCCTGAACTGGGCCGTGCTTAGGCCGAGTCTGCGGATGAGCCGTCCAAGGTCCATCGCCTTCTGAATATTCCCGCCAGGTGATTGGAAAGTTACTGCGATCGCCGAGTTAGACCGTGCCAGCGCCTCAAAGGCCGACAGGTCGTCCTGATTAGCGAAATCACCTGATACAAAAATATAGTGGATGCCGGCATCAGTCTGCCCGGCCTGGAACTTCAAACCAGCATATGCCGCAGGAGTTCCCACCAGCGCAGTCAACAGGCACGACAGGATACTAGCTAAGAAAACACGAGACATGTCTAAAGCCCAACCCCAAACCTTTAGTCTAGCGCTAGTGGGGCGAAGCTGTCGAATCTTGTTCCGAATGCTAGCGGGGGCTCTGAGTGCAATCCTCTTCTGGGCACCAAATTCCCGTTTCGAGCCACTCGACGGTTCAGAAACTTAGAGAAAAAGCCCGGTTCGTCCGGGCTTTTTCTTTTCAGCCAACCTCCCCTTCCGGCCAGTCCCCTCACAAACCGCTTCAAACTCCGCGGCCGCTTCGCTACGCTCAAAACCATGGCTCAATCCACCAACCCGATCTTCGGTGCCCGCCGCGACCAGGCGTTCCCCACGCTGGCCGAGGTGGACATCGACCGGATGCGCCGGTTTGGTGAGGCCAGCGCCTATGCGACCGGCGAGAACATCGTTACGGCAGGCGATGTGGCGCCCGGTCTGATCGTCGTGCTGTCGGGCAGCGTGGACATCACCCAGGACGGCGGGCTCGGCCGGCGCGAGACGATCGTCACGCACGGCCCGGGCAGCTTTGTCGGTGAGCTGGCGCAGCTTTCGGCCCGTCCCTCGCTGGTGAATGCGCAGGCCGCCGAGCCGGTGGAGGCGTTCGTCATCGCCTCGCAGCGGCTGCGCGACCTGATGGTGCAGGAGGCCAATCTCGGTGAGCGCATCATGCGGGCGCTGATCCTGCGCCGCGTCGGGCTTTTGGAGAGCGCCACCAGCGGGCCGATCATCATCGGACCCCAGGACAATGCCGACGTGTTGCGGCTGCAGGGTTTTCTGGCGCGCAGCGGCCAGCCGCACCGCGTGCTCGATTCCGACAGCGATCCCTGCGCCAAAACCTTGGTCGAACGCTTCGAGGTCGATCCGCACCACCTGCCGATCGTGCTCTGTCCAAACGGCAGGCTGCTGATGAACCCCGGCGAAAAGGACCTCGCCCGCTGCGTCGGCCTGTTGCGCCCGATCGATGCCGATACGGTGTATGACGTGGCCATCGTCGGCGCCGGCCCGGCAGGGCTGGCGGCGGCGGTCTATGCGGCATCCGAAGGGCTGTCGACGATCGTGCTCGATTGCCGTGCCTTCGGCGGACAGGCCGGCGCCTCCTCGCGCATCGAGAACTATCTCGGTTTCCCGACCGGCATCACCGGCATGGCGCTGATGGCGCGCGCCTACAACCAGGCGCAGAAATTCGGCGTTGAAATGGTCATCCCGGACGAGGCGAAACTTTTGAGCGCGGCCACCGACACGTCAGGCGCCCGCTATCTGCTCGATGTCGGTGACGGCGAGACCGTGCGCACGCGCAGCGTGGTGATCGCCAGCGGCGCGCGCTATCGCCGCCTCGACATCGCCAATCTTGCGCGGTTCGAGGGGACGTCCGTGCACTATTGGGCGTCGCCCATCGAAGGCCGGCTTTGCGCGGGCCAGGAAGTGGCGCTGGTCGGCGCCGGCAATTCGGCCGGGCAAGCGGCTGTCTACTTGGCCAGTCATGCGCGGAAGGTGGCGCTGCTGGCGCGCGGCGGCAGCCTCGATGCCAGCATGTCGCGCTACCTGGTCGAGCGTATCCGGGCGCAGCCGAACATCGAGGTGCTGACCGGGACCGAAATCGAGGCGCTGGACGGCGAAGAGGGCAATCTTGCCACCGTGCGCTGGCGCAACCGCGCCAGCGGCGCGGAAACGACGCGCCCGATCCGCCATCTCTTCCTCTTCATCGGCGCCGATCCGAACACCGATTGGCTGGCCAACTGCGATGTCGCGCTGGACGCCAGGGGTTTCGTGCGCACCGGATCGGACATAGGATCGGCGCAGATGGAGACGAGCCGCAGCGGCGTGTTCGCCATAGGCGATGTCCGCGCCGGTTCGGTCAAACGGGTCGCGGCGGCTGTCGGCGAAGGCGCCCAGGTGGTCGCGGCTCTGCATGCCTACCTCGCGCGCGGCAACGCCGACACATTTCAAATGGCCGGGAGACCATGATGGATGAATGCAGACATACGCGCGACATCAGGAAGGTCACGCCGAGCGCGCTCGGCTGCGAGGAATGCCTGAAGAGCGGGTCGCAATGGGTGCATCTGCGGCTGTGCCGTACCTGCGGCCATGTCGGCTGCTGCGACGACTCGCCCAACCGCCACGCCACCAAGCATTTCCACGCCACCAAGCATCCGATCATCGAGGGCTACGATCCACCCGAAGGCTGGGCATGGTGCTATGTCGACGAGGTGTTTGTCGACCTCGGCGACGATGTGACCCCGCAGAACGGTCCGATCCCGCGCTTTGTTTGAGCGCCCTGGAGACGCCGAAGAAGAGCCCGGTTCGCCCGGGTTTTTCTTTGTCCAGCATTACGCGCTCGATGCCCGACTGTCCGCAAACTGACAGCCTACCCGTTCCAGTGTCCTGCCAGCTCACGATCATCCGAGCCCGACAAAGCTTTGACATGATCGCGGCTAGTTTAGAAACATTCAAAACTGGAAGGCTCGCATGCACCCCACCTATACAAGCGCACAAAAAGCCATTCACTGGGCGGTGTTTCTGCTGGTCATCGGCCTTTATGGCTTGACCTATGTGGAAGAACTTTTTCCGCGCGGCGATCCCGGCCGCGCGCTCGTCTGGTGGTTCCATATTTCGTTCGGGCTGCTGTTGTTTGCGCTGGTCGTCATCCGCGTCGGCCTGCGCCTGATACTGGGAACGCCAGGGCTGCCGACGGAAATGTCGGAGCTTGAACGATGGGCGGCCAAGATGGCGCATCTGCTGCTCTATGCGCTGCTGGTGACCATTCCGGCTCTCGGCATCCTGCTGACTTGGTACAGGGGCGACGCCTTGAGCTTCTTCGGCCTCTTCACCATCCCGGCCCCGGTATCGCCCGACCGCGACACGGCCCGGTTCATCAGGGAACTGCACAGCCTGTGCGCCAATTCGATCCTCATCCTCGCCGGGGTGCACGCGGCCGCGGCGCTATGGCATCATTTCATCCGCAAGGACGACGTGCTCAAGCGAATGCTGCCGGAAAGCACGCTCTCCTGGAGCAAGTCCGGGAAAGTGTGAAGTGGTTTCCCAGGAAAAGCGCATAGCGCCTTCCCTCGTTGATCGGGAGGGCCTTTCCTTCGACCTTCTCTTTCTTTAGAAAGCGCTCTCCCCGAGAGGGCTAACGCCGACCGATAGCGCCTACCGCACGGAGCCGGTGACGGTCGGGTCGATCATGCTGGGAACCGACTTGCGTTCGTTTCCGGCAAGCGCCGCTATGATCAGCAGGCTGGCAACCACCGGGACAAACAGGATGGCAACGCGAGCCTGCACGTAAAATATGGCGCGCCATTCATTGCGCTTGTCGGGGCTGTTGCTCATCATACTCACTTTGTCGGCCCCCCGGGCCGTGACATAGAAGCTAACGGTTAAACAACTCCTTCCGACTTCGTTAACCCGGCGGATTTGAGGCGAAATTCCCACGCGATCCCCAAGATGGCGATCCAGGCTTCAGTTGAGCCCGATGCGGCTGGCGCCCTGCCGGAACAGCGCTACGGCATCCGGTTCGAAGCGGAAGGTGCCGATGAAATCGTCGGCGCAATAGTCCGGCCTTGTCTTGCGGATGGCGGCGGCGAAGCCGCGCGCCTCGTCGAGCCGTCCGGCCAGCGCCAGGCAGTGCGCGGCGATCGCCAGTATGATGGCGTGGGCGTTGGGCCGCGCCGCCGCCTTCAGCGCCCATTCGGCCGCCTCCTCGAACTGGCCGAGCCGGACATGCGCCATGGCGCGTGCGCCCAGCATGCCGAACAGCAGCGGGTCGAACGGGCTGAGATGGCGCGAATGATCGGAAGAGCCTATCGCCGCTCGCGGGTCGCCCGACTGCGAATGCACGAAGGACAAAGCGTAGTGGCCGAGCGCGAAGTTGGGGCTGAGATCGACCGCCCGCTCGAGTTCGAGCAGCGAGCCGTCCTGCTCGCCGCGCAGCCACAGCGCCCGGCCCATCGCCCAATGGGCGGCCGGATTGTGGTCGTCGACCAGCAGGCTGTGGCCGGCGCTCTCGAAGGCCAGCGCGCTTTCGCGGTCGCGATCGCCCCAGCGCTGGAAGGCGTTCTGCCAGTGGGTGAAGGACAGGCCGGCATAGGCACGGGCGAAGGTCGGGTCGAGCTGCAAGGCCTGGGCAAAGAAATGCCGCGCCTGCTCGTTTTCGGCCTGGGTGAAGCGGTACATGTGCCAGAGGCCGCGATGGTAGGCCTCCCAGGCGTTGAGCGAGCTGGGCGCCTTCAGCATGGCGCGGTTGCGCTCGACCGTTTCGATCTCGGCCGAGATCGAGGAGACGATGCTGTTGCCGATGTCGTCGAGCACGGAAAAGATGTCATCGGGCCTGCGCTCGAAGGTCTCGGCCCAGACGATCCTGGCGCTGCGCACCTCGATCAGCTCGACGCTGACGATGAGGCGGCCGGACGGGCTACGCACCGTGCCGGTGGCGACATAGTCGACATTCAGCCGGCGGCCGGCATCCTCGGGCGCGATGTTCTGCTCTGCCAGCGCAAACACCGATCCGCGCGCGATGACGAAGAAATCCCTGAGCTTGGCCAGGCGGGTGATGATGTCGTGGGTGAAACCGCCGGCCAATCCGCCGCGCGTGCCGCCGCTCTCCTCGACAAACGGCATCACCGCCAGCGAAGCGTGGCTGGGCTCGACCGGGCCGGGTGCGGTGGGCATGGTAGCCACCAGTGGCGATAGCGTGGACAGGCAGGCCGTTCGAAGCGAGGTGCCCGAATGTCGGTCACGGATCGCCCGCCAGGCCGCGCGAAGCGGTGCGAAATCGAGCTCCTCCGACCGAAACAATCGTTCCGCCGCGGCCAGATGCTCTTCGGCCGCGCCGACCTCGCCGCGCCCGGCCAGATTGGACAGCAACGCCAGATGTCCGCACGTGTCGAACGGCGCCAGTTCCACCCATGTGTCGAGATGGGCGATCGCCTCGTCACTATAAGCCGGCAGGCTCGCGACAAGGCGTTCCAGCACGGCGGCATGGCAAGCGCTGAAGCGGCGGCGCTGCGAGATCAGCCAGCTGTTGAAATGCGGGCTGCGCTCGAGCTCCAGCCCGTCGAGGAAATCGCCGGCAAACAGTCCGGCCAGCACGCGCAAGCGCTCGACGTCAAGCGTGCCGATCCCTTGCGCGGCGGCGCGGCTGACCTCCAGCACATCGACCAGGCAATCGTCGAGATCGAGTGCGACCGTATCGCCTTGGGTGGAGACCCGGCGCCGGGCCGGCATGTCAAGCGCGCCGCGCAGCTTGCTCAGGCACCAGCGCAGTTCGCCCCTTGGGTCGTTCGGCACATCCCACAACAACTCGCACAGGCGACTGCGGCTGACCGGATGCGGCGCCAGCGCCAGATAGGCGAGCAGCGCGCGCAGCTTGCGTGACGCGGGCAGGGCAACCGGAGCGCCGTCGCGGGAGATCATCAGCGGTCCGAGCAGGCGCACGGAAAGGACCGGCATGTCGCCGTCCGGCCTCGATCGAGTGGATTCCACGTGCGTTTCCACGCCTGCTCCCACGCTGGCCTGTCGGCCTCTCCTGTATCACCAAACACGACACGGCGCATCCGGCAGCGGATCTCAGCGCCGGATACGGCCATTGCCGCTGTGCGGCATGTCAGTCCTAGCGCGGCAAGGTCACCAAACCTCGCCGCCCAACCCGCCGGTTTGTAACCGGCCCGTGAAGACAAAACGCGATGACAATCAAGGAGACCAAGATGTTGCAGCAGCAGAAGATCAGAACCACGGCCGGGCGCGGCCGCCTGTTCGACAGCATTCTCGACACTGTCGGCGACACGCCGGTGGTTCGCATCAACAATCTCGGACCGTCCCACGCGACGATCTACGTCAAGGCCGAGTATTTCAATCCCGGCGCCTCGGTGAAGGACCGGCTGGCGCTCAACATCATCGAGGAGGGCGAGTGCAGCGGGGCGCTGAAGCCGGGCCAGACGGTGGTCGAGGCGACCAGCGGCAACACCGGCATTGGCCTCGCCATGGTCTGCGCGCAAAAGGGCTATCCGCTGGTCGTCACGATGGCCGACAGTTTTTCGGTCGAGCGCCGCAAACTGATGCGCATGCTGGGCGCCAAGGTGGTGCTGACGCCGCGCGCCGAAAAAGGTTTCGGCATGTACAAGAAGGCGGTGGAACTGGCCGAGGCCAATGGCTGGTTCCTTGCCCGCCAATTCGAGACGACCGCCAACGCCGCCATCCACGAGGCAACGACGGCGCGCGAGATCGTCAATGATTTCGCCGGCTCGCGGCTTGATTGCTTCGTCACCGGCTATGGCACCGGCGGCACGGTGGTGGGCGTGGCGCGCGTGCTGCGCCGCGAGCGGCCGGAAACCCGCATCGTGGTGTCCGAGCCGGCCAACGCGCAGCTCATCGGCAGCGGCAAGGTCCAGCAGCGCGGCGCCGATGGTGCTCCCGCCGCCAGCCATCCAGCCTTCGAGCCGCACCCGATCCAGGGCTGGACGCCAGATTTCATACCCAACGTGCTGCAGGAGGCGATCGACACCAGCCTCTATGACGAGGTGATGCCGATCGCCGGGCCCGAGGGCATCAAATGGGCGAGGGAATTGGCGCGCAAAGAGGGCATCTTCACCGGCATTTCCGGCGGCGCGACCTTCGCCGTGGCACGGCAGGTCGCGGAGAAGGCGCCGGCTGGCGCGGTGATCCTGTGCATGCTGCCCGACACCGGCGAACGCTACATGTCGACGCCGCTGTTCGACGGCATCGAGGCCGAGATGGATGCCGACGAGACCGCCCTGTCGCGCTCGACGCCCGGCTGCCAGTTCCCGGCGGCTTGACGGGAGATCTGGTATGGACGCCGTGCAAGAAAACCTCGGCCTTTTGGCCGAGGAAACGCTCGACCCCCTGGACTGGGCCGATGTGCAGGCCCTGTCGCACCGGGTCATCGACGATGCGGTCGATTACCTCCGCGATGTGCGCGACCGCCCGGTCTGGCGGGAGATGCCGGCCGATGTGAGAGGGGCCTTCTCGGCGCCGCTGCCGCGCTCGCCGGCGCCGCTGGATGCGGTCTATTCTGAGGTGTCCCGCACCGTGATGTCCTATCCAATGGGCAACATCCATCCGCGCTTCTGGTCCTGGTATATGGGGTCGAGCAATTTCACCGGTGCGCTCGGCGATTTCCTGGCGGCAATCCAGGGCTCGAACCTCGGCGGTGGCAACCACGCCGCCGGGCTGATGGACAGCCAGGTGGTGAACTGGTGCAAGGAGATGCTGGGCTTTCCCGCTTCTGCCGGCGGCACGCTGGTCAGCGGCGGCTCGATGGCCAACATCATCGGGCTGACCGTGGCGCGCAACGTCAAGGCCGGCATCGACGTGCGCGAGCATGGTGTCGCCGCCATCGAAAAGCCGCTGCGCTTCTACGGCTCGGAGCAGATCCACTCGTGCCACCGCAAGGCGATGGAGGCACTTGGCCTCGGCAACCGGGCACTGCGCCGCATCCCGACCGATGCCGGGCTGCGCATCGATATCGCCGCCTTGCGGGCGGCGATCACAGAGGATCGCGCGGCAGGGTTCAAGCCGGCCTGCGTCATCGGTACGGCGGGCACCGTCAACACCGGGGCGATCGACGATTTGCAGGCGCTTGCGAAGCTGTCACATGAGGAAGGCCTCTGGTTCCATGTCGACGGCTGCATCGGCGCGCTGATCGCCATTGCGCCTGAGAATGCCCATCGCGTCGCCGGCATCGAACGGGCGGATTCGGTCGCGCTCGATCCCCACAAATGGCTGCACGCGCCGTTCGAAGTCGGCTGCGCCCTGGTCAGGGATGCCGCCGCGCATCGCGGGACCTTCGCGGTGACGCCGGAATATCTGGAATCGACGCCGCGCGGCCTCGCTTCCGGCGAATGGCTGCACGACTACGGCCTGCAGACGTCGCGCGGTTTTCGCGCGCTGAAGGTGTGGATGGCGCTGAAGGAGCACGGTGTCGAGAAATTCGGCCGCCTGATCGACCAGAACATTGCCCAGGCCGTCTATCTTGCCGGCTTGATCGAGGCCGCGCCGCGGCTGCAGCTGGCGGCATCGCCGACCGTCAACATCGTCTGCTTCCGCTATCAGCCCGGTCTGACAGGCGAGGCTCTGAAGGCGCTCAACACGGAGATCATGCTGCGGCTGCAGGAACAGGGCATTGCGGCCCTTTCGGACACCACGGTGCATGGCGAGCACTGGTTGCGCGTGGCGATCACCAATCATCGCACACGGCGCGAGGATCTCGATCTGCTGGTGCGTGAAACGGTGCGGCTGGGGCATGGGATCGCGACGCAGGGTTCCGCACCTTCCTAGTTGCGGGCAGGCATGCGATTCTGCCGCGGTGATTCGGGAGATCCAGGCCGTGACGCTGTTTCGTATGGTTGCACTGGCGGCGCTGGTCTTCACCGCCTCGGCGCAGGCCGCCGACATGGCCTTCTTCGTCAAGAACCTGCGCAAGGAAGCAGTCGCGGTCGAGCTGTTCAGCCGCGACCGCGAGACGGTCTGGCCGGGCAACGACAAGGTGTTCCTGATCGCCCCAGGGTCGCAGAAATCCGTGCCGTTCTCCTGCAATCAGGGCGAACATATCTGCTATGGCGCCTGGGCCGACGGCAATGACAGCCTCTCGGCCGGCGTCGGGCCGGACAATGACCAGCCTTGCGACACCTGCTGCTTCATCTGCGTCGAACACTCGACAGAGACGATCGATCTGGTGCCGTAGAGCGCGGAAGTTTTCGTTGGACCCAAATTAAGTCAGGGATCGGCTCGTCCGGTCCACTTCCGCGATTCAGCGCTGCGTGCGATGGTCGCCACGCGGCCGGGTGGGCCGCTTATTCAGGGGGTCACTCATGTTTCATGTCTATGCGCGCCGCGTGCTGGCCGCGCTGTCTCTCCTCATGCTGCTCGTGCCGGCGGCGCGTGCCGACGATGTCACCTTTGCCATCAAGAACGGCCACCCCAACGCCATGCGCGTCGAACTCTACAGCCAGGACCGCGACTATGTCTGGCCGGGCGATGACAAGGACTTCTACCTCGACGACGGCGAGACCAAGCAGCTGCCGATATCCTGCAACGCCGGGGAATCGATCTGTTACGGCGCCTGGGTCGATGGTGACGAGGGCACCTATTGGGGCGTCGGCCCCGGCAACAAGGAAAAATGCGAGGATTGCTGCTACACCTGCAGCGGCGGGGAGACCGAGGAGATCGAACTGGTCCCCTGACCGGTTTGCCAGCTTGACGGTCTTCGGGCTGGAGCCATAGCCTGTGCAAATACCCAGCGCGTGCCGCCTCGAACTGTTCAGACGCGACGTGCTTCAGGCAAAAGGAGCTCAGCTATGGCCGGCATGGTCGAAAGCGACAAGATCGACGTCGGGTTTTCCGGCAAGCGCTGCATCCATTCGCGCAACTGCGTGCTCGGCGATCCGCACGTCTTCGTGCCCAACGCGCCGGGCCAATGGATCCATCCCGAGGCGGCCAGCGTCGAGAAGATCGTGGCCATCGCCGAAAGCTGCCCGTCGGGCGCCATCACCTATGTCAGGAAGGATGGCGGGCCGCAGGAGCAAGCACCGGTGGTCAACACGGTGCGGCTGCGGGAAAACGGCCCGCTGGCGGTACACGCCGAGATCGTTCTCGACGGCGAGACTTCTTATCGTGCCACGCTCTGCCGCTGCGGCGCTTCGGAAAACAAGCCGTTCTGCGACGGCAGCCACAACAAATCCGGTTTTGCCGCCACCGGCGAGCCGCAGCTGAAGGACACGCCGGCGCTCGAAGCGAGAAACGGTCCGCTGAAAGTGACGCCGACCACCAATGGCCCGCTCAAGTTTGAGGGCAATCTCGAGATCGTCACCGGAACCGGCCATACGGTCGACCGTACACAACGCGCCTTCCTCTGCCGCTGCGGCCATTCCGCCAACAAGCCGTTCTGCGATGGCACGCACAAGAAAGTGGGGTTTGTCGGGTAGGTTGGCGCTTCGGCCAACGCTGCCAATCTCCGCCTTGGCCCAGCGCTAGCAGCTTTATCGACCCGCCCGCATCGGCTAAAGGCAGGGGCAGACAGACTCCCCAGCCGGACCGCCGCCAAAAATGACAGCCAAGACCAAGCCAAAACCGTTGTTCCTCGGGATCGACACCGGCGGCACCTATACCGATGCCGTGTTGTGGTCTGAAACGGAAGGCCCGCAAGAAGGGCCGAACAAGGGCAAGGTGCTGGCCAAGGCCAAGGCGCTGACCACCAGGCATGATCTTGCCGTCGGCATTTCCGGCGCCGTCGACGCGGTGCTGCAGAAAGCCGGAACCGATCCGGCTGATATCAAGCTGGTGTCGATGTCGACGACGCTTGCCACCAACGCGCTCGTCGAGGGCCAGGGCGGCCGCGTCGCGCTGGTGATGATCGGCTTTTCCGAGGGCGACCTCGCCCGCGACGGGCTGAAGGCCGCGCTCGGCACCGATCCGGTGGTTTTTTGTCCGGGCGGCCACGACGTGCATGGCAATGCCGCCAAGCTCGATCTGTCCGGACTGGAAGCGGCGCTGCCGGAACTCGGCGCCTCGGTATCCGGCTTTGCCGTCTGCGCCTACTTCGCCACCCGCAATCCGGCGCATGAGATCGCCGCCCGCGAGTTGATCCGCGACAAGTCTGGCCTGCCGGTCACGTCGAGCCACGAGCTGTCGGCCAAGCTCGGCGGCCCGCGCCGGGCGCTGACCACTTTGCTCAACGCCAGGCTGATCTCGATGATCGACCGGCTGGTGGCGGCGACCGAAGGCTTTCTCGAGGCGCGCAACATCGCAGCACCGCTGATGGTGGTGCGCGGCGATGGCGCGCTGGTTTCAGCCGCTTTTGCCCGCCAGCGACCGATCGAGACCATCCTGTCCGGCCCGGCCGCCAGCCTGGTCGGCGCCCGCCACATGACCGGGCTCGACAATGCTGTGGTGTCCGACATCGGCGGCACCACCACCGACGTCGCCGTGCTCGACGGCGGCCGTCCCAGGCTAGATCCGGAAGGCGCCACCGTCGGCGGCTTCCGCACCATGGTCGAGGCCGTCGCCATGCGCACCTTCGGCCTCGGCGGCGATTCCGAAGTGGCGCTGGAGGATGGCGCGCTCAACCCAAAGATCCTGCTCGGGCCGCGCCGCCTGGTGCCGTTGGCGCTGGCCGGCATGGCGCATGGCGTAGCGGTGATCTCAGAGCTGGAGCGCCAGTTGCGGGCACCCAATCCCGGCCGCATGGACGGCCGTTTCGCGGTGCGCACCGGCGTGCCCGACCGGCTCGCCGCCGGCCTGACCGGCGCCGAAGCCAGGCTCTACGAGGCCATCGGTGCCGTGCCGCTCGCCGTCGACAGGCTTTTGACCTCGAACGCGCAGAACGCGACGCTGAACCGGCTGGTGTCGCGCGGGCTGGTGCATGTCGCCGGCTTCACCCCGTCGGACGCCGCCCACGTGCTGGGCAAGCAGGCGAACTGGGATCCCATCGCCGCGCGCCTCGGCGCCGAACTGTTCGCCCGCAAGCGTGACGGCCGTGGCCAGAACATCGCCGCTTCGCCGGAAGCGATCTCGGAACGGGTGCTGGTGACGCTGACGCGCTGGTCGGCCGAATATATCCTCGAGACCGCCTTTGCCGAGGATGGGCTCGACGGCGCCGCGACGGTGGCGCACGCCCTGGTGCAGCGCGCAGTCGACGCGCATCCCGGCATCGCCCGCCTGAGCGTTGCGCTCGACCGCCCGGTCATCGGCCTCGGCGCCTCGGCGCCGCTG
Source organism: Mesorhizobium sp. WSM1293 (assembly GCF_000513875.1). Taxonomy (NCBI): domain Bacteria; kingdom Pseudomonadati; phylum Pseudomonadota; class Alphaproteobacteria; order Hyphomicrobiales; family Phyllobacteriaceae; genus Mesorhizobium; species Mesorhizobium sp. WSM1293. The sequence continues at coordinate 358,769 of NZ_AZUV01000004.1, read as the reverse complement.
CACTATGCCGGCTTGGCCGAGCTGATCGGCAATGACTGCGTGGTGCCCAGGGATACCGATGTCGCCAACGCGCTCGGCGCCGTCGTCGGCCAGGTCAGGGTTTCGGCCGAGGCGCGGGTCAGCCAGCCCATAGAAGGGCTGTTTCGTCTCGCCTCGGGCGAGACCGTACGCGATTTCCTCGACGAGGCAGCGGCGATCGCGGCGGCCGAGGCCGATGTCCGCGCCATCGTCGCGGAGCGCGCCAGGCATGCCGGCACCGACAGCGCCGAGATCGACGTCGCCACCGAATTCCGGGTCTCGACCGTCGAGGCCCAGCGCATGTTCATCGAGGCGCATGTCGTGGCCGTGGCCTCGGGAAGGCCGCGCATTGCGGTTTGAGCGACGCGGCGAAATACGCCACCTTCACCCTAAGCTGAATTGACCCGGCAAACCTGACATGCCAAAGGCCCGCAAAGCCTTTCATCTGGAGTAGCCTGATGACCGACCGCATCGAGATCGCCGGATTGCGGATTGCCCGCGAGCTGCATGAGTTCGTGGCCAGGGAAGCGCTGCCGGGCACGGGGATCGAAGCGGACGCCTTCTGGAACGGTTTTTCGGCCATCGTCCATGATCTGGCGCCGAAGAACCGGGCGCTGCTGGCAAAGCGTGACGCCATCCAGGAACAGATAGACGGCTGGTATCGCGATCACGGCGCACCGGTCGACATGGAGGCCTACAAGGGCTTCCTGAAAGAGATCGGCTACCTCGTTCCCGAAGGCCCGGCCTTCAGCGTGTCGACCGACAATGTCGACCCGGAAATTGCTGATGTTGCCGGACCGCAGCTGGTCGTGCCGGTGATGAATGCGCGCTATGCGCTCAACGCTGCCAATGCGCGCTGGGGTTCGCTCTACGATGCGCTCTACGGCACCGATGCCATCCCCGAAACGGATGGCGCCGAAAAGGGCAAAGCCTTCAATCCGGCACGCGGCGCCAAGGTGGTCGCCTGGACGAAGACCTTTCTCGACGAGATTGCCCCGCTCACGTCCGGCAAATGGGCCGGCGTCAATGGCCTGTCGCTGGCGCAGGGTGCCTTGCGGCTGAGCGCCGGCGCCGGCTCGACGACGCTGGCCGACCCCAGGCAATTCGTCGGCTATCGCGGCGATGCCGCCAATCCCGATGCCGTGCTGCTTGTGCGCAACGGCCTGCACATCGAGATCGTGATCGACCGCAACAACCAGATCGGCCGCACCGATCCGGCGGGCATCGCCGATGTCATCCTGGAATCGGCGCTGACCACCATCCAGGACTGCGAGGATTCGGTCGCGGCGGTGGATGCGCCAGACAAGGTCGTCGTCTACCGCAACTGGCTCGGCCTGATGAAGGGTGACCTGGCGGAAGAGATCACCAAGGGCGGCAAGAGTTTTGTCCGCAAGCTCAATCCCGACCGCGCCTACACCGCGCCCGCCGGTGGCACGCTGACCGTGCCCGGCCGCTCGCTGATGCTGGTCAGGAATGTCGGCCACCTGATGACCAGCCCGGCGATCCTCGACCGCGACGGCAATGAGGTTCCGGAAGGCATCATGGATGCGGCGATGACGGCGCTGATCGCGCTGCACGATGTCGGGCCGAACGGCCGCCGCGCCAATTCCCGCGCCGGCTCGATGTATGTCGTGAAACCCAAGATGCATGGGCCCGAAGAAGTCGCTTTCGCCGTCGAGATCTTCGACCGCGTCGAAGCGCTGCTCGGCATGGCGAAAAATACCATCAAGATGGGCATCATGGACGAGGAGCGGCGCACCACCGTCAACCTCAAGGAGGCAATCCGCGCCGCAAAGGAGCGCGTCGTGTTCATCAACACCGGCTTTCTCGACCGCACCGGCGACGAGATCCACACCTCGATGGAAGCCGGCCCGATGATCCGCAAGGGCGACATGAAGCAGGCCGCCTGGATTTCCGCCTACGAGGCGTGGAATGTCGACATCGGGCTGGAATGCGGCTTGGCCGGCCACGCCCAGATCGGCAAGGGCATGTGGGCGATGCCGGATCTGATGGCTGCGATGCTGGTCGAGAAGATCGCCCACCCCAAGGCCGGCGCCAACACCGCCTGGGTGCCGTCGCCGACGGCGGCGACACTGCATGCCACGCACTATCACAAGGTCGATGTTCACGCCGTGCAGGCGGCGCTGAAGAACCGGCCCAAGGCCAGGCTCGACGACATCCTGTCGGTGCCCGTTGCCGTGCGACCGAACTGGTCGCCCGAAGATATCCAGAAGGAACTCGACAACAACGCGCAGGGCATTCTTGGCTATGTCGTGCGCTGGATCGACCAGGGCGTCGGCTGCTCGAAAGTGCCTGACATCAACGATGTCGGCCTGATGGAAGACCGCGCCACGCTGCGGATTTCCTCACAGCACATCGCCAACTGGCTGCACCACGGCGTGTGCAGCGAGGACCAGGTGATGGCGACGATGAAGCGCATGGCTGACATCGTCGACCGCCAGAACGAGGGCGACCCGCTCTACGAGCCGATGGCGGCCGACTTTGACAAGTCGATAGCCTTCCTCGCCGCCTGCGACCTGGTATTCAAGGGCCGCGCCCAGCCCAACGGCTACACCGAGCCGGTGTTGCACGCGCGGCGGCTGGAACTGAAGGCGCAGCAGGGCTGAAGAGGCCAGTCCCTGCCGTGAATGGGGCGGCAGGTCTTCGGCCTGACTTCCTCCGGAGGTGAGGCGTCAGGAAGCTGTATGGTCCAGGAGCCGGATGGTGGGATCGCGACGGTGTTCGGAGTTGACCCTATCGACGCCTTCCACCGTAATCGCGATCGTCCCGTTTTCCACTCTTGCTATCCAGCCCTTCGCTTTTAGATACCAGAGATGAAACTCGAGATGCTCTCGCGGACAGTCTGACAGGCGTTCGAGCTCCACATCCCCGATCCCGGGATTGCTGACGTCGTGCCGGCGCTTCGCGTAAAGCAGCGACAGCAGCCTGGCCTGGATCACGACATCCCGCTCGATACCTTTGCTGTTGCTGGCTTCCTCGGTCAATTCGCGGCGAAGGCCGGCATGGTCCCTATACGCGATGTCGTATTGAGCGCGTTTGACCGGATCCTTGAGCGTGTTGTGGGCTTCCACGATTTCACTGAAGCGGGCTTCATCGCCGGTTTCGCGATTGTCGGGATGATAGCGCATCGCAAAATAGCGAAATATGCGCTCCAGCGTTTCCGAGTTGGCGTTCGGGCTGACTTCCAAAACTTCGTAGTAGTCAACGAACATAGCGGGCTCCCCGACCGCAATCATATTCACATTATCTAAATAAGGAATTCCCAATGCGGAGACCAAGACTTTGGTCCGATGCGATGACGTCCACGCCCCCGAAGACGGAGAAACGGCCGGCGCCCGGTCGGTGGGGGCCGTTGGGTGGTGAGGACGTCGACCAAGCGGACAATCAGGTCCGCCGCAGTGCGGAGATGGCCGATTCGTCGGATGACGGTTATGGCGTGATTGCGGAAGGTGGCGTGGCAAGGTCGGCTTGTCGGGCGACGAGTGACCTACGCCGCCTGCGCCACCCGCTCCGAGCTCATGCGGTAGGAAATCGCTTCGGCCAGATGGATGCGGCCGACGGTTTCGCTGGCGTCGAGATCGGCGAGTGTCCGCGCCACCTTCAGCACCCGGTGATAGGCTCGCGCCGAAAAGGCGAGCTTTTCGCTGGCGTCCTTGAGCAGCGACAGGCCGGCGGCGTCAGGCATGGCGATCTCCTCGATGACCGAGGGCGCGCAATGCGCGTTGGTGGTGGCGCGGGTGGCGCCGAGCCGCTCGAAGCGCTCGCGCTGGATGGTGCGGGCGCGTGCCACACGCATCGCCACATCGGCACTTTTCTCCGCCCGGTCGGGCCGGATCAGGTCGCTGGCCGAGACCGCCGGCACTTCGATCCTGAGATCGATGCGGTCGAGCAGCGGGCCCGAAATGCGCGCCTGGTAGTCGGTGCGGCAGCGCTCGCCGCGCAGGCAGCGATAACCCGGCTCGCCGGCCATGCCGCAGCGGCACGGGTTCATCGCCGCCACCAGCTGGATACGCGCTGGATAGGTGACGCGATGGTTGGCCCGCGCGATCATGCAGTCGCCGGTCTCTAACGGCTGGCGCAGCGCATCGAGCGTCTGCGGCGTGAACTCGGGAAACTCGTCGAGGAACAGCACGCCGTGATGGGCCAGCGACACCTCGCCCGGCCGCGCGCGGATGCCGCCGCCGACCATCGCCGCCATCGAGGCCGAGTGGTGCGGCGCGCGGAACGGCCGCCGGTCAGTCAATTTGCCTTCGCCGAGCTCTCCCGCCACCGACGCGATCATCGAGACTTCGAGCAATTCCTTCGGCGCCAGCGGCGGCAGGATCGACGGCAGCCGCTGCGCCAGCATCGATTTGCCCGAGCCCGGCGGGCCGATCATGAGCATGTTATGGACAAAAGACCCTCACAACTGTAAGGCCCTCGCCATGACCAAGCACACCCCGCGCGCCACCCTCCCCAATCGACCCAAAGCCTATTCCTACGTCCGGTTCTCGACACCTGAACAGGGAAGCGGCGACAGCCTACGTCGGCAGATCGCATTGGCCGAGCGGTACGCCGCCCTGCATGGGCTGGAGCTGGACAACAAGCTGACCTTCAGGGACCTCGGGAAGTCCGCCTATCGTGGTGCCAATCAGGAAACTGGCCATCTCGGCGAGTTCATTGCCCTCGTCGAAAGCAAGGACATCAAGCCGGGGAGCTACTTGCTCGTCGAGAGTTTGGACCGGCTGAGCCGGCAGCCGCCCATGAGAACGCTCAAGCTCCTTAGCCGGATTTGCGACGCAGGCATAACCGTTGTCACCCTGGACGACAACCGAGCCTACACCGAGGAGGCGCTGGAGAAGGATAACCTATCCCTCTTAGTCGCGCTGATGGTCGCGGTGCGGGCGAATGAGGAGAGCGAGAAGAAGGGCCGCCGTGTCGGCGAGGCGTGGGCCAACAAGCGTCGGAACGCGGCCACAAAGCCCCTGTCGGCACTCTGCCCCGGATGGTTGCGCCTCAGCGGGGACAAGAAGGGTTTTGACCTCATACCAGAGCGTGCCGAGATCGTGCGCCGGGTCTTTGACATGACATTGGCGGGCAAGGGGCAGCACGCGATTGCTGAGGCGTTCAACAGCGAATGTGTTCCGATGTTTGGCCGTGGCAGTCATTGGCACCGGAGCTACATCAAGAAGATGCTCGCCGACGCCTCGACCATCGGAGCATTCACGCCTCACCGCATCGAGACCGTGGGAGGCAAGAAGCGGCGCATTCCGACCGAGACAGTGGCGGGGTATTTCCCGGCTGTGATCGACCGCGAGACGTTCGATAAGGTCAACGCTCTGTCAACCGGTAGGGGCGTGAAGGAGAGCAACGGCGGTGGGCCAGCAAACATCCTCGCGGGGCTCGCCAAGTGCCCGGCATGTGGCTCGACCATGACCCGTGTGAACAAGGGCGGCAAGAAGGGTGGCAGGCCCTATCTGGTCTGCACGAAGGCTAAGGCCAAGGCCGGCTGTGACAGTCGCCACAAGGTTCCTATCGACCGTATCGAGGGGGCAATCATCCAGAATGCCGGGTGGTTGAATGCAACGCTGCCCGCGACCGACGAAGCGTTGCAGACCAAGTATGAGCGGGCGACCGCCGCCGACGACGCGGTAAACGACGAGATCGAACGGCTCGTAGGGGCCGTCGCGAAGCTCGGGGCTCGGTCATCGCGCGCGCTACTCGATAGGCTCCATCAGAACGAGGCGGCGCGGGAGGACATCCGGCGCACCATCGCGGACCTTGAAGGGCGCATTGCGGAGACCCTCACAAATCGCGTTCAGGTCACGGCGGCGCAGTTTGTCGACGCGGCTGAGGCCGAGGAGCCGCGAGACGTGGCGCTGATCAACGCGATCCTTCGACAACTGTTCACCAAGGTCGAGGTGGACTGGCCAAGCGGACGTCTCTGGTTCCATTGGAAGCACGCTGCGGGGCAAACGACCGACTTCATGTATGCGTGGCCTAAGGAGGACGGGTGAGTTCCGTCAGGACAGCTGAGGCGCTTCCGGCAAATCTCCGTCATGCTGCCCTCCGATGTAGCAGCAGAATGGCCGACCGGGCGCGTTACGCGCTTCGAGGGGCGAAGAGGATGATCCCGACCGCGACCAAGGCCACAGCGCCACCCGTGAGGTCCCACATGTCTGGTCGACGTCCCTCCGCCAGCCAAAGCCAGAGCAGCGACGCCACGATGTACACGCCACCATAGGCCGCATAGGCGCGACCTGCGTAGTCGCTGGGAATGAGCGTCAGCAGGTAGGCGAACAGCACCAGCGAGACGACCCCCGGAGCCAACCAGAGGACCGACTTCCCCAGCTTGAGCCAAGCCCAGAACGCAAAGCAGCCGGCGATCTCGGCGAGGGCAGCCGCTGCGAACGTCAGGAAGGAGTTAAGAAGGACGGTCATGCCGCTCGAACTTGTCACAAGCGCGTGGTGATCGCCACCATCCAATCCGGCAAAGCCTGTTCAAGGCCGATTTGTATCGTGCGGTCAAACCCAGTCAGGGTCATGATGCCGGCCACGATCAGCAGCGCGCCAAGGGCCATTTTGATGCCGCTGGAGGCGTTGAGCATTCGACCTCGCCACCTCAGCAGCGCCTCGCGAGACATGAGAGCTAGAGCCAGTAGGGGCAACGACGTGCCGATGCCAAAGGCAAGCATGGTGAGTATGACGGTGCCAAGGTTCTCGCCTCTCGCGGCCATGATGGAGGCCGCACCGAGTGTTGGTCCGACGCAGGGCGTCCACACCGCACCGAGCAGCAACCCTACACCGAGCTGGCCTGACATCCCTGAGGTCGAGAACCCGCCAAAGCGGCTTTGCGTCCAATTGCTGACCGGGCCAGCCGCTGTCGCGAACTGGGTTTGGAAACGGGGCACGAGAAGCACCGCGCCGACCAAGATCAGCAGCATGGCTGCAGCGGTACGAAAGAGCGTCATGTCGAGGCCTATTGAGAAGCCGATTGTGGCGACGAAGACGCCTATTGACGTGAAGGACAAGGCGACACCAGCGGCCAAGGCCAACGGAGCCAGCCGATGCTGAGCCACTGCACCGGTTAGAACGACCGGGAGTAAAGGCAGCACGCAAGGCGATAGGATCGACAGAACACCGGCAAGCAGGGCGAGCAGCATGTCACAGCGCCTTGCGCAGCAGTGCTTCGATCACCGCTGGGTCCGTTTGTCCGGTCTGCCGGTCGACTTCCTTGCCGCTCTTGTAGACGATCATCGTGCTTTGCATCTGGACGCGGTAGCGGGCCAGGATTTCCTTTTGCGTGTCGAAGTCGACATCGAATTTCTTCATGTTCTTGAAGTCTGGTGACGCCAACAGCGATGCCACAATGGGCTTCTGCGCCTGACAGACCTCGCACCACGGGGCCGTGACGTGGATCATGATAGGGCCGCCAGCCTTGAGAGCTTCGTCGAAGCCCGGAATGATTTCGTCGCCATTGTGAGCGAGCGCCGGACCAACAGCAGCAGCGATGCCGGCCGCAGCCGAGATGATCAGAAATTGACGACGTTGCATGTTACGCGATCTCCTTGAGGTTTGATGCGGCGAGTTCGGGGGCAAAGTGGTCGAACAACAGGTCAGCCGCTTCGGCCGCTGCCCGTGGGGCGGTGATGGTGAGAACCACTCCGCGAGAATTGCGCTTCAGGTCGAAGGCAAGGAACGCGCAGCAGGTTTGCTCTTTGCGCATCAAATCCTTGACCTCTTCCAGAGCTTCCGGGCCATACGTGAGCTTGAGCGACAGTGGCGTGCGTTCGGCGTGATGAAGTGAACGACTGGCCAACGCGCGAATGCCGGCAACACGCTCCTTGAAGTCTGAGGCTCCAAGGGTGCAGGCAATGGACAGCGCGTCATTCTCAGCCGCAGGGGCGCAAGATGGACCGCATCCGCACTCGTCCTGAGCCATCAGTGACTGGAACGTGGCGGCGGGCGCGGCTTTGCGGCGTGAGAGGAAATAGACCCCACCGACCGGCACGGCGAGAGCGAGGAGGCCAATGCCCCACGTACAGGCTGCACCCACGATAGCTGCCAAGCTCGTGCCGACCAGAGCCGTAGGGACGACGGCGACGGCGCAGCAGGCCGCACAAGCAGCGGTGGCGGCACCGGCCCATTTCAGCGTGTTCTTCATCAAAACGGCCTTTCCAGTTTCTACCTTTGCAATGGCGTACTCCTTCAAGTAACTTGAGGTTCAAGGAGAATTTTGCGATGAACCTTCACATCCGCGTGTTCACCATTGGGGCGCTCGCCAAAGCAGCCGGCGTGACGGCACCGACAATCCGCTACTATGAGGAGATAGGCCTATTGCCGCCCGCTCCTCGCACCGCCGGAGGTCAGCGAACCTATGACGACGATGATTTGGGCCGGCTGACGTTCATCAAGCAATGCCGGGACTTCGGGTTCGGCATCGACCAAGTGCGCGTGTTGTTGGACCTGTCGATCAGCACCGACCGGGACTGTGTGGAGACGCGCGACATTGCGCAAGGACATCTTGAGGAGGTGCGCCAGAAGCTCACCGAGCTACGTCAGCTCGAACGACGACTGGAGGGCTTCGTGACGCGTTGCAATGTCGCTTGCGCCGGCGGCCCCGGCCAGGACTGCGTCATCTTCAAGGACATGGCTGCCCCGGCCAAGGGCGGCTGCTGCGGGTGAACGCAGCGGGCCAGGACGTCAATCCGCGTCTTCGAGCAGCAGCGAAAGTTGAACCCCCGGTTTCGGAAAGGCATCCTCGAAATGCACAAGGAAGGTCGCCCAGTCCTTGGAAATTCTCATGATAGCGACAAGCTGCAGAAGGTGGTCGCGGAGGTCTGGCTGCCCGAGGTCCTCAGAGAGGAACTGATGATGCTTCCATTTGCGCCGCCCGGTGCCAGGCTCGGTGGGGTTCCGCTTGCGAAGTTCCTCCAGCACACCTGCCGGTAAGCGATCATAGACGAGCTTGTTGGTCAGCGTCCCAACCAACGGGGTTTTGGCCTTGCCGACCGGCCAACTCCAGTTCCTTAGCCGATAGAGCTGTCGATAGTACTCGTTCGGGAAACGCCGCGCCCACGCCAGCTTCTCCTCTGACAGGTAGAGCGAGAGCAACTGGTGGAGGGCGTCCCTCTCTCTTTCATCTTGGAACCCCGTGGCCTCGTCAACCAGAGCCACGATGCCCACCTGAGCGAGCGCGCGGACGAGGATTTCACACTTGTCGGCGATCTGCTGCTGCTGAGCTGTCAGGAGGTCGAGCCGCCGAGCTTCGAGGAAGAGATCGCAAACCTTAGGGAGCAGCTCCGCCCTATAGCCCAGAGCCTTGCCGCCGGTGGGTGTGCGGAAGACGATTGGTACGGTTGCGGCCCGGACGTCGTCTGTGATGAGGGACGAAAGGCTCACGGTGGCAAGGAACGGTGGCAAGTCTTCCGAGGGCTGCTGCGAGCGACCCTTAGGCTTTGTCGACCGACCCAGCGCGCCGAGGAAGCCCTCCTGCGTTAACAGGCGAGTGCCATCGGGCAGGACCGCACAAGGGATTTCGCTATTGCCGATGACGAGCTTCCCGGCATGTGTCGCCTTCGGCAGGGTGCGATCAACTTCCCACCGTGTCCTTGCACCTTGTCTCGCGATCTCACTCTTTTGCTCGGCGGTCAGTTTTTCAGCGCGAGCGTCACCGCCACGGCTCTGGGGAGTTTGTTCAGACATCTTCGGCACCTCGTTTGCAAGCATGATGCAGATAGCATGCTTGCTCCCAGCGTGCAAGCATAGGTTCTACGGGATGCTTGCTCCCAATAATCTGGCGGACGCGCTGAAGACGGCCTACAGCGTTGTTTCCCACGGAGTACAACGTCTTGACCGATGAGCCCCTGCCCGTCACCCACACCTCGCCCAGCAAGCCCCTCGCGTTCGGTGGTGGCATGGTCATTGGTGCGCTGGGCGGGCTGGTAGGTCTCGGAGGCGCTGAGTTCCGGCTGCCCCTGCTAATCGGGCTGTTCAACTTCGGTGCGCTGGAAGCCGTGATCCTCAACAAGGCGATGAGCTTGATTGTGGTAGCGACGGCGTTGCCGTTCAGGGCTCAGACGGTGCCTTTCGGGGAGATCGCTTCACACTGGCCTATCATCGCGAACTTGCTGGCCGGAAGCCTCATAGGCGCATGGCTGGGAGCTGGATGGGCGACCCACCTTCGAGCAGAGACGCTCTACAAGACGATCTCGATCATACTGTTCGTGATCGCGGGTGTGCTGCTCTTCGGCCACAATGCTCACGCTGGTAGCGCGCTGCTTACGGGACCAGCTCAGTTGATCGCTGGGGTCGTCGCTGGGTTCATCATAGGCATCGTTGCTGCGCTGCTCGGGGTCGCTGGCGGAGAACTGCTGATCCCAACGCTGATACTGCTATTCGGGGCCGACATTAAGCTCGCCGGCAGCCTGTCGCTCGCTGTGAGCTTGCCGACCATGATCGTCGGTTTCGCTCGCTACAGCCGCGATCAGAGCTTCTCAGTCATCCGGCGTAACATCGCGTTCGTACTGGTGATGGCCTGCGGTTCTGTAGTCGGGACGTTCTTGGGCGGCCAGATGCTTGGGGTTGTGCCGAGCGGTGTGCTGCTGCCTCTGCTGGCCACCATCTTGGTGATCTCGGCGGTGAAAGTCTGGCGTCACTGACGACGCAACATCCCTTCTTCCTTAGCAGCAGCCAGGTACGCGTTGCGTACAGGCCAGAAATGTTCGCCACAAAAGTTCGCGCGGGTGATCGGATTACCGGCTCGCACCAGCGCCCCCCGTGCCCCCTCATCGTCACGGGTAGACGCTGCGGAGAAATCCCACGACATAGCCCGCCTTCAGCACGTGGAACAGCTCCCTGCTGCCCTGCAGGATGATACCTGCGAAATAGGCCCGAAGGTCGTTCCCCTCCAATTGGATCACGAATGCGGAGCCGCCACTCATGCCGTCCGGGTCGACGGAAAGAGGCACCGATGCGCGCACCCGGATCAAGGCGTCGTCCTTCGGCTGCCCGTCTGGCACGCACGCGACGTTAAGGCGAGCCAGCCCAAGATGATTTTTCACTTCCAGATCGTAGGTCTGACCAGCGGATGGATAGCCGGTCAGCAGCATCGCCATCACATTTGTGACGAGCGTGTCGGGCGGCAAATCCTTCAGCTCGAAGAAGCGCCTCTTCAAATCGGGGTGCGCTGCAACGGGTTCCGTGAAGTCGAAGGCCGCGATGTCATTCGCGTCAGTATCAGGACGTGCCTGATAAGCCGCGTAGCCCCCCGAAGTGACCAAGATGCCTCCATCGTCTTTGAGCATCGCCACCTGCTGCGGATCAACGCCCCTCAGTTGATGATTGCTGCACAACAGAATGTACCTGCCGTTGAAGTGGACGGCAGTAGCAGACCCAACCAGCGAGACCTTGTAGGTGTCATGATTGTTGTGCACGACGAGGTTGAAGGAGTAAGCGGCCAAGGTCCGTTCGATGGACCTTCCCGGCACAACGAGCCCATTCAGCCGCACGCTCAGCCCTGTGAGCTCGTCGATCATTGTCCTTTTGTTCATCGCGGGCACCACTGCCTTGTCTCGCGTGCATCCCCGAAGGCTTGCCCGTCTGTAACACCTACCACGACTAACTCTGAACGGTCAGACCTCTACGGCAGGAACAGGCGGGGGCAGATCGGGTACGAAATCTTGGACCTGGGCCTTGTCTTGCGACCTCGCGATCCCCAAATCAACGTAGTACTTCGAGAACCGGGAGGGGGGACGCGTTTCGCCCCGCCGGAACGGCCACCAAGGGATTTCCGCCACCAGTGGCCTTCACGCTCGCATGTTAATGATGTGACCCGGCCCGACGGGATGTTGTCGGGAGACTTCTACGGCTGATCGGCTCATTCCCGGGCAAGGGAATGGTACCCGGCGGAAATCTCCGAGAAGGCGAACTTTGGCCCAAGAGGTCGAGGACGCTTTCCGGTGCTTCAGCCCCAAAAGCATTCTCGCCCGAACAGAGAAAGCTTTTGCGGATGAACCTCCCTCCCTCCCTCATCGCCATCGGCGCGACTTGCTCCATCGTCTACTTCGCTCTTGCCAGCTACGCGGGTACACCGCCCTCGGCCGCTGGCAGAGACATCTTCCTTGCGATCATCGCGGCGATTGCTGCCACAGTTATCTCCAAGCTCGAATAGTGCGCACCTGAAGGGCGGGGTCGGGCACATCGAGAGCGGGTTCTCAAAGGTGTGCCCTATCCGAACCGGCGCGATGGTGGTTCGATAAATACCTCTTGACGGGCCCTAAACGAACTGCCTATTAGCAGACCAGTCAAAACGAACTGGAGGGCATCATGTCATTCATCCGAGCGTATCTCAGAGCCTCGACCAAGGAACAGGACGCGGGGCGCGCCCGAGGCGATCTTGAAGCGTTCTGCCGGGAGCGGGGGCTGACCATCGCGGCCACCTACGAGGAGAACGAGAGCGGAGCATCGTTGCACAGGCCAGAGCTGTTCCGGCTGCTCAGGGACAGCAAGCCCGGTGACATCCTGCTCACCGAACAAGTCGACCGCCTGAGCCGCCTGTCGGATAAGGACTGGGACCAGCTCAAGCGCGAGATCAAGGACCGAGAGGTCAAGGTCGTGGCGCTGGACTTGCCGACCTCGCACATGATGCTGAAGACCGAGGACGCCTTCACCGGGCGCATGTTCGACGCGATCAACGGGATGCTGCTCGACATGCTCGCCGCCATCGCGCGCAAGGACTATGACGACCGACGCCGCAGGCAGGCGCAGGGGATCGCCAAGGCAAAGGCCGAGGGGCGCATGAAGGGCCGGCCGGAGGATGCCGAACGCAACGAGGCCATCTTGGACATGCTGCGAAACAAGCAGAGCTGGAACACCATCGTGAAGGCGACCAACTGTTCCCGGTCGACGCTGGCAAAGCTGGCAAAGCGCCTTGCTCCTTCCGGCGACCCCGTGGCGAGCCCGTGACGCTGAGTAATCGCGGCTGGGACACATTGCCGGTTGTCCCGGCCGCTTCCCCTGCTGTAGACGCTTGCCCTCCCGCCGATGCGGGGTGGCTACTTTGAGGATGATGACGTGACCAACTGGACGGCGAAGCGCGAGCGGAAGGCCGAAGTAAAGGGCCGGGCGAATGAGCCCAGCGCGATGTTCACCCGATGCCGTGTGGTCGGGTGCAGTAGACCGGCTCGCGCGGGCACAGGAGACGGCCTGGACACGCGGTTCTGCCGTTCTCATGCTGATCATTACGCGCGCCATGGGAGCCCTTACAGGCCGTCCTACGGGGCACGGCAGATCAACCCCTATCGGGCCGCCGCGCTGGCATGGCTTGAGGCGAACCAGAGCGACACCTACGTGGCCAATGCGGTCGACCGCGTGGCGACCCTTCTGCGGACCGCAGGGCCTCCTGTGGAGGCGTTCAGGTTGCGCGGTCTGTCGCCACAGGTGCGCGCTAACGCTGCTTGGGCGAGGCTGCGCAAGGCTGGCATCGAGCCGCATCGCGTGGTCGCGGCGTGGCTGGCGGTCGAGATGATCGTAAGAGACGACCCGCAGGCCGAACGCAAGGCCGAGTTCAAGCAGGTGCAAGCCGCCAAGCTCATCCACCGGATGGCCTCTGGTACGCACAAGCGATGGGGCGAGGGTCCGACCGCGACCGAGCTGCACGTCTATCCGAGGCCACGCGGAAGGGTCCTGAGGCACATCGGCGAGGCGTTGGAGAAGGCGTCTGAGTTGCTGGTCGAGAAGCACCGGCTGCCCACCTTGGAAGCCCCTAAGAAGGAAACAGCATGACAGGTCAGACATCCAAAGCGCAGCCCAGCTTCGTGCGGGTCAGCCTATCGGCCCTCATCCAAGACGAAGCGACCCAGATCAGGGATGGGATCGACTGGAAGCTGGTCGAGGAATACCGGCGGCACATGCAAGCCGGCGTTATCTTTCCGGCCATCACAGTCGCGCCTGTTGATGACAGGGACCTCCAAAGAGGCTTTGTGCTGGTCGACGGCTGGCACAGAACGAAGGCCGCTGAGGCAGCCGGGAACGCCTTCATTGACGCCACGGTTGTTACTGGAGCGAGCCCCGACGAATACCGCTGGATTGCTGCCCAGAATAACATGACGCACGGCAAGAGGCTGAAGCCCAGCGAGAGGCGCGAGGTGTTCAAGGCGTATGTCAAAGCAGGGAAGCACAAGAAGCCCGGCAAGAAGAGCCACGCGGTGCGCGTAAAGTCAGCTCGCGAGATGGAACGGGAGCTGGGCGGCATCATCTCAGCTCGCACCGTGCCCGTGTGGATGAGGCGTGACTTCCCGGCCGTGTGGAAGCTCATGAAGGAAGCTGGAGATGTCATTGAGACGGGGGCAGAGTTCGGCAAGCCTGATCCGGACGACCACTACGCATCGAACACCAAGCAGGCCCTGCAGCAGGTCCTCGCCAACTTGCGAGCAGTCAAGGGTCCCGAGGTGCGGAAGGAGTTGCTACAGGCCATCGCGAAGGCCGCAGCCGAGGCGGCTCGTATAGCGACTGGCACGGAGCAATTGCCAGCGGTTTTGCCGGACGAGTTCTGAACGCGAACAGGCGAGCCCGAGCGAACCCTTCTGTTGCAAGGTGTTGAGGCTCGAACTGCGCAAATTCGCAGTGCGGGGGGAGCGAATTGGGGTCAACCCCTGCGCCCACAAGGAGTTGACCTTGCTCGCCACGAACGCAGGAGCCCCGCCTCATCGACGGCAAAGAAACTCGATCAACGTGGGGTCTTTCGTACACATCATGAGAAGATTATGCCCGCCGGCGGCCGCCACTTCCAGCGCCCGCTTGGCGGTCTCCTGGCCCTTGATGTCGGCGAGGTCGGGCAAATCCAGCGCGGCGGCGTGGATGCCGGCCTCGGGGCGCGACAGCACCTGCGTGCCGCGAAAATGATTGGCGATGGCAATCAGGCTGCGCGGTGCCAGAATGTCGAAATCCTTTCCAGCCCAGGCCGCCTCAGGTCCGCAGGCGAACGGGCAGATCAGGCCCTTGCCCTCGGCATTGGCGGCGATCGCCGCCGGCAAGGCGCCGGCGACCGCGGCAATCGTGCCGTCGAGGGACAATTCTCCAAGCACGACATAGCCGGCCAGCATGTCGCCCGGAATGGCGCCAAGCGCAGCCATCAGGCCAAGCGCGATCGGCAGGTCGTAGTGACTGCCTTCCTTCGGCAGGTCGGCCGGCGCCAGATTGACCGTGACTTTCTTCGACGGCATCGACAGGCCGGATGCATGCAGTGCGGCCTGCACCCGCTCGCGGCTTTCGGCCACCGCCTTGTCGCCCAGGCCGACGATGTGCATGTTGACCTTGCCGGGCGCGATCATCACCTGCACGTCGACCGGCACGGCCTCGATGCCCTGGAAAGCGACCGTGCGAACCCGCGCCACCATTTCTTTGCCCCCAGGCCACAACCCACGCGATGGCCAAGAAATGGCCCCACGGGCAGACAATCACAAATCCTCGGTCAAATCAAGAACATTACGGGAACATGTGAGCGCGTGGGTTGCAGCCGAATTGAGCGCGGTTGCAAAAACGGAACATGGTTAAGACAAAATGAAAACGGCTTACCCGCGCTTGCCTTCGACTGCATCCCAGAACAGGCTGGCGATGTCGGCACCGCCGAAGCGTTTGACCTCGCGCACGCCGGTCGGCGAGGTGACATTGATCTCGGTCATGTAGTCGCCGATCACGTCGATGCCGACCAGGATGAAGCCACGCTCCTTCAGCGAAGGCCCGATGCGTGCGCAGATCTCGCGTTCGCGCGCCGTCAGCTCGGTCTTTTCGGCGCGGCCGCCGACATGCATGTTGGAGCGGGAATCATGTTCGGCGGGCACCCGGTTGATGGCGCCGACCGGCTCGCCGTCGATCAGGATGATGCGCTTGTCGCCCTTGCGCACGTCCTTGAGATAGCGCTGCACGATATAGGGTTCGCGAAACATCTGGCCGAACATTTCCAGCAGCGAGGCCAGGTTGCGGTCGCCCTCCAGCAGATGGAAGATGCCGGCGCCGCCATTGCCGTAGAGCGGCTTGACGATGATGTCGCCGAACTCCTTGCGGAAGGCGGCAACTTCGAGTGGATCCTTGGTGATCAGCGTGTCCGGCATCAGGTCGGCAAATTCGGTGACGAAGATCTTTTCCGGGCTGTTGCGCACCCAGGCCGGGTCGTTGACCACGAGCGTCTTCGGGTGGATGCGCTCCAGGATGTGCGTGGTGGTGATGTAGTTCATGTCGAAGGGCGGATCCTGGCGCAGCAGGACGACGTCCATCTCCGACAGATCGGTGCGCACCTTCTCGCCCAGCGAATAGTGGCTGCCTTTCTCGTCGCGCACCTGCATCTCCTCAATGCGGGCAAACACCTTGCCGTCGCGCAACGACAGCCGATCCGGCGTGTAGTGGAACAGCTCATGGCCACGCCGCTGCGCTTCCAGCGACAGCGCGAACGAGGTGTCGCCGGCGATCGACACGGTGGAGATGTGGTCCATCTGGACGGCGATTTTCAGCTTCATGGCGGGTCTCCGGCGGCTCGGATGGACGACTGTCCTGCCTGTACAGGCTCACTGCCCGTCTGCCAATCGCGACCTTTTGAAGATTGGCATCAGCAAGTCGCAAGCTCGGCCCTGCCGGTCATTCCGTGACAGGAGCCAGGCTGCGCGTCCTCGTTGTTCCTTGAGCCCGAATCCACACCTCACATCGATCCTTCGAAACAGGTCGCGGTTGCCCATGGAAAATCGATTTCGCGATACGTTTCCTAAAGGGTTTGCTGCCAGTCTGAAAATAAATTCCGAAGTCACAAAACAGGGACACCGATGCAAACTTCGTTTGGCACCGGTCAGGCAAACAGGGAGAGCACGGATCTGGCATTCACCGATCCGTTGACCGGGCTTGGCAACCATCGCCGCTTCTTCGACAAGGTCGATCGGCTGATCGCCGACCGAGCCGACGATCCCGCGCCCTTTACCGTCGGGATTCTCGACCTCGACGGCTTCAAGCCGATCAACGATCTGTTCGGCCACAAGGCCGGCGACGACATCCTGATCCAGGTCGCGATGCGGCTGCGCGCCTCTATGGACGGCTATTCCACGGTCTGCCGCATCGGCGCCGACGAATTCGCTTTTCTCTATCCGATGGTATTCAGCGAGGACGCTGCGGCCGAAAAGTCGCGCATGCTGATCGAGATCCTGTCGGCGCCCTACGATGTCGGCGAACGCACCGCCAGGCTTTCGGCCTCGGTCGGCTGCTCGTTGTTCTATTCGGGCGACGAGACCACGGAAATCCTCATCAACAAGGCAGAGACGGCACTCTACCACGCCAAGCGTTCCGGCCGTGGCCGCGTCGTCGTCTACACCCGTGAGATGGAAGAAGCGGCCAAGCGCGTCACCCGCATCGAACAGGCGCTGCGCCGGGCTGTCTCGGCCGGCGAAGTGGAGCCGCATTTCCAACCCATCGTCGATCTCGCCACGCGCCGCACCATCGGCTTCGAGACGCTGGCGCGCTGGACCGACCGCGACCTGGGTTCCGTGCCGCCGACCGTCTTCATTCCCATCGCCGAGGAGCGCGGCATCATCGGCCCGTTGTCGCAGCTGGTGCTGCGCAAGGCGACGGAGGCCGCCAGAAGCTGGCCGAAGGACCTGTTCCTGTCGTTCAACCTGTCACCCTCGCAGCTCGTCGACCAGAACACCGGCCTGCACATATTGGCGATCCTCGACCGCACCGGCTTCGATCCGCGCCGGCTGGAGATCGAGATCACCGAGACCGGCCTGATGAACGACCCGGCCTCGGCCGCGCAGATCGTCGAGGATCTGCGCCGCGTCGGCATCCGCGTCTCGCTAGACGATTTCGGCACCGGCCAGTCCTCGCTCGGCCGCTTGCGCGAATTCCATTTCGACAAGCTCAAGATCGATCGCGCCTTCGTCTCCTCCATTCTCGACGACAGGCCGTCGGAACACATCATCCGCGCTATCCTCGCAATGTGCGAAGGGCTCGGCATGGACGTCGTCGCCGAAGGAATCGAGCAGGAAGCGCAGGCCGATCGCCTGGTCCAGTTTGGCTGCGCCGGCGGACAGGGCTATCTGTTCGGCAAGCCGGTCGATGCCGACGCCACGCTCGGCTATCTCCGCGATTCCTTCCGCGGCGCCCTGCGCGCCAAGGCGATCTGACCGGCGGTCCTCCGAGATCCCCAACCCCGACGGTGCTGCCGTGCGCATCCGGTGCGGCGCATTGTCGTTTTGTCTGACATAAGCCCTGAAATTCGGCGGTTCGCCCTTGCCCGCGCGCCTTGCGTGGCTAGGATGCGCGCCGATCACGCTACGGCGCCGCGCGTCTTTCAAGACGCGCAAAGGACGCTGTAGCATTTAACATTTGCGCATGATCCCTTTCCGAAAATCGATCCGATTTTCGGGGTCATGCGCTGGGAGACAACAACGATGATGCCATCGGCGCATTTTGCCGACCTCGAAGGAGCCTCGGTGCTGATCACCGGCGGCGGCTCCGGAATTGGCGCGGCACTGACCGAGGGTTTTGTGCGCCAGGGCGCCAATGTCGCCTTCATCGACATCGCCGACGGCCCAAGCACAGCTCTTGCCGACCGCATCGAGAAAGAATTCGGCCGCCGGCCGCTCTATCTCAAGACCGATTTGCGCGATGTCGAGGCCCTGCGGGCGTCCGCCGCGAAGGCTGCCGAGGCGCATGGCGATGTCACCGTGCTGGTCAACAATGCGGCCTGGGACGAACGCCACGCCGTCGAAGACGTGACGGTCGAGTTCTGGGACAACAACCAAGCCATTAATCTGAGGCCGCATTTCTTCTCCGCGCAAGCGGTGGCGCCGGGCATGAAGCGGGCCGGCGGCGGCTCGATCATCAACTTCACCTCGACGTCCTATCTGATCAACCACCCCGACATGCCGTCCTACACGGCCGCCAAGGCCGGTATCCTCGGTCTGACCAAGGGGCTGGCCGGCAAGCTCGGTGTGGACGGCATCCGCGTCAACGCCATCGCGCCCGGCTGGGTGATCACCGAGCGGCAGAAGGAGCTCTGGGTGACCGAACAGGGGCTTGCCGCCCATGTCGCCAAGCAGTGCATAAAACAGGTGATGCAGCCGGACGACATCGTCGGCACGGTGCTGTTCCTGGCCTCGGACGCCTCGCGCATGCTGACGGCGCAGATGCTGGTCGTCGATGGAGGCTTCCTGTGAGCCAAGCCGGCAACGCACCGGCGGTCGCCGCCGTCGACTGGGGCACGACCCGCATGCGGGTCTGGCTGATCGACGGGCAAGGCAAGATGCTTGCCGAACGCCGCGGCGATGACGGCCTGATCACCGCGCAGCAAAAGGGCTTTTCGACCATCCTAGAAGGGCATCTGGCGGCGATGGGAGCACCAGCGGCGCTGCCCGTCATCATCTGCGGCATGGCCGGGTCCCGCCAGGGCTGGCTCGAAGCGCCCTATGTCACCGTGCCGGCGCCGCTTACCGCCATCCTTGCGGGCGCCGCCAGCGTGCCCGGACAGAGCCGTGACATCCGCATCGTTCCGGGTCTGGCCCAGCGGCTGACTGACGCGCCCGACGTCATGCGCGGCGAGGAAACCCAGCTTGCCGGCGCCGGCCTGCCGGCCAGGGGGCGCCAGTTGGTCTGCATGCCCGGCACCCATTCGAAATGGGTGCTGGTCGAGGATGGCGCCGTTACCGGCTTCGGCACCTGGCCGACCGGTGAGCTGTTTTCCGTGCTTGCCGCGCATTCGATCCTGCGGCACTCGCTCGGCGAGCACCCCAAGCCGGTCACATCGGAAAATCCGTTCTTCCGCCGCTGGTGCGAAACCGCATTGGGCGAAGGCGGCGATGTCACCTCGCGGCTGTTTTCGATCCGCGCCGCCGGCCTGCTGCAGGATCTGAAAGCCGACGATGCCGCCGCCTGCCTGTCCGGCCTTTTGATCGGCGGCGAGATCGCCTCCGCCAGCCGCCGGCATGGCGCCGGTGCCGAACCCGTGGTGCTGATTGCCTCCGGCGCGCTGGCCGCACTCTACCAGGCCGCACTTGGTCTTGCTGGGCTTGAGGTCCGGGCCGTCGACGCCGACGAGGCAGTGCGTGCCGGTCTCGTCGAGGCGGCGCGCGAGAACGGCATGATCGCCAGAATTGGAGTTGCCCGATGAGCCAGACTGCACCCTTTCCAAAACTCAAGCGCGGCCTGGTTGCCATCCTTCGCGGGCTCAAGCCCACCGAGGCGATGGCCATGGGCCAGGCGCTGTTCGACGCCGGCATCGAGGCGATCGAAGTGCCGCTCAACTCGCCGCAACCGTTCTCGTCGATCGCCCGCATCGTCCAAGTGCTGCCGAAAACGGCGCTGGTCGGCGCCGGCACGGTGCTGACGCCGGCCGATGTCGATGGCTTGCACCAGGCCGGAGGGCGGCTGCTGGTCAGTCCCAATATCGATGCCGAGGTGATGGCGCGCGCCATGCATTACGGCATGGTTACGATGCCCGGCGTGTTCACGCCGACCGAAGCCTTCCTGGCGATCAAGCTCGGCGCCTCGGCCCTGAAATTCTTCCCGGCGAGCGTGCTGGGCGTCGGCGGCATTTCCGCGATGCGCGCGGTGTTGCCGGCGCAGACATTGGTCGGCGCCGTCGGCGGTGTCTCTGAAAAAGATTTTGCCGGCTACAAGGCTGCCGGCGTGACCGCCTTTGGTCTGGGCTCCAGCCTGTTCAAGCCGGGCATGAGCGTCGACGAGGTGGCCGCGCGTGCGCAAGCTGCCGTCGCGGCCTGGGATGCGGTGTTCGGAGAAGCAGGATGAGCGAAGCGATCGTTTCGGTTTTTTCCGATCACGTCTGCCAGCTCGGCGAGGGGCCGAGCTACGATCCCGCCACCGATACGCTCTACTGGTTTGACATCGTCAACAGCCAGCTTCTGGAAAAGCGGCTGTCCGGCGGCGCGACCACCGTCCATGAGCTTGGCCAAATGGCGAGCGCCATCGCCGTCATCGACGACAAGCGCCAGCTGATCGCCGCCGAGACCGGCCTTTATGTCCGCGATGTCGCGACCGGCAAGCTGACGCTGCACACGCCTGTCGAGGCCGACAATCCGGTCACGCGCTCCAACGATTCCCGCGTCCATCCCTGTGGTGCCCTGTGGATGGGCACCATGGGCAAGGGCGAGGAAAAAGGCGCGGGTTCGATCTACTGGTTTTTCAAGGGCGAACTGCGCCGCCTGTTTTCGGACATCACCGTCTCCAATTCGATCTGTTTTACCGAGGATGGCGCGATCGCTTACTACACCGACACCTCGACCGGGCTGCTGATGCGCGTCGCCTGCGACCCGGCGACCGGTCTGCCTGCCGGTGAGCCCAAGCTGTTCGTCGACCACCGCTCGGCCCAGGGCTATGTCGACGGGTCGGTGCTCGACCGCGACGGCATCCTGTGGAACGCCGTCTGGGGCGGCAGTGTCATCGAAGCCTACGGACCCGACGGCAAGCTCGTCCGCACGGTCGCCATGCCGGTGACGCAGCCATCCTGCCCAGCCTTCGTCGGCGCCAAGGCCGACCGGCTGGCGGTCACCTCCGCCTGGTCGGGCAAGGATGAGAAGCAGCGTCTGCTGGATCTGCAGGGCGGCATGACCTTTCTGCTCGATATTCCCGTCAACGGCCGCTTCGAGCCGCGCGTGCTGATCGCCTGAGCGAACTGGATTCTGCGGTCGGACGGTGCGTTGTCACGCCACCGCCCGCACCGTGTCGGTTTCGCGAGAGCCTGACGTCTCGACCATGCGATGGTAGGTGATCGTACCGCCGGGAATCGTTCATCTCATGCCAAGCCGTAAGCCGAAACTGATACTCGTCCATGAGCCGGAAAAGGCTTGTTTCGACCGTCTGTTCGCCGACGGCCATGCGTCGCAGCGCGCAACCGAAATCGCGTCCTATCTGGCGCAGTCGACCGATCTCGCTCCTGAATTCGACGTGCTTGGCCGTGCCTGCCACGCACGCGGCCTGTCGTTCACGCCGGTGGCGCTCGACGACGCTGCCAGCGTGCTCGCCGGCGAGCATCCCAGCACAACGCTGGTCTGGACGCTGACCGACGGCATTGCCTATTTCCGCGGCGGCGCGGCGCCCGCTTTGGCGCGACTGGGCGGTTTCAAGACAATCGGCGCCGACGATGCGCTGTTCGCGCTCTGCCAGGACAAGTTCCGCTCCGGCGCCGTGCTCGGCGCGCTCGGCCTGCCGGTGCCACAGGCTGGGCTCGCGCGTGACGGCCAATGGCTGGTCGAGCCGCCGGCCTCGCCCGCCGGCTGGTTCGTCAAGCCCAACCGGCTCGGCGCCAAGATCGGCATATGGCCGGATTCGCGCTGCAGCGATCTCGCCCACGCTTTGGAGCTCAGCCGGCGCGTCTTTTCGGCCTATCGCGACGATGTCGTCGTCCAGCCTTATGTCGCCGGCCGCAACGTGCGCGCCAGTTTCCTCGGCCTGGTACCAGATGCCGGGGTAGAAGCGCTTGGCGTGGCCTTTGTCGATTCAGGCGCCGATTTCCAGACCATGGCCGACAGCCTGGCGCTCTACGGCGACACTGGCGAGGCAGCGAAAGCGGCGGGACATTACGCCGAGCCGGAGCTCGTCGCGGTCGCCGACAGCCAGCCGGCCGCCGACGCCAGGATTCGTGCGATCGCCGGGCGGCTGATGAGCGGGCTCGGCCTGCGCGACGTGTTTTCCATCGATCTCAGGGTCGAGGCCGACGACACCGTCCACCTCATCGAGTTCGAGGTCTGCCCCGGCCTGCCCTGCTTCGATTTCCGCGCCTATTGCCGCCAGCAATGGAGCCTCGAGCTTGCCGATGCCATAGCCGAGACAGCGGCGAGCCGGCTGATCGGCCAAGAGCATCGCGCCTGAAGGCGCTACGGCAGATCGCGGGCCGACCGGCGGACGCGTTTCACTACGGCATTCGCTCGACCGCCTGCAAGGCGGGATCCATCTTGTCCCAGGCATGGCCGTGGCTCGTGTAAGTCACCATCTGTGGGCTGAACTGTTCCGGATCGTCGAGGCTGGCCGCATGGACCGCTATGAATTCCGGCATGGCGACGGATATCAGAAAGACCGGCGTTCCGCAGGTTGGACAGAAGGTGTGGATTTTTTCATTGCCGCTGGCGCCCGCCACGCGCCAGGTGCTCACCTCCCCGGTAATGGCCATATCGGCGCGCTGGCCGAAGGTCAGGTAGGATCCGTGGCCGGTGCCTGAGCGCTTCTGGCAATCGCTGCATTGGCAGTGGTTCTGGAAGATAGGCTCGTCATTGGTCTCGTAACGGATCGCGCCGCATGCGCAGCCGCCGGTATAGTGGTTGGTCATTGTCGTTCTCCACGGGTCTGATTCTGCTCGAGGTCGCAACATCAGGCCGATTTCGGCTTGGCGAAAATGTCGATGCCGCTGCCGGTTTCAAGGAAGGATTTCAAGCTGGACAGCACCGCCGGCCAGCCCTGGCTGACGCCCTTCGCCATGCCGCTGCCGGCTTCGAGCTCGTCATGGCTGACGGTCAGCCGCACCATGGTGTCGTATTCCTCGATGGCGAACGTCACGCGGCTGGTTTTTGACGGATCGTCCGCCTGCGAAGCGTTCGCCCAGGTGATGACGAGGCGGGTCGGCGGCGAAATCTCGACGACCTTGCCGACGAGTTCGACGGTCCGTTCGTCATTGGCGCGGATGTGTTCCCATTTCGAACCCGGCTTCCAGTCGGAGACATTCTCGTGGCCCCAGTAGCGTTTTGCGATCTCGGGCTTGATTATCGCCTCGAACACCTTCTGCGGCGTCGAGCGGATATAGGTCACGTAGACAAAGCTCGTGGTCTCTCTGGTGGTCATTGGTCTTCTCCTTCGAGTTCCTGCTTCAGGTCGTGCAGCAGGCTGAGCCGCTGCCGTTCGAATTTCCGTACCCAGCGCTCGTAGACTTCGTGCAGCGGCACGGGATTGATGAAATGCAGCTTTTCGCGGCCGCGCTTGACCGTGCTCACCAGATTGGCCGCCTCCAGCAGGTCGAGGTGCTGGGTGGCGGATTGCCTGGCCATGTCCAGATGATCGCAAAGCTGACCGAGCGTCTGCCCGTTCTGCTCGCACAGAAGGTCGAGCAGCCTTCTGCGCGTCGGGTCGCCCAGCGCTTTGAAAACCTTGTCGGCGTCCATCTGCCTCACTCTGTTGTAAGGCATAATATGCAGGTAAATACCTGCATGTCAACCGGCAATCCGACCGGCGTTGCGCTCGTCGGCACGGCTCCGCACCTGGCAACTGCTCCAGGCAGATCACCGTGAAATCGCGGAGCAAAGATATGTAAAATGAGCCTGCGAGGCTTCAAACGCCGCCAGGCTCTATCCGATTTTGAGCACGTCTCCGGCTAAAACCGGAACTATGCTTGCAGGGGACCTCAGGCGCCCTCGACCAGGACGATCTCGCCATCGGCGACCTTCTGGCGGATGGCGGCGGCGCGCTGGTATTCCGGCGAATGGTAGCAATCGTGTGCGGCAGCCAGCGATTCGAACTCGATGATGACATTGCGTGCGCGGCCGGGGCCTTCGGCCTTTTCATGCTCGCCGCCGCGCGCCAGGAACTTCGCCCCGAAGCGCTCGAAGGCAGGTTTGGCGGCGGCGACATAGTCCTTGTAGCCTTCCGCGTCGCGCACATCGACACGAGCGATCCAATATCCCTTGGGCATTTTCTTGGTCTCCGAACTTGTTCCTGGAAATCTCAGGCCGAGCGCATCTCGTCGAGGATGGCTTCGGCCGCTTCCCGTTTGTTGGCCGCAGCAATGATCGGACGGCCGACGACGAGGTGGCTGGCGCCGTTGCGAATCGCCTGGCCCGGCGTCACCACGCGCTTCTGGTCGCCATGGTCGCTGCCCGCCGGCCGGATGCCGGGCGTCACCACCGCCATGTCGGGTCCCACGATCCGGCGCACCGCCTCGGCCTCCGCGGCCGAGCAGACGATGCCGCCCATGCCGGCATGCAGCGCCTGTTCCGAGCGCCTAAGCACCAGCGTATGCGGATCGTACTCATAGCCGACGTCGATCATGTCCTGCTCGTCCATCGAGGTCAGAACGCTGACGGCAAGCAGGCAAAGGTCGCTGCCTCTGGCCGCCTCTACGGCGGCCTGCATAGCCTTGGGATAGGCGTGAATGGTCAGCATGGTCACGCCCATCTTGACGATGTTCTCGACACCCTTGGCCACCGTGTGGTCGATGTCGAGCAGCTTCATGTCCAGGAAGACGTTGGTGCCGCCGCTGGCCAGCTCCCTGGCGAAGTCGAGCCCGCCGGCGAAGGCAAGCTGGTAGCCGATCTTGTAGAAGGAGACGATGCCGTCGAGTTCGCGCACTGCCTGCTCGGCTTGCTTCACTGTCGGCACGTCGAGGCCGACGATGAGCCGGTCGCGCATGCTATTGGCGATCATGCCTCGATCCGGGTGGACAGCAGGCGCGAGGTCTCGATCAGCGTGCGGCATAGGTGCTCCATCGATTTGTGCAGTCTTTCGTCACGGAAATTTCCATCCTCGTCGAAGGCGTCACCGCCGTCGGGCACCGAGCATTCCGGCGTCACCACCTCCATCTGGCAACGCACCAGCACCGCGCGCAGATGGTTGATGCAGCGGATACCGGCAAAGTGCCCGTTGGAGGACGAGCAGAGGCCAACGACCTTGCCGGCCAGCGGCCTGACTGGCCGGCCACCATCCCTGCGCACCCGGCTCACCCAGTCGATCGTGTTCTTGAGCAGCGGCGGAATGGAGCCGTTATATTCGGGTGTGGCGATCAGCAGCCCGTCATGGGCGACAATCAGACGGCCGAGTTTCTGGGCGTTTTCGGGAACGCCTTTTTCCTTTTCCAGGTCTTCGTCCATGATCGGCAGGGGGTATTCGGCGAGCGAGATGCGGGTCACCTCGGCACCTTGCATGGCGAGTTCCTTTTGCGCCACGTCGGCGGCCCTGCCGCTATAGGCGCCGCTGCGCACCGAGCCGGCGAAGACGAGGATTTTCGGGATCACTGCCATTGGCCACCCTTGTTCCCGGACAGGTACAGCCAAGGACGGCTCAAATCAACGGCTGGATAGGGGAATAGGGCAGTAGGGAATATGGGAGTAGAAAATAGCCTGGAAATGGAACCCTTCATCCCTACTCCCTTACTCCCCTATTGCCTTATTCCCTTCTCACTAGTGCGCTTCGCGGCGATAGATCCACAGCTGCGTCGGAGGAATGTTGCGGAGGATGAAATCGAAATGCTTGACCGTGTAGTCACCGCGGCCGGCCGGGATCGGCGACATCGGTCCGTAGGTCAGCTGCACGATCGGCCGTCCGGCCGGGATGCGGTCGAGCAGGCTCTCGATATAGGCGATGCGCTGGGCGACCGGAAAGTTGAGCAGCGGCACGCCCGAAACGACGGAATCGAAGATCATCCCGCTCTTGTCGCCAAGCGTGGCGTTGAGGTTGAAGGCGTCGCCCTCGATGACGTTGACGCCGGGATAGAGCCGCCGCAGGTGACGAACGAAATCCGTGGAATATTCGACAGCGTAGAGGTTTTCGGGGCGTACGCCCTGGGCGAGAATGGCGCGGGTGATGACGCCGGTACCGGGACCGACCTCGAGCACTGGCAGGCCGGATTTAGGATTGACGATCGAGGCCATCTTGCGCGCGGTGATCGAACTGGTCGGCACGATCGAGCCAACCGTCTTCGGCTTGTCGATCCAGCCCTTGAAGAATTTGAGTTCGTCGTCGAACTTTTCGACAAGCGCCTTCCGCAGTCCAGGGCCACGTGTCATGCAAGCTCTCCTCAGCGCTCCCCGCAAAGTTACTTAGCACCTGAGCGGTGCTAGGCAAGGCGCGGCCGGACGCATGTCGTGGATAAGATAATTTTCGTCGCGTCTCAAGGGGCGACGCGATTCAAGGATTTACGCGTGGCAAATCGGCTTACGCGGGCCAAAGCGCATCAACGCTCGCCGAAAGACTCGAAGAAATCCTTCATACGGGCGAAAAAGCCGCTCGATTGAGGCGAATTGTCCTGCGAGGAGAGCTGTTCGAACTCCTCCAGAAGTTCGCGCTGGCGCCGGGTCAGGTTCTGCGGCGTCTCGACCGCGGTCTGGATGTAGAGGTCGCCGACATTAGGCTGGCGCAGCACAGGCATGCCCTTGCCCTTGAGGCGGAACTGGCGCCCGTTCTGTGTGCCTTCGGTCACCTTGACCTTGGTCTGCGTGCCGTCCAGCGTCGTCACCTCGAAGGAGCCGCCAAGGGCTGCCGTCGTCATCGAGATCGGCACCTTGCAATAGAGATCGGCGCCGTCGCGTTGGAAGAACTCGTGCGGTTTGACCGCCAGGAAAATATAGAGGTCGCCCGAGGGCCCGCCGCGCAGGCCGGCTTCGCCCTCATTGGCAAGGCGGATGCGGGTGCCGTCCTCGATGCCGGCCGGGATGTTGACCGACAGCGAACGCTCCTCGGTGACGCGGCCCTGGCCGGCGCATTTCGGGCACGGATCCTTGATCGTCTGGCCGCGCCCCTGGCATTGCGGGCAGGTCCGCTCGATCGAGAAGAAGCCTTGCGTGGCGCGCACCTTGCCGTGGCCGTTGCACATCGAGCAGGTGACGGGCTGGGTGCCGGGCTTGGCGCCGCTGCCCGAACATTCAGAGCACGAGATCGACGCCGGCACCCGGATCTGTGCGGTCTTGCCGGCAAAAGCCTCTTCCAGGGTGATTTCCATGTTGTAGCGCAGGTCGGCGCCGCGCTCGCGGCCGCCCGACGAGCGGCGCTGGCGCCCGCCCATCATGTCGCCGAAAATGTCCTCGAAAATGTCGGCGAAGCCGCCGGCGCCAAAGCCTTGGGCCCCGCCATTCATGCCGCCCTGTTCGAAGGCGGCGTGACCGAAGCGGTCATAGGCCGCGCGCTTCTGCGGGTCTTTCAGCGTCTCGTAGGCTTCGTTGATTTCCTTGAACTTGTGCTCGCAGGAATGGTCGCCGGGGTTGCGATCGGGATGGAATTGCATGGCGAGCTTGCGGAAAGCGCTCTTGAGCTCCTTCTCATCGGCGCCTTTTTGCACGCCCAGCGTCTCGTAGAAATCAGCTTTCATTTTTTCCCGCTGTCCGGATGCTCAACGTCTTGAAGCATTGTTGCGTCTCTTGCCGGCACTGACGCTTCGATTTAGGTGCGATGGAAGGGGGATGCCAGTGTCGACGCGGCTTTGCCTGCATTTTTTCAGCAAGGCCCGCTGTTTTTCTGCAAGGGGTTGCAAAAAAGCCCGGCCTTCGCCGGGCTTTTCGCTTTATCTTGCCGTCAAACGGTTCAGGCCGACTTCTTCTTGTCGTCGTCCTCGTCGATTTCCTCGAAATCGGCGTCGACAACGTCACTGTCCTTGGCGGCGTCCGCCTTGGCGTCGGCTTCCGCCGCTTCCTTCTGCGAAGCCTCGTACATGGCTTGGCCAAGCTTCATAGAAGCCTCGGCCAGCGCCTGGCTCTTGGCTTCGATGTCGGCCGCGTCGTCGCCTTCGGTCGCGGTCTTCAGCGCCGCGATCGCGTCGGAGATCGCCGTGCGCTCGCCTTCCGAAACCTTGTCGCCATATTCCTTCAGCGACTTCTCCGAGGAATGCAGCAGCGCTTCGGCCTGGTTGCGGGCCTCGACCAGCGCACGCCGCTTCTTGTCGGTCTCGGCATTGGCCTCGGCGTCCTTGACCATCTTCTCGATGTCGGCGTCCGAAAGACCACCCGATGCCTGGATGCGGATCTGGTGCTCCTTGCCGGTGCCCTTGTCCTTGGCCGAAACGTTGACGATGCCGTTGGCGTCGATGTCGAAGGTGACCTCGATCTGCGGTACGCCGCGCGGCGCCGGCGGAATGCCGACCAGGTCGAACTGGCCGAGCGCCTTGTTGTCGGCGGCCATTTCGCGCTCACCCTGGAAGACCCGGATGGTCACTGCCGACTGTGAGTCCTCGGCCGTCGAGAACACCTGGCTCTTCTTGGTCGGGATCGTCGTGTTGCGTTCGATCAGGCGGGTGAACACGCCACCCAGCGTCTCGATGCCGAGCGACAGCGGCGTCACGTCGAGCAACAGCACGTCCTTGACGTCGCCCTGCAGCACGCCGGCCTGGATGGCGGCGCCGAGAGCGACGACCTCATCCGGATTGACGCCCTTGTGCGGCTCCTTGCCGAAGAACTGCTTCACGATTTCCTGGATCTTGGGCATGCGGGTCATGCCGCCGACCAGGACGACTTCGTCGATCTCGCCCGCCTTCAGGCCGGCATCCTTCAACGCCGCCTTGCAAGGGGCAATCGTGCGCTGGACGAGGTCGTCGACCAGCTGCTCGAACTTGGCGCGCGTCAGCTTCAGCGTCAGGTGCTTCGGCCCGGTCGCGTCGGCGGTGATGAAGGGCAGGTTGATTTCGGTCTGGGTGGTCGACGACAGCTCGATCTTGGCCTTTTCAGCCGCCTCCTTGAGGCGCTGCAGGGCAAGCTTGTCGTTCTTCAGGTCGATACCCTGTTCCTTCTTGAACTCGGCCGCCAGGTATTCGACCAGGCGCATGTCGAAATCCTCGCCGCCGAGGAAGGTGTCGCCATTGGTCGACTTGACCTCGAACACGCCATCGCCGATTTCGAGCACCGAAATGTCGAACGTGCCGCCGCCAAGGTCATAGACGGCAATGGTCTTGCCTTCCTTCTTGTCGAGGCCATAGGCAAGCGCTGCCGCGGTCGGCTCGTTGATGATGCGCAGCACTTCAAGGCCGGCGATCTTGCCGGCATCCTTGGTCGCCTGGCGCTGGGCGTCGTTGAAATAGGCCGGAACGGTGATGACCGCCTTCTCGACCTTTTCGCCGAGATAGGCTTCCGCCGTCTCCTTCATCTTCTGCAGGATCATGGCCGAAATCTGCGAGGGCGACTGCTTCCTGCCGCCGGCTTCGACCCAGGCATCGCCATTGTCGCCCTTGACGATTTTGTAGGGGACAAGCTTCTTGTCCTTCTCCGTCACCGGATCGTCATAGCGGCGGCCGATCAGGCGCTTGACCGCGAAGATGGTGTTTTCAGGATTGGTGACCGCCTGGCGCTTGGCCGGCTGGCCGACCAGACGTTCGTCGTCGCCCGAGATGGCGACGATGGAAGGCGTCGTGCGCGCGCCTTCCGCATTCTCGATTACCTTGGGCTCCTTGCCATCCATGATGGCGATGCAGGAGTTGGTGGTGCCGAGATCGATACCGATTACTTTTGCCATTTCTCTAGTCTCTCCGCTAAGCAGGCTCTCAGGACCCGTACAGGCGTTCCGACGAAAGCCCCTGTTCACAAGAAATCCCGTTCCGGCAACCGGCATTCCGGCGCCGAACGGCTTGGCGCGTATATAAGAACAGGCGGCATCGCGCGCAAGCATTCTGCGCAGGCCTTCCATGAACCTTTCCATCTCCGCCCGCGACTGATCTCCAGGTGCCGCATGGTGCGGCCCGGAAAGGAAGCCCCCATGACCAATAACCCAGAGGCTCTGAGGTCTCCGGGAACAACAGGAGCTCGGCGCGACCACCGCCTTCGGGACGGGGTCGATGCGCTGGGCTTTCCGCTGATTCCGTTGACCCTGCGTAAGACCAGGCGTATCGTCGTCTTGAGGAAAGCAGACAATTCGATCAGGGAAGAACGAGCCGGACCGCCGCGCCTTGCCCTGATTTGCGCGGCCAGCCCCGACGTTCTCCCGTCGACTACGGGGGGTAGTGTCATGTCTCGCATCCGCGGCTCGTTCGTGTCGTCTCTTGATGGCGGCTTGCGCCGTGCTGTGCATCCAGGCGGGTTGCTGGCGCTGGCACTCGGCCTGTGGCTGGGCGCCGCGCAGGCGCAGGAAACCCGGATCATCTATCCCGGCTCGATGGCGGTGACCGGATTCTCCGGCACCATCATTCCCAATTTCGACCCCCCTGATTCCGAAAAAGAGGGCCTGCCGCCCGGCGTCGATCCGGTCGACGAAACCTTCATCGACCCCACGCGCGCCACCTTGCGCGTGTTCGACGTTTCGCATCTGGGCGGCCCAGCCTCCGGCCAGCTGGTCAACACGCCGCCGCCCTTCGAGGTGACGGCGGAGCAGATCGGCCAGGTGTTCGGCGTCACCTATGATGACGGCGTGCGCGACGGCGTTCCATCGGGCATTCCCAATCTCTATGCCGGCGCCACCTCGCTGCACGGCATCCGTATCGTCACCCCGGATGCCGACGATGACGGCCGCCCCGAGAGGCAGCGCCGCGGCGCTGCCGGTGCCACCTTCATGGATGGCCAGTTCGGCACCGAAAACGGTGGTGGGCCGGGCACCGTCTGGAAGATCGACGGCATCACCGGCCAGGTCTCCAAATTCGCCGACATCGACACCAACAGCGGTCCCGGCATCGGCAATCTCACTTTCGACGCCACTCACCGCGAGTTCTTTGCGTCCGATCTCGACACCGGCCTGATCCATCGCATCGACGCCGAAGGCAGACTGATCGACAGCTTCGATCACGGCGTTGCCGGCCGGCCCACGCATGGGCTCGCTCCCGTCGCCGACGATGGTTCGGTGATGGACATACAAGGTGCCGCCTTCGATAGCGAAGACCCCGACAGCTGGGGCTACACGCAGGACGAGCGCCGCGTCTGGGGTGTCTCCTACCATGGCGGCCGGCTCTACTATTCGGTCGGCGAAAAGTCGGAAATCTGGTCGGTGGGCATCGCTCGCGACGGCAGTTTTGCCGGTGACCCGCGCTGGGAACTGACGGTCAGGGCCGACAAGGACTACGCCGTCACCGACATCGCCTTCGACAATAGCGGCTTCATGTACCTCGCCCAGCGCGGTCCGGTCGAGAACCGTTACGATTACAGCCAGTTCGCCGATTCCGGTAAAGGCGAGGTCATCCGCTACTTCCGGGAGAACCCGGACGATCCGGAAACGGAATCGGTCTGGGTCGAAGTGCCGCAGGAATATGCGGTCGGCTTCCCCCAAGGCAACCGGCAGTCGGCCGGCGGTCTTGATCTGCAATATGGCTATGATGCCGACGGCAATCTCGACAGCTCCGTCTGCACGCAGACGCTGGTCAACACGGGCGACAAGCTGCGCGACAATCCTTCACTCGCCGAACAGCTCGCAGCCGGCGGGCCGCTGGCCGTACACGGTGTGCAGATCACGCCGAAAGAGCTGGTCAAGCCGGCCAATGTGCCGCCCTTCGGCTCATGGTTCGTCGACTTCGACGGTTATTTCGAAGACCCGGAGGTCGAGGGCCATGTCGGCGATGTTGCCGTCTGGCACCCTTGCGAGGGCCGCGCCGGCTATTACGAGGAAATCCCGGGCGGCTACCTGCCCCCCTTCTACCCGCCGGATTTCCCACCACCCGGCAACCTGCCTCCATGTCTCGACGTCGACGACGTCCAGTATTACTGCACGCCTTCCGGCCTCGAGGCCGATCTCTATCTCCATGACCATGCCGGCTTCGGCGGCGATTCGATCAAGGTCCAGTCCAGGACGCCAGGCGTCGGGGTGACATCATCCCAGTCGCATGCGCCCGGCAAGCCCTACACGATCGACATCACCGGCCACTATCCGGGCGACACAGTCGATGTCGGGCTCTGCTTCTACAGGAAGTCCGACAAGGACAAGGGTGGCTATTACCCTTGCTGCAAGATGACTTTGCCGCTCAGAACCCCAGCCGCCAGCTGCGAACGTTGAGGAGGGGAAGATGAAAAATCTCGCACTCTCCCCGCTCGCAACGAACGCCCAAACAACCGTCATGGAGACGATCATGAAACCCCTGTCATACGCCAGGCGCGGCGCGCGCTGGCTGATGGCGGCCGGTATCGCGGTCGCCATGTTCACCCCGGTGCAAGGCTTTGCAGAAGACGCTGCCTCGATCACCCCGGAGCTGAAGCTCGATCTCGACAGTTCGCGCGTCGTCACTCCGAGGCCTGACCAGGTGGTGCCTTTCTTCACCAAGACAGGCACTCAAAGAGGCTGCGATTACGTCGTCTACTCGCTGAGCTTCGGCTTGCGCGGCGATCCGCAGGGCCTTGCCGACCCGAGCCTCGAGGCCAGGCTGAAGAAGGTCAGGATCGACTTCAAGGACCAGCTTCCGCACGGCCTTGCGATCATCAACGTCAACGTGTCCGGCGACGGCACGGATTCGTCCGGCGGACCACTGCCGGGTGCAACGATCAGCACTTCGGCAAATCCGAACGATACTGCCACGGTTTCCGACTTCCGCATCTCCACGTCCGATCTCGACGGCGTCGGCGCTGCCAACGAGCGTGTGATCAACTTCGCGATCACGGCCAAGATCGATCGTGCGGCATTTCCCGCGCCGACGATCGTCGACAACCAGGGCATGATCAAGGTGACGGCCGGACCGGGCACCGGGACCATCATCCCGTCGCAGGATCCGGGCAAGCCCGACGACGGTGACTTCAAGACCGGCGTGAAGACCTCGATCAAGATCGACGTCACCAAGTGCAATCCGCCACCGCCACCTCCGGGCAAGGAATGCTTCAAGGTGGAACGCGGCACGGTCGACTGCGTGCCCGGCGGCGGCGCCTTCATCTACCACATGCCGGTCGGCCCGGAGATGGGCGGCAAGTGGGTGCAGGTGTCGACGAGCACGCCCGGCATCAATATCATCCCCGATACCCAATTGGTGCCGGCGGGCGGCGGTGTGCTCAACTGGAAGATCGTCGGTGCCTCGCCCGGCGACGTCATCCACCTCATCGTCACCGGCATCGAAACCTATGCCGGTCCGAAGGAAGGCTGGGGCCTGTGCTGCACGCAGACGATCGACATCGTCATCCCGCGTGACCAGAGGTGCCCGCCTAGGGACAAGGAGCCGGACCTCAAGGTCGAGAAACGCGCCGACGTGACGCGTTGCACGATGGGCGGCGGCTGCGACTTCACCATCAGGGTCACCAATGTCGGCACCGGTGCCTACCACGGCAAGATCGTGCTCGACGAGGTGACGCTGCCGGCCGGCTCGACGCTCGATTCAGGGCCAAATCCACCCTGGGTCTGCGTACCCGGAACCACCCCGATGACCTGCACACATCCGGTGACCACGCTCAATCCGGGGGCCTCCGTCGACCTCAAGCTCGGCTTCAAGCCGGCCGGAGGCTGGCAAGGCGGTGCTTTACGCAACTGCGCCACCTACAATTATGGCGCCAGCGGCAAGCCGCTGTTCGGCAGCCAGTCGAACGATCGCGGCTGTGCCTCGATCCCGATCTGCCGGCGCGGCGACCGTGACCGCGACTGCCGGCCGCCGGTGGAGAAGAAGGTCGACCTGATCCTGAAGAAGCGTGCCCGCGTCCCGGTCTGCTCGGCCGACGGCATCTGCACCTTCGTGATCGACATCATCAACAACGGCACATCGACCTATAACGGACCGCTGACGGTGATCGACAGCTATCCGGGCGGCGCGCCGTCGTCCTCGACCTTCGGCCCGAACCCGCCCTGGACATGCGGACCGAACGGCCCCGGCCAGTTCCGTTGCGACAATGCCGGCATCTCGCTGCCTGCGGGCGCCTCGACGCCGATCTTCGTGAAGGCGGTCATGCCGGCCGGCTACCAGTCGGACACTGTCGAGAATTGCGCTGAGGTGAAGCCCATCCCCGGTGAAAACGACCTCACCAACAACAAGGCCTGCGCCAAGGAACGCTTCCGTCATCCCAATGGCGGCAAGCCGACCCTGCGCATCACCAAGGTGTGCAACGGCTCGCTCGCCGGTGCCGCGGTCGTCTCTTGCCGCATCACCGTCATCAGCCTTGGCACCGCTGCCCCCACCGGTCCGGTGCGGGTCAACGATGCCGCCACGCTGGTGGCCGGCGGCGCGCCCGTCCAGATCCAGACCGTCACCCCCGACGGCGCGGAATGGGCGTGCGGACCGGTTCCGGCCAATGCGCTGTCGTGCCAGATTCCCGGTGCCGTTATGACACCTGGAACCAGCCGCCACTTCGACGTGACGGTCTCGGCGAATGGCGCGTTCGAAAACTGCGCGCGCGGCTCCTATGGGCCTGCGCCGGGCGACGACGTCGTCCATCCCTTTGGCCAGGCCTGCGCCAAGGGCGGCGGTTCTTCGACCATCCGTGTCGAAAAGACCGGCGACCGCGAATGCAGGCTCGGCCAACCCTGCTCGTTCGAGATCACCATCACCAATGACGGAGCGACCGCCTTCTCCGGGCCGGTCCGCATCGGCGATGCGATCGGCGTGGAGGGGCTCGGCAGGCTGGAAGGCGTTGAGATCACCTCGATCGATCCGCCCTTCGGCTGCTCGCCGGAACCGGCAACCTTGCCTGCGTCCTGCATTGCCAACCTGACGCTCGGCGCCGGCGAAAGCCGGGTGCACCATGTCACCGTGGTCATTCCCGACGACGGCCGCCTGGCCAATCTGCAGGGCAATGTCAGCGGCCAGAACTGCGTCGGCGTGCTGTCTCCCGACACACGGGTGCAGGGCGGTGGCGACGTGCTTGGCGGCGATCAGATCAATGTGCAGGGCGATCGCGGCAAGGCCTATGCCTGCCATCCCTTCACCATTAGCCAGGAGGAGACGAGGAAGGAATGCTCGCAAGGCTTCGTCATGAACGATGCCGGCCGCTGCGTCTGCCCCGAAGGCACCACCTACCGCAACGGCCAGTGCTCGCCGGGCGGTGGTATCGTGCCGAAGCCGGAACAGCCGAAACGCTGTGTGCTGCTCGAGGGCCAGATCCGCACCGAGGACGGACGCTGCGTCTGCCCACGCGGAACCGGGCTCGAGAACGGCAGGTGCGTCAGGACCGACAAGCCCGAGCAGTGCACTATCCGTGGCCAGGTCCACAATGCGGATGGCGATTGTGTTTGCCCCAGGGGAACCGAGATCAGGGGCAATGCCTGCCGCCCGATCCAGCCAAAGCCGGAGCAGTGCACGATCCGTGGCCAGGTCCACGATGCCGATGGAGACTGTGTCTGCCCGCGAGGGACCGAGGTGCGCAATGGCGCCTGCCGTCCGATCCGGCCGAAGCCTGAGCAGTGCATCATCCGTGGCCAGGTCCACGACGCGGACGGAGACTGCGTCTGCCCGCAAGGCAACGAGGTCAGAAACGGCGCCTGCCGCCCGATCCGGCCAAGGCCTGACCAGTGCACCATCCGTGGCCAGGTCCACGACGCCGACGGCAATTGTGTCTGCCCGAGGGGTACCGAGGTGCGGGGCAATGCCTGCCGGCGCAAGCAGCCGACGCAGGAGCAATGCGACATACGCGGCCAGGTCCACAACAAGCGCCGCGAGTGTGTCTGCCCGCGCGGCACCGAGGTGATCAACGGCGCATGCCGCAGGCAGGAGGTGGAATGCGCACCGGGCTCGCAGATGATCGATGGCCAGTGCCAGCCGATCATCAGGAGGCGCTGCCCGGAAGGCACGATCGGGCGCTACCCGAACTGCCGGGCGGTCCGCGGACAACCGTCGCTGGAGCTGAACCCCGGCCTGCTGCTGCAGCAGGTGCTGCCACGGCGCAGGCCGCAAGTCGAACAGCGGCAGGACCAGGTTCCAGACAGAATCCTGAAGCTCCAGCAGCAATAACCACCTGCTCGACACGAGACCAGAAACCCCGCCGGAGCAATCCGGCGGGGTTTTCTTCGCAGCTGTGGGGACAAGCGGGAATTGGCCGCAGCATGATCGCGGATAACGGCACGCGTCCCAGCCTGCGCGTCGACCGCGCCTGCACCCTCGACAAGTCGGCTGCGGCGCATTAGGCAGTCGATAGGGTGGCCAACGAGAAGGACACTCGGAAAGGCCGCATCCATGAGCAGAAAGACCCTGATTGCACCATCGGTGCTGGCATCGGATTTTTCCAAACTCGGCGATGAGGTCGAAGCGGTAGCGGCAGCCGGCGCCGACTGGATACATCTCGATGTTATGGACGGGCATTTCGTGCCCAACATCACCTTTGGCCCGCCAGTGATCAAGGCGATCCGCAACCGCACCAAGGCCTTCTTCGACTGCCATCTGATGATTGCCCCGGCCGACCCCTATCTGGCCGCTTTCGCCGAGGCCGGCTGCGACGGTTTGACCGTCCATGCCGAGGCCGGCCCGCATCTTGACCGCTCGCTGCAGACCATCAGGAACCTTGGCAAAAAGGCCGGTGTGTCGCTCAATCCGGCGACGCCGGAAAGCGTGGTCGAATACGTGCTCGACCGGCTCGACCTGATCCTGATCATGACCGTCAATCCGGGCTTCGGCGGCCAGGCCTTCATCCCAGCGATCGTCGACAAGGTGAAGCGGGTCAAGGCCCTCATCGGAGGCCGGCCGATCCGAATCGAGATCGACGGCGGTGTTTCAGCCGAAACCGCGCCGCTGGTCACCGCTGCCGGCGCCGATGTGCTGGTGGCGGGCGCCGCCATCTTCAAAGGCGGCAGCGTCGAGGCTTATCGGCAGAACATCCAGGCGATCAGGACGGCAGCCGATAAGGCAGCCGGTTGATCAGCAGTGTTCCCGCGTCAGCCCTGCATGCCGGCTAAGGTTCTGGTGCCGGGCGGGTTTGTGAAGCTTTTGGGGCAACGGCATCGGATGTGAGCGATTGCCTGATTCGGTTTTCAGCTCCGTCGTCTATGCCCAAAGCAGACAGTTGATCTCGCACGAATACAAAAGAACAAAAAGAACAGGTTCTCCTGCGTGCATACAAAACATGTTAAGTGCCCGCAGGTTGTGAAAATGCACGGAATTACAGCATTGAACTCCCAAATGCCGCATATTCCTTTGTGCTAAAGTACAATAACGTGATCTTCTGCTTGAGCAGGCGAATCTTCGCGCTGTATGGTACAAGTACGAGAAGGCGAATGCTTTCGGACTCGAATCGCCCGGGACAAGTCCTGGGGACAAGGAGTCGCTTTGACATACGGAGCTGCCAATCTGAACGACGACGCTGCCGGACCGAAGAGCACGCTTGCCACTACGGTCTATCAGCAATTGCGGGACGATCTTCTCGGCGGTGTCCTTGAAGCCGAGAGCAAGCTGCGGGTCGAGTGGGTGGTCTCCAAATATGGGGCCGGCGCCTCGCCTGTCCGCGAAGCCCTCAATCGCCTCGCCTCGGAAGGGCTTCTCGGCCGGCACGACCAGCGCGGCTTCTTCATCATGCCGGTCAGCGCCTCGGAACTCGAGGAGCTGACGCGCACCCGCTGCTGGCTCGAGGAGCGAGCGCTTCGCGAATCCATCGCCCACCGCACCGCCGAATGGGAAGAACAGCTCGTGCTGGCGCTGCATCGCCTGGGACGCGCGTCACGCCTGGCACCGCAGAATCTCTTCTCGCTCAATCCCGATTGGGAGAGGCTGCATCGCATCTTCCACAGGGTGCTGATTTCGGCCTGCCGGTCGCAATGGCTGGTGGGGTTTTGCGACCAGCTCTCCGATCACGCCTATCGCTACCGGCAAATGGCCAATGATGGCGAAGGCGTCCAGCGCGACGATTTCGGCGAGCATCGTCTGATCGCCGAATATGCCCTGGACGGCAATGCCGACGGTGCCGTCGAGGCCCTGCTCAACCACTACCGGTTGACTGCGGCCATGTGCATGAAGCGCTTCGAGCAGGACGAGGAAACGAAAGAAATCGCCGGCAAACGCGCTCGGCGATAGCAGTCGTTTCCTGGCGGGTCTCTTGTGCTCGTTTCTTGCACGCAACCTGCGTCGGCGACCGCTGTCGGCGGGCTTGACGGCGCGGCTAAGAACCGCGAACTCTCGCCGCCGAGGCATGCCGCGACAGGCGCATGCTCAGCGCCGCAGCACCCCAGGGAAGTCTTCATGAGCAATCATCTGTTCGATGCGTTCCGGTTCCGGATGCCGGCGCCAGCGCGCTTGCTGATGGAAACCGATGATGGCCGCTCGATCACCTATGGCGATATGCTGGCCCGCTCGGCGCAGTTTGCGCATGCGCTCCTGCAACTGGATGTCGAGCCCGGTGACCGCGTTGCCGTGCAGGTCGAGAAGAGCCCGGAAGCGGTCATGCTCTATCTCGCCTGCCTGCGCGCCGGCGCCGTCTTCCTGCCGCTCAACACCGCCTACACGCTGGCTGAGCTGGAGTATTTCTTCGGCGACGCAGAACCACGCCTGGTCGTCTGCGATCCGGCAAGAGCGGCCGACATCGGCGCGCTGGCGGAAAAGACGGGCGCCGTCACCGTCACGCTCGGCCGCGATGGCCGGGGATCGCTGACCGACCAGGCCTCGCGGCTGCCGACGGATTTTCATGACGTGGCGCGCGGGCCGGATGACCTCGCGGCAATCCTCTACACGTCGGGGACCACCGGCCGTTCGAAAGGCGCCATGCTCAGCCACGAGAACCTTGCTTCGAACGCGCGCGTGCTGGTCGAGCACTGGCGTTTCACCGGAGACGACGTGCTGATCCACGCATTGCCGATCTTCCACACGCACGGCCTGTTCGTCGCCACCAACGTCGTCCTGATGGCCGGCGCCTCGATGCTGTTCGAGCAGAAGTTCGATCCGGCCCGCATCGCCTCGCTGCTGCCGCGTGCCACGGCCCTGATGGGGGTGCCGACCTTCTACGTGCGCCTGCTGCAGCATGAGGGGCTGGACCATGAGGCGGCGAAAAACATCCGTGTGTTCATTTCCGGGTCGGCGCCGCTGCTGGCCGAGACGCACAAGATCTGGCGCGAGCGCACCGGCCACGCGATCCTCGAACGCTACGGCATGACCGAGACCAACATGAACACCTCGAACCCCTATGAGGGCGAGCGGCGCGCCGGCACCGTCGGTTTCCCCTTGCCCGGCGTCACGCTTCGCATCACCGATCCCGACAGCGGCGCAGCGCTTGCGCAGGGCGAGGTCGGCATGATCGAGGTGAAGGGCCCAAATGTTTTCGGCGGCTATTGGCGCATGCCGGAGAAGACCAAGGCGGAATTCCGCGCCGGCGGTTTTTTCATCACCGGCGATCTCGGTACGATCGACGCCGACGGTTATGTCCACATCGTCGGCCGCGGCAAGGACCTGATCATATCGGGCGGCTACAACATCTACCCGAAGGAGCTCGAAAGCGAGATCGATGCGCTCGACGGGGTTAGCGAAAGCGCCGTCATCGGCGTTGCCCATCCGGATTTCGGCGAAGGCGTCACCGCCGTCGTCGTGCGGGCGCCGTCATCGCGGATCACCGGTGCCGAAATTCTCGGCGCCATCGCCGGACGGGTGGCGAAATACAAGCATCCGAAGCGGGTGATCTTCGTCGATGAACTGCCGCGCAACACCATGGGCAAGGTACAGAAGAACCTGCTGCGCGACACCTACAAGGACATATACGCATCATAGTTGCGCGGAGCCCGGGGCAGCGGCGCCTTACTCCTTGCGCGCCCTTTCGACCCGACTGCCGGAGCCCCACAAGGCGCGCTTCAGCAGGTTGCGCTTGCGCGGCACGAGGTTGATGTCGCTGACAAGCTTGGCGCCGCCCTCGCGCCGTTCGAGGGTGATCTTGCGGCTGTGGAAGGCTTCCAGCTCGGCACGGTGCGCCACGCTGATGATGGTGACATCGGGCAATTCGCGGATCATCGTCGCCATCATGGCGTCCTGGCTCTTCTCGTCGAGCGCCGAGGTTGCTTCATCCAGCACGACGATATCGGGGCGGTGCAGCAGCAGGCGCGCGAAAGCGAGACGCTGCTTTTCGCCGCCCGACAGCGTCTGGTCCCATGGCGCTTCTTCCTTGATCCTTTCGGCAAGATAGGCCAAGCCGACCTTGTCCAGGGCGGCCTTGATCTGTTTGATCGTCCACTTGTCCGCGGCCGCGGGATAGGCGACCGCGCGGCGAAGCGTGCCCGAGGGGATGTAGGGACGTTGCGGCAGCATGAACAGTCGCCTGTCGGCATGAAAATTGACGCTGCCGCCGCCCCACGGCCACAGGCCGGCAACGGCCCGCACCAGCGTCGACTTGCCCGAGCCGGATTCGCCAGCCACCAGCACACGCTCGCCCGGTTCGATCGCAACCTCGGTTTCCTTGACCACAGAGGTGCCGTCGTCGAGCGTGACGGAGAGATCGTCGAGGCTGAGCATCGCACCGTCTTCGGTTTCGCCGTGCTGGATGCGTCCGAGCGCGTCGCTCTGCTCCGCACGCTCGAGCCCGTCGAGCGACATCATCAGCGAGGCGATGCGCCGCGCCGAGGCGTTCCAGTCGGCAAGACGCGGGTAGTTGTCGACCAGCCATCCGAACGCGCCCTGCACGATGGCGAAGGCGGAGGCAGCCTGCATCACCTGTCCGAGCGACATCGAGCCTTCGAGGAATTTCGGCGCGCAGAGCAGGACCGGCACGACCGGCGCAAACAGGCTCGACCCCTGCGATACCAGCGCCGTGCGCATGTGCTGGCCCGTCAGCAGCGCCCATTGCCTGAGCACATGACCGAAATTCCTGTCGATGCCGCTGCGCTCCTCCTCCTCGCCGCCGAGCAATGCGATGCTCTCGCCGTTTTCGCGTACCCGCGTCAGCGTGTAGCGGAATTCGGCTTCCGCCTGGTTCTTCTGCTCGGAGAGGCGGACGAAATGCCGGCCGATGACCACCATCGACGTGGAGGTGATGGCGGCATAGATGACTGCGGTGATGACGAGGAAGCCGGGAATGGTCAGGTTTTCGCCACCGATCGGCAAGGTGAGCGCGCCGCCGATCGTCCACAGCACCACGATGAAGGTCGAGGCCGACAGGAACGCATTGAGGACGCCGGAGATGAAATCGACCGGTGACTCGGTGGCGATCCGCAGATCCTCCGTGAGGCGGGCTTCGGGGTTCGAGTGGTCGCCGGCGACGAGATTCAACTGGTAGTAGCGGCCATTGGCAAGCCAGCGTGCGATGACGGCGGTGGTCAGCCAGGAACGCCAGCGGCGCTGGATCGTCATGCGCAGATAGACCTGCGCGACCACAAGGCCCGCGCTTCCAGCGACGAGCGGCAGGAATATGGCGCTAAGCACATAGACGGTGTGGACGTTGCGTTGCTCGATGGCGTCGAAGAAGGAGCGGTTCCAGACGTTGATCCCGTATTGAAAGCCGACATTGACGCAGATCAGGATCAACAGCCCGATCGTGAGCGGCCAGGCAAGCCCATCGCCCCGCCTGGCCCAGTAGCCGCGCCCGCTGATCCAGAAACGCCGCAGCAGGTATTTCCGGCGCGCCTGCTCGGCTTCTTCGGGCGTCAGTTGCGGATCCGGCTCGACAGCCTCCGGGGGCGGTCCCGGCTGGCCGTCGACCTCGGGGGCAGCTTCGGCAGTCGGCGGTTTTTTTTCGCGCAGATCCTCGTGGCGCGGCCTCTGGTCACGCGGCGCTTGCTGTCGCGGCTTCAAGGCACCGCGCGGTTTGATGCCGTCGGCCTGTTTCAATTTGGGTTTCGCCTCGGACATACGCTCCGACAACGACCTCAAAATCAAAAGGTTTCACGACGACAGCCGATATCAATGCGCAGTGCCGTAGCCGGCTCCAAAAACCTTTTCGCCGCCGATCCAGACGCCCTTCGGGTCGAGATCGTCCGACAGCGCGACAATATCCGCAGCCGTGCCGTTGGCGAATCGGCCAAGCCGGTGCGACTGGCCGATTGCTTGCGCCGGATAGAGCGAAGCCATGCGCAAGGCCTCGGAAAGCTCGACCCCGATGACGCGGTGGGTGAAACGAATGGCCGAGATCATGTCGAGATCGGCGCCCGCCAGCGTTCCGTCGCCGAGCCGCAGGCTGCCATGCCTGCGATAGATGGTACGGCCGTTGAGCGTGAACGACGTCATGTCGGTGCCGATTGTCGCCATGGCGTCGGTGACCAGAACGATCCTGGCCGGCCCCTGCTTGGCGCGCAGTGCGATCTTGATGGTGGCCGGATCGACATGGATGCCGTCGGCGATGAGACCGGCCGACAAGGTGCCGATGTCGATGGCGGCGCCCGCCAGGCCAGGCTCGCGATTGCCGATCTGGCTCATCGCATTGAACAGGTGGGTAACCATCGAGGCGCCCGCCGCGGCAAAGGCGCTGGCGGTGGCGTAGCCGGTGTCGGAATGGCCAAGGCTGACGATGACGCC
This sequence comes from Mesorhizobium sp. WSM1293, assembly GCF_000513875.1. Classification (NCBI taxonomy): domain Bacteria; kingdom Pseudomonadati; phylum Pseudomonadota; class Alphaproteobacteria; order Hyphomicrobiales; family Phyllobacteriaceae; genus Mesorhizobium; species Mesorhizobium sp. WSM1293. The sequence goes on along the minus strand of NZ_AZUV01000004.1, from coordinate 315,787 downwards.
GGCCTTAGTCAGCGCCGCGACGCGAGCCGGCTCGACGGATTCGGGCGCGATGGTGGTCAGCAGCACCGGCAGCTTTTGCCGCGCCGCGATCAGCATCGCCTGGTCGGCATCCGTCATCGGCCGGATCAGCGCCGGATCATGCGCGCCCTTGCGGGCGACCGACAAATGCGGGCCTTCGAGATGCAGCCCGAGAAAGCCAGGCACCTTCTGGCGCGCCGCCGCCTCGCCGGCGGCGACAGCGGCGGCCGTGATTGCAGGCGTGTCGGTGATCAGCGTCGGCAGCAGCGCCGTCGTGCCGAAGGGCGCGTGCGCGCGGCAGATGGTCTCGATGGAAGCGACATCGGGATGGTCGTTGAGCATGACGCCGCCGCCGCCATTGACCTGCAGGTCCACGAAGCCCGGCACCAGCAGGCCGTCACCGGCGTCGACGAGGGCGATGTCCGAGGGGACGGCGCCCGTGGGCAAAATGGCCTCGACGAGACCGTCGCGCACGACCAGCGCGTGGCCTTCATGCCAATCGTCGCCGTCGAAAATCCGGGCGCCAGTCAGGGCAAAGCGATTGCTCATACGGTCTCCGTCACCTTGCGAAGATTGCGCGGCGTGTCCGGGTCGAGACCGCGATGGCGGGCAAACGCCTCGACGAACATGTAGAAGGAGACGATCAGCGTCAGCGGATCGGTCAGTGGATGGCCGGTGGCGACATGCGGCAGGCGCACGGCGCGTTGGGCAAGTGCCGAGGTGACGAACACCGGCGCGCCCTTGGCCGCCAGGCTGTCGGCGGCCTCGGCAATCGACGGTTCGGACGCGTCGCGCGCGGCCAGCGCCAGCACCGGAAAATCAGGGCCGACCAGCGCCAGCGGGCCATGCATGACCTCGGCGGCGCTGTAGGCTTCCGCATGCATGCCGCAGGTCTCCTTGAATTTAAGCGCAGCCTCATTGGCCATCGCCGCCGACGGTCCGCGGCCGAGGATGAACAACGACTTCTGCTTCTCGATCGTCTCAGAGAGCACGCTCATCCAGTCGCAGGCGATCGCCTTGCCGAAATGCTCCGGCAGGCGGGCAAGCGCCGCCAGCAGCGCATCGTCGCCGGTGGCATGCGCCATCAGAGCGAGGCCGGCGACGGCCGAATTGATGAAGGTTTTGGTGGCCGCGACGCTGCGCTCGGGGCCGGCCAGGATATCGATCGCATAGTCCGAGGCACGCGCCAGCGGCGAATCGGCGGTGTTGGTGATGGCGACGGTCAGCGCGCCTCCCGCCCGCGCGGTTTCGGCCATGGCGACGATGTCGGGGCTCTTGCCCGACTGCGAGATCGCCAGGCAGGCCGAGCCGGCGAGCCTGAGCTTGCGGCCATAGATCGAGGCGATCGACGGCCCGACCGATGCGACGGCCAGGCCCGCGGTCAGCTCGACGGCGTATTTCATGAAGGTGGCGGCATGGTCGGACGAGCCGCGCGCCACGGTGACGACGAACTGCGGGTCACGTTCACGGATGCCGCGCCCGGCTTCGGTCAGCACGGCGCCGGAGCCGTCGAGCAGGCGGGCGACGGCCTGCGGGACCTCCTCGATCTCGCGCCGCATATGGGTCATCTCTGTCGACATGGTCGGCTCTGTCGTGCTCATGGTCGGCCCTCTTCGCTCGGCCCTGTCAGCCGCAGTTCGGCGACGAAATCATAGGCGTCGCCCCGGTAGATAGAGCGGGTGAATTCGATCACCTTGCCGCTCGCCAGATAGGAAATACGTTCGATGTGCAGGCCGGCAATGCCTGGCGGCACCTCGAGCAGGCGCGCGTCGCTGTCGCCGAGATTGGCGGCGGAAATGCGCTGCACCGCCCGCACCGGCCGATTGCCGGTCAATTCCAGCGCGGCATAGAGCGAGGAGCCTATGTCGGCCGGGTCGGGCAACACGCTGGCCGACAGCGAGGCCCGCTCGATCGCCAGCGGCGTGTCGTTGGCAATGCGCAGGCGCGCCACGCGCGCCACCAGTTCGTTCGACGACAGGCCGAGCACCATCATTTCGTCGGGCGAAGGTGCGTAAAGGCCGCGGTCGAGCCATGCCGAACGCACCACCATGCCGCGCCGCGCCATGTCCTCGGTAAACGAGGTCAGCCGCGACAGCGACTGTTCGACACGCTCCATGCGCCGCGCCACGAAGGTGCCGGAGCCGTGGCGCTGCACCAGGATGCCGCCCTTGACCAGGTCCTGCACCGCCTTGCGCACGGTGACCCGCGAAATATCGGCCTTGGTGGCGATGTCGCGTTCGGAGGGCAGCGCGTCGCCCGGCCCGATCAGGCCGCGATTGACCGCGTCCTCGATGCTCTTGCGCAGCTGCAGATAAAGCGGCGCGCCGCTTTGCGCCTGATGTTTCAGCGTGGCGAAGATCTGGTCGGCGGCCTCGCTCATCGAGTTGCCCCCGCGTGTCCGGCGAAAAGGCGAACCGCCATCTGCACCGCGCCGCCCAGCGCGTCGTCGAGCGGCGGCTTCAGCAGCGCCCGGTAGCGGGCAGACAGGCGCGGCGCGTAGAGCGGCGCCAGCCCGCCGAGGAGGCACAGCGGCGCGTCGTCGGCGAGATCGAGCGCGCCGAGCGAGGCTTCGACATCGGCAACCACCCTGTCGAGGATCCAGTTGGCGACGCTGTCGCCCTTCTCGGCGTGTTCGAACACCTTGGGTGCGAAGCCGCCGAAATCGCCGGGCTTGGCATTGGTGGTGAATTCGACGACATCCTCCGGGTTGTTGCGGAAGACGGCCAGCATGCTCTGCGTCAGCGGCGAGCCCGCGCGGACGCCGTCATAGGCAAGCAGTGTCTGTTCGAGCAGGTCGCGGCCGATACGGGCGCCGCTGCCCTGGTCGCCAACCTGGAAGCCCCAGCCGCCGATGGCGCGCGATTTGCCTTGTCTGCGCGCCATATAGGCGGTGCCAGTGCCGAGGATCGCCATGGCGCCGTCACCGGAGCCGACAGCGCCTTCCAGCGCGATTTCGGCGTCGGTCTCGACGCGGCTGATGCTGAATGGCAGGATCGCCTCGAGCTGCTGCCGGTAGGTGCCGACATTGGCGCCGGCAAGGCCGAGAATTGCGGGCGTTCGCGGGATCAGTTCCGGATCCTGCCCGGCGACGAGGAACGCCTGCCTGGCGGCCTCGACGATGTTCGAGCGAGCGCCGGTCAGGTCGGTGCGGATGTTGGCGGCGCCGCTTTTGGCGCGGCCGATCACCGTGCCGTCCGCCGTTGCCAGGGCGGCCCTGCAGCTGGTGCCGCCGCCATCGATTCCGAGCACGAAATTCACGTTGATTTCTCCTCCGGGCGGATAATACCAATAAAATACCAATAGCCAAGGGTTAATTTCCGTTTCAAAAAGTTTAAGCCGTATTTTATTGAAAAATCTGCGTATTTCGGCGGCTCAGCGATTTCCGGCCCGCGAATTCGTTAATGCGTGTGGACAAGTGGTATTTTTTTGGTATTGTTCTGGTATTGGAGGAACCGGGATGGCCGAAACGCGCACCGAAGCGCTTCACAAAAATGCCGAGGGGCTGGATATCCAGCCTCCGGACGCCATCCTTTCCTATTTGGCCGATGCGCAGATCGAAGCCGCCAAGGTGGTGCGCCATGCCATTCCATCCATCGCGAGGGCCGCCGAGATCATCGCCGGCAGGCTGAAGAGCGGGGGCAAGCTTGCCTACGCCGCGGCCGGCAGCTCAGGCCTGATGGCACTGGCCGATGCGCTGGAGCTGCCGGGCACCTTCGGCATTCACCGCGACCGCATCGCCATCCTGATCGCCGGCGGCGACGACGCTTTCCGCACGCTGGCCGGCGGGCCGGAAGACGATACCGAGGAAGCCGCGGCAGCGGTCGCCGAGGCCGGCCTCGGCAAGGGCGACTGCCTGATCGCCATTTCCGCCAGCGGCACGACGCCCTATGCCGTGCGGGCCATCGAGGAGGCTGCCCGCCGCGGCGCTGCCACCATCGGCATCGCCAACAACAGGGACTCTGCGCTGCTGCGCCAGGCACAAACCGCCATCCTGCTCGAAACGCCGCCGGAACTGATCGCCGGCTCCACGCGCATGGGCGCCGGCACTGCCCAGAAGATCGCGCTCAACATGCTGTCGACGCTGACCGCCATCCATCTCGGCCATGTGCATGACGGCTACATGGTCAATCTCATGGCCGACAACATCAAGCTGCGCGACCGCGCGGCGCGTATCGTCGCCGCCGTCAGCGGCCGCGGCACGGACGAAGCGGCCCGCCTGCTCGAAAAGAGCGGCGGCGCGGTCAAGACCGCCATTCTGCTCGCCGCCGGCGCCGACAGCACTGACGCGGCGCAGAAGATACTGGAAGAGGCCGGCCAGAAGTTGCGGCCGGCCCTTTCCGCTATAGAGGGGAGCAAGGGCTCAAAAGCCTCTGTTCTCATCAAAACCGAACCTGAAAAAGGTCAACAGGGAGACTGAGCATGACAACGAAACTACTGACGGCACTGCTTTTGGGCACCAGCATTCTCGGCTCGGCCGGGTTGGCTCACGCCGACGACGTAACGCTCAACATCGAAAGCTGGCGCGGCGACGACCTTGCCATCTGGAAGGACAAGCTGATCCCGGCTTTCGAAGCCAAGAACCCGGGCATCAAGGTCGTGTTCGCACCCTCGGCTCCGACCGAATATGACGCCGCGCTCGGCGCCAAGCTCGCCGCCGGCTCGGCGGGCGACCTGATCACCTGCCGCCCGTTCGACAAGTCGCTTGAGCTGTTCAAGAAGGGCAACCTTGCCGATCTCTCGGCGCTGCCTGGCATGGAGAACTTTTCGCCGGTGGCCAAGTCCGCCTGGCAGACCGACGACGGCAAGGCGAGCTTCTGCGTGCCGATGGCCTCGGTCATCCACGGCTTCATCTACAACAAGGACGCCTTCGACAAGCTCGGCATCAAGGTGCCGGAGACCCGCGACGAGTTCTTCGCCGCGCTCGACAAGATCAAGGCCGACGGCACCTACATCCCGATGGCGATGGGCACCAAGGATCTCTGGGAAGCCGCGACCATGGGCTACCAGAACATCGGCCCCAACTACTGGAAGGGCGAGGACGGCCGCGCGGCGCTGATCAAGGGCGATCAGAAGCTGACCGACAAGGACTGGGTCGCGCCGTATGAGGAACTGGCCAAGTGGAAGCCTTATCTCGGCGATGGCTTCGAGGCGCAGACCTATCCGGACAGCCAGAACCTGTTCACGCTCGGCCGCGCCGCCATCTACCCGGCCGGCTCGTGGGAGATCGGCCTGTTCAACACCCAGGCGCAGTTCAAGATGGGCGCCTTCCCGCCGCCGGTCGAGAAGGCCGGCGACACCTGCTACATCTCCGACCATACCGATATCGGCATGGGCCTGAATGCGGCTTCGAAGAACGCCGATGCGGCCAAGACCTTCCTGTCCTGGGTCGCCTCGCCGGATTTCGCCACCATCTACGCCAACGCACTGCCGGGCTTCTTCAGCCTGAACTCCTCGCCGGTGAAGATGGAAGACCCGCTGGCGCAGGAATTCGTCTCCTGGCGCGGCAAGTGCAAGTCGACGATCCGCTCGACCTACCAGATCCTGTCGCGCGGCACGCCGAACCTCGAGAACGAGACCTGGGTTGAATCGGCCAACGTCATCAACGGCACCGATACGCCGGAAGCGGCGGCCAAGAAGCTGCAGACCGGCCTCGACAGCTGGTACCATCCGGCCAAGTAAGAGCTCAGGTAATGGAACCGGCCGGCGCACGCCTGGCCGGTTCCGGACTACCTCATTCAAAGTGCGCCTATTCAGATTGCGATTGTCGGCACCGCCTCCCGGCCTTACCCTCTCTTCGGGGAAGGCTAGCTGATCAGTCGCAGGCCTTTGTTCCTGCCGCATCGGCAGGAATGGTCGGGCCGTGCATCGACGCATCATCTAGATCGATACCCTTTGGAACCGAGAGACGGCGGGGACCGAACTCATGGCCGCAGATATCAGAGCGAAAAGACCGTTCCGCTGGCATATAGGCGTCTTCCTGGCGCCGGCGGTGCTTGTCTACACGGCAATCATGATCCTGCCGCTCGCCGGCACGCTGCAGCTCTCGCTGTTCCGCAACATCGAGCAGCACCAGGTCTTCGTCGGGCTGGAAAACTTCCGCATGCTGTTCGGCGATCCCAACTGGTCGGTGGGTTTCTGGAACGCGCTGAGGAACAACACCTGGTTCTTTATCATCCACATGCTGGTGCAGAACCCGATCGGCGTCATGCTGGCCGCGCTTCTGTCCAGCCCGAGACTGAGGTTCGCGGCCTTCTACCGCACGGCGATCTTCGTGCCGACCATCCTGTCCTTCGTCATCGTCGGTTTCGCCTGGAAGCTGATCCTGTCCCCGTTGTGGGGCGTAGCGCCGCATCTGATGGATCTCGTCGGCCTGAAAAGCCTGTTCACGCCATGGCTCGGGAAGGAACAATATGCACTCACCGCACTCAGCCTGATTTCGGTGTGGCAGTTCGTCGGCATCCCGATGATGCTGATTTACGCCGCCCTGCTGTCGATCCCCGAAGAGGTGATCGAGGCCGCCGAATGCGATGGCATCACCGGCCTGGCGCAGTTCTGGAAGATCAAGCTGCCGCTGATCCTGCCGTCGATCGGCATCATCTCGATCCTCACCTTCGTCGGCAATTTCAACGCCTTCGACCTGATCTACACCGCGCAAGGCGCGCTCGCCGGGCCGAACTATTCGACCGATATTCTCGGCACTTTCCTCTACCGCGCCTTCTTCGGCTTCCAGCTGCAGGTCGGCGACCCCAATATGGGCGCGGCGATCGCCACGATGATGTTCCTGATCATCCTCGGCGGCGTCTGCGTCTATCTCTTCCTCGTCCAGACGCGCCTGCGTCGCTACCAGTTCTGAGGGGCCGAGAGATGAGCACCGCCACCCGTTCCGTGCCCCGCACCATCGGCGCCCATGCGATCCTGTTGACCTACACGGTGATCGCGCTGTTTCCGGTGATCCTGGTGATCATGAACTCGTTCAAGTCCCGCGCCGGCATCTTCGGCGCGCCACTGACGCCGCCGACGCCAAAGACCTTCGACCTGATCGGCTACACCACCGTCATCGGCCAGGGCGACTTCTTCCACTATTTCCAGAACAGCCTCGTCGTCACTGTCGCCTCGCTGTTCTTCGTGCTCCTGTTCGGCGCCATGGCAGCGTTTGCGCTGTCGGAATACCGCTTCCGCGGCAATTCGCTGATGGGGCTCTATCTGGCGCTCGGCATCATGATCCCGATCCGGCTGGGCACCGTCGCCATCCTGCAATTGATGGTGGCGAGCGGGCTGGTCAACACGCTGACGGCGCTGATCCTGGTCTACACCGCGCAAGGCCTGCCGCTTGCCGTGTTCATCCTGTCGGAGTTCATGAAGCAGGTGTCCGACGATCTGAAGAATGCCGGCCGCATCGACGGCCTGTCGGAATACACCATCTTCTTCCGCCTGGTGCTGCCGCTGGTCAGGCCGTCGATGGCAACCGTCGCCGTCTTCACCATGATCCCGATCTGGAATGACCTGTGGTTCCCGCTGATCCTGGCGCCGTCGGAAGAAACCAAGACGGTGACGCTCGGCGCCCAGCTGTTCCTCGGCCAGTTCGTCACCAACTGGAACGCTATCCTGGCGGCGCTGTCGCTGGCGATCATGCCGGTGCTGATCCTCTACGTCATCTTCTCGCGGCAGTTGATCCGCGGCATCACCTCCGGAGCCGTCAAGTGACCTCTGAAACACCCCTCCGCGTTGTCGTAGCCGGCCTCGGCAATATGGGTCGCAGCCATGCGCTGGCCTACCATACCAATCCAGGTTTCCAGATCGCGGCGCTGATCAATCGCTCCGACGTGCCGCTGCCGGACGGGCTGTCGGGTTACGGCATCAGGCGCTCCTTCGACGAGGCATTGCGTGACGAAAAGCCCGATGTCGCCTGCATCGCCACCTATTCCGACAGCCATGCCGACTATGCGGTGAAGGCGTTCGAGGCCGGTTGCCACGTCTTCGTCGAAAAGCCGCTGGCAACGACGGTGACCGATGCCAGGCGCGTCGTCGCGGCGGCCAAGGCCAACGGCAGGAAGCTGGTGATCGGCTACATCCTGCGCCATCACCCGTCCTGGATCAGGCTCATCGCCGAAGCGCGCAAGCTCGGCGGCCCCTACGTCTTCCGCATGAACCTCAACCAGCAATCCTCGGGCCATACCTGGGAGACGCACAAGCAGTTGATGCAGACGACCTCGCCGATCGTCGACTGCGGCGTGCACTATCTCGACGTCATGCTGCAGATTACCGATGCGAAGCCCGTGGAAGTGCGCGGCATGGGCGTGCGGCTGACCGACGAGGTCGCGCCCTCGATGTACAATTACGGCCACTTGCAGGTGCTGTTCGATGACGGTTCGGTCGGCTGGTATGAGGCCGGCTGGGGGCCGATGATTTCGGAAACCGCCTTCTTCGTGAAGGACGTCATCTCGCCCAATGGCTGCGTGTCGATCGTCATGAAGGAAGGTGTGAAGTCCGATGACATCGACACCCACACCAAGACCTCGACCATCCGCCTGCACAATGCGGCGACCGGCGCGGACGGCAAGTTCGCCAAGCCAGACGAGATGTTGTCGATGGAGGGCGAACCCGGCCATCAGGACCTCTGCGACCTCGAACAGGCCTTCGTGCTGAAGGCAATCCGCGAGGATCTCGATCTCACCAAACATATGGACGACGCGGTCAAATCGCTCGCCGTCTGCCTTGCCGCCGACGAGAGCGTGCGCAGTGGCGCCGCCGTCAAACTCTAGAACAGGGACTAAGCCGTGGGCTCGCTGAACATCGAGAACGTGAAGAAGGCCTTTGGGCCGGTCGAGGTGCTGAAGGGCATCAACCTCGAAGTGAACGACGGCGAGTTCGTCGTTTTCGTCGGGCCGTCCGGCTGCGGCAAGTCGACCCTGCTCAGGGTCATCGCCGGACTGGAGGATTCGACCTCGGGCCGCGTCGTCATCGATGGCGCGGACGTTTCGGCCACGCCGCCGGCCAAGCGCGGCATCGCCATGGTGTTCCAGACCTATGCGCTCTATCCGCATCTGACGGTGAAGAACAATATGGGCCTCGGCCTCAAGCAGGCCGGCACGCCGACCCCGGAGATCGAGCGCCGCATCGGCATCGCCTCGTCGATGCTGTCGCTGGAGCCCTATCTCGAAAGGCGGCCGGCCGAACTCTCCGGCGGCCAGCGTCAGCGCGTCGCCATCGGCCGCGCCGTGGTGCGCGAGCCGAAGCTGTTTCTGTTCGACGAGCCGCTGTCGAACCTCGATGCCGCGCTGCGTGTCAACACGCGGCTCGAGATCGCGCAATTGCACCGCCGGCTGAAGGCGACGATGATCTACGTCACCCACGACCAAGTCGAGGCGATGACCCTGGCCGACAAGATCGTGGTGCTCAACGCAGGGAAAATCGAGCAGATCGGTGGCCCGATGGAGCTCTACAATTCGCCGGCAAATGAGTTCGTCGCCGGCTTCATCGGCTCACCGAAGATGAATTTCGTCGACGGCGCCCGTCTCGGCGAAACCGCCAGGACCATCGGCGTGCGGCCGGAACATCTGACCGTCGATCCGAAATCCGGCTCCTGGAAGGGAACGGTGGTGCACGCCGAGCATCTCGGCGCCGACACCAACCTCTATCTCGACTGCGAGAAGGCCGGGCTGATCACCGTGCGGATTTTTGGTGTTTACGATGCCGAGCCGGGTGCCACGCTGTATGCGACGCCGGATCCGGCGAAGACGTATCGGTTTGGTGCGGATGGGAAGGTGCTGAAGTAGATACGCCGGCGCAGCCCCCTCACCCAGCCTCCGCTTCGCTCGGCTGACCTCTCCCCGAGGGGAGAGGAGATTGTCAGCGCCGACGCCAGTCTCTTCTCCCCAGCGGGGAGAAGGTGGCCGCGAAGCGGCCGGATGAGGGGGCAGCGCCGACCCCGAAATGTACTGCCTAAACGTCCGCCTTGAACGTCTGCTTCTGCTGCCCCAGGCCTTCAATGCCCAGTTCAACCACATCGCCGGCCTTCAAGAACACCGGCGGCTTCATGCCCAGCCCGACGCCGGGCGGCGTGCCGGTGGAGATGATGTCGCCGGGGTGCAGCGACATGAACTGGCTGAGATAGGAAACCAGATACTTGACGCCATAGACCATGGTCTTGGTCGAGCCGTTCTGCATCGTCTTGCCGTTGACGGTCAGCCACATTTTGAGGTTCTGCGGGTCGGCCACTTCGTCTTTGGTCACCAGCCATGGGCCGGTCGGGCCGAAGGTGTCGCAGCTCTTGCCCTTGGTCCACTGGCCCTGGCGCTCGGCCTGGAAGGCGCGTTCGGAGACGTCGTGGGCAACGCTATAACCGGCGACATAGTCGAGCGCATCGGCCTCGCTGACATATTTGGCGGTTTTGCCGATGATCACGGCCAGCTCGACTTCCCAGTCGGTCTTCTCCGAGCCGCGAGGGATCAGCACGTCGTCATCCGGCCCGACAATGGCCGAGCTCGCCTTCATGAAGATGATCGGCTCCGGCGGCACGGTGGCGCCGGTCTCGGCGGCGTGGTCGGAATAGTTCAGGCCGATACAGATGAACTTGCCCGTGCCGGCAACGCAGGCGCCGAGGCGCGGGCTGCCGGAAACCGCCGGCAGCGACTTCGGATCTAGCTTGGCGAGTGCTGCCAGCGATGCCGGATCGAGTGCCTTGCCGCCGATATCGGTGACGTGAGCGGAGAGATCACGGATCGTTCCATCCGCATCGAGCAGGCCGGGACGTTCGCTTCCCACCTCGCCATAGCGCAGCAGTTTCATCTAAATCCTTCTCCTGATTGCGGCCTCGTGGCCTTTTGCAAACTTTCCGCCAAGGCGATTGCTCCTTCAAGGAACCGGCGGACCGTACCCATCGACCTGACTACGGACAAGCGCGATCGCCATACAAGATAGCCGGCGCGCGGGATTTTCAGACTGTTCGATCCCCTGTTAAACGCCGGCAACGGGCCAGATCGTCCGGCCCACGCAAGATTTCCGCAGTCAGATCGACCAGCCGCCGTCGATATTGTAGGCCTGCCCGGACGTGTACGTGGCGCCGGCCAGGTAGACGGCCAGATCGGCGATTTCCTCCGGCGTGCCGAGCCGGCCCATCGGCTGGCGGGCGATGAAGGCGGCGCGGGCGGCATCATAGTCGCCTTGCGCGTGCATGCGGTCCTGCAGCGACGGGCTCTCGACCGTGCCGGGGCAGATGGCGTTGCAGCGTATGCCCTTGCCGACATAGTCGGCGGCTATCGCCTTGGTCAGGCCGATGACCGCGGCCTTGGTCAGGCCATAGACGAAGCGGTTGGGCACGCCCTTGGTGGAACTGGCCAGCGAGGCCATGTTGATGATCGATCCGTCGCCGCGTTCCAGCATGCCGGGCAGCACGGCCCGGCTGGTGCGGATCATGGCGCGGACATTGAGGTTCAGCGCGAAATCGAGGTCGCCGTCCTTCATCTCCAGGATCGAGCCCGAATGGACGAAACCGGCGCAATTGAACAGCACGTCGACGACACCGATCTCGGCAAAGGCGGCGTTGACGGCTTCGTCGTTGAGCACGTCCAGCTTGCGGGTCTTGATCCCTGGCGTCTTGGCGAGTTCCGCCAGCAGCGTCTCGTTGATGTCGGTGGCGTAGACGATGGCGCCGGCTTTTGCGAAGGCCAGTGCGCTCGCCTTGCCGATCCCTTGCGCCGCTGCCGTGACGACAACGACCTTGCCTGCCAGATCCGCCATGCTGTTCTCCTCGTCCGCTGGGATAGTCCGGGTCTACCTGCGGCTGGCCAAGGCGTCATGTGCCAGTCACGCGTGATCGTGCAGCCTGCGCCGTTGACCGTTCACTGATAAAGATGTTTTTTCTCGTTAAAGAACATCTGTCCGGGCGTCAAGCCCGAACACGATCTGAACAGTACCGGCAGGCCATCAATCGCCGTAAGGCACCCAGACATTCTTGACCTCGACGGCGCGGCGCAGGAAGGCGTCGCCGGCGGCTTGGTCGGATGCCCAATCGATGCCGCGGCCATTGCCGCTCCAGACGCGCTTGAGGTTGCCGATGGACGCGGCCTCCGCCTTGGCGCAGGTCTCGGCATCGGCGAATACCCAAAGCCCGTCGACATCGTCATGCTTGGCCAGCACGCCGGCGAGTTCGGCGCTGCGACCGGTGACGATGTTGATGGCGCCTGAGGGAATGTCGGAATATTCGATGACCTGGTAGAGATCGGTCGCCAGCAGCGGGTAGCGCTCCGACGGCACTGCGACCACGGTGTTGCCCATCGCGAGTGCGGGTGCAATCAGCGAGATCAGGCCGAGCAGCGGCGAGGCATCCGGCGCGACGATGCCGACGACGCCGACCGGCTCGTGCAGCGCCAATGTCACGGCACGCGCGGGCGGTTGGTGCACGCGGCCCTCGAATTTGTCAGCCAGACCGGCATAGAGGAACAGCCGCTCGATGGATTGTTCTACCTCTTCCCGCGCGGCCTTGGGCGTAGCGCCGGTCAATTCGGTGAGACGGGCGGCGAACTCGCCGGCGCGGCCGGAAAGGTTCTCGGCCAGATAATAGAGCACCTGGGACCTGTTATAGGCGGTCGCCTCCGGCCAGGCCTTGGCACCGCGGGCGGCGGAGACGGCATCGCGGATATCCTTGCGGCTACCGAGCCCAACTTCGCCGGCAAGCTTGCCCTTGGCGGTGGCGATGGCGAGCGAATAATTGCCGTCCGGCCGTACCTGCTTGCCGCCGATGAACAGCTTTGCCGTACGGTCGATTGCCGCGCCATCGGCCTGCTCGACCGGTTGCGCCGACATCGTCGCCGGCTTGATGACCGGGCCGAGCGGCAATTTTGCCGTGAGATATTCGAACATGCCCTCGCGCCCGCCCTCACGACCGAAACCACTCTCGCGGTAGCCGCCGAAGCCACAGGCGGCGTCGAACATGTTGGTGCCGTTGACCCAGACCACGCCGGCCTTCAATTGCGGCGCGACGTGCAGGGCAAGGTTGACATTCTCGCTCCACACCGAGGCGGCGAGGCCATAGCGCGTGTTGTTGGCGAGCTCGATCGCTTCCTCGGTGTTGCGGAAGGTCATGGTCGCCAGAACAGGGCCGAACACCTCTTCTTGCGCCAATATGTTAGCCGGCGAAACACCTGTGGCGAGCGTCGGCAGATGGTAGTAGCCGGAGGACGGCAGCGCGGCATCCGGCTGCCAGCAGACGGCGCCCTGTCTGGCGCCTTCGGCAACCAGGCCCTTGACGCGCTCGAGCTGGGTCAGATCGACGAGCGGACCGATATCGGTGTTCTTGTCCAGCGGGCTGCCGACGCGCAGCCGGCTCATCCGCGTCTTGACCTTGGCGATCAGGGCGTCGGCTATGCCTTCCTGCACCAGGAGCCGCGAACCGGCGCAGCAGACCTGGCCCTGGTTGAACCAGATGCCGTCGACCAGGCCTTCGACGGCGCTGTCGAGATCGGCATCCTCGAAGACGATGAAAGCCGATTTGCCGCCGAGCTCCAGCGACAGTTTCTTGCCCGAGCCGGCGGTGGCCTTGCGGATGATCTTGCCGACCTCGGAAGAGCCGGTAAAGGCGATCTTCTGGACGCCGGGATGGTTGACGATGGCGACGCCGGCCTCAGGGCCGCCCTGGACGATGTTGACGACGCCCTTCGGCACGCCGGCACGCTCGCAAATCTCGGCGAACAGGATGGCGGTCAGCGGCGTGAACTCGGCCGGCTTCAGCACCACGGTGCAGCCGGCGGCGAGCGCCGGCGCGATCTTCCAGGCCAGCATCAGCAACGGAAAGTTCCACGGGATGATCTGGCCGACGACGCCGACACCTCTATGGCCGGGGAAATCCCTGTCCAGCGCCTGCGCCCAGCCGGCATGGTGGATGAAATGGCGGATCGCCAGCGGCACGTCGATATCGCGGCTTTCGCGGATCGGCTTGCCGTTGTCGATGGTCTCAAGCACCGCGAACAGGCGCTGATGCCGCTGCATGGCGCGGCCGATGGCATAGAGTACTTTGGCACGCTGATAGCCTGAGGCTGCCGACCACTTCGGCAGCGCCTTGGCGGCGGCCGCAACCGCCGCGTCGATATCGGCGGCATTGGCATCCGAGACCTCGGCCAGCAGCTTGCCGGAAGACGGCTCGCTGGTCTCGAAGGTCTTGCCGCCGGCAGCGGCTTTCCAGTCGCCGCCGATGAACAGCGCCTTGCCGAAATCGCGCGCGGCAAGCCAGGCGTCGGCCTCGTTGCGGGCCTCCGGTGCCGGGCCGTACTCCATGGCGTGGTAGCGGTCGAGAATGTTCATCAGGTGCCTCCTTCACCCTCCCGCCTGGGAGGGTCGATCGGCAAAAGCCGATCGGGGTGGGGGTAAAGGCTCACGCCATCGCGTGGCGATGATTGGCCGAATAATGTCCGGTCAGATGGTGCTCGAGCTGGCGCTCGATGTCGGTCAAGAGGCTCGACGCGCCGAAGCGGAACAGGTCCGGCTCCAGCCATGGCCGGCCGAGCTCTTCCTTCATCAGCACCAGCCAGTCGAGCGAGGCCTTGGCCGTGGAAATGCCGCCGGCCGGCTTGAAGCCGATGAGATAGCCGGTTTCCTCGAAATAGGCCCTGATGGCACGCACCATGGCGAGGCCGACGGGCAGCGTCGCGTTGACGCTTTCCTTGCCGGTCGAGGTCTTGATGAAATCGGCGCCCGCCATCATCGCCACCATCGAGGCCAGCATGACATTGCGCAGCGTGGCGAGGTCGCCGGTGCCGAGGATGACCTTCAGATGCGCATCACCGCAGGCGACGCGCATCGAGACGATCTCATTGTAAAGCTCCCGCCACTTGGCGCCGAACACCAGGCCGCGCGGGATGACGACGTCGATCTCGTCGGCGCCGTCACGGACCGAGGCCTCGATCTCCTGCAAACGGGTCGACAGCGGCGCCAGGCCATGCGGAAAGGCGGTGGAGACGGCGGCGACATGGATGCCAGTGCCGCGCACCGCATCGACGGCGGTGGCAACGAAGGGGTGGTAGACGCAGACGGCGGCCGGGCGGATGGTTTCACCTGATATGCCGAGGCCCTCGACAATGTCGCGGCGGAACGGGTTGATCGCCTTGGCGCAGAGCCGGCGCACGCGCTCCTCGGTGTCGTTGGAATTCAGCGTCGTCAAATCCATGCAGGCGACGGCGCGCAGCAGCCAGGCGGCCTGGTTGTCGGCCTTGATCGAGCGCCGCTTGGTCAGGCTGGCGACGCGCCGTTCCAGCGCCGAGCGATTGACGCTGCGCACCGATTCCATGAAGCCAAGGTCGAGCTTCATGCCGGGGTTGCGCGCAATGCGATGATCGTGCGGGACGGCTGTATTGGCGGCGGCACGCGCCGGCAGCGGCGTCACCTTGGACGGGCCGACATCGGCTTCGCGGATTGTGCTGCTCATCTCCTGCCCTTTCATTCAGCGACGTATGCCGAAGATAGCCCGTGAAGCCGTACTTCACGAGTCCTGCGGGCGGTCATAACCGAAAAAGGCGGCGAAAGCAGCAGTTTTTGACCGTGCGGTCAAAAACGTAGACTTCGAGATGTTGGTGCGGCTCAGCCGACGAAGGCGCGCTCGACGACAAAAGTCGCCGGATGGCTCAGCGAGCCTTCCTCGAAGCCGAGGCTTTCGGCCAGTTCCTTGACGTCCTTCAGCATATGCATCGAGCCGCAGATCATGATCCGATCGGTTTCCGGGTTGAGCTTGTCGATGCCGAGATCGCTGTAGAACTTGCCGGAGCCGATCAGCGCGGTGATGCGGCCCATGCGTGCCGATTCCTCGCGGGTCGTCGAATTGTAGAGCGTGACGCGCCCAGTGGTCAGTTCACCGATCAGCGGGTCGCTTTCAAGTGCTGCGACCAGCTCCTGGCCATAGGTCAGCTCGGCATTGTCGCGGCAGGTATGGGTCAGGATCAGTTGATCGAATTTTTCGTAGGTGTCGGGGTCGCGCAGCAGGCTGGCGAAGGGCGCGATGCCGGTGCCGGTCGAGATCATGAACAGCCGCTTGGCCGGCGTCAGCGCGTCGACCACCAGCGTGCCGGTCGACTTCTGGCGCATGATGACGGTGTCGCCGACCTGGATCTTCTGCAGCTCCGAAGTCAGCGGGCCGTCCGGCACCTTGATCGAGAAGAATTCCAGCTCTTCGTCCCAGGCCGGGCTCGCCACCGAATAGGCGCGGTACACCGGCTTCTCCGCATTGGGCAGGCCGATCATGACGAACTCGCCGGAGCGGAAGCGCAGCGACTGCGGACGGGTGATGCGGAACGAGAACAGCCGGTCGGTGTAGTGCTTCACCGAGACCACGGTTTCGGCATAGACATTGGCCGGAATCGGGAACTGCAGCGGTCGGGCGCCGACGGTGTTGAGAGCGGATGTGGTGTTCATCAAATCCAACCTTCTGGCCCAGCTCACGGACGCGGGCGCCAAACCTTCACTTGCGCGCCCGGACCATTCAGGTCCCGGCGTGCTGTTCGCACACTCCAAAGCGGCAAGCTCTTGTGTCCGGAATTTATTAGTATACAAACGATATTTGCGTCAAGATGCTCCCTTAAAACAGCTTTCCAAACTGACGCATATCCGTAGTCCGCGCATTTCGGGTTTCGACGATGGAAGAGAATATTTCGGCGCAAGCGCACGATTCCCGGGGAAATGTCGTTGCCGGTATCGATGTCGGCGGCACCTTCACCGACCTGCTCCTGATCGACGGAAGCGATGGCGGCAGGGTGTATCTGGCCAAGACGCCGACCACGGTCGACAACCAGGCCTTCGGTGTCGTTTCGGCGCTCGGCGCCACCGGATTTCCGATCGACGGCATCGACCTCATCGTGCATGGCACGACCACCACCACCAATGCGGTGCTCGAACGCCGGCTGGCGAAAACCGGCATGATCACCACGCGCGGTTTTCGCGACGTGATCGAGCTTGGCCGGCGCACGCGGCCGCAGGCCTATGGCATGACCGGCAGCTTCGTGCCGATCATCCCGCGCAATCTCAGGCTCGAAGTGTCGGAGCGCGTCGAGGCGTCGGGTGCGATACGCACACCGCTCGACGAGGCCGAAATGCGCGAGGCGGTGCAGACGCTGATCGCGGCCGGTTGCGAATCCCTCGTCATCCATTTCCTGCATTCCTACGCCAATCCGGCGCACGAGCGGCGCGCCACCGAAATTGCCGCCGAGCTCTGGCCGAACGGCTACATCACGGCAGGCCATGCGCTGCTGTCGGAGGCGCGCGAGTTCGAGCGCGGCGTCACCGCTTCGGTCAACGCCTCGGTGCAGCCGATCCTCGAGCGCTATGTCGAGCGGCTGCGCAAGGAACTGGCTGCAAAAGGCTATGCCCGCGACTTCCTGATCATGAACGGCAATGGCGGCATGATCTCGGCCCGCTTCGTCACACGTGAATCGGCCAAGACTGTCATGTCCGGTCCGGCCTCGGGCGTCATCGCCGCCGCCTACACCGGAAAACGTGCCGGCTTCGAAAACCTCGTCACCTACGACATGGGCGGCACTTCGACCGACGTGGCGCTGATCCGCAATGCCGAGCCGGCTGTCTCGAACGAGATCGAGATCGAATATGCCATGCCGATCCATGTGCCGATGGTGGCGGTGCACACGGTCGGCGCCGGCGGCGGCTCGATCGCCCGCGTCGACGCGGCCGGCCTGATCCAGATCGGCCCGGAAAGCGCCGGCGCCAATCCCGGCCCGATCTGCTACGGGCGCGGCGGCCTCGATCCGACCATCACCGACGCCAATCTGGTGCTCGGCCGGCTGGCGCCGAAGAAGCTGCTGGCGGTCGAAAACCCGGTCACATCAGAGCGCGTCACCGGCATCTTCGAGGAGAAAATCGGCAAGCCGACCGGCCTGTCCGGCGTCGAGGCGGCGGGCGCGGTGCTGCGGCTCGGCAACATGAAGATGGCCGGCGCCATCCGCATGGTGTCGGTGTCACGCGGTCATGACCCCCGCGATTTCGCGCTGTTCGCCTTCGGCGGCGCCGGGCCGCTGCATGCGACTGCCCTGGCGCGCGAACTCGGCCTGCCCAAGGTGCTGGTGCCCGCGCGTCCAGGCATCACCAACGCGCTCGGCTGCGTCGTTGCCGACCTGCGCCACGACTTCGTCAACACCATCAACCAGCCGGTATCGGTGCTCGACGAAACGCATCTTCACGCGGTATTGGAACGGCACCGAAACGAAGGCGAGGAACTGATCGGCAAGGAAGCGGTAAAGCCGGAGACGATCCGCGTCACCCACTCCGCCGACATGCAGTTCGTCGGCCAGACCCACATCCTCAACGTGGCGCTGCCGTCCTCCTCGGTGACCCGGGCAACGCTGCAGCAGCTTTTCGAAAAGGCCTATTTCGCCCGCTTCAAGGTCGAGCTGCCGGAAATCCGAGCCAATCTCGTCAATCTCAATACATCGGTCACCGGCGTGCGTCTGGCGATCGATCTGTCGCGCCTGATCGATCCGGCGGGGCGCGCAGCAACGCTGGACGAGGCGCGGCGCGAAATCCGGCCGGTCTGGTATGCCGGCCGTTGGCACGACACGCCCGTATATGCGCGCGAAAAGCTGCCGCTCGATGCAATCATCGAAGGCCCGGCGATCCTCGAACAGATGGACGCCACCACCGTGCTCGAACCCGGCGACCGCGCACGCAGCGACGCTGACGGCAACATCATCATCGACATTGGCGAGGCCTGATATGGCAAAGCTCGACGCCATCACCCTTTCGGTCCTCCAGGCGGCCCTGCAGCAGGTCTGCGACGAGATGGACCTTACGTTCTCTCGCGCCGCCTTCTCGCCTGTCATCGCCGAGGCCAATGACCGTTCCGACGGCATCTATTCGGCTGTCGACGGTTCGCTGATCGCGCAAGGCAGCCAGGGCCTTCCGGTGTTCGTCGGCGTCATGCAATATTCGACCAGGACGGTGATCGAGATGATCGCCGACGGCCGTTGCCTGGCGCCGGAACCGGGCGACATCTACATCGTCAACGATCCCTATCTCGGCGGCACCCATCTGATGGATGTGCGCTTCGCGATGCCGGTCTACCGGGACGTCAAGATTTTCTGCTGGCTATCCAACACCGGCCATTGGCCCGACATTGGCGGCTCGGTGCCGGGCGGATTTTCAGCCTCGGCGACTGCCGTGGAGCAGGAAGGCCTGCGGCTGCCGCCGGTCAAACTGTTCAAGAAGGGCGTGCTCGACCCGGAAATCTACGCCATCATCTGCTCCAACATCCGCGTCGCCGACCAGCGCATCGGCGATATCAGGGCCCAGGCCGCCGCACTGCTGATCGGTCAGGATCGGCTGAATGGAATCCTGGATCGTTACGGGGATGAAACGGTTGTAGAGGCGATCGCCGAACTGCGCCGCCGCGCGGCCGAGCAGATGCGCGCCAACATCTCAGCCATTCCCGACGGGACCTACCATTCGAAGGCCTTTGTCGATTCCGATGGGGTGGTCAACGAGCCGCTGATCATCGCGCTCGCCGTCGAAAAACAGGGCGACACGCTGACCTTCGATTTCACCGGTTCGTCAAAGCCCTGCGCCGGGCCGATGAACAGCGTGCTGGCGACGACCCTATCCTCGGTCTATCTCGCCATGCGCCACATTTTCCCGGATGTACCGATCAGCGCCGGCGCCTTCGAACCCCTGATCGTCAAGCGGCCGGAAGGCACGTTCCTCGACGCCAAATATCCGCGGCCCGTCTCGGGCTGCGCCGCCGAGGTGTCGCAGCGCATCGCCGAGGCGGTGTTCGCGGCGATGGTGCAGGCATTGCCGGAGAAGGTGACGGCGGCGCCCGCCGGCTCCAGCGGCAATTTCGCGCTCGGCGGCAACGACCCGGCACGCGGCCGCGACTACGTCATGTACCAGATCTCCGGCGGCGGCTATGGCGGCAATTCAGGCCATGACGGCCTGACCAATGGCTGCTCGACCATCGGCATCTCCAAGTCGCCGCCGGTCGAGATCATGGAACAGGCATTCCCGGTGCTCTACCGCCACTACGCCTTGCGTGAAGGCTCCGGCGGCGCCGGCAAGCATCGCGGCGGTTTCGGCCTCGCCTATGAGGTGGAAATCCTGCGCGGCGACGCCCGCGCTTCCTTCGTCATGGACCATGGCCGGTTCGGCCCGCAGGGCGCGCTTGGCGGCAAGGACGGCGCCGTCAACACGGTGACCGTCTTCCGCAACGGCGAGGAACACGTGCCGCCGCATTTGTCCAAGGAACAGGACATTGCGCTCAAGGCCGGCGACCGCGTGCGCGTCGGCACGCCGGGCGGCGGCGGCTATGGCGATCCGCTGCAGCGCGATGCCGATCTTGTGCTGCGCGACGTGGCGCTGGGGTACTACACATCAGAGGAAGCCACCGAGAAGTTTGGCGTTGTCCTCTCGGCCGGGGAGTTGGCCATCGACCGGACGGCCACCGACAAGCAGCGCGTCGGCTAACACATCATCGATCGATCGCCTGGTCTGCTCGCCGCGCCGTGATCGCCGCAGCGCATGTCGTTTCCGTCTCCGCCGCGCGCCTGGAAGACCGTAGACTTCCCGCTTTCAACGGGGATCTCGAACATGCGTCTTTTCGGTCGTTTCGTGCTTGCCGCTTCCGTCACCCTCACCCTTGCCACGGGTGCCGCCTCCGCCCAGGATAAAAAACTCAGGATCGGCACCGAAGGCGCTTATCCGCCCTTCAACTACGCCAGTGCCGACGGCACGCTGGGTGGCTTCGACATCGAGCTGGGGAAGGCGCTGTGTGCTGAGATGAAGGCCGAGTGTGAGTTCAGCGTGCAGGATTTCGATGGCTCGATCCCGGCGCTGCAGGCCGGCAAGTTCGACGCGATCATCAACATCACCATCACACCCGAGCGGGCCGAGAAGGTCGAGTTCACCCACAAATACTACCAGACGCCGCCGGCTATCGCCGTGCCCAAGGATTCGACCATCGCGGGCACGTCGCCCGATGATCTGAAAGGCAAGGCGCTCGGCGTGCAGACCGCGACCATCCACCAGAAATTCGCCGACCAGAAATATGCAGGCTCGACGGTCAAAGCCTATCCGACGGGCGACGATGCCCGCACCGACATGGCCAATGGCCGCCTCGACGCGATGATGGACGGGTCGATCATCTTGACCGAGTGGTTGAAGAAGCCAGACGGCGCCTGCTGCAAGCTGCTCGGCACGCTGACCGCCGATCCGGCCATACACGGCCCCGGCGTCGGCATCGCCCTGCAAAAGGGCAACAAGGAACTGGCCGACAAGCTCAATGCGGCCATCGACGCGCTGCGCGCCAATGGCAAGTACAAGGAAATCAACGACAAGTACTTCTCGTTCGACGTCTACGGCAGCTGAGACCGTTTGGAAACTCTACTCTGGCGGCCATCTGAAGGCGTTTTCTGCGCTTCCGGTGCTCACGGACCTGAATGTCCGCTGCGCTCCGGTTCTCGAAACCACCATCATATGACTCGCCAGAGCGAATTTCGAAACGGTCTCTGGATCGCAATTCATGATGGAGACTTCCTTGGCTGAGCGGCGTTCCCCTTTCTACAGCAGCATCGTCGGGCTGGGCGCGACCATGGGTCGTGTCGGGGGCGATTTCATCTCGGCCAAAACCTATTCCGGCATTGCCGACGAGCACCTGAACACCCGCAAAAATGTCGGCGTGCAGGATCTCAGCACCATGGGCAAGATGGACATCAAGGGGCCGGACGCCGAGGCGCTGGTCAACCATGTCATCGTCAATAATGCCGCTGCCATGAAACCGGGCCAGGTCCGCTATTCCACGGTCTGCCGCGAGGATGGCGGCATCATGGACGACCTCACCGTGTTTCGGTTGGGTCCGGAGCACTTCATGCTGGTAACCGGCTCGGTCAACCGCCTGAAGATGCTGCCCTGGCTGTTGCATCACGCGCAGGGTCGCAAAGCCTATGTCACCGACATAACCGCAGCCATCGCCTTCCCGACCATCCAGGGCCCGCGCTCGCGCGAACTGTTGAAGGCGATGATCTCGGATGCCGATCTGGACGGGCTGAAACGCTGGTCGTTCACGTCAGGCCACATCAACGGCACGCGGGTGCTGATCTCGCGCACCGGGGTCACCGGCGAGCTCGGCTTCGAGCTGTTCGTGCCGGCCGACGAGGCCGCTTCGGTCTGGGACGCGCTGATGCGGACCGGCCGGGACTTTGGCCTGAAACCCTATGGCGTGCTGGCAATGTTCACGCTGGGCCTGGAAAAGGCCTATCCGGCGCACGGCATCGACATGGACGAGAGCCGCACCCCGTTCCATGTCGGGCTCGACCGCTGGATCAAGTTCGACAAGGGCGATTTCGTCGGCCGGCAAGCGTTGCTCAAGGTCCGCGACAAGGGCCTCGACGAGCAATGGGTCGGCCTGATCCTCGACGGCGACAAACCGGCCGCCACCGATGCCAGGGTCCTGGCCGATGGCGAGGACGCCGGCACCGTCACCTACAGCGATCACGGCTATTCCCTGGGCAAGGTGCTGGCCACGGCGCACCTGCGGCTGCCTTTCACCGCGATTGGCACCGAACTCAGCATCGACATCGATGGCAGGCCGACCCGTGCGGTCGTGGCGCCGATACCGTTCTTCGATCCCGAGGGGGGGAGGTTGCGCGGCTAACTGGGCTTACCCTGGAAATCATTTTGGTCTCTCCTCAATGGTTATGATATTGTCTCGAAATGAAGTCTCCTAGCTCACGAGCCAGTCGTTCAGCCAAGACCGGCCAGTTCGTGCTGACCAGCGAGCGCGGCGAGAAAATCAGCGCCGTGGAAGGCATGACGTTATCGCCTCGCATGGCGAAATTACTCGCCCTAGGCGTACGACACGGACTGTCCGGTGATGAGCGGCGTTCGTTCATCAAGGAAGAAATCCGCAAGAAGAAATAGACGTTGGTCTACGCCGCTGAGTTCGATCCGCTGTGCTACCCCGGCACGACGGTGCTCATTAACCTGTTGGACATCCGCGACCAGGCTGAGCTTGATGAAGTCGATCTCGCGCTGTTCCTGACTCGCGCTGACGAGCCATTGCCGGCAGGCGAACTCGACTACCGTCACTATCTCGGCCTGCACCGGCACCTGTTCCAGGATGTGTGGCTGGGCCGGTCAGCCGCGCACCATCCGCATCGGCAAGGCCGGCAATTGGTTCTGCTATCCCGAACACATCGCCACCGAGATGGCGCGGGTCTTTCGCGAACTCGGCAATCCCGACCGCTTAGCTCATCTCGACGGCACCAGCTTTGCGAAGCATCTGGCGCACATCGTCGCGGAGATCAACGCCGTGCATCCGTTTCGCGAAGGCAACGGCCGAACCCAGCTCACCTTCCTTGCGATGCTCGCCGAGCACGCGGGCCTGACATTCAATGACGACATCCTTGAACGGGATCGCGTCATTCAAGCCATGATCGACAGTTTCAGCGGTTCAGAAGCGT
The DNA here is from genome assembly GCF_000513875.1 of Mesorhizobium sp. WSM1293. Lineage (NCBI taxonomy): Bacteria > Pseudomonadati > Pseudomonadota > Alphaproteobacteria > Hyphomicrobiales > Phyllobacteriaceae > Mesorhizobium > Mesorhizobium sp. WSM1293. The sequence goes on along the minus strand of NZ_AZUV01000004.1, from coordinate 292,328 downwards.
CATTGCAAGCACTGATAGAAGACATCATCGCCTAGTTCGTCGGCCTAACAATCACCCCCGTCTATCCAGCCTCGCCACCAACCGATCCCCCACCCATTGGATGCCGCAGACCAGGATGATCAGCACGATGACCACTGCGATCATCACCGACGTCTCAAAACGCTGGTAGCCGTAGCGGATGGCGAGGTCGCCGAGGCCGCCGGCGCCGATCGCGCCGGCCATGGCTGACGCACCGATCAGCGTCACCAGCGTCACCGTGAAGCCGGCGACGATGCCGGGCAGGGCTTCTGGCACCAGCACCTCGCGGATGATCGTCCAGCGGTTGCCGCCCATGGCGCGCGCCGCCTCGATCAGCCCGCGATCGACTTCGCGCAGCGACACTTCGGCGATGCGCGCATAGTAGGGCGTGGCGGCGATCGACAGCGGCACGATGGCTGCCCATGTGCCGATCGAGGTGCCGACGATCAGCCGCGTCACCGGGATCAGCGCCACCAGAAGGATGATGAAGGGCACCGAGCGGAAGCCGTTGATGATGGCGCCGAGCGCCCGGTTCACCCAAAGGCTTTCGGCAATGCCGCCGCGTTCGGTAGCAATCAGCGCCAGGCCGAGCGGCAGGCCGAAGACCAGCGAGATGAGGCCGGAGGCGGCCGTCATCAGCACCGTCTCCCAGATCGAACGCAGCAGAAGTTCAAACAGGATTGGCGACATGGCCAAGGACCTCCACCCGCGCCTGGCGGGCCTTCAGGAATGTGATGATGTCAGCAAGATGATTTGCATCGCTGCCGGGAACCGAAAGGAACAGCGTGCCGACCGGCTGCTGCTGGATATGGTCGATGCCGCCATGGACGAGGCGGAAGGCGCCTGGAACAGCCGTGGCAAGGTCGGACAGCAATGGCCTGCTTGCCGCTTCGCCGGCCACATCCACGCGCAGAATCGTCTCCGCGCCGGCCGCCGGCAGCAGCCGGGCCGCCAGTTCGGCTGGCAGCTGCGGCCGGATGGCGCCGAGCAGGCTTTTGGTGATGTCTGATTGTGGGTCGGCAAACACCGACCAGACCGGCCCTTGCTCGACGATGCGTCCGGCGTCGATCACCGCCACGCGGTCGGCGATGGAACGGATCACCTCCATCTCATGGGTGATCAAAAGGATGGTCAGGCCAAGCTGCCGGTTGATGTCCTTGAGCAGTGCGAGGATGGAGCGCGTCGTCTCCGGATCGAGCGCCGAGGTGGCTTCGTCCGACAGGAGCAGCGCCGGGCGCGCGGCAAGCGCCCTGGCGATGCCGACCCGTTGCTTCTGGCCGCCCGACAGCGACGCCGGATAGGCCTTGGCTTTCTCCGACAGGCCGACGAGATCGAGCAGTTCGGCGGCGCGCTTCAGTCGCTCGGCTTTGGGGCGGCCCTCGATCTTCAGCGGCAGCGCCACATTGTCCTCGACGGTCTTGGCCGACAGCAGGTTGAAATGCTGGAAGATCATGCCGATGCGCCGCCGCAGCGGCTGCAGGTCGCGCTCGCCGAGCCGGCTGATCTCGCGGCCCTCGATGAACACCTCGCCGGAGTCAGGCCGTTCCAGCCCGTTCAGGCAGCGGATCAGCGTCGATTTGCCGGCGCCGCTGCGGCCGATGATACCGAGGATCTCGCCCTTGCGCACGGTCAGCGAAATGCCGTCGAGCGCCGCCGTCACACCGAAATGGCGCTTCAGGTCGACAAGGCGCACGACATCCTGAGATGCGTCGGGCCGGGTCTGGGTCGGATCGGCGGTCTTCCCGGATGCCGTGATATGCTGGTTCATGAATATTCCTGTTCCCGAAAACGCAATCGCGGCCCGCGCCTGAGCGCGGACCGCTGTTGCTCTCGAACCGGGCTTCCGGTCGACGATCGGATCAATAGGCGCTGAGGCCGGTGCCCTTGTAGACCTTGTCGAACTCGGCTTTCACCGCCTCGTTCTGATAGGAGGCGACCAGCGTCTTCACCCAGGCCTCGTTCTCGTTGCCGGTCTTCACCGCGATGAAGTTGCGGTAGGGATTGTCGGCGATGGGCTCCTGCGCGATGCGGTTTTCCGGCGTCAGGCCGCTTTTCAGCGCCCAGTCGGTGTTGACTACGGCCGCATCGAGATCCTCGACCGAGCGGCCGACGATACCGGCGTCAAGTTCCTTGATCACCACCTTCTTCGCGTTCTCGGCGATGTCGGCGGTGGTGGCCAGAATGCCGGTGCCATCCCTGAGCTTGATCACGCCCTCGTTCTGCAGCACGCGCAGCGCCCGGCCTTCATTGGATGGGTCGTTGGGCACGCCAATGACCGCGCCCTCGGGCAGGTCGGCAACCTTGCTGAACTTCTTAGAGTAGAGGCCGATCGGCCAGACGCCGGTATAGCCGACACGGACGATGTGGTAGCCTTGCGTCTTGATCTGGTTGTCGAGATAGGGCTGGTGCTGGAAGGCGTTGGCGTCGATCTCGCCGCGCTCCAGCGCTTCGTTGGGCTGGGTGTAGTCGTTGAATACCACCGTCTCGATGGCAAGGCCCTTTTCGGCGGCTTGCGCGACGACGACGCGCCAGACGTCCTCGTCCTCGCCGCTGATGATGCCGACCTTGATCGCCTTCTTGTCCTCGGCAAACGACGCATGCGGTGCAATCAGGCTGCCGATCGCGACGACTGAGGCGAACAGCAGAGCAAGGCCACTGCGCCGGTTGACGGTTGACCCGGGGGAAGATGGCAAAGTGTTCTTGAAGTCAGTCATGATTGATCTCTGCGGTTGTGAAGTCATGGCAGCGAGGCGGATTGCCTAGCCTTGGTCGCATCCTCAGAAATTCTATCAAGTTTATCAAAGAACGCGTTTCGCCATTCTCGCCAAAGCCGGGAATATTCTCTCAAAATTTTCAAGAGCGTGAGCAAAAGCCGCCGCTTGACCGGCCGCAGCGGATCGCGGCGCGATCTTGCGCGCGTCTGGAGGTCGTCAGATTCTCAGAGAGCTCAGCGTGCCGTCAAAGCGCGATCCAGGCAGTCTTCAGTTCCAAATATTTCTCCAGCGCGTGCAGCGACTTGTCGCGGCCGAAGCCGGACTGCTTGACGCCGCCGAGCGGCACGGTGATGTCGGCGCCGCCATAGGTGTTGACGTGGACGACGCCGGCATTGATGGCGCGCACCATGCGATGCGCGGTGGAGAGATTGGCGGTCCACACCGCGGAGGCAAGCCCGTAGACGGTCGAATTGGCAAGCCGAACCGCCTCCTCCTCGGTCTCGAAGCGCATGACGCCGAGCACCGGCCCGAACACCTCCTCACGCGCCAACTGCATATCCTGCGTGACATTCTCGAAGATCGTTGGCGCCATGTAGCTGCCACCGGTCTCGGTCAGCATCCGCTGGCCGCCGGTGACGAGACGGGCACCTTCTTCCGTGGCCCTGGCGACGAAACCGAGGTTCTTGTCCAGCTGTTCGGCGCTCGACACCGCACCGACATCGTTGGCGAGATCGAGCGGATCGCCGACTTTCAGCCGCATCGTTGCCTGGAGAAGCTCATCCATGAAGCGGTCATAGACCGCTGACTGGACGAGAAGCCGCGATCCGGCGACGCAGACCTGGCCGGAATTGCGAAAAATGCCGTTGGCCGAGACGACCGCCGCCTGTTTCAGGTCGGGGGCATCGGCAAAGACGATGTTCGGCGACTTGCCGCCGAGTTCGAGGAAGACGCGCTTCAGATTGGAGCGAGCGGAATATTCGAGCAGCCGCCTGCCGACCGGGCCGGAACCGGTGAAGGCGATGGCGTCGACATCCATATGCAGGCCGAGCGCCTCGCCGGTGACCGCGCCACGCCCGGTGACGACGTTGAGCACACCGGCGGGCAAGCCGGCCTCGCTTGCCAGTTCGGCCAGCCGCAGCAGCGTCAGCGAGGCGATCTCCGGCGGCTTGACCACCACGCAATTGCCGGCGGCAAGTGCAGGCGCGATCTTCCAGGCACCGATCATCAGCGGGAAATTCCACGGCACGATGACGCCGACGACGCCGAGCGGCTCCTTGTGGATCAGTCCGAGCACATTCTCGGCCGTCGGCGCGATCTCGCCATAGACCTTGTCGATGGCCTCGGCATAGTAGCGGATGGTGCCTGCCGCCGACAGCGGTTCTGCCTTGTAGGCCATACCGATCTCGGTGCCGTTGTCGCGCACACCGAGCACGGCGAGCTCATCGGCGTGTTTCTCGACCAGCTCGGCGAATTTCGTCAGCACCTTCTTGCGAAAGGCGGGTGTGGCGCGCGACCACGAGCCCTTCTCGAACGCCTTGCGCGCCGACTTCACGGCGCGGTTGATATCGGCGGCGTTGCCGTCGGCGATGCTGGCGAAAGGTCGGCCGTCGATCGGCGACGTCACCGGCAGGCTTGCGCCGCTTGTTGCCTCGACCTGCACGCCATCGATGAACAGGCCCTGCGCGCCGATCTCCGTCTTGCGCAGCGTTTCGATGGCATTCTGACTGATCATTGGTGACGGACTCCAAGGGAAACATGCAATGTGGTTGGCGCGCGGAATTCCCAGCCGCGAAACACCGGTTCCTTGCCCGGCACAAGGCTGAGATCGGGGAAGCGTTGGAGCAACAGCCTCACCGCAAGGCACATCTGCTCGCGTGCGAAGAACCGGCCCGAACAGAAATGATGGCCGAAGCCGAAGGCGGCATGGTTGCCTTCGTTGCGGTTGATGTCGAAGCGGTCGGGATCGGCAAAGCGGCTCTCGTCGCGGCTTGCCGAAGAGACGAGGGCGGCGACGGCAGCGCCGGCCGGGATCGTCACACCGCCAAGCTCGACTGCCCGCGTCGTCTGCCGCGTCTGCGTGCCGATCGGCGCCACCCAGCGCAGGCCCTCGTCGACCGCCCTCGGCACGAAAGTCTCGGGATCGGCGAGCACCTGCCGCAATTGCTCGGGATGAGCCAGCAGGCCGGCGAGGATCGAGCCGGCGCCATGTCCGGGCTCCTGCATGCCGCCAAGCAGGATGACCTTGATGCTGGGCATCAGAAAGTCGATCGGCCGCGTCGTGCCCTCCGGCATGCCGTCATGCAGCATATGCGACAGCGCCGAGTCATCTGGCTGGCGCGCAAGTCTTTCCAGCGTCGGCAGGATGGCGTCGCCGACCTCGGCACTGATTGCGTCGGCGATCTCCTGCCGTTTCGGATCGTTCTCGAAATTGATGGCGCCCTGGGCAAGGCCGTAGAACCAGCGGCGCAGCGTCGGCATATCGATGCCGGCAAGGCCGAGCGAGCGCGCCAGGCTGAGCGTCGACACCGGCTCGAAATAATCGGCCATCAGCTCGGCGGAGCCCTGGTTGACGATCCGGTCCAGAAAAGGTTCGGCAATCGACCGCACGAGGTCGCCGGCATAGGCGGCGACGGTGCGCGGCCGGTATTTCGGGTCGACGCCTTGGCGCAGTTGCTTGTGCGTCTCGCCATCGGTGGTCAGGATGGTCGGCTTGCCGAAGGAACGCTCAACTGGTGACGAGCCGACGACGGCGGAGAAGATCTCGGGCGACTTGGCGACGCTCTCGACATCCTTCCAGCGGGTGACGAACCAAAGATTGACCGCCGGCACGAAAGCGACCGGCGCACTGCGCCTGAGCTCTGCATAGATCGGGTAGGGATCGGCTTCCAATGCCTCGACGGTGATATTTTCGGCAAAGCTCAAATCCGCCACTCCCCTTGTGGTGTAAGGGGCGGCGTGGCATGCCGCCCCTTTGCTTTTCTCAATCTTTCAGCGGCTGGCCGAGGTTTTTGAACGCGACCGGATCGCGGCTCTTCAGCGCGCTGGCCAGCAGCAGGCCGACGATCGCGGCGATCAGCACCAGCCCCGGCAGGAACACGCCAAGGAAACCGCCGGCTCCCGACAGGCTGCCGAAATTGATGACGATCAAATAGATGATGATGACGAAGGCGATGAAGGTCAGCCCGGGCAGGATGGTGGTCTTCAGCGCATTCTCGTGGGCCGCCGGGTTGGCGCGGAAGAACATCACCACGGCAAGCGATGCCACCGCCATCATCGCGATGACACCGAGCGTCGCGACATTGGTCAGCCACGAAAACAGCGCCAGCACCGGATCGAGGCCGAGCACGGCGAACAGGCCGACAACGACCGCGGCGAGCACGCTCTGGATGACGGAAGCGACATGTGGGCTCTGGTGCACCGGATGCGTCACGCCGATCGTCTGCGGCAACAGCTTCTCGCGGCCCGAGACGTAGATGTAGCGCGCAACCGCATTGTGGAACGCCAGCACGCCGGCAAACAGGCTCGACACGAACAGGATGCTCATCGCCTGCGAAAGCATCGTGCCGGCGTAGCGGTCGGACAGGCCGAACAGGAAGGTCGTCGGATCCTGCAATCCCTGCAGCGTCGGCAGCAATTTGTCGACACCGGCGCCGACCGCCATCAGCCATGCCGTGAGCATGTAGAAGACGCCGATCAGCACGACCGAGAAATAGGTGGCGCGCGGAATGGTGACCTTTGGGTCGCGGGCTTCCTCGGCATAGATCGTCGTCGCCTCGAAACCGATGAAGGCGGCGAAGCAGAACAGGATGGCGATGGCCGGCGAGCCGCTGACGATCTGGCTCCAGCTGAATGGCGCCGCCGACAGGCCGCTATCGCCGCCGGTCTTGAGGATGGCGATATCGAGGATCAGCACCACAAGATATTCGCACAGTACCAGCACCGTCAGGATCTTGGCGGAGAGGTCGACCTGCCGATAGCCGAGCACGGCGACCAGCGCGATGGCGATGAAGCTCCACACCCACCAGGGCAGGTTGATGCCCCAGCCGGCGAACAGGCCGGCGGTTGCGGCGCCCAGCAGGCCCATGACGCCGATCTGCATGGCGTTGTAGGACAGGATGGCGATCAGCGCCGTGGCGCCGCCGGCCATGCTGCCGAGGCCGCGTGCGGCATAGGCATAGAAGGCGCCGGCATTGCCGACATGGCGTGACATGGCGACATAGCCGACCGCGAACAAAAGCAGCAGCACGGTCACGATGAGATAGGTGCCGGCAAAGCCGGCGCCATTGCCCATCAGCATGCCAAGCGGCGTGCCGCCGGCGACTGCCGTGAGTGGGGCGGCCGCAGAAATCACCATGAAGGTGATGGCGCCGACGCCAAGACTGTTCTTGCGCAGCCTGTTGGCCGGCGCCTGTTCCGAGACTGCTGTCATTGATCCCTCCTGTTTGGAAACCCTTGAGTTCGCCGGCCGAATGGCCTGTCCCATGCACTCTGGTGGTTGGTTCATTATTTGAACCGTTATTTTGAATATAGACTTGCAAACAATGCTGATGCCTGTCAAGTTAATTCACACGTTAAATGATTGTCCCAAACCGGGAGGCAAATTTGAGTACGGTCGGAAAAGCGATCTCGCTTCTGGAGCTGTTCAACGTCGACGAGCCCGAGCTCGGCCTGTCCGATCTGGCGCGCCGCTCGGGCTTCGACAAGGCGACGACAAGGCGGCTGCTGGTAGCGCTGGCCGGTCGTGGTTTCGTCGAGCAGGATGCGGGTACGCGGCACTATCGCCTCGGCGCCGGCCTGTCGCGGCTGGCGCGCATCCGCGAGGCGCGCTTTCCCTTCCTGCAGACGGCCGTTCCGCTGGTGCGGGACCTGGCCGCATCGACGGCCGAGACCGTGCATTTGTCGGAATTCGGCGTCGACAGGCTGGTCACCGTCCATGTCGAGCATCCAGCATGGGCAAACCGGGTCAACATCGACATCGGCCAGTTGCTGCCCCTGCATTCGACCGCGTCGGGCATCGCCTATCTGGCCTTCGCCCGCGACGAGACCGTCAAGGCGTGCCTGACGGGTTCGCTCGATGCGTTCACGGCTCATACGCTGATCGAGCCGGCCGCCATCTCAAGATCCATGGGCGAGGCGCGCGAGCGCGGCTATTCGATCTGCGACCAGGGCTATGAGGAAGGTGTGATCAGCGTCGCGGCGGCAATCCGCGGGGCGGATGGCTTTGCGCTCGGCACCATCGCGGTGGCGGCGCCAAAGGCCAGAACGACGGCGGCCGCGATCACGGAGCGGGGACTTGCCGTGAGGGCGGCGGCACGGGAGATTTCCATGCGCCTCAACGGTGAAAACCTGCAAACCCTGAGGAGGCAGGCCTGATGCCCTCGGAGACAGCGCCCCGCATCCTGGTCATCGGCACGGGCGACACAAAGGCCGAAGAGCTGTTGTTCATGAAACAGTGCATCGAGCAGTCGGGCGGCAGCGCCGTGATGATGGATGTCAGCGTGCTCGGAGACCCGCCCTACAGCCCGGACCACGATAAGCACGCCGTGGCGCGGGCGGTGGATGTGACGATCGCCGAGATCGTTTCGAGTGGTGACGAGAACACCGCCATGACGCTGATGGCCGGCGGCGCCGTGCAACTGGTGCGCAAGCTCCATCAAAACGGCGAGATCGACGCCTTCATCGCCATCGGCGGTTCGATGGGAACCGATCTGGCGCTCGACGTGGCGCTTTGCCTGCCGCTCGGCGTGCCGAAATTCGTCGTCTCGACCATCGCCTATTCGCACCTCATCCCACCCGAGCGCGTCGCGCCCGACCTGATGATGATCCTCTGGGCGGGCGGGCTGTACGGCCTCAACTCGATCTGCAGGCTGGTCCTGTCACAGGCCTGTGGTGCGGTCGTCGGCGCGGCGAAAATCGTGCTGGCGTCGCGCGTGTCGGCGCGGGCAACAGGCCCGACCATCGGCATGACCTCGCTCGGCAGCAGCTGCCTGCGCTACATGAAGACGCTGAAGCCGGCGCTGGAACAGCGCGGCTATGACGTTGCCGTCTTCCACACCACCGGAATGGGCGGCCGCGCCTTCGAATCGATTGCCGGCCAAGACCATTTTTGCGCGGTGTTCGACTTCAGCCTGCAGGAAATCACCAACCATCTCGCGGGCTCCGTCGTCAGTTCCGGCACCGACCGGCTGGAGAATGCCGGTGCCCGCGGCGTTCCGCAGATCGCAGCACCCGGCGCGGTCGACATGGTCGACCTGCCGACCTGGCAGGATTTGCCGGCTAAATTCTCGACGCGACCGTTTCATGCCCACAACAGGCTGATCGCTTCGATCACCGTCGATGCCGACGATCGCCGCCAGGTCGCCAGGACCATCGCCGCCAAGCTCGGTGCCGCCAGAGGCCGCTCCGCCTTCATCCTGCCGTCCCAGGGCATCCAGGAATGGGACGTGGAGGGCGAGCCGCTCTATGAGCCGGAAGCCCTGGCCGCCTTCACTGACGAAATTCGCAAGGTCATTCCCGCCGGCGTCGAGTTCCACGAGATCGACGCTCACATCAACAGCGACGACTTCGTCGGCAAGGCGCTCGAGATCTTCGACCGCTGGGTCGAGGAAGGCATCGTCCCGCGCGGCAAGCCGGCCGAGGGAGTGGCGGCGTGAGTGCTGTTCCCGCCCAGGCGCTTGTCCTCGATTTCGGCGGCGTCGTCACCCGCACGCTGTTCGAGACCCACGCCTTGACCGAACAGGCGCTCGGCCTCGCGCCGGGGACGCTGCAATGGCGCGGGCCGTTCGATCCGGGCAGCGATCCGCTGTGGCGCGCCATGCAGGCCGACGAGATCAGCGAGCGTGACTATTGGCGCACACGCACAAGCGAGGTCGGCCGTCTGGTGGGCGAGGACTGGCAGGCGATGGAGACCTTCGTCCGGCGCGCGCGAGGGGCCGAGCCGGAAAAGGTGGTGCGGCCGGAGGCTGACAGCACCATTCGCACGGTGCATGCCGCCGGTTTTCGACTGGCCATCCTGTCCAATGAACTCGACCTGTTCTACGGCGCCGACTTCGGCCAGCGGCTGCCGTTGCTCGGCCTCTTCGATGTGATCATCGACGCCACTTACACCGGCATCCTCAAGCCCGACCCGCGTGCCTATGCCTTCGTCACCGAGGCGCTTGGCCTGCCGGCCGGCGCTTGCGTCTTCGTCGACGACCAGCGGCGCAATGTCGATGGCGGCTGTGCTGCCGGCATGCGCACGGTGCATTTCGACGTCGCCCGCCCGGCTCATTCCTATGCCGAGGCCCTCGGCCATTTCGACCTCGTCCCAGTTGCCTGAGATTTTTGCGGAGTCCATTATGCGCGACATCAATTTTCTCACCGAAACCAACGCCAAGCCGATCTGGCATCCGATGGCGCATCCGGCCGAGATGCGGGCCAACCCGCCAAAGGTGATCATGAAAGGCGAGGGTGTGATGGTCACCGACATCGCCGGCAACACCGTGCTCGACGCCGTCGGCGGCCTGTGGAACGTCAATCTCGGCTACAGCTGCGACCCGATCAAGAAAGCGATCGCCGACCAGCTTGGCGCGCTGCCCTATTATTCCGGCTTTCGCGGCACCTCGACCGGCCCGTCGATCGAGCTCGCCTACGAACTCTGCGAATGGTTCGAGCCAGAAGGCATGGTGCGGACGTTTTTCACTTCGGGCGGCTCGGATTCGGTCGAAACGGCACTTCGGCTGGCGCGGCAGTACTGGAAGATCCGTGGCCAGGCCGACCGCACCAAATTCATCGCCTTGAAGAAAGGCTATCACGGCACGCATTTCGGCGGCGCGTCGGTCAACGGCAATGCCAATTTCCGCCGCAACTACGAGCCGCTGCTGCCGGGCGTCTTCCACATTCCCGCGCCCTGGACCTTCCGCAACCCGTTCGACGAGACCGACCCAGTGCGGCTGGCAAAACTCTGCGCCAGGGCGCTGGAGGACGAAATCGCCTTCCAGGGCGGCGATACCATCGCCGCGTTCATCATGGAGCCGGTTCTCGGCGCCGGCGGCGTTATTGTTCCGCATGAGAGCTTCATGCCGCAGGTGCGCGAGATCTGCGACCGCCACGAGATCCTTTTGATCGCCGATGAGGTTGTCACCGGCTTCGGCCGCACCGGCGCATGGTCGGGTTCGCGTCTGTCCGGCGTGAAGCCCGATTTCATGACCATCGCCAAGGCGATCACTTCGGGTTATTTCCCGCTCGGCGCCACTTTGATCGGCGCCAAGGTCGCCGATGTCTTCGAGGCCGACAAGACCAGCTTCGGCGCCATCGGCCATGGCTATACCTATTCCGGCCATCCTGTCGGCTGCGCCGCGGGTCTGGCGGCGCTTGCCGAGACCAAACGGCTGCGCCTGAACGAGAACGCGGCCGCGCGTGGTGTCGAACTCGCAGCCGTGCTGGAGGGGCTGAAGGCGAAGCATGCGATCGTCGGCGATGTCCGGTACAAGGGCCTGATGGCGGCGCTGGAGCTGGTCTCGGACCGCGCGACGAAAAAGCCCGCCGACAAGAAGACCATGGCATTGGTTTCGGAGGCGGCCTACGAGGCCGGCGTCATGCTGCGCGTCTCCGGTAACGCCATCATCCTGTCGCCGCCGCTTATCGTCAGCGCCGCGGATGTCGCGAGGATCGGCGAAGCATTGGATGCAGGCCTGTCGAAGGTCTGACGGTTTATTGGAGAGAACGGAGTTTCGAGACGCAATGACTCAACCGCAAGAAGCGCTGGTTAGCCGGCGCTCGCGCCTGCTCGGTGCGAAATCGCAATTGTTCTATGACGAGCCCGTGCACCTGGTGCGCGGCGAAGGCGTCTGGCTCTACGATGCCGACGGCCGCAAATATCTCGACGCGTACAACAATGTCGCCCATGTCGGCCACTGCCACCCCTATGTGGTCGAGGCCCTGTGCCGGCAGGCAAGCCTGCTCAACACCCACACGCGCTATCTTCACACCGCCATCCTCGACTATGTCGAGCGGCTGACCGCGACCTTCGATGCCAGCCTGTCGACCGCCATCCTGACCTGCACCGGCAGCGAGGCCAACGACATCGCGCTGCGCATGGCGCAGGCCGCCACCGGCCGCATGGGTATCATCGCCACCGACGCCACCTATCATGGCAACACCGCGGCGGTTTCGCAGCTCAGCACCCGCATGCCGCCGGTCGGCGGCCGCGCCCGCCACGTCAGGCTGGTGCCGGCGCCTGACAGCTATCGCCATCCGGATGCGATGGCCAACGGCAAAGCCTTTGGCGACGCGGTGCGCGAAGCCATCGCCGCGCTGGCAAAGGACGGTATCGGCCTGTCCGGCATCATCCTTTGTCCGCTGCTCGCCAATGAAGGCTTCCCGACGCTCCCATCCGACTTTTTCGACGACGCGATGCGCGCGGTGCGTGACGCCGGCGGACTGGTCATCGCCGATGAGGTGCAGCCCGGTTTCGGCCGCACCGGCAGCCATTTCTGGGGCCACCAGCGCGCCGGTTTCGTTCCCGACATCGTCACCATGGGCAAGCCGATGGGCAACGGCCATCCAATCGCCGCCGTGGTCACATCAAGGGAGATATTGGCGACCTTCCGCAACGCCTTCCGTTATTTCAACACCTTCGGCGGCAATCCGGTTTCCTGCGCGGTGGCCAATGCCGTTCTCGACGTCATCGAGCAGGAAGATCTCGTTGCCAACGCGCGTGACGTCGGCGCCTATGCACTCAACCTGCTGCGCCCGCTCGCCGATCGCCATGAATGTATCGGCGAGGTCAGGGGCGCTGGCCTGTTCTTCGGCGCCGAACTGGTTCACGACCGCAAGACGCGCGAACCGGCGCCCGACATTGCCGAGCAGGTCGCCAACCGGATGCGCCAGCGCGGCGTGCTGATGGGCAAGACCGGCATCCACGGCAATGTGTTGAAGATCCGCCCGCCAATGCCGTTCTCCCGCGACAATGTCGACTTCCTGATCGGCGTCCTCGACGAAGTGCTTGGCGAAGTCCGCGGAGTGAAGGCGTGAGCGCAGTCTCCGCGCAATCCGAACCCGAGACGGCAGCCGATGTCACGGCGCTGGCCAGGCGCGCGCTCGCCCATTGGGGCATTGATGAGGGTGAGCCGGAGCTGCTGAAATTCCGCGAGAACGCGGTCTTCCGGATCCGTCTGCCCGATGGCCAGCCGGCCGCCATGCGCATTCACCGGCTTGGCTATCACACGGACGCCGCCCTGCGCTCGGAACTGCAATGGATGGGTTTTCTGCAATCGGCCGGCATCGCCACGCCATCTGCGGTCGCCACGCCGGCTGGCGATCTGTTCGTGCTTGTCAGCGCGAACGCCTCAATGCAACCCCGGCAAGTCGATTGCCTGAGCTGGCTGGAAGGCCGCGCCGTCGGCGCGCGAGGCGTGCCGCTGGATTTTACGCCCGAGCAGGCAAGACAGATCTTTACCGAGATCGGGCGAACCATCGCCCACATGCACAATGTCACAGCAGCCTGGACGCCTCCGTCCGGCTTTGCCCGCCATGCCTGGGATTTCGACGGCTTCTTCGGCGCGAACCCGAATTGGGGGCGTTTCGAGACCTCGCCCTTCCTCGACGGTCCTCGCCGCGAACTGGTTTTGCGGGCGCGCGAAAAGGCCGTGCGCGCGCTATTGACGTATGAACGCAGTGCCCGCAATTTCGGCATCATCCACGCCGACCTGGTGCGCGAGAATGTGCTCGTCCATGATGGTGCGATCCGCATCATCGACTTCGACGATTGCGGCCATGGCTGGCACATGTACGACCTTGCCGTCGCGCTTTACCAGAACCGGGATGAGGCGATCTATCCGCTGATCGAGGCCGCTTTGCTCAAGGGCTATCGGCAGGAGCGCGAACTGACGGCGCGCGACATCGCCGCGCTGCCGCTGTTTTCTGCCTTGCGGGCCTTCGCCTTCCTCGGCTGGGTGCAGAGCCGCGTCGAAGGCGACATCACCAGGGAGGTCGGCCTGCGCATGTCGGCCATCGCAGCCGATGTGGTGATTGCCTATCTGCATGGCGAATAGGGCCGATTGATAAGAACTGGCGGAACCGTCAGCCCTTCGCGAAATGGATGCTGACCGTGCCCGAACTGCCGAAATCGGCGACGATCGTGTCGCCGGGTCGCGCCTCGACCGGACGCACGAACGACCCGGAGAGAACGACCTCGCCGGCAGCGATCGACATGCCGTAGCGGGCGAGCCTGTCGGCCAGCCAGGCAATGCCCATCGCCGGATGGTTGAGCACGCCGGCGCCAAGCCCGGTCTCCTCGACCTCGGCATTGCGCGAAACGATGGCGCCGATCCAGCGCATGTCGGTCTCATCAGGCCGCTGCGGCCGGCCGCCGATGACGATGCCGGCATTGGCAGCATTGTCTGAAATGGTGTCGAAGAAGGTACGCGCCTTCTTCGTCTCCGCATTGACGCGCTCGATGCGCGTATCGAGGATTTCCAGCGCCGGTGTGATGTAGTCGGTGGCGTTGAACACGTCGAAGATCGTCACGCCGGGGCCTTTCAGCGGCGCCTTCATGACGAAGGCGATCTCGGCCTCGACGCGCGGCTGGATAAAGCGGCCGGTCGGAACCGTCGCGCCGTCATTGAAGAACATGTCGTCGAACAGCACGCCCGAATCCGGCGTGTCGATGGCGAGCGCATATTGCATCGCCTTGGAGGTGAGGCCGATCTTCCAGCCCTTCGGCTTCAGCCCGGCATCGATCTTGCGCGTCACCAGCGCTCCCTGCACGCGATAGGCATCCTCCATCGTCGCCTCGGGAAAATCGAGGCTGAGCAGCCGGATCTGGCGGCGTGAGCGCTCGGCCTCGAACAGCCGTGCCGCGGCGTCTTCCACTTGCTCCGGGGTCATGCTGCTTCCTCGTCGACGACGCTGTTGCGCAGCACGCCGATGCCGTCTGCCTCGACCTCGATGACGTCGCCCGGCTTCAGCCAGACCGGCGGCTCGAAGCGGGCGCCTGCGCCCGTCGGCGTGCCGGTGACGATGATGTCGCCCGGCACCAGCGTGGTGAAGGTCGAGACATAGGCGATAATCTTGCGAAACGAGAAGATCATCCGGCTGGTGCGGTCCTGCTGGCGGATTTCGCCATTGACGCGGGCGGTCAGCGCGATGTCGGCGATCTGCGCCTCGTGGGTGAACGGCACCAGCCAAGGGCCGATCGAGCCGGTGCGGTCGAAATTCTTGCCTTGCGTGACGTTGAACTTGGCATGCCGCACCCAGTCGCGGATGGTGCCTTCATTGCACAGCGACAGTGCCGCAATATGGCTGAGCTCGTTGGCCTCGGCAATGCGCCGTCCCGCCTTGCCGATGACGATGACGATTTCGCCCTCATAATCGAGCTGCGGGGATTCAGGCGGCCGCACCAGCGGCGCGCCATGGCCGACGAAGGAGCGGGGAAAACGGACGAACAGCGACGGATTCGAGGGTGCTGCCTGGCCGTCCTTGTACTCCTCGTTGCGGTCCGGATAGTTGACGCCGACGCAGATGATCTTTTCCGGCGAAGGGATCGGAATTTCGTAGGCAATGGCGTCGAGCGGGAAATCGATCGGGAAGGCCTCGGCCTCTTCCGCCAGCCGCCGCAAGGCGCCGGCCTCGATCACTTCCCGCAGCGTCGGCCACTGGCCGTGGCGCGCCGACAGGTCGATGACACCCTTGCTGGTGACCGCGCCATAGCGCGCCTTGCCGCCGACGGTGAAGGTGGCGAGCCGTGCGTGTTTCATGCTGCGGCTCCGGCAATGGTGGTGGGCGAGGATGGCGCTCTACGGCGCCCCCCTCTGTCCTGCCGGACATCTCCCCCACAAGGGGGGAGATCGGATGTCATCTCTGCCTTCGCCAATTTCCAACGCTGCAACAGAGGCGCTGACCATGGGCCTAGCCAATCTCCCCCCTTGAGGGGGAGATGTCCGGCAGGACAGAGGGGGGCGCCACGGAACGCTGACATCTCCAAAATCCCACTCACGGCGCAATGATCGGCGAAGCCGCCAAATCCGGCTGGCGCGCCTCCGCCCCGGCAAACGCACTGCCCTCCTCGAACCAGCTTTTCGGCGCCGGTGCGCCCCACAGCGTCTGGCGCTGCGGGTCCTTGAGGTCCCACTTGATCGGCTCCAGGTCCGGATCGACTGTCTGGTAGTCCGAACAGTAGATCTCGATACGGTGGTTGTCCGGATCACGGACATAGAGGAAGAAGGCGTTGGAGATGCCGTGCCGACCAGGGCCGCGTTCGATGTTCGGCAAATAGCCCGTGGTCGCCATCAGGTCGAGCAGGTCGATGATGTTGAGCGGCGTCGGCACCCAGAAGGCAACATGATGCAGGCGCGGGCCGATGCCGTTGGTGAACGCGATGTCGTGGACGCCGCCCTTGCGGTGCGTCCAAGCTGCCCAAAGCTTCCCGGTTGCGGCATCCTCGGTGTATTCGGTGACGCGAAAACCGAGCTCGTTGTAGAAGGCGACGGACTCGTCGACATTGGGCGAGAAGCAGTTGAAGTGGTCGATGCGCAGCGGCTTGACGCCCTTGTAGAGCGCATATTTCTGATGGATGGGCGGCAGCCTTTCCATCTGGGCATAGAACTCCAGCGGAATCCCGTGCGGGTCGCGCGTCCGAAAAGTGCGCGACTGGTAGGGCCGCTCGACCCATTCCACCGGCAGGCCCTTGCCCTTGAAGAAATACTCGGCCTTGTCGAGGTCCTCGTCCGAAAAGACCTTGAAGCCGAGATCGCGCGCTTCCGGCATCGTCGCCTTGCGCAGCACGATGCAGTGATGGCCACGTTCCTCCATGGCGCGCAGGTAGATGGCGCCTGATGTCTCGTCGGTAACCTGCAGGCCGAGCGTGTCGACATAGAAGGCGCGGGATTTGGCGAGGTCGGTGACAGCCAACTCGACATGGCTGAGGCGCACGATGTTGAAGGCGGGGTAGAGATTGGGTTTGGGCAAGGGCATCCGATTTCCTCCGGTCAGCCGCCGAGTTTCTGGATCGCGTGCGCCGTCGTCGCGAAGGCGACGTTCTTCGTCTCCATGTAGAAGTCGAAGGAATGGTCGCCGCCGTCGCGGCCGATGCCGGAATTCTTGACGCCGCCGAAGGGGGTCGGCAAATGCCGCACGTTCTCGGAGTTAACCCAGATCATGCCGGCCTCCAGCGCATCGGTGAAACGGAAGGCGCGGGTGACGTCAGAGGTCCAGAGATAGCCGGTCAGGCCGTATTGCGTGTCGTTGGCCAGCGCCAGCGCTTCCGTCTCGTCGTTGAACGCAATGGCGCTCAGCACCGGCCCGAAAATCTCCTCCTGCGCGATGCGCATGCCGTTGGTCACGTTGGTGAACAGGGTCGGGCCGACATAACAGCCGCCTCCCGGCCCTTCGACCTTGCCGCCGCCGACGGCCAGCGTCGCCCCCTCCGACCTGCCGATGTCGATATAGGACAGCACCTTCTTTTCATGCACCGGATGAATCAGCGGCCCGACCACCGTTTTCGGATCGAGCGGGTGGCCGACGACGATGCGCTTCGCCCTCTCCGCGACTTTGGCGGTGAAGCTTCCATAGATCGAGGCTTCGACCAGCAGGCGCGACGACGAGGTGCAGCGCTCGCCATTCAGCGAATAGATCATGAACACGGCGGCGTCGGCGGCGCGCTCGAGATCGGCGTCGGCAAAGACGATCACCGGGTTCTTGCCGCCAAGCTCGAAATGCACGCGCTTCAGCGTGCCGGCGCCTTGCTTCATGATCATCGAACCGGTGCGGCTTTCGCCGACAAAACCGATCGCCTTGATGTCGGGATGCTCGGTCAGCGCCTTGCCGGCGTCTTCACCAAGGCCGTTGACCAGGTTCCATACGCCTTTCGGCAGGCCGGCCTCCTCGGCGATCTCGACCAGCAGGCGGGCGGTCAGCGGCGAGAATTCAGCCGGCTTATGAACCACGGTGCAGCCGGCCGCCAGCGCTGGCGCAATCTTCCACGTCGACAGCATGAACGGTGTGTTCCACGGCGTGATGATGCCGACCGGGCCGATCGGCACCCGCGTCGTGATATTGACCTGGCCTGTCGTACGCAGTGTCTCGCCGTCGCGCGCTTCGGGCGCGCGGTCGGCGAAGAAACGGAAATTCTCGGCACCGCGCAGCGCTGCCTTGGCCATGAACTTCAGCGCCTGGCCGGTATCCATGCATTCGACAAAAGCGATCTCCTCGGCGCGCGCTTCGATTGCGTCGGCGATTTTGTGCAGCAGCTTCTTGCGTGCCTCGCCAGGCATGGCCGCCCAGGCTGGGAACGCCGCCTTCGCCGCCTTGGCGGCGCGGTCGATGTCGGCGGCGCCGCCGCGCGCGACGCTTGCCAGCGGCTTGAGGTCGACCGGCGACAGCGTTTCGAACGTCGCGCCATCGAGGGCCGGCACCGCCTCGCCGCCGATCTGGTTCAAAACGCCATCGCGCTTGAAGCGGGCCAGATAGGCCTCGGCCTTTTTCAGATTGCCTTGCAGGTCGGACATGTCGGGTTCCGTCACTTGCCGCGCAGCCGCGGGTGGATTGCGTTTTTCTTCCAGCTGAGCACCGGGTCGATTTCCCGGATTTCGAGCGACAGGGCGAAATGCGGGGTCTCGAACAGGGTGGCAAGGTATTCGCTCACCGCCGCGAAGACAGCCTCGCCGGTCCGCTTCTTCTCGTCCGGGCTGCGGCCGGTGCCGATGCGAAACGACATGTCGAGAAAAGCGTTTTCCGGCAGGCTGTCGGCCATCGCGTAGGCCTCGGCGCGAAAGGCCCGCACCCGCACGGCGCCGGTCTCGAACAGCCCGGTGTCCAGCACTGTGCGCAACACCAGCGCGCACAATTCGTCCATATCGACCTTGGCCTCGAGATTGGCCGAATACTCGATGGAGAAGTGAGGCACGGCGCTTCGTTTCCCTGGGTTATTGCTTTGTTGTAGTTAACGCGTTAATTACATGCGGCATCCGCGAAGTCAAGTCTTGCATCGGCCTTGGCGCAACGATACGGGATGGCAGGAACGGGCCCCGGCAGGCGGATTCGGCCGAGGGAAGGCCTGTTTCGATCGCAAGCGTGGGAGGCTTTTTTTTGCTGCCTGAAAATACCCGTCGTTCCCTGCCGATGGCGCTGCTTCATGCCCGCGAAGCGGTGATGGCGCGGTTTCGGCCGATGCTTGCGGCGCATGACGTGACCGAACAGCAATGGCGCGTGCTGCGTGTGCTCAGCGAAGCCGGCCCGGTCGAGGCGACGGAACTTGCCGATCGCGCCTCGGTTTTGCCGCCCAGCCTGACGCGCATCATCAAGGCGCTCGAGGGACGCAAATTCATCACCCGCAACAAGGCCGAAGGCGACGGCCGCCGCGTCGTGCTGACCATTGCGCCTGCCGGCTCCGCCCTGATCGACGCCCTGTCGCCCGAGCGTCGCGTCATCTATGACGACATCGAACAGCGTTTTGGGCATGAGAAGCTGGAGCAGCTCCTCGACCTCTTGGAGAGCTTGATCGACGGCGAGAGCTGAGCGGTCGGTCCTGGCCGTTTCGTCCAGGCTCACCCGCCAAAGCTGCCCAACCGTGTCGGCTGCGTATAATTCCGGTCGACATAGAGCAGGGCCGAGCCGCCGCTGCCGTGCCGGACATCGATGACGCGGCCGATCATGACATTGTGCGTGCCGACGACATGCACGGTCTCGATCTCGCAATCGAAGTTGACGATCGCATCCGACAGCGCCGGCGTGCCGGAGGTCAGCGTCTGCCAGCGCGCCGAGGCGTAGCGCGCCTCCATGTCCCTGGTCGCGCCGGCGAACTTTCCCGCCAGATGCATGTGGTCATGCGTCAGCACGTTGACGCAGAAGCGCCGGTTGGACAGGAACATGGCGGCCTGCGTCGAGCGCCCGTTCATGCACACGAGCAGCGTCGGCGGCTCGTCCGAGACGCTGCACATGGCGGTGGCGGTGAAGCCGCCGCGTCCTGCCGGCCCGTCTGTGGTGACGATGTTGACCGGCGCGCAGACCCTCGCCATGGCGTCGCGGAAATCGGCTTTCGAAATCTGCGTGGCCATGTGATTTCACTCGGCCGTTGAGACAAGCGGATTGAACCAGGTATCGCCGGTCCAGCCATTCTCGTCATAATCGGCCATGCAGGTGTCGACCAGCTCTTCCATCGCCTTCAGCCGCCCGCCGCGCTCGGCGCCTTTCAGCACCTGCAGCCGTACCTCTTCCGGCGCACCGGCATAGTTGAGCTCATAGAGCGCGTGGCGGCCGCCGAACTCGGTGCCGGTCGCATCCCACAACAGCTTCATGATCTTGATGCGTTCGATGTGGCCCATATCGTTGGAGCCGCGCACATATTGCGCCAGATATTTGTCGATCTCGGGGTTGTTGAAGTCGCGCACCGACGACGGCAGGTAGATCAGCCCCGAGGCGATCACCCGGCGCACGGTGTCGATGACGCGCGGATAGGCTTCCGACATGAAGGTGCGGTAGGCAAGCGCGGCTTCCAGATTGGGCAGCACCGCGCCATTCGCCCACGGGATCGGGTTGTAGGCCATGGCGTTGGAAAAGCTCCAGAACATGTGCCTGAGCGCAATGACCTCGCCCAGTGCCGCCTGGTTGCCGCGGAAAGCATCGCCGCCGGTGGCGCGCAGCGCCTTGGCCAGCAGGCCGGCGAGAAAGTCGAGCTTGACGGCGAAACGCGTGCAGCCCTGGAAGCAGTAGCCATGCATGAAGCCGGAGGCCGGATGGAAGGACAGGATTTTTTGCGCATCGCGCAGCACCAGCACGTCCTCCCAGGGGATGAAGACATTGTCGAGCACCAGGATCGCGTCGTTCTCGTCAAAGCGCGACGACAGCGGATAGTCGAAGGGTGCCGCCACCGTGTTGGCCGTCTGCTCGTAGGAGACGCGGCAGAACATCTTTATCCCCGGCGCATTCATCGGCACGATGAACATCACCGACAGCGACGGATCCTCGGTCACCGTCGCCGACCCTTGCGCCAGGAAATTGTAGTGCGTCAGCGCCGAGGACGTCGCCACCACCTTGGCGCCGGACACGTAGATGCCGGCATCCGTCTCCCTGGTGATGTGGACGAAGACATCCTTCACCTGTTCAGCCGGCTTGTGGCGGTCGATCGGCGGGTTGACGATGGCGTGGTTCATGAACAACGCGGCTTCCTGCGCGCGTTTGTGCCAGGACAGGGCATTGTCCTTGAACGGCCCGTACCAGTCGGCATTGGCGCCGAGCGTGTTCATCAGCGCCGCCTTGTAGTCGGGCGTGCGCCCCATCCAGCCATAGGACATGCGCGACCACTCCGCGATCGCCGCCTGCTGGGCAACAAGCTCGGCGGAAGACTTGGCAACGCGGAAATATTTGTGGGTGTAGCCGCCCGAGCCGGTGTCGGTTGGTGACGTCAGCGCGTCCCGCCGCTTTGGATCATGCAGGGCGTCGTAGAGGCGCGCCAGCGACCGCGCCGAATTGCGCATCGCCGGATGCGTGGTGACGTCGGCAATGCGTTCGCCGTTGATATAGACCTCGCGGCCATCGCGCAGGCTCTCCAGATACTCGGCCCCGGTGAACGGGCGTGCCTTATCAGTGCGGAAGTCTTCTGATCGCATGATGGTCCTCCTCTTAAGCCGTAACCCTAGCGCCCTGGGCATCGATCGGTTATGGACGGAACGGCAAAACCGATTGGACTTTTTCCGGCGTCATGAGCCAGAGATCCATCCCCGACTTCTTCGTCTATGGCGAGCCGGTGCGGCCGCTCGATGTCGGTTTTCTGCATGTTGAGACGGTGCTTGCGCGCGGCAATATCCATCTTGGTGAGGTCGCCGCGCACAAGCACCCGCAGATGGGTCAGATCACCTTCTGGACCAGCGGCTCCGGTACCTACCGCATCGAAGACCGATCCTGGGACTTTTCGGCGCCTGCCGTGAGTTTCGTGCCGAGCACTATCGTGCACGGCTTCTCGATCGGCCCCGGCACCGACGCCATCGTCGTCTCGGTCGCCGACGGCGCGCTTGCGGCCATCGCGGCTCACAGCCTGCTGCCGCTGGACCGGCCGGTCTTTGCCGACGGCATGCCGCAGCACGCAGCGTGGGCCAGATTGGCGGCGGTGCTGGAGATGATCGCCGCCGAATACGCCGAGGCGCAAGCCGGCAAAGACAGGGTTCTGCAGGCGCTGATCGCCGTCGCGCTCTCCCACATCGCGCGCCTCAGTCCCGAGACAAAGGATGCCACGGCGTCTTCGGATGCCTCACTGGCGTTGGGGCTGCGCCGGCTCGCCGATGCGCATTTCCGCGACAACTGGCCTGTTGATCGCTACGTCGAGGCGCTGGCCACGACGCCGCATCTTCTCGACAAGGCCAGCCGCGCGGTGCTGGGCAGCGGCGTCAAACGCGTCGTCGGTGAGCGACGGCTGCTGGAGGCCAAGCGGCTGCTGTTGTTCACCGTACGCTCGGTCGAGGACATCGCCTACGAGATCGGCTTCGACGACCCGGCGTATTTTTCACGATTCTTTCGCGCGCGGGTCGGCGAAGCGCCCGCGTCCTGGCGGCGGAAACAGTTGCAGGGTCATTGATGGGTGACCATGGATGCGGACCTTGGCGCGCCGTTCCGGCGCGAGTCCGCTTCCGCCAGGGCGTTGGCTTCCCGACCGGCCATGATGCAGCCACAGCCACTTTTTCGTGAAGCTGAACGGGTTGATCCGCTCGCCTGTCTGCCTAGGTAGAAAGGAGCGGCGGGCGCCACGCAAAATCTGACAATCGGGCAAATCTGACAGTCGGCATGATATTTTCCTGCATTCGAAAGCTTGGCCTCGCTGCTCTCTGTGTCGGCATCCAGTCTTCCTGCGTCGTTCCTGACGATACGTCGCGTATCGCCAAGATTGATCCAACGGCGGCGGCTGCCCGCAAGGAGATGGTCGGCCTCAGCGAAGCCGATGTTCGAATGTGCGCCGGGTTTCCGACCGCCACCGCCGACGCCGGCCAATCGGGCCAGATCTGGACCTACAAGCGCATCGTCCAGCGCGGCAATCTCAGCATTGTGGTTCCGACGTTGGCGGTCGGCGCGATCCCGGCGGTCGGCGGCTCCGTCAATGTCGCTCCCGGCGGCTATTGCGATACGCAAATTCGCATGGTCGATGGCCGTGTCGCCGAAGTTGCCTATGCCGGCGACAACAATTTGCCGAACAGGCGCGACGCGCTTTGTGTCAGCACGGTGGACGCCTGTGTGACCTATGCTCGCCAACACGGCCAGAGGCCGGCGGCCAAATAGCCGGCGGCAGCGAAACGGCGATGGCAGGTCATGCAAATGTCGTTGAGGGCTTGACTGACCCGCCGGACCGAATACGCTAGCGCAAAATACCGGCTCTGATCGCCGGGCGGCAAAAATGCCTCGTATGCCTCGCCCTTCCGGCGCAGGCTGCGAGGCATTGTCATTTCTGGGGTCCTGTTTGAAACGGCGCATCGAGATCGGCATCCTGTATTCCCGCTCGGGGAGCTATCAACTCGTCTCCGATGCGTGCCGCATCGGCGCCATGCGCGCCATAGCCGACATCAACGCCGATCGCAGCTCAGCCATCGAACTGGTGCCGGTGGAGCGCGATCCGCAAAGCAATGCGGACCGCTACGCAACGCTTTGCGAAGATATCTTCAAGACCAGCAGCGCACGCCATGTCATCGGCTGCGTCACCTCCTGGAGCCGCAAGGAAACCATTCCGGTCTTGGAGAAAGCCGGCGGCATGCTCTGGTACGCCTGCCCCTATGAGGGCTTCGAAGCCAATGAGCATGTCGTCTACATGCACGCCTGCCCCAACCAGCATCTGGTGCCGCTGATGGCGCATGTCGTGCCGCGTTTCGGCGCCAACGGCTTCCTGCTCGGCTCGAACTACATCTGGGGCTGGGAGATGAATCGCGTCGCGCGCGACCTGATCGCGGATGCCGGCGGCAAGGTGCTGGGCGAACGCTACCTGCGCATCGGCGAGACCGACGTGTCGCGGCTGATCGCGGAGATCCGCGCCACGCGGCCGAACTTCATCCTCAACAATTTGATCGGCACCTCGTCCTACGCCTTCCTCGCGGCCTATCGCGACCTGGGTCACGAGGATGCCGCCTTCAGTCCCGAGACTTGCCCCGTCATCTCCTGCAACCTGACCGAAGGTGAGCTGCCGGCGATCGGTGAATCCGGCAAGGGACATCTGTCGGTCGGGCCGTATTTCGCGCCGCGCCCGGCTGCCTTTGCCTCATCCTTCGAGGCCTCCGCCTATGCCTCGGTGCAGGTGATGGCCGACGTGCTCTCCAGCAATCCCGACGCCGGTCCGGCGGAATTCTCCAGAGCCTTCGCCGAACGCCGCTTCTCCACCCGGCTCGGTCCGATCGCCATCGACGCCCACTCGCAGCACGCGACACTGCCGGTGATCATCGGGCGCATCGCGGACGGCTTCTTCGAGGTCGTCAGCCGCGAAGACGAAGTCGCGCCGGATCCGTATCTGTCGCGCTACGACCCGGCAAAAACATTCGGCCGCCCGCGCCTGAGGGTGGTGTCGTGACCAGAGCCCCACGCATCCCCAATCTCGGCGGCGCCAGGGCGTTTATCCTGCATCGCCCACATCCGACGGTGCAGGCGATCACCAGGCAATTGTCGGCCATCGGGCTGATCACGCTGGATTGCTGGCCGGAACTGCCGCCCGAGGCGCTGGCCGCCGATTTCGTCTTCTTCGACGCCGATCTCGGCTTTGACGAGCAATTCCCCTGGAAGCCGGGCGAAGCGCCGATGCCGCTGGTGGCGCTGATCGGTTCCGAGGCGCCGGGCCGCATCGAATGGGCGCTGTCGCATAAGGCCGATGCGCAGCTGCTGAAGCCGGTCGGCAATGCCGGCGTCTACAGCGCGCTGCTGATCGCGCGCCAGAGTTTCGAGGCGCGAAAACACCTGGCCAGCGAGATCGCCTCGCTTCGCCAGCGCGTTGCCGAACGCCAGACCATCGTTCGCGCGGTGACGGCACTGGCGAAAGGCAGCGATGACGGCCGCGCCTATGCGCAGCTGCGCTCGCTGGCGATGAGCTGGCAGATCAGCGTCGAGGATGCCGCGCGGCGGATCGTGGCCATGACAAGCGAAGAAGCAACAGGGGAAGAAGGCGGCGATGACCAGTCCCATCGCGCCTGATCTCACCGCGCCAGGGCGCATGCCGGTCAAGCCGCGCGCCGGCGTCTGGCGCCGGCTGGTCAGGCGCCGTCTGGCTCTGCTCGGGCTGGTCATCGTCGCCATCGTCGTTGCCGGCGCCGTGCTGGCGCCATGGCTGACCGGCTATGATCCCAACGAGCAGATGTTCGACGGCCTGACCATCGAGGGCTCGCCCTTGCCGCCGGATGCAAAATTCTGGCTGGGCACCGACTTGCTCGGCCGCGACCTCCTGACCCGCATCCTCTACGGCGCCCGCACCTCGCTGATCATCGGCATCGTCGCCAATGGCGTGGCGCTGTTCATCGGCACGCTGGTCGGTGTTGTCGCCGGCTATTTCCGTGGCTGGATCGGCAGCGCGCTGATGCGTTTCACCGATTTGATGATGGCGTTTCCGGCACTGCTGCTCGCCATTTGCCTGGCCGCGGTGTTCGAGCCCAGCCTGTGGATCGTCGCCATGGTCATCGCTTTGGTCAACTGGGTGCAGACCGCCCGCGTCATCTACACCGAGACCTCATCGCTGGCGGAGCGTGAGTTCATCGATGCCGAACGCACCATCGGCGCGAGCGCGCCGCGCATCCTGTTTCGCCACATCCTGCCGCATCTCTTACCGACCATCATCGTCTGGGGCACGCTCGGCATTTCGACCACCGTGCTGCTTGAGGCGACACTCTCCTTCCTCGGCATCGGCGTCCAGCCGCCGACGGCGTCCTGGGGCAACATCATCTTCGAGAACCAGACTTATTTCCAGGCCGCACCCTGGCTGGTGTTCTTTCCGGGTGCCGCGATCCTGGCGCTGGCGCTCGCCTTCAACCTGATCGGCGATGCGCTGCGCGACATTCTCGATCCGACGCAGAGGGGCCGGGCATGATCGCCTATCTCGGCCGCCGCCTCATCCAGTCGCTGCTGATCCTGCTCGGCGTCTCGCTGATCACCTTCGCGCTGCTCTATCTCCTGCCGGCCGATCCGGTGCGCCAGATCGCCGGCCGCAGCGCCACGCCGCAGACGGTCGAGAACATCCGCCAGCAGCTCGGCCTCGACCAGCCGTTCGTCGTCCAGTACTGGCGCTATCTCACGAAGCTCGTCAGCGGCGATCTCGGCCGCTCCTACATCCAGCGCTCCGAAGTCACCGAGCTGATCGTCTCGCGGCTGCCGGCCAGCCTGTTGCTGATGGTCGGCGCCATCCTGTGCGAGCTGTTGCTCGGCCTGAGCATGGGCCTGATCGCCGCCGTCAAGCGCGGCACCGCCGCTGACCAGACGCTGATGGTCGCCTCCTTCGTCGGCGTCTCGGCGCCGCAATTCGTCGTCGGTCTGCTGCTGCTCTACGTCTTTGCCGTGCGGCTCAGCTGGTTCCCGATCGGCGGCTACGGCACCTGGCGTCATCTGGTGCTGCCGTCACTGACCATGGGAATCCTCGGCGCCGGCTGGTACGCGCGCATGATGCGCTCGTCGATGATCGACGTGCTGCGCCAGGATTACGTGCGCACCGCCCGCGCCAAAGGCCTGGCGCGGCGAGCTATCCTGTTCCGCCATGCGCTGCCCAACGCCATCCTGCCGGTGATCGCCATGATCGGCATCGACATAGGCATCTTCATGGGCGGCATCGTCGTCGTCGAAAGCGTATTCGGCTGGCCCGGCATCGGCCAGCTCGCCTGGCAGGCCATCCAGCGCGTCGACATCCCGATCATCATGGGTGTGACGCTGGTGTCGGCCTTCGCCATCGTGCTGGGCAATCTGCTGGCCGACATCATCGCGCCCTTCATCGACCCCCGCATCAAGCTCAGATGAAATGAAAACCAGACAGAGAAAGGGAACATAAAAATGAAAAATTTTCTCGCATCCACGGTAGCGGCATCGGCGCTGGCGCTGATGCTCGGCATGACGAGCGTTCGCGCCGAGGACGCCGTCGATCCGAACGCCAAGCAGGGCGGCGCCATCACCATCACCTACAAGGACGACGTCGCCACGCTCGATCCGGCGATCGGCTATGACTGGCAGAACTGGTCGATGATCAAGAGCCTGTTCGACGGGTTGATGGATTACGAGCCGGGCACCACCAATCTGAAGCCCGACCTCGCCGAAAGCTACGAGATTTCGCCCGACGGCAAGACCTTCACCTTCAAGCTGCGCCATGGCGTGAAATTCCACAATGGTCGCGAGATGACGGCCGACGACGTGAAATATTCGCTCGACCGCGTCACCAATCCGAAGACGCAGAGCCCCGGCGCCGGCTTCTTCGGCTCGATCAAGGGCTATGACGATGTCGCCGCCGGCAAGGCCGAGAGCCTCTCCGGCGTCACCGTCGTCGACCCTTACACGGTCAAGTTCGAACTGACCCGCCCCGACGCCACCTTCCTGCATGTGATGGCCATCAACTTCGCCCATGTCGTGCCGAAGGAAGAGGTCGAGAAATACGGCGCCGATTTCGGCAAGCATCCGGTCGGCACCGGCGCCTTCAAGCTCGCCGAGTGGACGCTCGGCCAGCGCATCGTCTTCGAGCGCAATGCGGACTACTGGCACAAGGGCCTGCCGCATCTGGACAAGATCACCTTCGAGATCGGCCAGGAGCCGATCGTGGCGCTGCTGCGCCTGCAGAAGGGCGAGATCGACGTCCCCGGCGACGGCATTCCGCCAGCAAAATTCCAGGAGGTGATGGCCGATCCCGAGCAGAAGGCACGCGTCGTCGAGGGCGGCCAGCTGCACACCGGCTATGTCACCATGAACACCACCATGGCGCCGTTCGACAATGTTAAGGTGCGCCAGGCAGTCAACATGGCGATCAACAAGGCGCGCGTCATCCAGATCATCAACGGCCGCGCCGTGCCGGCCAACCAGCCGCTGCCGCCGTCGATGCCGGGCTACGACAAGGAATACAAGGGCTATCCCTATGACGTCGCCAAGGCCAAGGCGCTGCTCGCAGAGGCTGGCCACCCCGACGGCTTCGAGACACAGCTGTTTGCCATGAACACCGATCCCAACCCGCGCATCGCCCAGGCGATCCAGCAGGATCTGGCGGCGATCGGCATCAAGGCAAGCATCCAGTCGCTGGCGCAGGCAAACGTGATTGCCGCCGGCGGCGACAAGGCCGGCGCACCGATGATCTGGTCCGGCGGCATGGCCTGGATCGCCGACTTCCCGGATCCGTCGAACTTCTACGGCCCGATCCTCGGCTGCGCCGGTGCGGTGCCAGGCGGCTGGAACTGGTCGTGGTATTGCAACAAGGATCTCGACGCCAAGGCGGCCGAGGCCGACTCGGTGGTCGACCCGGCTAAATCAGGCGAACGCGACAAGATGTGGAGCGCCATCTACGACAAGGTGATGGAAGACGCGCCCTGGGCGCCGGTCTTCAACGAGCAGCGCTTCACCATGAAATCGGCGCGCATGGGCGGCGCCGACAACCTCTATGTCGACCCGGTTCATATCCCGATCAACTACGACAATGTGTACGTAAAAGATGTGCAATAACTGCGACTACACCATCCACGGGCGCCAACATCATTTCGGCTGGGACAATTCGTTTGCCCCGGCCGAGCGGGTGGCGCCCGGCTCGACGATCGAGTTCCAGTGCCTCGATTCCTCCGGCGGCCAGTTGCAGGCCGGCAGCACGGTCGCCGACGTCGCCAAGCTCGACTTCGCCACCGTCAATCCGGCGACCGGGCCGATCTTCGTCGAGGGCGCCGAGCCGGGTGACGCGCTGAAGGTGACGATCGAGATGTTCAAGCCGTCCGGCTTCGGCTGGACGGCCAACATTCCGGGCTTTGGGCTGCTCGCCGACGACTTCAAGGAGCCGGCGCTGAACATCTGGAAATACGACGCTGCCTCGCTCGAGCCGGCGCTGTTCGGCAAGAATGCGCGTGTGCCGTTGAAACCCTTCGCCGGCACCATAGGCAACGCGCTGGCGGAAAAGGGCCACCACTCGGTGGTGCCGCCAAGGCGCGTCGGCGGCAATCTCGACATCCGCGATCTCGCCGCCGGCACCACGCTCTATCTGCCGGTGGAAG
Organism: Mesorhizobium sp. WSM1293; assembly: GCF_000513875.1. NCBI lineage: Bacteria > Pseudomonadati > Pseudomonadota > Alphaproteobacteria > Hyphomicrobiales > Phyllobacteriaceae > Mesorhizobium > Mesorhizobium sp. WSM1293. The sequence continues at coordinate 263,452 of NZ_AZUV01000004.1, read as the reverse complement.
TGGCGGGCGCGCTGTTTTCGGTTGGCGACACCCATGCCGCGCAAGGTGACGGCGAGGTCTGCGGCACGGCGATCGAAAGTCCGATGGACGTCGTGCTCAAGCTCGACCTGGTCAAGGATGCCAGGCTGAAGACGCCGCGCTTCACCACGCCAGGCCCGGTGACGCGCCATCTCGACGCCAAGGGCTATGAGGTGACGACCGGCATCGGTCCGGACCTGATGACCGGCGCCAGGGAAGCGGTTGCGCAGATGGTCGACCTGCTCGCCGGTCGTTATCACATCGACCCAGTCGAGGCCTATATGCTGGCCTCGGTCTGCGGCGATCTCCGCATCAGCGAGATCGTCGACATGCCGAACTGGGTGGTGTCGTTCTACTTTCCGCGCTGCGTGTTTGAATGAGGAGGGGGGTGTGCCGGAGTAAATCCCTCTCCGGGTCACGCGCGCAATGATCGCCGCCAGCGAACCCATACTCGACATCGCCAACCTCTCCGTCAGCGTGCGCGGCGAGGAGGGCGAGCGCGAGGTCGTCTCCGACCTGTCGCTGACGTTGTCTCGCGGCGAGACGCTGTGCATTGCCGGTGAATCCGGCTCCGGCAAATCGATGACCGCTCTGGCCATCATGCAGCTTCTGCCGCAGCCTGCCGCCAGGATTTCATCCGGCAAGGTCCATCTCGGCGATACAGATCTGACGATTCTGGACGAGCGCCGGATGCGGCGCATTCGCGGCAACCGCATCGCCATGATCTTCCAGGAGCCGATGACCTCACTCAACCCGGTGCTGTCGATCGGCCGGCAGCTCACCGAATCCATCGAGGCGCATACCTCCCTGTCGCAGAGCGAGGCTCGCCAGCGTGCCATCGAGGCGCTGAAGGCGGTGCGCATTTCGGAAGCCGAAAGCCGGCTAAAACAGTTTCCGCACGAACTGTCCGGCGGCATGCGCCAGCGGGTGATGATCGCCATGGCGCTGGCGCTCGAGCCGGACGTGCTGATCGCCGACGAGCCGACGACGGCGCTCGACGTCACCGTGCAAGGCGAGGTGCTGGAACTTTTGCGCGATCTGCAGCGCCAGCATGGCACCAGCGTCATCCTCATCACTCATGACATGGGCGTCGTCGCCGAAATGGCCGACCGCGTCATCATCATGCGGCATGGCCGCATGGTCGAAGAGGGAAAAACCGCTGACATTTTCGCCAGGCCGCAAGCCGGCTACACGCGCGAGCTGCTGGCCGCCGTGCCGCGCATCGGCAGCGGCGTCGGTCGCCAAGGCTCCAGGAGTGCCGAGACGGCAACACCGGCCAATGTCGCTGACGTCAAGGACCTGCATGTCCGTTTCGACCTGCATGGCGGCTTCTTCGGCCGGGTCACTCGTCGCGTCCACGCCGTCGAAGGCGTCAGCTTCTCGATCGCGCCCAACGAGACGCTGGCGCTGGTCGGCGAATCCGGTTGTGGCAAGTCGACCACCGCCAAGGCGCTGGCCGGACTGGTGCCCTACAGCGGCGACATCGCCATTGGCGGCCGCAATCTGTCCGGCCTCGGCCGCGACGAGCGCAAGGCGGTGCGCCGCGACGTGCAGATGATTTTCCAGGACCCCTATGCCTCGTTGGACCCACGCATGCGTGTCGGCGACCTCGTCGCCGAGCCGCTGCTGATCCACGGTATCGCCTCGAAGGAAGAGCGCAGCGAGCGTGTCGCAGCGCTGTTCGAGCGCGTCGGCCTGTCGGCCGACCAGATGGAACTCTATCCGCATGAATTCTCCGGCGGCCAGCGCCAGCGCGTCTGCATTGCCCGCGCGCTTGCACTGCGGCCGAAGCTGATCATCGCCGACGAAAGCGTCTCGGCGCTCGACGTCTCGGTGCAGGCGCGCGTGCTCGATCTGTTGAAGGAATTGCAGCGCGAATTCGGCGTCGCCTATCTCTTCATCTCGCATGACATGGCGGTGGTCGAGAACATCTCCGACCGCGTCGCCGTCATGTATCTCGGCCAGATCGTCGAGATGGGCACCCGCGACCAGGTCTTTTCCAACCCGCGCCATCCCTACACCAGGCGCCTGATCGAAGCCGTGCCCGTGCCCGATCCCGCGCGGCGCAGAAGCCGCTTCGCGCGCCTCGACCAGGAAATCCCGAGCGCCACCCGCAGGATCGGCGAGGCGCCGCTGAAACTGGCGCTGAGGGATGTCGGCAACGGCCACCTCGTCGCCGCCGAGGGCTGACCGGCACTGCCGCCGGGCGGTTCACATGTTTGTGTCTCTATCTCTCGCCCAAGGCTCGCGTTGCGCCGCCAAACCGTATCGCTTCGAACACTAAATCCCTAACGGCCTCTTGCCCTCTGTCCCTATCTTCCTCATGTTCAATACCATTGCGATGATCGATCGTAGGAGGGTCGGTCGGATTCATCGCTATGGGAGGAAGTCAACCATGAAGGTAAGCCTTTTCGTTTCCGCGGCACTTCTCGCCGCATCCGCGATCCCCGCTTCGGCCGCCGAAATTTCCAACGGCAAGGTCAAGATCGGCATCCTCAACGACCAGTCGGGCGTCTACGCCGACTTCGGCGGCAAGTGGTCGGTCGAGGCGGCCAAGATGGCCGTTGAGGATTTCGGCGGCAAGGTGCAGGGAGCGCCGATAGAAATCATCAGCGCCGACCACCAGAACAAGCCGGATATCGCCTCCAACATCGCCCGGCAGTGGTACGACACCGAGCAAGTCGATGCCATCATGGAACTGACGACCTCTTCGGTAGCGCTCGCCGTCCAGGGGATTTCCAAGGAAAAGAAGAAGATCGACATCGTCACCGGCGCGGCGACCACGGAGCTGACCGGCAAACAGTGCTCGCCCTATGGCTTCCACTGGGCCTATGACACTCACTCGCAGGCGGTGGGTACCGGCGGCTCTCTCGTGCAGCAGGGCGGCGACAGCTGGTTCTTCGTCACCGTCGACTATGCATTCGGCTATTCGCTGAAGGATCAGACCACCAAGTTCGTCGAAAGCCATGGCGGCAAGGTGCTGGGCGAGGTGCGTTATCCCCTGGGATCGACCGATTATTCGTCCTTCCTGCTGCAGGCGCAATCGTCGGGCGCCAAGGTCATCGGCCTGGCCAATGCCGGCCTCGATACCTCCAACTCCATCAAGCAGGCGGCCGAATTCGGCATCGTGCAGGGCGGTCAGCGTCTTGCCGCACTCCTGTTCACGCTGGCCGAGGTGCATGGGCTTGGCCTTCAGGCGGCGCAGGGCGTCGTGCTGACCGAAGGGTATTACTGGGATCGCGACGACAAGAGCCGCGAATTCGGGCAGCGCTTCTTCAAGCGCACCAACCGCATGCCGAACATGATCCAGGCCGCGACCTATTCGGCGGTGACGCAGTATTTGAAGGCGATCGACAAGGCCGGCACGGACGAGACCGAAGCCGTCGCCAAGCAGCTGCATTCGATGCCTGTGGACGACGCGGTGATAACCAACGGCAAGGTGCAGGCGGACGGCAACATGGTCCACGACATGTACCTCTACCAGGTCAAGTCGCCAGCCGAGAGCACCAAGGATTGGGACTACTACAAATATCTCGCCACCATTCCAGGCAACGAGGCCTTCCTCAGCGAGAAGGAAAGCGGCTGTCCGACGGCCGGCCAGTGATCGGCGCGGCCGATGGCGCCGACTGACCTGGACGCGAACGAGCCGCGGGTTGTGCTTTCCGCCCGCGGGTTGCGACGCGACTTTGCCGGCTTCATCGCCGTCAAAAACGTCGATCTCGATGTCCGCCATGGCAACATCCATGCCCTGATCGGACCCAACGGCGCCGGCAAGACGACCGTCTTCAACCTGCTCACCAAGTTCCTGGCGCCGACCAGCGGCAGGATCGAGCTGCTTGGCCACGACATCACCCGCACCTCGCCGGCCAGGGTTGCGCGGATGGGGCTGGTGCGCTCGTTCCAGATATCGGCGATTTTTCCGCACCTCAGCGTGCTCGACAATGTCCGCGTCGCGCTGCAGCGGCCGGGTGGTCTTGCCGTTCAATTCTGGCGCTCGCTCGCGGCGCTCGACCGGCTGACCCCGCGCGCCGAGGAATTGCTGCGCTCGGTTGGTCTCGACGACGCCAGGAACAGGCTCGCCGGCGATCTTTCCTATGGCAGGAAACGCGTGCTGGAGATCGCCACGACGCTCGCGCTCGATCCGAAAGTGCTGCTGCTGGACGAGCCGATGGCCGGCATGGGGCATGAGGACGTGGCCACGGTTTCCAGCCTCATCCGTTCGGTTGCCAGGGATCGCGCCGTGCTGATGGTCGAGCACAATCTGACAGTGGTGGCCGACCTTTGCGACTGGATAACGGTCATGCAGCGCGGCGAGGTGCTGGCCGCTGGCGACTACGCCACCGTTAGCCGCGACGAGCGCGTCAAGATCGCCTATATGGGCACCGCCGATGACTAGTGCCGCACCTCTGCTTGCCGTCACCGGCCTCAACGCCTGGTATGGCGAGGGCCATGCGCTGCACGGTGTCGATCTGGAAGTGTTTGCCGGCGAGACGGTCACGCTGCTCGGCCGCAACGGCGTCGGCAAGACGACGACGCTGCGCGCCATCATGGGGTTGATCCGCAAGCGGACCGGCCGGATCGCCTTCGACGGCAAGGACCTGATGCGGCTGCCGCTGCACCGCACCGCCCATCAAGGCATCGGCTTCGTGCCGGAGGAGCGCGGCATCTTCGCAACGCTGACCGTGGACGAGAATCTGGTTCTGCCGCCGGTCGTCGCGCAGGGCGGCATGAGCGTCGAGGAGATATTCGATCTGTTCCCCAATCTGAAGGAGCGGCGCAACAGTCCCGGCACCAGGCTGTCGGGCGGCGAACAGCAGATGCTGGCGATCGCGCGCATGCTGCGAACCGGCGTGAAGATGCTGCTTCTCGACGAACCGACGGAGGGGCTCGCTCCCGTCATCGTGCAGCGCATCGGCGCGTTGCTGGCGACGTTGAAAAAGCGCGGCATGACGATCCTGCTGGTCGAGCAGAACTTCCGCTTCGCCAGTCGCGTCGCCGACCGTTTCTATCTGATGGAGCACGGCAAGGTGGTGGCGGGGTTTCCGGTCGGCGAGCTGCCGGACCGCATGGCGCAGCTCCACGAAGTCCTGGGTGTATGATGGCGCCATGACGATGATCTTCGGAATCCCGGTTCAGGCCTTCCTCGGCCAATTGCTGGTCGGCCTGATCAACGGCTCGTTCTACGCCATGCTGAGCCTGGGCCTGGCTGTCATATTCGGCTTGCTGCGCGTCATCAATTTCGCGCATGGCGCCCAGTATATGTTCGGCGCCTTCGTCGGCTATCTGCTTCTCACCCATCTCGGCATCGGCTATTGGCCCGCTTTGATCCTTGTGCCGCTGATCGTTGGCGTCTTCGGCGTCGTGGTCGAGCGCCTGGCGCTGTCGAGGCTGTACGATCTCGATCCGCTCTACGGGCTGCTCTTCACCTTCGGCCTCGCTCTCGTGCTCGAAGGCATCTTCCGCTATTATTACGGCGTCTCGGGAAACCCCTACGCCGTGCCGCCGCTGCTTGCCGGCGGCACCAATCTCGGCTTCATGTTCCTGCCCAACTATCGCGGCTGGGTCGTGGTCGCCTCGCTGATCGTCTGCTTCGGCACCTGGGCGCTGATCGAGAAGACCAGGCTTGGGTCCTATCTGCGCGCGGCAACCGAGAATCCCCGTCTCGTCCAGGCTTTCGGCGTCAACGTGCCGTTGCTGCTGACCCTCACCTACGGCCTTGGCTCCGCGCTGGCCGGGCTTGCCGGCATTCTGGCAGCACCGATCTACCAGGTGAGCCCGCTTATGGGATCGGACCTCATCATCGTCGTCTTCGCGGTGGTGGTGGTCGGCGGCATGGGATCGATCCTCGGTGCGATCGTCACCGGCTACATGCTTGGCCTCGCCGAGGGCCTGACCAAGGTCTTCTACCCCGAGGCCTCCAATCTCGTGGTCTTCGTCATCATGGCCATCGTGCTTCTGGTCCGGCCGGCTGGCCTGTTCGGAAGGGACGCTTGACATGTCGGAAGGGACATCTGACATGACCGAACTGACGCTTCGCGAGGCATCGGCCAAAACCTCGGCACGGCTGGAATGGATGCTGGTCGGGCTCGGCATCCTGGCGCTGCTGGTAGCGCCTTTCCTGATCTATCCGATCTTCCTGATGAAGATGCTGTGTTTCGCGCTGTTTGCCTGCGCGTTCAATCTTCTGCTCGGCTATACCGGGCTCTTATCGTTCGGCCACGCCACCTTCTTCGGCGGCGCCGCCTACTTCACCGCGCATGCCGTCAAGGTCTGGGGCTGGCCGCCGGAAGCCGGCATTCTGCTCGGCATGGCGGGTGCGGCCTTGCTCGGCCTTGTCATGGGCTTTTTCGCCATTCGCCGGCAAGGCATCTATTTCGCCATGATCACGCTGGCGCTGTCGCAGATGTTCTTCTTCTTCTGCGTGCAGTCGCCCTTCACGCAAGGCGAGGACGGCATTCAGGGCGTGCCGCGCGGCATGCTGCTTGGCGTCCTCGACCTGAACGTCTCGCTGAACATGTATTACTTCGTGCTGGCGGTGTTCCTGATCGGCGTCTTCGCCATCTGGCGCATCGTCAACTCGCCGTTCGGCATGATCCTGCGCTCGATCCGCGAGAACGAGAACCGCGCCATTTCGCTGGGCTATTCCGTCGCCAACTACAAGCTGGGCGCCTTCGTCATGTCGGCGGCCCTGGCCGGGCTGGCCGGCTCGCTCAAGGCGATCGTTTTCCAGTTCGCCACGCTCACCGACGTCACCTGGCAGATGTCGGGCGAAGTGATCCTGATGACGCTTCTCGGCGGCATCGGCACCATGGTCGGGCCGATCATCGGCGCCAGCCTTGTCATTGGCCTGGAAAACACGCTTGCCACTTCCGGCTTTCCGGTGACCATCGCCACCGGCCTCATCTTCATGGTGTGCGTGCTGATCTTCCGGCGCGGCATCGTCGGCGAATTTTATGCGCGGATTTTCAAGCGGGCGGGCAAGGACTGAGCAGTTCAAGCTGGCGGCTGAATACCTAACCGCTCGATTGTCCGGTTGCGTCCTAGTTCTGCCGGTAAGGAACTCGGAACCTGGGGGGCCGCACGCCAATGTTGGACAACTACGCGGTGGACGGGTTTGGCGTGATCCACCAGGTCGACTCCAAACCGATCAAGTATGACAAGCAGTACATTTCCTATTACGAGGACCTGAGTGACCGGACCATCAAGCTCGGATATCAGCGACTCGGCTGGGTGCTGGGGATCACTGGCGAGATCCCCGGTCCGTGTTGGAGATTGGATATGGCACCGGCACATTCATCGAAGCCGCGAAAATAACCGGGGTCGCCGACTGCGCCGGCTGCGACATAACCAGGTTTCCGCTGCCCAAGGGCGTCCGCTTCGTCGATTGGGATGAGGCGCTCTCCAGCTCGTGGGATCTCGTCGCCATGTTCGATGTGCTTGAGCATATCCCGGATCTGGGTTTCCTCGCCCGGCTTAAGGCCCGCTACCTGGCCGTCGCCGTCCCTTATTGCCGCTGGCGCGAGCTCGGCGCCGACGGCGACGCCTGGTTCCGGACGTGGCGTATGCGTCTTCCCGACGAGCACCTCCACCACTTCGATCGTGACTCGCTGGTGGCACTCCTCGCACACAGCGGCTTCGAATGCATGACGCTGAACTGCTTCGAGGACGGGATCAGACTGCGCCCTGGCGAAGTGGGTCCGAATATTCTGTCCGGATTCTTTAGAAAGCTATAGACCTCGATCAAATCGATGCGGCTGCTTGGGACCTGGGGCAATCGCGACAATCGCCCGATCGGTACGGGAGCACTGCTGTGGGCAAATCGTGATGCGCGCATTCTTTCGATTGGTTGCCGTTGTGATCGTGGTGTCCGGCGCGACCGGCTGCACCAGTGTTTCCTACTACGCGCAATCCGTGCAGGGTCATCTGCGGATCATGACGGCGCGCCAGGATGTCGGAAAACTGATCGAGGACCCTTCGACGCCGAAGGCATTGCGCGCTCGAATGGCATCGGCGAGCGCCATACGACAGTTCGCAACGGATGAACTGGCGCTGCCCGACAACAACAGCTACCGCAGCTATGTCGATATCGGTCGAGATTCGGTGACATGGGCCGTCTTCGCCGCGCCGGCATTCTCGCTGACGCCGCGAACATGGTGTTTTCCCGTTTTCGGCTGCGTGCCCTACCGGGGATATTTCTCCAGGAAGTCCGCAATTGAAACCGCTGCCGAACTTCAAGGACAGGGCATGGATGTCTATGTGACGGGCATCACCGCATATTCCACGCTTGGCTGGTCGAGTGACCCGCTGCTGAGCACGATGTTCAGCGAGGATAAAACCTATCTTGCAGGGCTGGTGTTCCATGAACTGGCCCACCAGCGCGTCTACGTGCACGACGATTCCGCATTCAACGAGTCGTTCGCTGTCGCCGTCGAAACGACCGGCGTGAAAAAATGGCTGCGCGCAGCTGGCGATACCGCAGCATTGCGCCGTTACGAAGCCGCCCGGAGACGCAAAGCTGAATTTCTTGCGCTGGTGTCGCGGACTCGGGACGAGTTGGCGCAAGTCTATTCCAACGCCGGCACCTCGGAGCAAAAACTGGCCGCGAAGACGGCGGCGATCGAACGGCTGCGGATGCGCTACCGACACATGCGCGACAGGCGCTGGGGCCGATACCGGGGATACGATGCCTGGTTCGCTTCCCCGATCAACAATGCAAAGCTCGCCGCGACTTCCGTCTATAGCGATCGGGTGACCGCGTTTCTCCGCCTGTTCGATCTGTGCTCGGGCGACTATGTCAGGTTCTATGCGTCGGTCCGACGGATTGGCGCACTGGACCAAGCTCACCGTGCCGAAGCCCTTGCGGCGGCGGATAGCTGTTATTGAGCCGGCCAGGGAGGGCCCGGAGCGTCGGAGAACATGCGTCCGAAACCAACCATCACACGGTTGAGATCGCGCGCGGTTCTACTGGTCCGAAAACGTCACGCTCACGCCACGCTGCCGAAAATAAGCCTGCATCAGCTTGCGGCCCGAGCGGTTGTTCTGCGCCAGCTTGGTCGGATCGAACACCGCCTGTTTGATCCCCTCTCGCGTCAGCGCCGCCTTAAGCGCCGCGATATGTGTGTCGATGTCGGCATTGTCCGCCCGGAGCGAGGCATAGATGCTCTCGGTCGCCTCGGCCACGGTCAGTTCGCTCATTGGTGTCGTCCTTTGGTTGGTTGGGCGGCGCTTAGCACAGATTCGCGGTCCGCCGATACTGAGACCGTCAGTACAAAGCGCCCGTCGTGAAAGCGAACCGTTCCTTATGGGGCTTCGTAGAGTTCCAGCGGCAATCCATCCGGGTCCCTGAAAAAGGTAAACCGTTGGTCTGTGTATGGATCGATCCGGATTGGCTCGACGGCAACGCCTGCGGCTTCCAGGCGGATAATCACGGGATCAAGATTAGCCACCGCGAATGCCAGATGTCTCAGGCCTGTAGCCTCTGGGTGGGACGGCCGCATCGCCGGTGCAGGGAAGGAGAACAATTCCAGTTGGGCCGACCCGATCCGCAGATCCGCCTTCCATGACTGCCGCTCCTCCCGATAAACCTCCCGGATCAGATCGAGGCCGAGGAGTTCGACGTAGAACCGTCGCGACCGGTCGTAGTCGGTGCAGATGAGCGCGACGTGGTGAATGGCGTTCAGCATGCTGCTAACCCTGGTCAAGCTGGGAGATGAAGGCGCTTCAAGGCCTGGATCGTCGCGCCCTCGCCACGGTGCTGATCAACCCCGAGCCCATTATCCATAACACCCGCGTTCCACCGCCAGCCGCCGCACCAGCGCCAGCACGGCATCGATGGTCGGGGTCGGCTTGTCCGTTAGCCTGCCAAGTTCCTGCACCGCGCTCACCAGCGCGTCGATCTCCATCGGCCGGCCACGCTCCAGGTCCTGCAGCATCGAGGTCTTGTGCTCGCCGACATCGCCGGCGCCCTTGATGCGCCGGTCGACCGCGATGGGAAAACGCACGCCGAGGCTTTCGCCGATCGCCTGCGCCTCCAGCATCATGGTGCGGGCGAGCGTGCGGGTGCCCTCGTCGGCGACGATCGCGGCAAGCGTGCTGCCGGTCAGCGCCGAGATCGGGTTGAAGGAGAGATTGCCCCACAGTTTTACCCAGATCTCGCTGCGGATGTCTTCGCGCACCGGCGCCTGCAAGCCGCCCTTGACCATCTCCTCGGCCAGAAGCGTGACCCGTTCGCTGCGCTCGCCCGAGGGTTCGCCGAGCGAGAAGCGTTTGCCCTCGACATGGCGGATGAGCCCCGGCGCATCGACCTCGACCGCGGGATAGACGACCGAGCCGATGACGCGGTCCGGTCCAATCCGCTGCCAGATCGCGCCGCCGGGATCGACCGCGTTCAGCCTGGTGCCTTCGAGCGGCCCGCCGACGCCGTGGAAATACCACCACGGCACGCCGTTCTGCATGGTGACGACTGATGTGTGGTCCCCAAGCAGCGGTGCGATCTGGTCGAGCGCCGGGGTGAGGGAATGGGCCTTCAGCGCCAGCACGACATAATCCTGCACGCCAAGTTCCTCGGCCTTGGCGGCGGCCCGGACGGGGACGGACGTCTCCTGGCCATCCTCGATCAGGCGCAGGCCATCTGCCTTGATCGCTTCCAGATGGGCGCCGCGCGCGACGATCGAGAGATCGGTGCGGCCGGCGGCGGCAAGCTTGGCAGCGAGATAGCCGCCGATCGCACCGGCGCCGAAGATGGTGATCTTCATCGTCAAAGCCCGAGTTTGGCGGCAAGGCCGATGCGCTGCAATTTGCCGGTCGCGCCCTTGGGGATCTCGTCCAGGATCAGGATCTTGCGCGGCACCTTGAAGTCGGCAAGCCGCGTCGCGGCATAGGTGCGGATGTCGCCCTCGGTGGCGCTGATGCCTTCGCGCAGCACAACCGCCGCCGCCACCTCCTCGCCAAGCTTGCCATGCGGCATGGCGAAGGTGACGACCTGCGCCACCGCCGGATGGTCCATCAGCACATCGTCGACCTCGAGTGGCGAGATCTTTTCGCCGCCGCGATTGATGATCTCCTTGAGCCGACCGGTGACCCTGAGATAGCCATCCCCGTCCAGCACGCCCTGGTCGCCGGTGTGGAACCAGCCATGCGCGAAAGCCGTGGCGTTGGCATCCGGGTTCTTTTCGTAGCCCGTCGTGACATTGGGCCCGCGGATGACGATCTCGCCGGTCTCGCCTGCATCGAGCAGCCGCCCGTCGGGCGCCATCACAGCCACCTCCGGCCCGGCGGAGGCACCAACGCTGCCGGGCTTGCGCTGGCCCGGCGGCAGCCGGTTCGAGGCCATCTGGTGAGCCGCCTCGGTCATCCCGTAGGATTCGATCACTGGGCAGCCGAAGGTCGCTTCCAGCTCAGTCATGACCTGCGCCGGCAGCGACGCCGAGGACGAGCGGATGAAGCGCAGGCGCGCCGCCGCCAGCGCCTCGGTGTTGCGTGCCGCGCGGGCCAGGATCGCCTGATGCATGGTCGGCACCGCCGTGTACCAGCTCGGCTGCGCCTCGCTCAGCCACTGGAAGAAGCGCAGCGCGTTGAAACCCGGCGTGCAGTAGATGCTGCCGCCGGCAGCCAGCGACGACAGCACGGCCGCGATCAGGCCGTGAATGTGGAACAGCGGCATGATATTGAGGCAACGGTCATCGGCCGTCAGGCCAAGCGTGCCGCCGATATGAGCTGCCGAGGCCGCGATGTTGGCATGGCTGAGCGGCACCAGTTTTGGACGCGATGTCGTGCCGGAGGTATGCAGCAGCAGCGCAATGTCGCTGTCTTGCGCCATGTCGGGCGCGGCCTTCGGTCCGATCGCCGCGCCCTCGATAGCAAAACTGCCGGCGGGTGTGCCAGGCTGCACGACGAGCCGCAGCACGCCGATGCCGAGGCGCTCGGCCACCGTCACCGCGGGGCCGGTCTCACCCTCCGCGACAAGGATCGCCTTGGCGCCGATGTCGGTCAGGTAGAAATCGAGCTCGTCGGCCCGGTAGGCGGGGTTGAGCGGCGCCGTAGAGGCGGCGGCCGCCACGGCGACGAAGGCGGTGGCCATCTCGGGCCCGTTCGGCAGCACGATCGCCACCCTGTCGCCGCGGCCGATGCCGCGCGCATGCAGCTGTTTTGCCGTGTCGGCGATCATGCTGCGCAATCCGCCATGGCTGAGCGTTGCCCTATCGGGCGCCAGAATGGCGGGGGCGTCGTCGGCGCCGGCGGCGAGACGGCGGGAGAGATCTGCGTGGGTTTCAGTTTGGGTCATGATCACCGGCTGGATTTCGAACGATTACTGGCGAGAGCCCTTCTGACGGGCTTGCCTCGATATGGGCGCCATTGGACAACGGATCGCCTCAATAGCCAAGCGCCAAACCATCCTTGCGCGGATCGGAAGCGCCGGTCAGCGTCCCCTTCTCCCAGTCGATCAGCACCACTTGCCCGCCGCCAAGCGGATGATGCGGTTCGGCGATGCGGTGGCCGCGCCGGCGCAGGCCCTCGGTTGCATCAGTGGGAACGCCACGCTCGGCTTCCACTGTGTCATCGTTGTAAAACACCCTCGGCGCATCCAGTGCCTGCTGCGGGTCCATGCCGAAATCGATCATGTTGGTGAGCAGGTGGACATGGCCAAACGGCTGGTAACCGCCGCCCATGACGCCGAACGGCATCACCACGCGGCCGTTCTTCGTCGCCATGCCCGGCATGATCGTGTGCATCGGCCGCTTGCCCGGCGCGATCGCGTTCGGATGCGCCGGGTCGAGGCGGAAGCTCGAACCACGGTTCTGCAGCACGATACCGGTCTTCGGGCCGACGACGCCACTGCCGAACGAATAATAGGTCGAGTTGATGAAGGAGACCGCGTTGCGGTCGCGGTCGACGATGGAGATATAGACCGTGTCGCTGCCGGGCAGCTCGACGCGCGGCAGATGCGTCATGGCGCGGTCGCGGTCGATCTCGGCGCGTAGCCGGTCGGCATAGGCGCCGGACAGGAGCTGCTTCAGGGGCACCGGGACATGGTCCTGGTCGCCGACATAGCGGTCGCGGTCGCGGTAAGCCAGGCGCCCGGCCTCGATCTCCAGATGCAGGCGTTCGGCGCCGTTGGGGTCGAGCCCGCCAAGCTCGAAGCCCGACAGCAAATTGAGCATCAAAAGCGCCGTCAGCCCCTGATTGTTCGGCGGCATCTGGTGGATCTCATGGCCGCCATAGGAGGTGCTGACCGGCGCCACATAGTCGCCTCTGGTCGCGGCGAAATCCTCGGCCGTATGAAGTCCGCCCAATTCGTTAAGCCGGCTCACCATATCGTCGGCGACCGCGCCTTCGTAGAAGCCGGACCGGCCGTGTTTGGCGATGATGCGCAAGGTCGCCGCCAGTTCCGGCTGCCGATGGACGTCACCCGCCTTCGGCGCCCTGCCGCCGGGCAGGAAGATGCGCGCGGCATGCTCGTCGGCCGACAGGTCGGTCTCCGGCTCGGCCCAGTCGAAGGCGACGCGGTCGTGCACGACATAGCCGTTCTCGGCATAGTGAATGGCCGGCGCCAGCGCCTCGGCAAGGCCCTTGCGGCCATGGTCTTCGAGCAGGCGGCTCCAGGCGTCGACGGCGCCCGGTACGGTGACCGCATGCGGACCCTGCAGCGGGATGCGGTCGAAGCCTTTTTCGAGATACCAGCCGACCGTCGCCCTGGCCGGCGCTCGCCCCGAGCCGTTGAAGGCCAGCACATTGCCTTGTCCTCCGGGAGAATAAAGCACGAAGCAGTCGCCACCGATGCCCGTCGATTGCGGCTCGACCACACCCTGCACGGCGGCGGCGCAGACCGCGGCGTCCATGGCATTGCCGCCGGAGCGCAGCATGTCGATGGCCGCGAGCGTTGCAAGCGGATGCGAGGTCGCGGCAACCGCCTCGGTGGCACGAACCGGCGAGCGGCCGGGAAACTGGAAATCACGCATTCTGTCTGAATATCCCCTAGTCACTTCTGCAAATTGGTCACTTCTGCGAATTGATCTGGTGAAATCAATGCCGCCGGCCGAAGATCTGCGCAACCGACAACAGCACGACCGACAGAACAATCAGGCAGGTCGAGATGGCGGCGATCGTCGGGTCGATCTGGTCGCGCAGCGCATTGAACATGCGGCGCGTCAATGTCGTCGTCTCGCCGCCCGATATGAACAGCGAAACCACCACTTCGTCGAAGGAGGTGATGAAGGCAAACAGCGCGCCCGAGACAATCGAGAAGCGGATCTGCGGCATCGTCACCTGCCAGAAGGCGGCGACGCGGCCGGCGCCAAGGCTGCGCGCCACGCGCTCCTGGTTCATGTCGTAGGAGCGCAATCCAGACAGCACGGTCAGCACCACCAACGGCAGCGCCTGCACCGTATGCGCGATGACCAGGCCGGTCAGCGTGTTGTTGAGGCCGATGCGCGCATAGAGGAAGAAGGTGCCGATGCCGATCAGGATCACAGGGACGATCAGCGACGCCGTCAGCAGCGCGTTGATGGTGCCGTTGAAGCGCAGCGTGCCCCGGTTGATGGCATAGGCGGCCGCGGTGCCGAGCGGTGTCGCCACCAGCACTGTCATGACAGCCACCTTGACCGAGACGATCGTGGCATCGCGCCACTCCAGCGACCCGAAATAGGCCTGGTACCAGCGCAGCGACCATTGCTGCGGCGGGAATTGCAGCAGCGTCGAATCGGAAAACGACATGATGACGATGATGATCGACGGTGCGATCAGGAACAGCAGCACGAGGCCGCCGAGGCAATAGAGCCATAGGCGTTGCCGGTGCGAGATAGGCAGGCCGAGATCCCTACTCATCTCGAACTCCACACGCCGGTGGCACGCGCGCCGAGCAGCCACTGGAACAGGCCGAGAAGCGCCAGCGTCACCACCAGCAGCACCACGCCCAGTGCTGCACCCGCGCCCCAGTTTGAATAGAGGCTGGTGGTCTGTTCCATGCGCATCGCCCACATGATGACCTTGCCGCCGCCCATCAAAGCCGGCGTGACGAAGAAGCCCAGGCAGAGCACGAAGACGATGACCACGCCCGAGGCGAGGCCTGGCAGCGACAGCGGAAAGAAGATCTGCCGGAAGGTGGCAGTCGGGCCGGCGCCGAGATTCATGCCGGCGCGCAGGCAGTCGGTGTCGATGGTCTTCATCGAAGCGTAGAGCGGCAGCACCAGGAACGGCAGCAAGATATGCGTCATGCCGATGACGACGCCGGAAAAATTGTTGGCGAGCGATAGCGGCTGGCCGATGATTCCGAGATCGATCAGCCAGCTGTTGATCAGTCCCTTGCGCTGCAGGATCACCAGCCAGGCATAGGTGCGCACCAGAACCGATGTCCAGAACGGCAGGATGACGAAGATCAGGCAGATCGACGCCGCCCGCCGCGGCAGTTGCGACAGCATGTAGGCCAAGGGATAGCCGAGCAGCACGCAGGCGCCGGTGACGATGAAGGCGACCTTGAAGGTGGTGACGAAGGTCTTGATGTAGGAGGCCTGCTCGAAGAATCGCGCATAATTGGCGGCGCTGAAGCCGCCCGCTTCGTCGAACAGCGACAGCCAGAACAGCCAGCCGATCGGCACGATGATGATGGCGAAGACCAGAAGCAGGCTTGGCGACAACAGCGCCAGCAGCCGTAGTGATTCACGCCGGGCGTCGACGTGAAGTCCCTGCGTGTTGAGCTCCCGGCCTGCGGCGCTGCCGATCTCTTCCATGAGGGCGGGCTGCGCGCTCATCAGTCTGCCGCCACCAGGATCGTGTCCTGCGCATCGAGACCGAATGAGACTGGCTGGCCGGGCGCCGGCATTTTGGCCAGCACATCGCTGCGGCAGTAGTCGCGCAAAGTCAGCTGGCGGCCGTCGCGCAACGCCGCGTAGCAGACGAAGCTGTCGCCCTGATAGATGATGTCGCTGACTTTCGCCTCGAGCACGTTGACGCCGCTTGTCGGTTCGGCGTCTGCCAGGAGCCGCAGCTTTTCCGGCCGCACCACCATCAGGTGCTGGCCTGCCGCCGGCACTGGAGCCGCGGTATGGATTCTCCGGTCCTCGTACCAGACGGAGCCGTTGCGGCACTCGACCGGAATGAAATTCGATTCGCCGATGAAGCCGGCTACAAATCGCGTTTGCGGCCTGGCGTAGAGGGTTTCAGGCTTGTCGAGCTGTTCGATGCGCCCGGCGTTCATGACCGCGATGCGGTCGGACATCGTGATGGCTTCGCGCTGGTCGTGCGTGACATAGACGGTGGTCATGCCGAGCCGGCGATGCAGGGCGCGCAGCTCGATCTGCATGTGCTCGCGCAGGCCCTTGTCGAGCGCCGACAAGGGTTCGTCCATCAGCACGATGCGCGGCTCGAAGACGATGGCGCGTGCCAGCGCCACGCGCTGTCGCTGGCCGCCGGAAAGCTGGTCGACCCGGCGTTCGCCCAGGCCCTGCAATTTCACCAGATCGAGCGCCTTCTCGACACGTTCGGCCGTCTCGGCGGCGGCGACGCCGCGCTGCTTCAGCGGAAAGGCGATGTTGTGGAAGACGTTCATGTGCGGAAACAGCGCGTAGTTCTGGAACACCATGCCGATGTTGCGCTTGTGCGGCGGCGTGGTGATGATCTCGTCGCCGCCGACCCTGATCGAGCCGGCATTGGCCCGCACGAAACCGGCCAGGATCATCAGCAGCGTCGTCTTGCCGGAACCGGAAGGGCCGAGCAGCGTCAGGAATTCGCCGGCCTCGACATCGAGGTTAAGGTCGCGCAGCACCGGCACGCTGCCAAATCGTTTCTCGATCCCGCGCATGCCGATGGGCAACGCGGATGGCGCAATGGACAAGATTTTTCGCTCCTTAGCCGCAGAGAACAGGTGGCGAGGCAGTGGCTGGTTACGCTGCCCGCCGTAAGCTTGTGTCCGCAGCCTATTGCTGGATCAGATTGTTGAACTTCTCCGTCGCCTCGATCAGATTGTCGCGCCAGAATTCTGCATCCTGCAGCACCTGTTTCTTGACGTTTTCGGGCGCCGAATTGATGTCCTTGATCCTGTCCTGCGGGATCTTGCCGGTCTCGAAAGCCTTCTCGTTTACTGGGCCATTGTCGACGTAGAGCGGCAGATTGGCCTGCAGCTGCGGGCTGACGAACATCGCAAGCGCCTTCATCGCGGCTTCCTTGTTCTTGGCACCCTTGGGGATGACCATGCAGTCGGCAGTCAGCACGCCCTGGTCGAAGGAGAAACTGACCGGCGCGCCTTCCTTCTTCAAGGTGCCGGCGCGGCCGTTCCAGATGCTCGCCATGTCGACTTCGCCATCCTTGACCAATTGCATGGCCTGAGCGCCGGAGGTCCACCAGGCGTCGACATGGCCACGGATCTTGTCGACCGATTTCAGCGCGCCGTCGACATCCACGGGATAGACCTTGTCGATCGCCAGGCCCGAGGCGAGAGCCGCGACGCTCAGCGTTTCGGTCGCCTGGCTGCCGCTCAACGCGCGCCGTCCCGGAAACTTTTCCACGTTCCAGAAGTCGGCCCAGGTCTTGGGGCCTTTGTCGCCGAACACATCAGTCCGATAGATCAGCACGACGGAGGTGTAGGAAATGCCGACCCAGTCATCATGGACAAGCTTCGGATTGATGCCGCTCTTGTCGATAATGCCGTAGTCGAGCTTCTCGAACAGCCCTTCCTTCGAGCCGCGTGCGCATTCGTCGGCGCCAAGCTCGGTGATGTCCCATTTCACCGCATTGCCGGTTACCTGCAGCCGTACGTCGTCGAGGCCGTTGGTGGTGTCCTCCTTGATGGTGATGCCGAGCGCGTCGGCTGTCGGCTTGAAGAACGCCTTGGTCTGCGCTTCCTGGTAGGTGCCGCCCCACGAGGCGACGGTGATGGTGTCGCCCGCCACGGCGGGGGCCGCGACCGCTGCCATGAGGGCGGCCACCGCGACAACGCTGATGCTTCTGGTCCTGTTCATTTTCGGCTCTCCACCGGTGTTCCCATTGTTTTTGATTTCGCATGCTATTTTGTATACAATTTTGAGTGTAGCTTCGGGATCAGCGATGTCAACACCGATCGGCGCGCCTGGGGGTCGTCGACCCGGGCTGGGAGATGGGGCGCCGGGGCGTGGCAAACCGCGCCGACTTTGAATACAGCTATGCGTGAGAACATATGCCGGCGGAAAGACCGGAGAACTGGAAACGGAACTTGGCCAAGGAAACCAAAAACACGCTGCGCGACTCGGTCTATTCCGCGCTCAAGGCGATGATCGTGACCGGCCAGATCCCGCCGGGATCGCGCGTCACCGAGAACGACATCGCCGCAAAACTCAATGTCAGCCGCACGCCGGTGCGCGAGGCCTTCAATCGCCTCGAGCGCGACGGCCTGGTCACCGGCCGGCCGCGCCAGGGCTATGTCGTCACCGAGTTCGACATCAACATGTTCCGCGAGGCCTTCGAGATCCGCGAACTGCTCGACGGCCACGCGACGGAACTGGCCGCCGCTGCTGCGACGGAACAGGACAAGGCGCGGCTGCGTGCCATGCTGGCCGAATGCGAGCGGCTGGCCGCCATTCCGGAGCGCACCACGCGCGAAAAATTCCAGGAGCTCGAAGTCGGCATCGACCTGCACCGCGTCATCGCCGAAATCAGCGGCAATGCGATGCTGCATGGCATGCTGTGCGGCATCCTCGACAAGTGCCAGCACTATGTCTGGACCGAACTGTTGTGGCTCGACGAATGGAAGATCGCCCGCGACGAGCATGCCGAGATCGTCGAGGCGATCTGCGCCGGCGATGCCGCCCGAGCCGGCACGCTGGCCCGCGCCCACGTAAGGGGCTCGCGCGACAATGTGCTGCGCCTGCTGCAGGCGAAATCGGACTACCAGAGTTTTCTGGCCAAGGCGTCCTGAGCGGCGCTGGTGGCGGCGTCAGATGGTCCGAGCGGCATATGGATATTGCTATCGACAGCACTACTATATGTCTCACGAACTGCGACGAGGACGGTCCAGTGCTTCCCTCGACAGGGCTCGATCGGTTGAGCGCATTTTCGGATGGCGTGTTCGCCGTCCTCATCACGGTGCTGGTCCTCGACTTGCGCCCGCCGGAGTTGCCGACGTTCAAGGCGCTTCTGGAGCTCTGGCCGACATGGCTGAGCTACAGCGTCAGCTATCTCTTCATCGCCATCGTCTGGGCGAACCATCATCATCTGTTACGCCACGCCAGGGAGGCGACAGCCAGCCTGATGTGGTACAATTTCGCACATCTGTTCTCGGTTTCGCTGCTGCCGCTGGCGACCGCGTGGATGGCGGTCAGCGAGCTGGCGCCGCAGCCGGTCGCCTTCTATGCCGCCGTCTTCTTCCTGGTGAACCTGACCTACATTCTTCTGATCCGCGAACTCATCGACCCGATGCCGGAGAACGCGGTTCCGCTCGCGGTGCGCAAGCGCATGCGCATCCGGTCGCTCGCGACGCTCTGCCTATTCGCGCTGGCGGGGCTGGTCGCCCTGAAATATCCAGTCGCGGGCTTGGCGATCTGTTGCTGCTGCTTGGCCGTCTATCTCAGGCCGGAAGCGCCGGGGGCAGGCAAAAGCTCGGGCAAAGGCTGAATTCTCGCACCCGACGCGTTGGGCGGCTTCAGCCCTTGCGCTCCTGAAGGCTGTTGCCGCCATCGACCACCAGCAGGGCGCCGTTGACATAGCTGGCGCCTTCCGAGGCCAGGAACACGACCGCGGCGGCCACCTCATCCGGTCGCCCGGCCCGCGCCGGCGGCGTATTCAGGGCGGCTTGCCGCTCCATCTCGCTCGACGACCCTGTTTCGATCCAGCCGGGAGCCACGGCGTTGGCCGTGATGCCGTTTTTCGCCACTTCGAGCGCCAGCGTGCGTGTCAGGCCGACCATGCCGGCCTTGGCGGCGGAATAGGCTGATGTGCCTTCGAAAGACACCAGCGGTCCGGTGACCGACGCCACATTGACGATACGCCCATAGCCCGCTTCGACCATCGCCGGCAGAAACGCCTTGGTGACGAGGAATGCCGTCTTCAGGCTGACGTCGATCCCCTGATCCCAGTCGGCCTCGGTCATGGCGAGAAACGCCTTGTCGACCGATGGCGATGCCAGCGAGCCCATGCCGGCATTGTTGACCAGGATGTCGACCGCGCCGACATTGGCTCGCAGCCGCGCGACATCGGCAGCGATGGTGAGATCGGCGACCACGGCCTTGGCGTCGATGCCTTCTGCACGGAGCTCAACGGCGCGATCGAGCACACGCCCACTGGCACCGGTGAGAAAAACGGCATGGCCGGCATGGCCGAGCTGGCGGGCAATGGCGAAACCGATGCCGTCGGCCGCTCCGGCCCCGGTGATCAAAGCGCGCTTGATGGGGGTAGAGGTCATGGTCAAATCAGGCTCCGCTGCTTGCGCCTGTCGCGGTCTTACCACGCACATTGGGGTGATGACGCTGCGAAGATTTGCTCTGCAACATCCCGCCCCGCTTTGCGTTCTCGACGTGCGAAGACGAGACGAACGAGGCGTGGCGATAGAGCGGGCGTGGCAAGGACGATCTTGATGCCCGAGATCCGGAAAATACCGTGTCTTCCGCAGGTGGGTGCTATGCGAGCGGGGCGAAACGGGCTCGGCGTGCAGTCAATCGCGCGGATTAGATCCTCTTGTCTCAATTCCGATGTCGTAGCGCGTCGACGATGACCTTGAACGCGGGAAGATTCTGACGACGGCTCGGATAATAGAGGAAATAGCCGTCGAAGAAGGGCGACCAATCGTCGAGGACCTGCACCAGCAGGCCCGAGGCGATGTGCCGCTCCACGATGTTCTCGGGCACATAGGCGATGCCGTAACGGTGCACGGCTGCGTCGATCATGGCGTAGGAATTGTTGAAGGTCAGCTGGCCGTTTACCCGGACGCGCAACGCCTGCCCATCCTTCTCGAACTCCCATGCATAAAGACCGCCGGCGGTCTCGTGACGCATGTTGATGCAGACGTGGCGGATCAGGTCCTGTGGGTGCTCAGGCACACCACGCGCGGCGAAATAGTCGGGAGAAGCCACCGCCACCAAACGCCAGTCCGGACCAATTCGGACCGCGATCATGTCCTTCTCGACGCTCTCTCCCAACCGGACGCCCGCGTCGAAGCCCTCCTCGACGATGTTGCGGAACGTGCTGTCCAGGATCAGTTCGACACCGATATCGGGATAGGCGCTGAGGATCGGCTTCAGCTTGGGCCAAACCACGCTTTCAAGCGCGTGGTCGGACAGCGTCAGCCTGATCGAGCCCGAGGGTTTTTCACGAAACGCCATCAACGCGGCGATCTCATCCTCGATTTCGCCGATGCGCGGGGCGATCGTCTGTAACAGCCGCTCGCCTGCGGCGGTCGTCGCGACATTGCGCGTGGTGCGGGTCAGGAGGCGTATGCCCATTTGCGCTTCGAGCTGCTTGATCCTGTGACTGAGCGTCGACTGCGCGACGCCGAGCTTTGCCGCCGCCTTGGTGAAGCTGCGCTCCTCGGCGACGGCCTGAAACCACGTCAGTTGATTGAGGTCGGTTTTGGCCATGAGCTTCTCTCGTTTGCCATGCCGCAGCACATTATTCGATGTGGTCGATTGGTTCATGCGAATTTCGATGGCTAATCGCTTTATGGCAAAGCCACTAGTTTTGCGTTGCAACAATTCAGCAGGAGCAAACGACATGGCGATTGCCGCCGCAACCGATGCGGATAGCAAACCGGACGCCGCCTGGGGCGCGGTTCTTTCGATGGCACTGTGTGTGGCAATGCTGATCGCCTCGGAATTCATGCCGGTCAGCCTGCTCACCCCCATGGCCGAAGGATTGCGCGCAACTGAGGGACAGACCGGACAGGCGATCTCGATCAGCGGTCTTTTCGCCATAGCGGCGAGCATGGTCATCACCACTGCCGCTGGAACGCTGAACCGCAAATGGGTTCTGGTCGCGATGACGGCTTTCATGCTGTTGTCACTGGTTCTGGTTGCGGCGGCCCCGAATTTCTCCGTGCTGATGCTCGGTCGAGGCCTGTTGGGCATCTGCATCGGCGGCTTCTGGGCACTGGCCACCGCCGTCATCATGCGGCTGGTCCCTGAAAGGGATGTGCCGCGCGCGCTCGCCTTGATGTATGGCGGACAGGCGATCGCTGCGGCCTTCGCCGCGCCGATCGGCAGCTATCTCGGCGCCGTGTTCGGCTGGCGCGCGGTGTTCTGGGCGCTGACGCCAATCGTCGCCATCAACCTCGTCTGGCACTTGATCGCGCTGCCGTCGTTGCCCGCGCGCCAGCGGCAGGATTTCCGGACGATGTTCGGCCTGCTGAAGCGCCCCCATTTCCTGCGCGGCCTTATTGCCTCGATGTTATCCTGGGGCTCGGCCTTCACCATGTTCACCTATCTGCGCCCCTTCCTGGAGCAGGTGACGGGCGTCAACGTGGGGACGCTCTCGATCCTGTTGCTTGTACTGGGCTGTGCGGGCTTCCTCGGAACATGGGCGGCAGGGCGTTTCGTGAGCGGCAATGTCGCACCGCTGCTGCGGTTGCCCGCGCTGCTGATGGGCGGCTGCACGCTGGGGCTCCTGCTTCTCGGCGGTTCGGTAGCCGCCGCCGGCCTCTTCCTTGCTCTCTGGGGCGCGGCGAACACCGCAATGTCTGTGATCTGGATGACGTGGATGTCCCAAAACGCGGACGATGCGCCGGAAGCCGCCGGAAGCCTGATGGTCGCAGCCATCCAGGCGTCGATCCTGCTCGGTGCCGTGGTCGGCGGGCTGCTGCTGGATGGCATGACGGTCTTCGCGACCTTCGCCGGCAGCGTGGTTCTCGCCGGCCTTGCAATCGCCCTGATCGGCAATGGCCGGCGGTTGCTGAAGCCCGGACGCCCCGCACTGACGTTCGTTCAACGAACTGCCCAATCCCAATTCATACCAACAGGAGATCGGAAATGCCCATGAATACCCCTGACACGAAAAATTCGGCAAGCGTCATCCACCGGCGCGAACTGTTGAAGTTGACCGGCGCAGGCGTCGCCGCCTTCGGTGCAGTTTCAATATCCAACCCCTTCAAAGCAAAGGCTCAGAATATGTCAAAGCAATGGGATAAGGTCTTTCCGCTCAGCGATAAGATCGATCACGAGAAGATCACATTCAAGAACCGCTACGGCATCACACTGTCGGGTGATCTCTATCTGCCGAAGGACCGGGCCGGCGGACGTCTGCCGGCGCTTGCCGTCGGCGGTCCGTTCGGCGCTGTTAAGGAACAATCCTCTGGCCTTTACGCGCAGACGATGGCCGAGCGCGGCTTCGTCGCACTGGCTTTCGATCCGTCCTACACCGGCGAAAGCGGCGGCGAGCCGCGCAATCTCGCTTCGCCGGACATCAACACCGAGGATTTCAGCGCGGCCGTCGACTATCTCGGCCTGCACGCCGCCGTCGACCGTGAGCGCATCGGCGTCATCGGCATCTGCGGCTGGGGCGGCATGGCTTTGAATGCCGTCGCCGCAGACAAGCGCGTCAAGGCCGTGGTGGCGAGCACCATGTACGACATGACCCGTGTTATGTCGAAGGGCTACAACGACAGCGTGACCCCCGAACAGCGCGCACAGACATTGGAGCAACTGGGTCGGCAGCGTTGGACGGATGCGGAAAACGGCGCGCCAGCCTATCAACCACCCTACAACGACCTGCACGGCGGCGAGGCGCAGTTCCTGGTCGACTACCATGACTATTACAGGACGCCGCGCGGCTACCATGCGCGCGCGGTCAACTCAGGCAATTCCTGGACGCAGACCACGCCGCTGTCGTTCATGAATATGCCGATCCTGACCTACATCGCTGAAATCTCGCCGCGCCCGATCCTGTTCATCCATGGCGAAAAGGCCCATTCGCGCTACTTCAGCGAAACCGCCTTCGCGGCAGCGGCGGAGCCGAAGGAACTCATGATCATTCCAGGCGCCAGCCACACCGATCTTTACGACAAGGTGAACGTGATCCCGTTCGACAAGCTGACCAGCTTCTTCAATCAGCATCTCGCTGCCTGACCAGGTCGTATCGTCGAAGGGTGCGGCCGTGTGCAGGAACGATGGACATGGCCGCACCGACCGGGAGACTTTAAATGACACGCGCCGCCGTATGGCTTTCACGCCGCACCTTGCTGGCAGGTGCTGCCAGCCTCGCGCTCCCCTCTTCGGTGCGCTCTCAGACCGACGCAGCCACGGATAGGAAAGGAGCCACCATGCGCCTTAGATTCATCTTCGGGGATCAGGATTTCACGGCGACGCTGGAGGACAATCCTTCCGCGCACGATCTGGTCTCGATCCTGCCGCTGGATCTGACGATCGACGACTATTCGACCAACGAGAAGATCGCCTACCTGCCGCGCAAGCTCACCGAGGAAGGCAGCGGTCGCTTCGGCAACGAGGCGACTGGCGATCTCTGCTACTACGCCCCCTGGGGCAATCTGGCGATGTTTCATGGTCCCTACCGCTGGTCGCGCGGCCTGATCCGGCTCGGGCGACTGGACCAGGGCCCGGCGCCCCTTCTGACGCGCGGAGAACATCCGCTGCGCGTCGAAATGCTTTCCTGAACCCGGGAAGGCCGCTGCGCACGGGGACAATGCCGCGGATGCCGGACAAAACCGAAGCAGGTTTCGAGTGACTGACGCACGCCGACCAAGTGGCATGAGCGCCTGCTGACCTCGATCCATGATCTGATACAAATGATGCTCGCCTATCGGGAGATCGCTGTTAGATCGTCGTCGGCACCATCCACATCGCCAATCACCGCTTGGAGCTCCGCCCCGACCGCGTCGGAACTCCGCCAATCTGAAGAGATTCGAACTCTTTACTGCCTAACGCCGCCGTTTCTACGCTTTTTCGCTCGCAGGCTATTCCCCGCTCGTCGCGTAGGCACCAATTCGGCAGCTATATCGTCGCATAGAAACGATGAATGGTTTTGGCGCGCCCGAAGAGATTCGAACTCCTGACCCCCAGATTCGTAGTCTGGTGCTCTATCCAGCTGAGCTACGGGCGCGCAACAGGCCATGCTTTCCATGACCCCGCGATCCGATCGTGAACGACCGGTCGCGACGAGACGTGTTCCCTAGCGACTGAATTTCCGAAAAGCAAGCCGATCCGGTAAAAGTTTTGTCGCAGGCGTGTCATCCGGCAATGACAGCTCGCTTCTCGGCGCCTCAAAACAACCAAAGCGCATCGTGTCTGGGTGGTTCAGACGATGCGCTTTCCATGCATGCCGCCTCTCAGGGCAAAAGGCCGTTTCGCGGGCGACATGTTTCTGGAAGGAAGGGGTGAGACCGAAAAGCTAGGTGTTGCCAAGCGGAAACCGGTCAAGAACCTCACGCCGGGCGGCGCAGGCCGTTGCGGGCCTGGTCGAGCCGGACCGGCTGGTCGGGGATGGTGACGGCGAATGTGGTGCGCCCGCCAATGCTCTCGACCAGCTCGACCGTGCCGCCATGCGCGCGGATCAGTTCGTGCGCGATCGCCAGGCCAAGGCCGGTGCCGCCGCTGCGCGCCGAGCCGCGAAAGGCCGCGAACAGGTTTTCCCGCGCCTTGGGCGGCAGGCCGGGGCCGGTGTCGCTGACGGCGATGCGGCTGACGCTGCCCAGGCGCACGGCCGACACCGCCAGGCGGCGCACCAGGGCGCTTTCACTGTCGGTCGCCATCGCCTGCACGGAATTCCGGCACAGATTGGTCAGCACCCTGAACAACTGGTCGGAATCGGCATCGACCTCGAAGGCCGGCTCAACCGAATTGACGAACTCGATGCCTTGCTCGATGTCAAGCAGGCCATGCACGTCCTCGACCAGTTGCCGCAGCCTCAGGCGTCGGCGCGCCGGCGGCGGCTCCTGCGTGCGGCCGTAGTGAAGCACGCCTTCGGAATAAGACACGGCGCGGTCGAGCGCGCGCAGCAGTTTCGGCGCGAAGGCCTGCACCGTCGGATCCTTGACCTGACGCAAGCGGTCCGACATCAGCTGCGCCGAAGCCAGGATGTTGCGCATGTCATGGTTGATTTTGGAAACCGCCAGGCCGAGATCGGCAAGATGCTTCTGCTCGGAGAGCATTTTTTGCAGCCGTTCCTGCATCTGCGACAGCTCGCGCTCGGCAACGCCGATCTCGTCGGCGCGGGCAGCCGGATGGATGATCCGCCCGGGATCGTCAGGGGCTTCGGAGAAAGACAGCATCGAGCGCGTCATCGTCCGGATCGGCCCGATCATGATCAGGTCGATGGCGGCGTAGACCAGCATGGCGGTGAACAGCGAGATCAGCAGCGAGACGAAGGCGACGTTGCGCGAATAGCGCAGCATCGCGTTGCGCAGGCTGTTGTCGGGCATGATCAGCTCGAACTCCTTGTCGGACTCGCCGACCGGACCGAAGACGCGCAGCATACGGTCGCCGCCGAAAAACAACGTGTCGAGCGCGCCGGTCATGCCCTTGATCATGCCGATCGAGGCGATATCGATGTGTTCGTCGACCTTCGGCGGCATTTCGGCCACCACCAGCAGCCGCGAGACGCCGCCGTCGCGCACCGCGATCGCCTTGGCGCCGATCGCCATCAGCACGTCGTTCTGCGCCGTGCGCGACAGCGAGGTGGGTTCACCCTGCACCAGCACGATCGACACCGCCGCCGCCGTGCTCAGCCGCTCCTTCAGCCAGTTCAGCCGGTAGCTGGCGATCCAGGGCAGGAAGATCAGCACTTCGGCCAGCAGCACGAAGACGATGGTCAGTAGCAGCAGCTTGGTCGACAGGCCGCGCGACAGCGGAACCGTGCGCACGCTGGCCGGCGCCTCGGTGGACCCCGCCGTGCCAATCCCTTCCTGTGCCTGTATGGTTTCGCTCATGCGGCTAATGTCTTCACGATCACTTGATCAACGCAGATTAGGCGATTACGGCTTTTTTGCCAATTTCATCCTTGGTCGCAAACATAAACCGGCCTGAATGGCGAAGCTTTCGGCCCGACGACTCCGGATTGACTTCCAAAAGCCTTCTTTCTATAAGCCCGCACACGCTCGGGCCATTCGTCCCGGCGCGGTTTCGATCGCGCCAAAGCCGGCCCGGCAAAGCTCCTGTTACACAGTGACAGAATCAAGAAGGGCCGCACCCCGCGGTATTAAAACAAATGAAGCGTACCTACCAACCGTCCAAACTCGTCCGCAAACGTCGGCACGGCTTTCGTGCCCGCATGGCCACCAAGGGTGGTCGCGGCGTCGTCGCAGCTCGCCGCAACCGCGGTCGCAAGCGGCTCAGCGCCTGAACGGAAGACGAGATCGTTGCCCGCATCCGGCAAGCCAGTGGGACCAAATCCCAAGCGGCTTCTGAAGCGCGCGGAATTCCTGGCTGTCCGTCGTGGTGAAAAACGACGCGGGCGGCTTTTTCTCGTCGAAGTTCTCGACCGCGGCGACGGCCTGTCGCCGCGCGTCGGCTACACCGTCACCAAGAAGGTCGGCAATGCGGTTGTCCGCAACCGCGTCCGGCGGCGGCTGCGAGAAGCCGTCCGTACGCATGCGGCAAGTGACATGGCGCCTGGCAATGACTATGTCATCGTCGGGCGCGAAGACGTGCTTACCACTCCGTTCGGCCAGTTGAAGGCCGAACTCTCCCGCCGACTGCGCGGAACACGATAGGCCAAGGGCTTTCGATGGAAAACAACCGGAACTTCTTCATCACCATCGCGCTGTCGGTGCTGATCCTGGCGGTATGGCAATATTTTTATGTGTTGCCGCGCAGCGAAGCGCAGCGCGAGGCCGCCCGCGTCGAACAGCAGCGCGTCGAGGAGCAGAAGAAGGCCGCCGGCACCAATCCCGGTACCGACACCGGAACGCCCGCCGCCCCTGGCGCCATTCCCAACGCACCCGGCACCGATGCCGTGACGCCGGCCGGCCGCGAACAGGCACTGGCCACGACGACCCGCGCGAAGATCGACACGCCGAGCCTCGAGGGTTCGATCAACCTGACCGGCGCCCGTCTCGACGACCTCAAGCTCAAGCACTACACCGAGACGGTCGACAAGAACTCGCCCGAGATCAGCCTGCTCAACCCGGCGGCACTGCCCAATGGCTACTATGCCGAGATCGGCTTCGTCGGCAACGACAAGACCGGCGCGGTGCCCGGTCCCGAAACAGTGTGGGCTGTCGACGGCAATGCGACACTGACGCCGACGACCCCGGTCACGCTGACCTATTCGAACGACAAGGGCCTGACCTTCAAGCGCACCTTTTCCGTCGACACCAACTACATGTTCACGGTGTCCGACACGGTGCAGAATGCCGGCACGGCCGCCGTCTCGCTGTCCAATTACGGCCGCGTCACCCGCTTCGACAAGCCGCTCGTTGCAAGCACCTATGTGCTGCATGAGGGCCTGATCGGCTTCACCGGCACGGAAGGCCTGCAGGAACACAAATACGCGTCCATCGAGAAGGACAAGCAGTTCACGCCGGGCAAGTCGACCGACGGCTGGCTCGGCATCACCGACAAATACTGGGCGGTGACGCTGGTGCCGACCGAGAAGCAGCCGTTCCAGCCGCGCTATGCCTATTTCGAGGACGGCCGCCATCGCTACCAGTCCGACTTCCTCACCGACCCGATCACCGTCGATGCCGGCCAGTCGGCGACGGTGGAGAGCGAGATCTTCGCGGGCGCCAAGGAAGTCGGCAAGATCAACGCCTATGCGGAAGACCGTCATATCAAGCGGTTCGACCTTTTGATCGACTGGGGCTGGTTCCACTTCATCACCAAGCCGATGTTCTGGCTGATCGACACGCTCTACAAATTCTTCGGCAATTTCGGCCTGGCCATTCTCGCCACCACCGTCATCGTCAAGGCCATCTTCTATCCGCTCGCCAACAAGTCGTACGCGTCGATGGCGAACATGAAGAAGGTGCAGCCGAAAATGCTCGAGATCCGCGAGAAATACGCGGACGACAAGATGAAGCAGCAGCAGGCGATGATGGAGCTGTACAAGACCGAGAAGATCAACCCGCTTGCCGGCTGCTGGCCGGTGGCGCTGCAAATCCCGGTCTTCTTCTCGCTCTACAAGGTGCTCTACATCACCATCGAAATGCGGCACGCGCCGTTCTTCGGCTGGATCCAGGATCTGGCCGCGCCCGATCCGACGTCGCTGTTCAACCTGTTCGGCCTGATCCCGGTCACCCTGCCGCACATGCTGATGATCGGCGTCTGGCCGTTGATCATGGGCGTCACCATGTTCCTGCAGATGCGCATGAACCCGACGCCGCCGGACCCGACGCAGGCGGCGATCTTCACCTGGATGCCTGTCATCTTCACCTTCATGATGGCGGGTTTCCCGGCCGGCCTGGTCATCTACTGGGCCTGGAACAACACGCTGTCGATCCTCCAGCAGGGCATCATCATGAAGCGCCAGGGCGCCAAGATCGAGCTGTGGGACAATCTGGTCGCGCTGTTCCGAAAGAAACCATCACCGGCCGAATAGAAGGCGCAGCGCTTTCTCCAGCCTTCAAAGCCCCGCCTCGCGCGGGGCTTTTCGTTTAAGCAGCTCCGGCATCACGTTCCCGTGATCGGCGAAACTTGCGCCCCCTCGGCGGCGTGACTGCCTGTGCGTTTCCAAAGGCTATCAATTCCGATCAGCCCTCACACGGAGGAAGACCACATGCGCTTGCCGTCATTCAGGATCATCGCCCTTTCCGCACTCGTCGCCGGCGTGGCGATTGCCGCGCCCGCTTATGCCAAGAACCCGAATGTCGGCGGCGCGCCGATGTACACAACCAAGAACATCGTCGAGAACGCCGTCAATTCGAAGGACCACACGACGCTGGTCGCCGCGGTCAAGGCCGCCGGCCTGGTCGACACGCTGCAAAGCGCTGGCCCGTTCACAGTCTTTGCCCCGACCAACGCAGCGTTTGCGAAACTGCCCAAGGGCACCGTCGACACGCTTCTGAAGCCGGAGAACAAGGGCAAGCTCACCAAGGTGCTGACCGCGCATGTAGTGGCCGGCAAGATCTCCGGCGCCGAGATGATGAAGAAGGCCAAGGCGATGGGCGGCAAGTACGAGATGAAGACCGTCTCCGGTGACACGCTGACCGCCGAAGTCAAGATGGGCAAGCTCTACATCATGGATGAGTCAGGCGGCGAGGCGCGAGTGACGATCGCCGACGTCAACCAGTCGAACGGCGTCATTCATGTCGTCAACAAGGTGTTGTTGCCGAAGTAACGGCTTTCGGCAAAGGGGATCAAGGCAGGTCCGTTGGGGCTTTCTCGGGCCTGCTATCCCCGCCTCATGACGAGGTGCCATGTTTCTTGGGAAGTCGTATCGGCATCGGCCGGGGTCCTGTCCCTCACAGGACCCCGGTTTCTTTTTGGCTGTTGCCTGTGCAGCCGGATAAGTTTCGAGCGTCGTCACTCCATCACGGCGCTGTGGTCGATCTTGGCCGGAGTCGCCGGCTTGCGCAGCAACAGAACCAGCGGAATGGCAGCAAGCGACAGGATCATCATCAGCTTGAAGTCGTTCATATAGCTGATGATCGTGGCCTGCAGCGTGACCACGCCGTCGAGCGCGGCGCGGCCCGCGGCGCTGTAGGGATCCATTGCATGGAAGATCGCCGGATTGCTGAACGCCTGGTTGTAGGGCGTCACATAGGTGGCGATGTTGGCGTGGTTGATCTGCACGTTCTGCGTCAACAGCGCGGTGACTACCGAGATGCCGACGCTGGAGCCGATGTTTCGTGACAGATTGTACAGTCCGGTGCCTTCCGCGCGCCGCTCCGGCGCCAGCGTGGCGAAGGTGATGGTGGTCAGCGGCACGAACAGGAAACCCAGGCCCGCGCCCTGGATGAAGCCGGTGCTGATGATCGTCCATTGCGAGACGTCAGGCGTCCAGCCGGTCATGTCGTACATCGCCCAGGCGGTGACCAGCAGGCCGGTTAGAAGCAGCCAGCGTGTGTCCACCTTGCCGATCAGCCTGCCGACCAGGAACATGCAAGCCATGGTGCCGAGACCGCGCGGCCCCATGACGATGCCGGCCGTCACCACCGGATAGCCCATCAGCGTCTGCAGATAGGGCGTCATCAGGGCCAGCGAGGCCAGATAGGTGATGCCGATGATGAAGATGAAGATCATGCCGACGGCGAAATTCCTGTCGAGGAACAGCCGCGGGTTCACGAAGGTGTTTTTGGCGGTGAAGGTGTGGACGAGGAAGATGTAGAAGGCCGACGCGCAGATCAGCGCCTCGACGATGATCTCGGACGACGAGAACCAGTTGAGCTGCTCGCCGCGATCGAGGAACATCTGCAGCGATGCGATGGTGACGCTGAGCATGCCGAAGCCCAGCCAGTCCAGCCTTGCCTTGAGGTCGGTCTTGGTTTCCTGGACGAACATCGACACGCCGGCGAAGGCCAGGGCGCCGATCGGGACGTTGATGTAGAACACCCAGCGCCAGCTGACATTCTCGGTCAGCCAGCCGCCGATGACCGGCCCGAGCACCGGCCCGACCATCACCGAAACGCCGAACAGCGCCATCGCCGAGCCGCGCTCCTCGACGCTGTAGATGTCGAGCAGGATGCTCTGTGCCAGCGGCACCAGGGCTGCGCCGAACAGGCCTTGCAGCAGGCGGAAGCCGACGATCTGCGGCAGCGACTGCGCGAACCCGCACAGCACCGATGCGACGACGAAGCCGGTGATGGATATCAAAAGGATGCGCTTGCGGCCGAAACGATTGGCGAGGTAGCCCGAAGGCGGCGTCATGACGGCCGCCGCTACGATGTAGGACGTCAGCACCCAGTTTATCTGGTCGGCGCTCGCCGAAACGCTGCCCTGGATATAGGGCAGCGCCACATTGGCGATGGTCGTGTCCAGCGCCTGCATGATCACGGCCAGGATCACGCAGGCGGTGATGGCGCCGCGATTGGCGACCACGCCACCTGTCGCGGACGCGCCGGTCATGACTTTTGTCCGAACCGACCGAGGAGGTCCGTCACGAAGTCCGGCAGGCCGCGCGCATGGCCGGTATCGATGCCGACCACGACGCTCATCCCGCCGCGCAGCGGCGGCTTGCCCTGGAGATCGTCCACCGTCACGCGCATCGGAATGCGTTGCACGACCTTGACCCAGTTGCCGGTGGTGTTCTGCGCCGGAAGCAGCGAGAAGCTCGACGACGACGCCGGGCTGATCGAGACGACCCTGCCGTGCCAGACGGCACCGGGATAGCTGTCGACGCTGATCGTCGCCGTCTGTCCCGGCCGCACATAGGTCAGTTCGGTTTCCTTAGGCTCCGCCGCGATCCACAGCTCGGTCGCCGAAATCAGGCTGAACGCCGGCTGCGAAGCCGACAGGTACTTGCCGACCTGAAGCGCGTCGACATTGGTGACGATGCCGTCGAATGGCGCCTTGACGATGGAATCGGCAAGGTTGCGCTGGGCGTCGTCCACCGCCGACTGCGCCTGGAGATAGAACGGGTTCTTCTCCACCGGCTGGCTGGCGTCGCCGCCGAGCTGGGCAAGCGTCGCCTGTGCCTGCGCTTGGGCAACGGACACTTTCTGGCGGGCGGCGACGAGGTCGTGCTGGGCGCTGTCGAAGGTCGCCTTGGAGGAGGTGGAGGTCTTGAGCAGATCCTGCTGGCGTTGGAAAGCGGCCTCGTAGTAGGGGATGTCGGCCTGCGCCTGCTCGATCAGCGCCTGCGACTGCTGGTAGCTCGCCTGCAAGGTCAGCACCTGGTTGCGCACTGTGCCGAGCTGTGCCTGGGCGGCGGCAAGAGCGGTTTCGAAAGAGGCCGGCCGCAACCGGAAAAGCACCTGGTCCTTCTTCACCGCCTCGTTCTCGTGCACGTCGATCTCGGACACAGTGCCGGAGACATCGGTGGAAACGCCGAGCGACTGCGCCTGGATGTAGGCATTGTCGGTCGTCATGACCTGGCCGCCGATGACGTAGTAATAGCCGCCGACGACCAGCGCGAACGGAAGCAGGGCAAACAGGATCGGCCGTGCCCGGCCGCGCTTGGGCTTGACCGGCGCCGGAGGCGCCACCGCAACCCCGGCCTGGCGTGGCTCCTTGGACGGAGCCTCGAGCGCCGCCGGCTCCAGGGCGACCGGTGCTTCGAGCTCGTCATTGTCGATGACGGTGCTGGCTCGCCTTTGCTCGCGTTCGCTGTCCAGCCGGATGACCTGGTCGCGCGCCCGGTCGGCGGCGGATCCGTCTTCTTCGACAGGCTTCTTTGGTGAGGTTGATTCAGCCATGTGTTTTCTCCCGGTCGGCGGCAGGCTTGGCGCAAGCCGCGAGCAGATTGGATTTGATGAGGGATAGGGTTTGCAGCAGATGCAGTTGCGCATCCGCGGAAAGGCCGACAAAGGCCTCGTCACGCGTCTTCCGCCCATTGCCGCGCATGATTTCGATCAGCGGATGGGCTTGCGGCTTCAGGTACAGCAGCCATGCCCGGCGGTCAGCGGGATCGGGCCGGCGCTCGATGAAGCCGCTTGCTTCCATCTTGTCGAGCAGCCGGGCGAGCGTGATCGGCGTAATCTCGATCAGGTCCGCCAGTTTGTTCTGGTGGATGCCTTCATGCAGGCTGAGATAGGCCAGCACCTGCCACTGGGCGCGGGTCAGCCCCGATGCCCGCGACCTCTGCTCGAACCGCTTTCGAAGCAGGCGCGCGACATCGTGCAGCACGAAGCTGATGTTGGGTGACGATGGCATGGGAGGTACTGGAGTTTTTCGGCGCAACTGTTAGTGAGCATGCTTATTATCATCATGCACATAATCTTGCTGGACGCGGTGCGCAAGACGGACTAAGCCCGCCTGGAAAAAATGACGCATGGGCTGCGACCCACCCAAAGGCTCAGGTAGCGGGCTGTTGCCGGGCAAGGATACGACGATGAATTGGCTGAAGATCGCGACCGTGGCGGCCATTGCGGGATGGCCGGGCATTGCGCTCGCAAAGGGCGCCGTCAGTTGCGGCGGCGCCGCCATGCTGGGTGGCGCGCAATTGAACTGCAGCCACGTCGAACCCCAGGCGCCGCCTCAGTTTTGCACCTATAGCTGGGCTCTCCACATGCCGGCCGGCGACCAGAAAATCGTTGAAGGCAGCTTCATGCTGCCGCCCGGCGCCACGAATGTGACCGTCTATCAGGGCAGCGGTTTCGACAGTGCGCTGTCCGATCCGATCGTGATTTGCCGCGGCAGCAAATGAGCAAGGCCGTCAAGGAAAGCTCGCTCGTCGCCCGATTGGTGCTATAGGGCGGATCACGCTATTTTGAACGGGCGCATTCGAGTTTCGGATGCACCTGGCGGCCATTTCTCTGACGGATTTCGACATGGACGGACCCAACCCAGACATCAAGCACCCGATCCCGATGCATACCCGCGTCGGCTTCCTCAAGGGACTGGTGAACGCGCCAAACATCGAGATCGGCGACTTCACCTATTATGACGACCCCGACGGGCCGGACAAATTCGCCGAGAAATGCGTCCTGCATCACTATCCGTTCATAGGCGACAAGCTGATCATCGGCAGGTTCTGCGCCATCGCCGAGGGCGCGCGCTTCATCATGAACGGCGCCAACCACGCCATGTCCGGCTTTTCGACCTATCCGTTCAATATTTTCGGCCATGGCTGGGAAAAGGGTTTTGACCCGGCGACCTGGTCGAAGGAGGTGCGCGGCGACACCATCGTCGGCAACGACGTCTGGATCGGGATGGAGGCGGTGATCCTGCCCGGGGTGGAAATCGGCCACGGCGCCATCGTCGCTGCGAAATCGGTGGTGACGCACGACGTGCCGCCCTATGCGATCGTCGCCGGCAACGCGGCCAAGGTGGTAAAGATGCGTTTCGACGACCGGACAATCAGGCGGCTGCTGGCGGTGGCGTGGTGGGACTGGCCGGTAGACAAGGTCAGCCGCAACCTCGATGCTATCCGGGGTGCCAATATTTCTCTTCTGGAGGCAGCAGCTTGAACGCTCTGAACAGCAGCATAATCGGCACCGAACTGTTTACGCGAGGGTGGATTTTCATCCGCGGCGTGCCGGCGATGAAGTTCCTGCCACCGGAAGGGCCGCCGGAAATCGCCTTTGCCGGCCGCTCGAATGTCGGCAAGTCGTCGCTGATCAATGCGCTGGTCAACCAGAAGGGGCTGGCGCGCACTTCCAACACGCCGGGGCGCACGCAGGAGCTCAACTATTTCGTGCCGGATGGATTTTCGGGCGAGGGCGCCGACCTGCCGCCCTTGGCGCTGGTCGACATGCCCGGCTACGGCTACGCCACCGCGCCGAAGGAGAAGGTCGACGAGTGGACCAAGCTGGTCTTCGATTACCTCAAGGGCCGGGTCACGCTGAAACGCGTCTATGTGCTGATCGACGCCCGTCATGGCATCAAGGCCAAGGACGACGAAGTGCTGTCGCTGCTTGACAAGGCGGCGGTGTCCTACCAGATCGTGCTGACCAAGACCGACAAGATCAAGACTGCCGGCGTGCCGAGGCTGATCGAGGAGACGCTGGCAAAGATCAAGAAGCGGCCGGCGGCGTTCCCGTTCGTGCTGGCCACCTCTTCTGAAAAGGCCGAGGGCCTTGAGGAATTGCAGGCAGCCATCGTGCTTGCCGCCAATGGCGGCTAAAGCATCCGCACCTTAGAGCAATCCTAGGAAAAGTGTGAAGCGGTTTTCCGTCCAGAATTGCGTCTAAACAAAGAGTTAGAGCATGGTCTGGCTAGGGCTTGGCCTCGATAGCAATCGTCTGATGGCCTTCTTCCGCCACAAGCCTTTCGGTGCCGTAGGCCTTCAGGAACATGCTGACGCCTGACCTGACGATGTGGTCGATCTCGTCCTGGGTCGGGGCCTTGGTGCGGTAGGCGAAGATGCACTGGCGGAACAGACCGGCCAGGCACAGTTCGGTGAACTGATAGGCGGCAAGATCGACATCGTCGATGCGCAGCAGGTCGCGCTCGATGGCGGCATTGAGAAAGGCCGCGACCTTGTCGTGGCCACGCTTGGGACCGCGCTCGTAAAAACGCGCGCCCATGTCGGGGATCCGGTCTGATGCCCCGATCACCGTGCGCTGCGCTTGGACGACCTTGGCCGACGTGATCTTGAGAGCCAGCACCTTGCCGAACTTCACCAGCGTCTCGCGCAGGTTGTCGGCATTGTCCAGCACGTCATACATGTTCTTGAAGATGGTGCCGCGCTCTTCCTCGATCAGCGCCTCGAACAGCTCTTCCTTGTTGGCGAAGTAGACGTAGATCGTACCCTTGGAAACGCCGGCCTCGCGGGTGATGTCGTTCATCGAGGCGGCTTCGAAGCCCTTGTCGATGAAGACACGACGGGCGCCGTCGATGATCTGGCTGCGCTTGGCCGGATCCTGCCCCGCGGCCGGGCGGCCACGGCGCAAGCTTTCCAACAGGTCGTCACACGACTCGTTTTCGACATTGGGCGGGGTCTCGGCCATGAAAGTCACACCTCGAAAATAATTCGAACCAAGCGGTTCGATTGCCCTTGATATGGTCCTCTTTACGCGCTATGTCAACGGCCGGATCGAACCGAACGGTTCAGTATTATATTATAACTTTAGAGAGATGTCATGTCCTCGAACGCGCCGACCACAGCCGAAGTCCGTCCCTTCCCCAACGCCAAGGTTGCGCCAGCGACGGAAGCACCGGAAGTACCTGTCCAGCCCGTCTCGTCGCCGCCGGCAGAGGCTCCGGCCAGGAAGAAGCGTTCGGTGCGTTCCTTCCTGCTGCCGATCATCGGTGTTGCCTTGCTGGGCGCCGGCGCCTGGTATGGGTACGACTACTGGACAACGGGCCGCTTCATGATCTCGACGGACGATGCCTATGTCCAGGCGGACATGGCGTTCATCTCGCCCAAGATTTCCGGCTATGTCGATCAGGTCAAGGTCAGCGAGAACCAGCTGGTCAAGGCCGGCGATCCGCTGCTCGTCGTCGATGACGGCGATTACAAGATTGCCGTCGCCCAGGCCGAGGCGCAGATCGCCACCTTGAGCAAGACGCTCGACCGTATCGACGCCCAGACCGACGCGGCCCGCGCCTCGCTGCAGCAGGCCCAGGCGCAGAAGGTCGCCGACCAGGCAGCGGCCGACAATGCAGCCAAGGTCGCCGCGCGCGCCTCGCAGCTGCTCAAGACCCATGTCGGCACGCAGGCGCAGCTGGACGACGCCCAGACCGCGGTCCAGCAGGCCGATGCCGCCCTTGTCGGCGCCGACGCACAGATCGCCGCCGCGCAAGCCAATATCGGCGTGCTGAAGGCGCAGCGCGCGGAATCGGCGAGCACGCTGGCGTCCCTGCAGCTCAGCCATGACAAGGCGCTGCGCGATCTTTCCTTCACCGTGCTCAAGGCGCCATATGACGGCATCGTCGGCAACCGCTCGGTCGAGCAGGGCGACCTTGTCAGCCCCGGCCAGAAGCTCGCCGTCATCGTGCCGATGGACAAGCTCTACATCGTCGCCAACTTCAAGGAGACACAACTTGCCCGGCTGGTTCCCGGCGAGAAGGTCAGGATCTCGGTCGATGCGACCGACGGCCAGGACTTCGAGGGAACCGTTTCGTCGCTGGCGCCGGCTTCGGGTGCCGTGTTCTCGCTGCTGCCGCCCGAAAACGCCACCGGCAACTTCACCAAGGTCGTGCAGCGCGTTCCGGTCCGCATCGATGTGCCGGCCGATGCGCTGAAGAGCGGTAAGCTGCGCGCCGGCCTGAGCGTCGTCGTCGCCGTCGACAGCCGCACCGCCCCATCCGGGTCGGCGTCAGTGGCAGCGTCGAATTGAGCGGCGGCCGGGGAGCAATGCCATGGCAACCGCAACCCTGACAGCAGGAGCGCCGCCGGCGAGGCCGGCTGTGCCTGACACCATTTCGACGCGGCGCGTCATCGCCTTCCTGGCGATGGTGTTCGGCATGTTCATGGCCATCCTCGACATCCAGATCGTCTCCGCCTCGCTGTCGGAGATCCAGGCCGGCCTGAGCGCCAGCTCCGACGAAATTCCGTGGGTGCAGACCGCCTACCTGATCGCCGAAGTGGTGATGATCCCGCTGTCGGGCTTTCTCAGCCGGATGCTGTCGACGCGCGTGCTGTTCACCATCTCGGCGGCAGGCTTCACCGCGGCCAGTGCGCTGGCGGCGACCGCCACCAACATCGACCAGATGATCGTCTACCGCGCCGTCCAGGGCTTCATCGGCGGCGGCATGATACCGAGCGTCTTTGCCGCTGCCTTCACCATCTTCCCGCCCTCGCGCCGCGCCGTCGTCTCGCCGATGATCGGCCTCGTGGCGACGCTGGCGCCGACCATCGGCCCGACCGTCGGTGGCTATATCAGCCATGCCATGTCCTGGCATTGGCTGTTCCTGGTCAACGTCGTGCCCGGCATCCTGGTGACAACGGCGGCCTGGACGCTGATCGACTTCGACAAGCCCAACCTCAAGCTGTTCAGCAAGTTCGACTGGTGGGGCCTCGCCGGCATGGCGGCTTTCCTGGGCTGCATGGAATATGTGCTCGAGGAAGGCCCCAACAATGACTGGCTGCAGGACCAGGGCGTCTTCATCTGCGCCGTCGTCATGACCGTCGGCGCGGTGCTGTTCTTCTGGCGCGTGTTCACCGCCGAGGAGCCGATCGTCGACCTGAAGGCCTTCACCAACATCAACTTCGCCTTCGGCTCGCTGTTCTCGTTCGTCATCGGCATCGGTCTCTACGGCCTGACCTATCTCTACCCGGTGTTCCTCGGGCGCATCCGCGGCTACGATTCGATGATGATCGGCGAGGCTCTGTTCGTCAGCGGCCTGGCGATGTTCTTCACCGCGCCGATCTCGGGCATCCTGTCGAACAAGATGGACCCGCGCCTGATGATGATGATCGGCTTCTTCGGCTTCGCCACCGGCACCTGGTGGATGACGCATCTGACCGCCGACTGGGATTTCTATGAGCTGCTCATCCCGCAGATCCTGCGCGGCTGTTCGATGATGCTGTGCATGGTTCCGATCAACAACATCGCGCTCGGCACCTTGCCGCCCGAGCGGCTGAAGAACGCGTCCGGCCTGTTCAATCTCACCCGCAACCTTGGCGGTGCCGTCGGCCTTGCGCTGATCAACACCGTGCTGATCGACCGCAACGCCTTCCACTACGCAAGGCTCTCCGAGCATGTGCAATGGGGCAGTGAAGCCGCGCAGACCAAGCTGCAGAACATGACCCGCAATTTCGAGCAGACCCCCGGCCTCGACGCCACAAGCGCTGCGATCTCCAAGTTGTCTGGCATGGTCCAGCAGCAGGCGGCGCTGCTGTCCTTCATGGACGTGTTCTTCATGCTGACGGTGCTGTTTGCGACGCTTGGCCTGTTCACCATGCTGATCCGCAAGCCGGCCGCACCGGGTGGCGGCGGCGGTGGGGGGCACTGATACGGAGCAATTCCAGGAAAAGTGCGCAGCGCTTTCCCTTGGAGATTGCGACAAGACAAAGATACGTGGGCA
The DNA here is from genome assembly GCF_000513875.1 of Mesorhizobium sp. WSM1293. Classification (NCBI taxonomy): domain Bacteria; kingdom Pseudomonadati; phylum Pseudomonadota; class Alphaproteobacteria; order Hyphomicrobiales; family Phyllobacteriaceae; genus Mesorhizobium; species Mesorhizobium sp. WSM1293. The sequence continues at coordinate 224,024 of NZ_AZUV01000004.1, read as the reverse complement.
GCGGTTTCGGGAAGCTCCTCCAGTCCATGCCCGAAAAGCTCTGACCGCGCAAAAAACTCCGGGCCGCAAGCCCGGAGTTTTTTGCATTCCAGTCTATGGACTCAGGCCGTGGCGGGTTTGAAGGTCAGCGCGACGCCGTTGATGCAGTGGCGCAGGCCGGTCGGCGCCGGACCGTCGTCGAAGACATGACCGAGATGGCCGCCGCAGCGGCGGCAATGTGCCTCGGTACGCGTCATGCCGAGCGACCTGTCCACGGTCGTGCCGATCGCCTTGGGGATCTCTTGCCAGAAGCTCGGCCATCCGGTGCCGGAATCGAATTTCGTCTCCGACGAATAGACCGGCAGGTCGCAGCCGGCACAGGCGAAAATGCCCTTGCGGTGTTCGTTGAGCAGCGGGCTGGTGCCGGGGTACTCCGTGCCTTCCTTGCGCAGCACGTCGAAGGCGGCCGGCGACAGGATGGCTTTCCACTCAGCGTCGGTCTTGACGACCTCGAAGCTCTCGGCCGCTTGTGCTGCCTGCGGATCGCCCATGCGCAGCATCGTTGCCGCGGCCCCGATCACGCCGATGGCGGCGGCACCGCTCAAAAGAAAGTCGCGACGGTTCATGACCAGTTCCTCCTGATGTCCTTTTGCCAAACTACACCGCCGCGCGGAAATCAAAAGCCGGTGACGGTAGCCCCTCGAACGAACACTCCGCGCCCTCCCACATCCGAATGCAGGCGGGCGCGAAGTGCACGGGCCAATTGCGGATCACGGGAGCGGGATCGTGCAATCGACGGAGGGTCCTTGCCGTCAGTTCGCCGGCAGCAAGCCCCTTGTTACATCTTGGGCAAAAGAACCTTGTCGATGACGTGGATGACGCCATTGGACTGTTCGACATCGGCGATCGTCACATTGGCGACATTGCCGTTCTCGTCGGTGACCGTGACCTTGCCGCCGTCGGCCTTGAGCGACAATTCGCAGCCGCCGACCGTCTTGACCTTGTGGGTGCCGCCGTCAGCCTTGGCCATCGCGGCGACATCTGCTCCCATCGCCTTGGCGCCGATGACATGGCAGGTCAGGATCTTGGTGAGCTTGTCCTTGTTTTCGGGCTTGAGCAGCGTCTCGACCGTACCGGCCGGAAGGGCTGCGAAGGCTTCGTTGGTCGGCGCGAACACGGTGAACGGACCGGCGCCCTGCAGCGTCTCGACAAGGCCGGCGGCCTTCACGGCGGCGACCAGGGTGGTGTGATCCTTCGAGTTCACGGCGTTCTCGACGATGTTCTTGTTGGCATACATGGCGGCGCCGCCAACCATCGGGTTTTCGGCGTAGGCGGCGGTGGCAAGGGCCGAAACGGCGATCGTACCGGCGAGCAAAAGGGTGGCGTATCTACGCATGATGTCGAACTCCTCGGGTTTTTCGCTTCCCATTTTTGGGGACGCGAGGAGATACGGAACAAACTCGCCCGAGTTTCAGAAATATTGTGATTTTTGATTTTATCCATGGCGCCAGAGGGATTTCCCGAGCCATCGGCCGCCCGCCGACATGCTGTCTACGGGCATGTTCAGCGAAGGATAGACTTATGATAGTCTGTTGTGATTTTTCAGGTGAAGAGCCGGTCAGATGCTCTTCAGGTCGCCAGCGGCAACCACCGGTCCGGTCGGCTGTCCGGTCGGCGAACCGCCCGACGGCTCGAGGCTGACGGCAAGCACCGCGCCCTGGGCAAGTTTCTGATGGGCCGCCGGCGAGACGATAATATGCGCCGTTGCACCTGCCGGAATGACGCCCATCGAGACCGGCGGGTTCTTGCCCTCGATCATCCACAGCTCGAAGTCCTTGCCGGAAGCACGCTCACCGGAGACATGCGACAGGCCGACTTCGTGATGCGCGGCGTCGTAGACGGCAAGATATTTGACGTCGCTGCCTTCGGCGGCCAGCGAAGCGACGAGTCGCGCCTGCGGCTGCTCGACCGGTGGGTTGAGAATGGGCACGGCGATGTAAATCGCCAGTGCCGCAACCGCGGCTGCGGCAAGGCCGCGCCAGAAGGCCAGGCTGGACCACAGGCCGCCGCGCACTTCGGCGGGCCTGCTCACCGCGGCAGCGGTAGCGAACAGGCGGCGGTCGACCGCGGTCTTCACCGAAACCGGCGGCTCGACTTCCCGAAAGGCGGCGGCAAGCGGTGAGAGCCTGACCTCCCAGTCCTCGACAAGACGGGCGAAAACCGTATCCGCATCGATGCGGCGAGAGACGATCTGGCGTTCGTCGGCATCGAGCACGCCGAGAACGTACTCGGCGGCGAGCAGGTCGTCGCCTCCACGTTCCGGTCCTGTGTCTTCTGCCAGCGTCATCTTTCCAGGCATTCTCTGAGTTTCAACAGGCTGCGGCGCAGCCATGTACGCATCGTGTTCAGCGGCACGCCATGGCGCTCCGCCAGTTCGGCATAGCTCTCGCCCTTGAGATAGGCGCCCCGGACGGCGGCTGCCCGGTCCTTCTCCAGCTCATCGAGACAATGGTGGATACGTTCGGATTCGTCGCCCGCCACCGCCATCGCTTCAGGCCCCGGCGCCGGATCGGCCACGTCGAGCGCGGCATCGATGTCGGCGGCGGGTTTGCGCCGCGCTCTGATGCGATCGATCGCATGATTGCGCGCGATTGCCACCAGCCAGGAGATCGGGCTTAGATCGGAAACAGCAAAACGGTCGGCCTTCGTCCATATCTTGACGAAGACTTCCTGCAGCGCTTCTTCCGCGTCTCCCCGGTCGTTCAATACACGAAGACAGACGCCAAAAAGTTTCGCGCTGGTCTGCCGGTAAAGCAGATCGAACGCGGCCCGATCCTTCATCGAAGTCCGAACGATCAGCTTGGTGATGTCCTGCGGCGTCATTGCAGGCAAATTAGGCGATTGCCATGTATTTGCAACGACGGAAATAACCTTGTGCACGCCTAAGCTTTTGTGTGTCGCCGGCCCGGATCCGTCGGTCGATTGCCAATGGAATTGCCACTGGCTAGCTTGCCTTCATTGATGGGGGAGCGCGCATGTCGGTCGAACGGATCCTTTGGGAAGAAGATGCCACCGGCCTCGCCAATCTGGTCCGCAAGGGCGAGGTTTCGGCCGTCGAACTGACCGACGCCGCGATTGCCCGCGCCGAGGCCACCCGTCCCGACATCAATGCCACGGCCGAACCGCTCTACGATGCCGCCCGCGCCCGCGCCAAGACCGTCGACCCCTCGCTGCCGCTGGCTGGTGTTCCCTTCGCCATCAAGGATCTCGGCATCGCCATCAAGGGCGTGCCGACGCATGGCGGCAGCCGCATTCCGGCATGGCTGGCCGATGTCAATTCGGCGCTGACCGACCGCTATCTCGCTGCCGGACTTATCCCGATCGTCACCTCGACATCGCCGGAGCACGGGCTTCGATTGATGACCGAATCCAGGGCCTTTGGCGTCACCCGCAATCCGTGGAACACCGGCCATACCAGCGGCGGCTCTTCGGGCGGTTCGGCAGCACTGGTCGCAGCCGGCGTCGTGCCGGTGGCGCATGCCTCCGATGGCGGCGGCTCGATCCGTGTGCCTGCCGCCTGCACCGGGCTTGTCGGCCTGAAGACGTCGCGCGGCCGTACACCGCTGACGCCCCTGGTGAGCGAAAGCTGGTACGGCATGGTCGTCGACCATGCGCTCACCCGTTCGGTGCGCGATTGCGCGCTGCTGCTCGACCTGACCCACGGGCCCGATCCTCTGTCGCCCTATGCCGCGCCGCGGCCGAAAGGCACGTTCGCGGCTGCCGCCGCGCGCGATCCCGGCAAGCTCAGTCTGGCCGTGTACCGCAAATCGCCGCTTGGCCTGCCGATCTCGGACGAGACGCTCAAGGCGCTCGACACGGCGGTGGCGCTTGCCCGCGAGGGCGGCCACACGGTCGAGGAGATCGACTTGCCCTTTATCGGCCGCGATTTCTTCGCCGATTTCTGCAGGACGGTTGCCTCCGCCGTCGCTGGCACGATGCGGGCCGAAGCGCTGCGCGTCGGCCGTTCCGTTGCCGGCGACATCGAGCGGGCGACGCGCGTGCTCGCCCGCTTCGGCGAACTGGTGTCGGCCGGCGAGACCTATGCCGACCTGCAGCGGCTGCATGCCGCCTCACGGCGGCTGATCGCAGAGACCGCGCAGTATGACGCCGTGCTGATGCCGATCATTGCCCACCCGCCGCTTGCCTGCGGCGCAATGGATCCGAAAGGCGCCGACGACCTCATCGAGAACCTGCTCGACAAGCTTCACCTGACGCCCTTGCTGAAGCTGAAGCCGTTCTTCGGCCAGTTGATGGACAAGAGCCTCTGGTTCACCCATTGGCCGGCGATCCAGAATGTCAGCGGCCAGCCATCGATCGCCCTGCCGGTCCATGTCACCGACGCCGGCCTGCCGATCGGCGTCCAGGCTGCCGGCCGTCCGGGCGACGAGGAGACGCTTTTGTCGCTCGCCGCGCAGATGGAGAAGATCTCGGGTTGGCTGGGTCGCAGGGCGCCGCTGATGGTGCCGACACGATGACGAGGTCGTGAAGCGCTCGAATATGACAGCAAAGCCATTTGCGGGCGGCGCCAATTCCCGCTAAGACGCCGCCGTCCTTACCGATCTCCAGGGAAAAAAGCCGATGACGGAAATAACCGCCACCGCCGAAATGCAGGCAGCCCTGTTGTCGCGGGCGCTGCCCTACATGCAGCGCTACGAGCACAAGACGGTCGTGGTGAAATATGGCGGCCATGCCATGGGCGACATCGAGCTCGGCAAGGCCTTCGCGCGCGACATCGCGCTGCTCAAGCAATCCGGCGTCAACCCGATCGTCGTCCACGGCGGCGGCCCGCAGATCGGCGCCATGCTGGCCAAGATGGGCATCGAATCCAAGTTCGAAGGCGGCCTGCGCGTCACCGACCAGAAGACGGTCGAGATCGTCGAAATGGTGCTGGCCGGTTCGATCAACAAGGAGATCGTCGCGCTGATCAACGCCGAGGGCGAATGGGCGATCGGCCTGTGCGGCAAGGACGGCAACATGGTGTTCGCCGAAAAGGCCCGCAAGACCATGATCGATCCGGACTCCAACATCGAGCGCGTGCTCGATCTCGGCTTCGTCGGCGAGCCGGTCGAGGTCGACCGTACCTTGCTTGATCTTCTGGCACGCTCCGAAATGATCCCGGTGCTGGCGCCGGTGGCGCCGGGACGCGATGGCCACACCTACAACATCAACGCCGACACCTTCGCCGGCGCCATTGCCGGCGCCTGCCAGGCGACGCGCCTGCTGTTCCTCACCGACGTGCCGGGTGTGCTCGACAAGAACAAGAAGCTGATCGACGAACTGACCGTGGCCGAGGCCAAGGCGCTGATCAAGGACGGCACGGTCTCGGGCGGCATGATCCCCAAGGTCGAGACCTGCATCGAAGCGATCGAGCGCGGCGTCGAAGGCGTCGTCATCCTCAACGGCAAGACCCCGCATGCGGTGCTGCTGGAACTGTTCACCGAACATGGCGCCGGCACGCTGATCGTGCCCTGAGGGGCTTGTCAGCCGGCTAACTTTCTCGCCTCGGAATCTTCAATATTATCGATGGGAATGGCGGGCTTTCTGGCCGGGCGTCGAACGGACATCGATTCCTCCTCGGCGTCCTGCGGCGCGCCCCAGAATTCGGCCAGCGTCGGGCCGTCTTTCACCCTGATGTCGCGGACCAGAAAGCCCCAGACCTCGCGGAACCACACGCGGCGGCCCATCTGTGTGTACCAGCGCATCGAATGGCGCTGCTCGGGATCCTTGTGGAACAGGATGCGGGCCAGCGCCTTCGGCCGTGATTGCACCGCCAGCTCGATCAGCTTGACGCTGAAGAACAGCATCCACGGCTTCAGCCGCGTCATCTGCAGCACCTGGTGCTTGTAGTCCCACAGGCGCGCATCCTGCTGGATCACCTTGCGATCCCGCGCGATGCGGAAGAACGGCGTCCAGCGATGCGGCGTCACATAAAGCGCCTGGATCTGGTCGGGGTCGTAGGCGATGAGTTGGCGAAAGCCGCGCCACAGGTCGCGAAACCCTTCGTCCTCGAAGCCGGACACCCAGGTCGCCATAGACAGGATGCCGCTGAGACGCAGCAGCCTTATCGCCTCGCGATCGGATGAGGTGCTGCCGCCCTTGCGGATCAATTGAAGCGTCTGCTCGTCGGTGTTTTCCATGCCGAGCAGCCAGCGGATGACACCGGCCTTGCGGTAGAGATGCAGGATGTCGGCATCGCGCACGATGTCGTCGGCACGGGTCGAACCGACGATCAGCACCGGCACGTTCTCGGCGATCAGGGCATCGAGGAAGGCCCGCCAGGCTTTCTTCGAGACCGTCGGATTCTCGTCGGCGAGATTGATGAGCTCGACGCCATGTTGGCGATGCAGCCATGCTATCTCCCTGGCGAATTTCACCGGATCGCGATGCCGCCAGCGGGTCCAGAAGCCGCGCTGGCCGCAATAGTTGCACAGATGCGGACAGCCGCGCGAAAACTGCATGACCACGGCCCGCTTGCCGCCCCAGTAGCTGTAACTGGGATGGTCGATCAGTTCCCAGCCGACGCGGTAGGCGTCGAGGTCGGCAATGGTCATGGCCGCCTGTGTGGCGAAGGGGCGGCTGAGATCGTCGCGATAGGCGATGCCGGCCACGCTCGCCGCCGGCTGGCGCATCTCCAGCCCTTCGACCAGCGCCACCACCGTCGCTTCGCCCTCGCCGCGCACGATGAAGTCGAAGGCATCGGTAGCGGCCAGGATGTCGCGCCAATGATAGGTCGGGAAAACGCCGCCATAGATGATGATGGTCGCCGGCTCGCGCTCCTTGATCATGCGCGCGATCGCCAAGGCGGTCGGATGCGCCGAGGTCGAGCCGGAATGGCCGATCAGGACGAAGTCGGGGTGGTCCTCCAGTGCGCTGCGCACGACGTCATCGAGCGGCATAGGCCCGAACTCGGCGTCGACGAGGCGCACCTGATGGCCGGCATCGATCAGCGGCCCGCCGATCGCCAGCAGGCCGAGCGGCGGCAGGTGATCGTCGGGCACGCGGCTGCCGATGGCGGTGTGCGGCGGATTGATCAGGACGATTTTCATGGCGGACCTCCTGGGCAGTTGGTCCGCACAAGCTGGCCGGCGATGTGGACACGCGCTTGGCCCGTTTCAGCAGTTTGCGTGCAGCTTTTCCTCAAGGAGTGCGAAGGGCAGGCATTGTCATCGCCTGAGATGCCCGAGCGGCACATGGCCCGGGCCCTTGATGTTCTGCAGCACCAACTGCGTGTGGACGTCGCGCACGCCGTCGAGCCGCATCAGCCGGTGCATGACGAAAGCGTTGAGCTCGTCGACCGACGGCACCATGACATGCAGCAGAAAGTCATGGTCGCCGGTCATCGTCCAGCACGAGGAAACCTCGTCCATGTGCTGCACGGCGGCGATGAAGCTTTCGGGCGAGCCGTCGCTGTGGCTGACGAGGCGCACCTGGATGAACACCTCGACCATCAGCCCGACAGCGCGGCGGCTGATCACGGCGGCAAATCCCTTGATGATGCCGGCCTCCTGCAGCGCCTCGAAGCGCCGCGCGCATGGTGTCGTCGACAGGCCGATCTCTTGCGCCAGCTCGGAAACCGGCTTGCGCCCGTCGCGCTGCAGGACATCAAGCATCTTGATCTCGAAATCATCGAATCGAGGCATTTCCACTCCTTCCTGGGAATTTATGAGTGAATATTATCCCGATTTCCGAATTCGAACCATCATCAAAACCGATTCGCCTCCGCAAACCCGCTTAACCTTCAACACGTCGGCCATTTGCTTTGCGAGGAGAAAAACCATGACGACGATGAGCGTTGCCGAATATGCCCGCGACTGCGCGGCGCAAGGATTGCGCGGCGACTACTCGGTCTGCCGTGCCGATTTCACCGTGTCGCAGGGTTACGATTACAGCGATGAAGAGCAGGCGGTGTGGCGCACGCTGTGCGACCGCCAGACCAGGCTGACGCGCAAGCTCGCCCACCATTCCTACCTCGACGGCGTCGAAAAACTCGGCCTGCTCGACCGTATTCCCGACTTCGACGAGGTCAGCGTCAAGCTGCGCAAACTGACCGGTTGGGAGATCGTCGCGGTGCCGGGGCTCATTCCCGCGGCTCCGTTTTTCGACCATCTCGCCGATCGCCGCTTCCCGGTCACCAACTGGCTGCGGACCAGGCAGGAGCTCGACTACATTGTCGAGCCCGACATGTTCCATGATTTCTTCGGCCATGTGCCGGCGCTGTCGCAACCGGTGTTCGCCGATTTCATGCAGATGTATGGCGAGAAGGCCGGCGACATCATCGCGCTGGGTGGCGACGAGATGATTTCCCGGCTCTACTGGTACACGGCCGAATATGGCCTGATGCAGGAGGCCGGCCAGCCGCTGAAGGCCTTTGGCGCCGGCCTTATGTCGTCGTTTACCGAGCTGCAGTTCGCGGTCGAAGGCAAGGACGCCCACCACGTGCCCTTCGACCTGGAAACGGTGATGCGCACCGGCTACGAGATCGACAAGTTCCAGCGCGCCTATTTCGTGCTGCCGTCCTTCGACGCCTTGCGCGATGCCTTCCAGACCGCCGATTTCGCGGCAATCGTCGCCCGGCGCAAGGACCAGCCGGCGCTCGACCCGGCGACGCTCTAGAGCAATTCCAGGAAAAGTGTGAAACGGTTTTCCGTCCGGAATTGCGTCAAACAAAGAGTTAGAGCGGATCGCCGTTCCGTGAACGGTGAACTGCCCTAGGCAGCATGCTGCCCTGCATCCGTCAGGCGGTGACCACCTTGCTGAGATGGTCGCCCAGCCGGCAGGCCAGCGCGGTGATCGTCGTCGTCGGGTTGCATTGACCCGACGTGCAGAACACCGAGGAGCCGCCGACATAGAGATTGTCCATGCCGTGCACCTTGCAGTTGGCGTCGACCACGCTCTTGCTGATGTCGGTGCCCATGCGCGTGCCGCCCATATGGTGATGGCCCGCCGTCTCGTCGTTGGTCGGATAGTCCTGACCATTGCTGATCCAGTCGGCAATGCGCACGCGGCCGAGATTCTTCTCGATCAGCGTTGCGCCGAACAGTCTGAGCCCTTCGAGAAGGGTGCGATGTTCCAGTTCGGATTTCTTCCAGTGCAGTTCGATGCGCGGCACGCCGGCATGGTCGACATCGGTCTTCGACAACTCGATCTGGTTGGAGGCCAGCGGCGCCTGTTCCCAGGCGACGTAGAGCTGGGCCGCGCAGCGCAGTCTCTGACTGAGCTGGTAGGACATCCATTCCGCCATGCTGGGCGCCGTGCAGGCGAGGTCGGCGATAAGGCTCTTGACGCCGGGATACGGCGTCTCGATCAGCCGGATGCCGAAATTCATGATCTGCAGCCGCTCCATGGCGGCGAGTGTCGGCGAGAAGAAGGCCTCGTTGACGGCGTCGACCTCGAACGCGTTATAGTCGGCCAGGATGGCGTTGCCGCCCTCGAAGGTCGGATGCTCCATCCAGTAGCGGCCAAGCGCAGTTGCATTCGGCACGACGCCGCCGTTCGAGCGCTGGTTGGACCACAGAAGCAGCCGCGAATTCTCCAGCCCACCGGTGCAGACGATGAAATAGTCAGCGCTGAAGGAGCCGGCATCCTGCCCGTTCGACCACAGCCTGGCGCCAGTCACGCGTCTGCCGTCGCCGGCAAGTTCGGTGGCACAAGTGTTGAGCACCACCGCGATGTTCGTGGCCTTGTCGAGTTCATCGCCGAACTTCTCGGCGAAGCGCACGGCCGGGCTCTTGATCAGCTGCACCCAGCGAATGTCGTCTGAGATCGGCATATCGGGCCGGAGGGCCGGAAGGTCGAGAATATCGCGCACTTCCGGCAGATAGGGTTCGATGTCGGTGCGGGCGATCGGCCAGCCCGTATCGGGTACCCAGGCCTTCGGCTCGAAATCCTGCTTGTCGAGCACGCGGCACCAGCCTGCCCAGTGGTTGGAACTGCCCCCCATGAACCGCAGCCGGGTGATGTCGAGATCGAAATAGAAATCCCCGACCGTGCTGCCCCGGTAAAAGTCCTGCGAGTCGTCGCTGAATTCGCGCGGACCGGCCTCCATCACCACCACCGGAATGCCGGCCGCGCCAAGCTTGCGGGCAATGGTCATGCCGGCCGGACCGGAGCCGAGGATGCAGACCTTCGGGGTGAAGTTCGCAGAGCGATACGCCTCGTAGCTGTCGAAGATCATGCCAGGTCGCTCCGCTTCAGGATCCAGCCACCGACCTCGACGATCTCGTTCGGGTCGGGCTTTGGACCGGCGGCATCGGCATCAGGCAGCTTGCGGAACAAGGACAGGGCAGGCAATGCGATCAACGCCTGCACGAGCGCGCGGCGTGACATTTTCTTGATGATGAAACTCATGGCTGGTCTCTCGGCTGGGCTTCGGCACTGCATGGCGTTCCCAGAACGGCAATTCCCGGAACGACACATGCATCACCGTGGAAGCCAGTATCGTGCCAAGTCTGGCCGCAAAGCAGTGAAAACCCGGCTAAGCGGTACAACCGAGTGCAAACAGGGTTAGAGTTTTCTTAACAGGCCGGTTGCGGCAGATCGGATCACGCCGCCTCGGAAATGCCGGTGTCGATGATCGTCAGGTTACGGCCCTGGTGCTTGGCCTGGTAGAGGCGTCGGTCGGCGGCGCGCATCAACTCCGACACGCTGGCTTCCTCGCCGCAGACAGTACCGCCGATGCTGACCGTGAGCGGAATGGTCCGCTCGTCGACGGGCCGGAAGCGGATCAGCTCGACTTCGCGGCGAATGCGCTCGGCGACGCGCTTGGCCTCCTGCTCGGTGGCGCCAACCAGAAAGGCGCCAAATTCCTCGCCGCCGATGCGGCCGAGCACATCGCCGCTGCGCACGCCGCGCTGAATCGCGCTGGCGATCAAAAGCAGCGCGTCATCGCCGGTCAGGTGGCCGAAATTGTCGTTGATGGTCTTGAAGTGGTCGGCATCGATGATCAGCAGCGCGCCGCGATCGGACTTGCGGCGCGAACCGTCGAGCGCGGCAAAGAAGCTTTCCCGGTTGAGCATGCCGGTCATGTCGTCGCGGCTCGCCTTTTCCGCCAGGCGGCGATGCGCGGCGGCGAGCTGGGCATGGGCTCGGGCGAGATCGCGATGCGCGTTTTTCAGCCTGTCGCTTTGCCAGAAAGTGCTTGCGCTGGCGGCCCACGCCAGCACCAGCGGACAGAGCGTGGAGGTCAACCAGATCGTCCGGTTGACCGGAAATCCCATGGCCGGAACGATGATCAGGGTCAGCAGGAGAGAGGCCGCGACTGAGGCGAAAGCAACGGCGGCGGATCTCAGAATTATGCTGTTCATCGCTTGCTCCCACAAGACTGCCTCTCTGCCAGCAAGCCCTGAAGGCCACCTTTCCCAGATGCCTAAAATTTGAATCGTGAGACGATTTACGCAACCTCAACGAGCAGAAGTTGTGGATAAAGTCGCTTTCGGAATGCGCGTTTCATGCCATAAGGAGCCCATGACCACGCTCCCTGACCCCGCCCGCTTCGCCCATGTCACCGACTGGGTCTTCGATCTCGACAACACGCTCTATCCGCACCATTCGAATCTGTTCTCGCAGATCGACGTCAAGATGACCGCCTATGTCGGCGAACTGTTGGCATTGCCGCGCGACGATGCGCGCAAGTTGCAGAAGGAGCTCTACCGCGAATATGGCACGACGCTGAACGGCCTGATGACACGCCACGGCATCGACCCCGACGATTTCCTCGAGAAGGTCCACGACATCGACTATTCATGGCTGGTGCCCGATCCCGTTCTCGGCACCGCCATCCGCCAGCTTCCCGGCCGCAAGTTCATCTTCACCAACGGCGACCGCAGGCACGCCGAGCGCACCGCGCGCCAGCTCGGCATCCTCGACCATTTCGACGACATCTTCGACATCGTCGCTGCGGGGCTCAATCCCAAGCCGGCGCGCCAGACCTACGAGAAGTTCGCCGAACTCCACGCCGTCACCGGCCACAATGCGGTGATGTTCGAGGATCTTGCCCGTAACCTTTCGGTGCCGAAGTCGCTCGGCATGACCACGGTGCTGATCGTGCCGCGCAATTTCGAGCCGACCTTTTCCGAAATCTGGGAGCGCGACCCGGCCAATGAGGATGATGTCGATTTCGTCACCGACGATCTGGCGGGGTTTCTGACGGCGATTGTGGAGAGGGGGGAGGGGAAATGAAGAAATGATGAAATGACGAATTGGGGATCGATCCGAACGCAGAGCCGCTTCAATTCTTCATTTCCCCAATTCCCCTATTCCCCTACTCTCCTAACTTATAGAACCGGCTGATAATCCCCCACGCCTCATCCGCGGTGTCGACGAAGTCGATGATGTCCTGATCACCGGGGCTGATCGTGCCCTGCTCGGCGAGGAAATCGAGATCGATCGCCCGCTTCCAGAAGGATTTGCCGAACAGGATCACCGGCACGCGCTCCATGCGCCCTGTCTGGATCAGGGTCAGCGTCTCGAAGAATTCGTCCATCGTGCCGAAGCCGCCCGGAAACACCGCGACCGCCTTGGCGCGCATGACGAAATGCATCTTGCGGATAGCGAAATAATGGAAGTTGAAGCAGAGCTCCGGCGTCACATAGATGTTCGGCGCCTGCTCGTGCGGCAAGACGATGTTGAGGCCTATCGACGGCGCGCCGACATCGTCGGCGCCGCGGTTTCCCGCTTCCATCACGCCAGGCCCGCCGCCGGTCACCACGACATATTCGCGGTAATAGGAGGTAGCCGATTGCTGCGAGCAGAGGCGGGCGAATTTGCGCGCTTCCTCGTAGTATTTGCTGTTCTCTTCGAGGTTCTTCTTCTGCGTCTCGTTCTTGGCCGCCCAGGCCTCGCCGCCGGGTTCCGGCAGGCGCGCGCCGCCGAACAGGATCACCGTCGAGCGAATACCGCGTTCGGCTAGGATCATTTCCGGTTTCAGGAGTTCGAGTTGCAGCCTGACCGCGCGCAACTCGCGCCGCGTCATGAAGTCGGGATCGTTCCAGGCGAGCCGGTAGGTTTCGGCACGCGTCTGCGGCGTGTCAGGCACGCTCTTCGACCGCTCCAGATCCTCGTCCGAATGCGGCAGCGGCGTCCACCCCGCCTTTTCCATAGGAGTCATAACTACCCGTCCAATTCCCTTAACTGCGCCGTCCCGTGACGCACACGCGATTGACCCCCATTAAGCCTTAACATAGGGTCCGCGCGACTTTCAAAACAGGTTAAGGCTCAGCCCCTTAACAGCTTGGTAATGGAGCGAATTCATGTCGAAGCCCGATCTGGCGAGCCTCGAAAAGACCATCGAGAAGGCCTTCGAGGAACGCGATGCGATTTCGACTGCGACGCGCGGCGAAACGCGCGATGCCATCCAGTCGGCGCTTGACCTGCTCGACCGCGGCGCCGTCCGCGTCGCCGAGCGGCAGGCCGACGGCAAGTGGCATGTCAACCAGTGGCTGAAGAAGGCCGTGCTTTTGTCCTTCCGGCTCAACCCGATGGAGATCATCAAGGGTGGTCCCGGCGAAGCGACGTGGTGGGACAAGGTGCCGTCGAAGTTCGATGGCTGGGGCGCTGTCGATTTCGAAAAGGAGGGCTTTCGCGCCGTGCCGGGGTCGATCGTGCGTCGCTCGGCCTATATCGCGCCGGGCGCCGTGCTGATGCCGTCCTTCGTCAATGTCGGCGCCTATGTCGATACAGGCACCATGATCGACACCTGGGTCGGGGTAGGCTCCTGTGCCCAGATCGGCAAGAACGTGCATCTTTCCGGCGGCGTCGGCATCGGCGGCGTGCTGGAGCCGATGCAGGCAGGTCCGACCATCATCGAGGACAATTGCTTCATCGGCGCGCGCTCGGAAGTGGTCGAGGGCTGCATCGTGCGCGAAGGCTCGGTGCTCGGCATGGGCGTCTTCATCGGCCAGTCGACCAAGATCGTCGACCGCGCCACCGGCGAGATTTTCTACGGCGAAGTGCCGCCGAATTCCGTCGTCGTCGCCGGAGCGATGCCGGGCAAGCCCTTTCCGAACGGCGAGCCGGGTCCGAGCCTCTACTGCGCCGTCATCGTCAAGCGCGTCGACGCCAAAACCAGGTCCAAGACCTCGATCAACGAATTGCTGCGCGATTGATCTTTGCGCAAAGCGGGCGCACCTTCCGCCGGCGCGACAATCGGTCGCGCGGGTTCATCATGGAGGGGTGACATGGACTGGAAGTATCTGCTCACAAGTTTTGACGGTCGCATCAACCGTGGCAAGTTCTGGGCCGCGATTGGCGTTTTCATCGTCATTGGCATCGTTGCCTTTATTCTCGATGCGATCCTCGGTACACGCATCACCACGGCCAGTGGCGCCCAGATCGGCATCATCGGCATTCTCATCGCTCTGGCCTCGATCTATTTCGCACTCGCAGTCTACGCCAAGCGCTGGCATGATCGCGGCAAGTCGGGCTGGTGGAGCCTGATCATGCTGGTGCCATTGATCGGCCCGATCTGGTTTCTGGTGGAATGCGGCATTCTCGAAGGCGCCAGTGGCGCCAATCAATATGGACCGGACCCGCTTGCCTGACAGATCAGATCTCACCTGGCTTTTCTTCAAAACCTCGGGCCGCGTCAGTCGCGCGGCCTATTTTCTTGGCGGGTTGCTCGTCGCCATCATCCAGGCCTTCCCGCTCTACCGCTTCACGCTGGTGCCGGAAGGTTCGGCCGAGAGCAACATGTGGTCGTTCATCTTCTTCGTCGCCTTCGTCGCCTCGCTGTGGTCGAACATTGCCCTGGCGGTCAAGCGGCTGCACGATTTGGACAAGCCGGGCATTGCGGCGCTGATCTTGTTCGTGCCGGTGGTCTCGATCGTGGCCTTCCTTGTGTTGTGCCTGTTTCCGGGGCAGCCTGGACCCAACCGCTACGGCCGGCGCACCAACGAGCCAGCACAACCCTGAGGTTCGATCGGACATGCGCTACCGTACGCTTGATCCGAAACTGATCATCGAGACCGCAGAACGGCTGGAGACGCGCGTTGCGGAGCGTTTCCCCGATGCCGGCCTGCGCGGCGTTGCCGCCGAACTGGTCTCGCTGTCGCGCGACCTGGCACAGGGCGCCAAGGCCCTGGAAGCGCCGATCTGGTGGCTGCGCGGCCTCATCGTCGCCGCTGTCGTTGCCGGCGCACTGATGTTCATCTTCGTCGGAACCGTATTGCCATTCGACCGCATTTCCAAACCGGGTGATGCCGTCCAGTCTGTGCAAGGCATCGAAGCTTCGCTCAACATGTTCATCCTCGCCATTGTCGGATTTCTCGCCTTGATCCGCTCCGAGGAGCGCATCAAGCGCAAGCAGGTCTTTCGCCAGCTGCATGGCCTGCGCTCGCTGATCCACGTCATCGACATGCACCAGCTGACCAAGGATCCGGCGGCGCTGTCGGCCGATTTCAAGCCGACGTCGCATTCGCCCGCCCGCATCACCAATGCCGCCGACCTGGCGCGTTACCTCGACTATTGCTCCGAAATGCTGTCGATCACCGGCAAGATCGCCGCATTGTTCGCGCAGTCGGTCAATGACGACGTGGTCATCGACGGCGTCAACGACATCGAGAACCTGGCGTCCAACCTGTCGCGGAAAATCTGGCAGAAGATCACGTTGATCGACGGCCGGCCGGTGCAACAATCTGCTCCGGCGCCAGGCCCGGCGAGCCAAGCCGCTCCGCTTCCGCCGCGCGCACCAAGGCGATGATCCGCTGAACCGTCGGCACGGGCGTGCCGGCCTTCCCCGCCAGCCGCAAGATGGCACCTTGCAAATCGTCGATCTCCGTCGGCCGGCCGCGCTGAAGATCGTCCCACATCGACGAGCGCGCCTGCGGGTCGATCGCCAGCATGCGCCGCGCCAAGAGCCTGAACAGCCAGTCCGGCAGCCTGAGCACTTTCGGCAGCAGCGCCGGCCGCAGGCCGGCGATCCGCGCCGGCTCGATGCCGGACGCTTTCAGTGCCGTCAGCGCCTCGTCGATCTGGCCGGCCAGGATCAGCCGCCAGCGTCGGTCGGCCAGTTCGGTTGCCAGCGGCAGGCCGGAAAGCGCCACCAGCGCGTTGTTCAGATTCATCAGCAGCTTGCCCCACAGCACCGCCTTCATGTCGCCATGCGCTTCAACCGCAAACCCTTCGACGCCAAGCAGGCCGACCAGGCCGGCATCGCCATCCTCGACCATCACCTTGCCGTCGCTGGCGCGGTGCACGCGCAGCGGCAGCTCGCCGTCCGGCGACTGCACCACATTGAACGGCACCATGCCGGCCAGCACCGTTCGCCGGCCAACTCCGGCACGCAGCCTGTCGGCATTGTCGACACCGTTCTGCAGGCTGATCACCACGGCGTCGGGCCGGGCATGAGCTTTGATAAGATCCGCCATGTCCTGAGTGGCGCCGCTCTTGACCGTGACCAGGATCACGTCCGCCTGCGGCAGGGTGGCGGCCGGATCGGTGGTGACGGCAAGCGCCTCCGGCTTGATCGAGCGATCGCGGCCCTGGAGGTCGCTGACCCGCAATCCGCCCTGCCGCAACGCTGCCTCGATGCGCGGCCGGGCCAGCAGAATGACCTTTCGGCTGGCCAGCGCCAAGCAGCCGCCGGCATAGCAGCCGATGCTGCCGGCACCGGCTATGACGATCCGTTTGTCCTTGTCTGCCATCCTGTCGCCCGCGCCGGGTCGCAACTATACGACATGAAAACCATAATATCGGCGGTATCGCCAGCCATGAGGCTGGCCCCTATGTCTGGCCGTGACAGGCCCTGCGCTTTCGACTATCGCTTTTGCCATGACGCTGCCGACCGATCCTGCCGAAAACCTCGCCGCCCTTATCCGTTGCGCTTCGGTGACGCCCGCTGAGGGCGGTGCGCTGACCGCGCTGGAGACGATGCTCAAACCGCTCGGCTTCCTGGTCGATCGGCCGGTGTTTTCCGAAGACGGCACGCCCGATATTGAAAACCTCTATGCAAGGCGTTCCGGCAATGGCCCGCATCTGATGTTCGCCGGCCACACCGACGTGGTGCCGGTCGGCGACGAAGCCGCCTGGACGCATCCGCCCTTCGCCGCCGAGATCGCCAATGGCGAGATGTATGGCCGCGGCGCCGTCGACATGAAGGGCGGCATCGCCTGTTTCATCGCCGCCGTGGCGCGCCATGTCGAGGCCAATGGCGGTCCGAAAGGCTCGGTCTCGCTGCTGATCACCGGCGACGAGGAAGGCCCCGCGATCAACGGCACGGTCAAGCTGCTCGAATGGGCGGCTTCCAGGGGCGAGAAATGGGATGCCTCTGTCGTCGGCGAGCCGACCAACCCGGATGCGCTGGGCGACATGATCAAGATCGGCCGCCGCGGCTCGATGTCCGGCGCCGTCACCGTCAATGGCCGCCAGGGCCATGTCGCCTATCCCTTGCTTGCCGACAATCCGGTGCGCGGGCTGATGAGCCTGGTCGATGCCTTGCTGCATCCGGTTTTCGACAAGGGAACCAGGGATTTCCAGCCGACCAATCTGGAGATCACCTCCATCGATGTGGGCAACCCGGCCACCAATGTCATCCCGGCCAAAGCGACCGCGACCTTCAACATCCGCTTCAACGACACCTGGACGGACGAGACCCTGCAGGCCGAAATCCACAACCGGCTCGACCAGGCGGCCAGGCGCAAGAAGTACCGGCAGGGCAAGAAGACGCCGGTCGACTACGAGCTCGTCTGGCGCGACCGGCCGAGCCATGTCTTCCTGACCCGTGACGACAGGCTGATCGAAACGCTGCGCGGCTCGATCAAGTCGGCGGTCGGCAAGGAGCCGACGCTGTCGACCTCCGGTGGAACCTCCGATGCGCGTTTCATCAAGGACTATTGCCCGGTGGTCGAGTTCGGGCTGGTCGGCAAGACCATGCACATGGTCGACGAGCGCGTCGCCATTGCCGACCTCGAGACGCTGACGCAAATCTACCAGCGCTTCATAGAAGACTGGTTCGGACAGGGCTGAACAGCATGCTTTCGGCGGACGAAACCCAAGCTTCGCTGACGGGCGCCTGGCGATTGATGCTCGGCAGAGCCGACGGCCTGCGCCTGCTCGACCTGTCGGCCGACGGCTTCTGGAATTCCTTCTTCGCCATTGTCGTTGCAGCACCGGCGCTGATCGTCGGCTGGGTCGGCATCGCCAACGAAATCGGCGATCCCGACGCCTTCGCGGGGCGCTTCAGCATGCTGGTGCGCCTGGCGACGGTCGACATCGGCTCCTGGGTGCTGCCGCTGGTTGCGCTCGCTTTCATCGCGCCGCGCGCCGGCATAGGCGGCCGCTTCGTCCACTACGTCGTTGCCAGCAACTGGGCTTCGGCCATCACCGCCTGGCTGATGCTGCCTTCGGCGCTGATCCGGCTTTTCCTGTCGTCCGCAAGCCAGGTTTCGAGCCTTGTGTCGCTGTTCCTCTTTGCCCTTTCTATGGTGCTGACCTGGCGCATGACAAATGCCACGATGGGCAGGGGCGCAGCGGTCGGCACGGCCGTTTTCGTCGGCATGTTCATTGCGTCGCTGCTGGTGCTGTTCGGCCTGCAGACGTTGCTCGGCATCACCGTCCCGGACGATGTCGGAGTTCAGAGCCTTTCCGGGCTCGTCTCGACCGGATAATCGACACCGGTGAGAAACAGCCCGTCGGGCGGCGCCACCTGGCCGCAGGCGGCGCGGTCGCGCGCCTCGAGCGCTGTTTTCAGGTCGGCCGCGCTCCAGCCGCCGTCGCCGACACGCTTGAGCGAGCCGACCATCGAACGCACCTGGTTGTGCAGGAACGAGCGCGCCGAAGCCCTGACCTCGATCATGTCGCCTTGTCGGCTCACATCGAGCCGTTCCAGCGTCCTGATCGGGCTGTTGGCCTGGCACTGGGTCGAGCGGAAGGTGGTAAAGTCATGCCGTCCGAGCAGGACCTTTGCCGCTTCGTGCATGGCGCCGGCGTCGAGCCGCTTCGGCACCCACCACACCTTGCCCTTGTCGAGCGCGGCCGGCGCGCGGCGGTTCAGGATGCGGTAGAGATAGTGGCGGCCAATGGCCGAGAAGCGGGCGTCGAAACTGTCGGAGACCACCGTCGCTTTCAGGATGGCGATGCGCGCCCCGGCCGCCTGCAGATGGGCGTTGACGGCATCGCGCACCTTGTCGCTCGGCCACGCCTTGACGAGGTCGACATGCGCCACCTGCGCAGTCGCATGCACGCCGGCATCGGTGCGGCCGGCGGCGCGCAGCCTGATCGCTTCGCCGCAGAATTTTTCGATCGCCTGTTCGATCGCCTGCTGCACCGAAGGCTGATCCGCCTGGTGCTGCCAGCCGGCAAACAGGCTGCCGTCATATTCGATGTCGAGGCGAAAACGCGGCATTTGCGGCTAGAGCTCTCGCCTCGAGCAATTCCAGGAAAAGTGTGAAACGGTTTTCCGTTCGGAATTGCGTTAAAACAAAGAGGAGTGCAGTTCGCCGTTTCCGTGAAAACGGCTGACTGTTCTACGCGGCGAGAGCGGTGAAGGCGGAGGCGTAGACCAGCCTGCCTGCTTCTGGCGCGTCACCCCAGGCCAGCGCCTGCAGCGCTTCGCCCTGGTATTCGCTTTCGAAGTTCTCGGCACGCGTGTGGCTATAGCCGAAACGCCCGTAATAGGTGGGGTCGCCCAGCACCACGGCCAGCGTCTCACCACCATCCTTGAGGCGGATATGCGCCTCGCGGATCAGCGCGCCGCCAATGCCGCTGCCATGGAACGAGGGCTCCACCGCCAGCGGCGCCAGCGCTACGGCCGCGAAGGTCTTGCCGCCATTCTGGACGAACAGCCGCGAAAACAGGATATGGCCGACCACCTGGCCGTCCTCTTCCGCAACCAGCTCGGCAACCGCGTCGCCGCCGGTCACCAGCGCGTCGACCAGACCGGCCTCCGCCTGCTGGCCGAAAGCGTGTTCCTCGACGAGGCGGATGGCCTCGCGATCCCGCGGCGTTGCCGCGCGTATCGACATCATGCTCATGAGAATTTCAGTCCTTTTTCGATCTTGGCCCCGCGCAGGAATTCCGACGCGGCAGCGGGCTTTCCGCCCGCCCGTTGAACTTCGACCAGCCTGATCGCGCCTGCCCCGCAGGCGACCGTCAGCCGGTCATCGAGAATTCCTCCCGACTCGCCCAAATCTTCCGAAGGCGACAGGCCTTGCGACAGCGTCGAGCGAAGCAGTTTCAGCCGCTCCTGGCGGCCGCCAATTCCTATCTCCGACCAGGCGCCTGGAAAGGGCGACAGGCCACGAATATGATTGTGGACCTCACTTGCCGAGCGAGTCCAGTCCACGCGAGTCTCGGATTTATCGATTTTCTTGGCGTAGGTCACCCCATCCACAGCTTGTGTGGTGAATGTCAGGGTGTTCCCTTCCAACCGCGCCAGCGCTTCCACCATCAAGGCAGCACCGACACTCATCAACCGATCATGCAGATCGCCGGCTGTCATATCGGGTTCGATGGCGCACTTTTCAACCAGCCCGACCGGACCGGTGTCCAGGCCCTCTTCCATGCGCATCACCATCATGCCGCTTTCCAGGTCTCCGGCCATGATGGCGCGCTGGATGGGGGCGGCGCCGCGCCAGCGCGGCAGAAGCGACGCATGGCCGTTGACGCAGCCGAGCCGGGTTGCCTCCAGAACCGCCTTCGGCAGCAGCAGTCCATAGGCGACGACCACCGCCACATCGGCCTGCAAGGCGCGAAAAGCGGCCTGTTCGGCCTCGCCTTTGAGCGAAACCGGCGTCCGCACCTCGATGCCCAGTCGCTCCGCCTCGCGCTGCACCGGCGACGGCGTCAGCTCCAGCCCGCGTCGTCCGGCAGCGCGCGGCGGCTGGGTATAGACGGCTGATATCTCATGGCCAGCCTCGGCGATCGCGCGCAAGGTCGGCACCGAAAACTCCGGCGTACCCATGAAGATGACGCGAAGGGGCATTTTTTCTTCCGGTATCCTGTCTTCTTGCTCGCGCAGTGTGCCGGCTCAGGCATCCGCTTCAAACGGGTTTACGAGCTTTAGGTCAAGGCCGTCGAAGTCGCGGGACGACCGTCGCGCTATCTTTCCGCTTCGATCTTCTCCATGATTTCCGCGTATTCATCGCCAATTGCGCTTTCAGATACGAAAGCCGAGCGAATTGCAGCCCACGCCGAGAGGCTCGACTCCTCTCGGGCCGGCCTCTCCGCAACTATGCCTTTGCGCAGAAGGCCGATGGCCTTGTCCGAGACGCTCTGGCCGACCTCGCGCGCCGCCAGTTCGATCTCGCGCTTCAAAGGCTCAGGAATGTCCCTGATCAGCATGTCGACCGTCGGCATCTCCATTTGGTGGCAATCCTGCCGACAATAGGCCTGGAGGGGACTCCCGTACCTTATCCCGCGAGCTTGCCCGGCGCCTTGTCCCTGGCGAGCTTCTTGAATTTCTTTACCACCATGTCGCGCTTCAGCTTCGAGATGTGATCGATGAACAGGACGCCATTGAGGTGGTCGATCTCGTGTTGCAGGCAGGTCGCCATCAACCCCTCGGCCTCTATCTCCTGCAATTTGCCGTCGCGGTCGAGATATTTGACCCGCACGGAGGCGGGGCGTTCGACCTCGGCGTAATAATCCGGGATCGACAGGCAGCCTTCCTCATAGACGGAGCGCGCGTCGGCGCTCTCCAGGATTTCCGGATTGATGAAGACATGCGGCGCCGGCGTCTCGTCTTCCTTGGCGAGATCGATCACCAGCAAGCGCAGCGGCTCGCCGATCTGGATTGCCGCCAGCCCGATGCCCGGCGCATCATACATGGTCGCCAGCATGTCGTCGGCTAATTTGCGCAAAGGCGCGTCGACACGCTCTACGGGCTTGGAAACCTGGCGCAGGATGGGGTCGGGAAGGATGATGAGCGGCTTGATCGGCATGGCGTTCCACCTAAGACCTCCAGCGAAACGCGTCAACCGGTTGGCATCAGGCGCGTTCACGTTTTGATCTGTGCTATCGCGGCGAATCGTCTATGCTGTCCACATGAATGATTTGAGCACCATCCTTTCGGAGCCTGTCGCCCGGCTTGGCGCCACAACGATCACGCTCGGCCATGCGCTGGCCTTCGGCGTTTTGCTGTTTCTGGCCCTGTTCGTGGCGCTGGTCATTGCGTTGTGGCGGTCGGCCAAGGCGCGCGCCGTGGCGGCCGCGGAAGCCGCCGATCATGCCCGCGATGCGGAAGTGCGGATGGCCGGCATTCTGCAAAGCCAGGCCGAAATGCAGGGCCGCATGGGCGCCATTGCGGAAGTGTTCGGCGCACGGCAGGCGGAGCTGACGCAATCGATCGGCCAACGCCTCGACGCTATGACCGGCCGGCTCGGCCAGACCATGACCGAGCAGACCAAATCCACGCATGAGAGCCTGGCCAAATTGCAGGAACGGCTGGCGGTCATCGACGTCGCGCAAGGCAACATCCAGTCGCTCGCCGGCCAGGTCGTGCAATTGCAGGCGATCCTCTCGAACAAGCAGACGCGCGGCGCGTTCGGCCAGTCGCGCATGGAGGCGATCGTTGCCGACGGCCTGCCGCACGGTGCCTATGAGTTCCAGGCGACGCTGTCGAACGGCAGCCGGCCCGACTGCCTGGTGAAGATGCCGAATGGCGCGCCGTCGCTGGCCATCGATGCAAAATTTCCGCTGGAAGCCTGGAACGCCATCCGCGCCGCCGATGGCGCCGATCTGCAGAAGGCAGCTTCGCAGGCCTTCCGCCGCGACATCGAGATCCATGTCCGCGATATCTCGGAAAAATACCTGATCCAGGGCGAGACGCAGGACACTGCCTTCATGTTCGTGCCGTCGGAATCGGTGTTCGCCGAGATCCACGAGAATTTCGAGGCGATCGTGCACAAGGCGCACCGTGCGCGCGTCGTCATCGTCTCGCCGTCGCTGCTGATGCTGTCGATCCAGGTCATCCAGGCGATCCTCAAGGATGCCCGCATGCGCGAACAGGCGCACCTGATCCAGGGCGAGGTCATCCGGCTGATGGAGGATGTTGCACGTGTCGATGAGCGGGTGCGCAAGCTGCAGGTGCATTTCGGCCAGTCGGCCAAGGACATCGACGACATACTGGTTTCGACGTCGAAGGTCACCAAGCGCGGCCAGAAGATCGAGGCGCTGGAATTCGGCGCGCAGCCCGACGGCGATGCCGCCGTAGACGCCGCGTCACGGGGGCCCGCCGCCAAGGTCGATACCGGCGCGCGCGTTGCCGATTCGAAAACCGGGCAGCTCAGGCTGAGGGTCGTCGAAGGCGACGATTGAGGCGCGGTGCCGGACCGGCGCTACTGCTCCTCCAACGTGGTCATGCCCTGAAATTCAGGCAGCCAGTGCAGCGCCGAGCGGTGCCATTTCTGCTGTGTCGGGATCAAATCCTGGCGCTGCCGCGCGGTCCCCACGCGAATTCCATAGACCTTCGGACCATCTCCGACAGACGTGGCGTAAAGATGCGAACCGCAGTCGGCGCAAAAGGCCTGGGTGCGCTTGGCGCCGCTCGCCACGATCTTGATGTAGATTTTCGGCGTGCCCTTGGTGATGCGATAGTTGCTTTCCGGCGCCGGAACCGTAAGGCGAAAAGCCGTGCCGGTCAGTTGCTGGCAATCCGTGCAGTGGCAGATCGTGGTCTTTTCCGGATCGACCTCCGCCTCGTAGGTGATGGCGCCACAATGACAGCCGCCGTCTATTCTCATCTTCGTTCCTCCAAAGCCCCTTCAATCTAGCGGCGCAAGGCCGTGAGGCAATGGCACGGTTTTAGTCCAGGGCAGGATCGGATGCGGAATCGATCAGCCTGCGCCGCTGCTCCCAGGTGCCTGACGTCTGCGGCTTGACGAACAGCCGTGTGATCTCCGGCATTTCCTTCTTCAACTGCGCCTCCAGGCGCTCGACGCAAGCTTCGATCTCGGGCGCCGTCAATTGGTCCTCGAACTCGATGCTGAGCCCGGCGACGATCTCCGTCGGCCCCATATGGACGGTCAGGACGCCGTTCGCCCGCTGCACCGCCGGATCCTGCTGGGCGATCGCCAGCACTTTCATCTGCACCTCGGGCGACGCCGGCTCGCCGATCAGCAGGCCCTTGCTTTCGCGGGCCAGGAAGATCGCGGTCGCGCCAAGGATCAGCCCGATGCCGATAGAGGCGGCGCCGTCGAGCTCCGGCATCTCCAGCAGTTCCGCCGCCAATATGCCGGCGAAAGCGACGATCAGGCCGAGAAGTGCCGCACTGTCCTCGAACAGCACGGTGTAGACGCTCGGATCCTTGCTCGACTGCACGGCCTGCAGCCAGCCTTGCCTGCCCTTCTGCCGGCGAAACTCCTTCAGCGCCACCCACCACGAACTGCCTTCGAACAGGAAGGAAAGGCCCAGAACAATATAGTTGACCTTGGCGTTGGCGACCGGCTCCGGCGCCATGATATGGACCACGCCTTCGTAGAACGACACGCCGGCGCCCAGCGCGAAGACGAGGAGCGCGACGATGAAGCTCCAGAAGTAGAGTTCGCGGCCGTGGCCGAGCGGATGCGTGCGATCGGCAGGGCGAGCGGCGCGGTGCATGCCGTAGAGCAGCAGGCCGCCATTGCCGGTATCGACCAGCGAATGGACGCCCTCCGACAGCATCGCCGAACTGCCGGTAAAGGCGGCGGCGGCGAACTTGGTCAGCGCGATGGCGAGATTGCCGGCGAGCGCCGCGTAGATCACCTTTTTTGAGCCGCCGTGCCCGGCCATGGCATTTACCCCCGTTCAAGGCGCAGTCTAGCGGCCAGGCCGCTAAAGCTCCACAGGCATCACACCGTGCGAATGTCGGGTCGTCCACGGCAGCGGCCATGAGAGATCGGTCTATGGAAAACGGCGACTACTCGATGATCTCGCTGGTCCACACCTTGAAGCCGGCAAGCGTTCCCGGGCCGAAAATATGGGTCAGCGGCACGTCGGCGGCGTCGCGGCCGGAGGCGATCAGGATGCGGCCGATGCGCGGTGCATTGTTGCGCGGGTCGAAGACATGCCAGCGGCCGCCGAGATAGACTTCCATCCAGGCGCAGAAATCCATGCTTGCCCATGGCTTCGGCATACCGATGTCGCTGATGTAGCCGGTGCAATAGCGCGTTGGGATGTTGAGTGCCCGGCAGAAGGTGACGGCGAGATGCGCGTAGTCGCGGCACACGCCGCTCTGTTCACGATAGGCTTCCGCCGCGGTGCGCGTCGGCCGTGCATTGCCGTAGTTGAAGACGATGTGGCTGTGGACGAAGTCGCAGACCGCCTGCACGCGCGGAATACCCAGCGGCGTGTTGCCGAACAGCCGCCACGCCTCGTCAGCCAGAAGGTCGCTTTCGCAAAAACGGCTGGGCAGCAGGAACAGCAATGTGTCCGCCGGCAGGTCGCGCACCTCGTGCTGCCACGCCATCAGGTCGCCCATCTCGAAGGTGCCGGGGTCGCGGATCACCGCGTCGGTGCCGAAGGTGAAGCGCCCGGGCGGCGCGACAAGCCGGTTGCACCAATTGCCGAAACTGTCGCGATAGCTTTCGATCGGCACCGGCGGATTGGAGATCAGGAAATCCGGCCGCTCGAGATCGGAGGCCCGCGAATAGTGCACATTCAGCATCGCGATGAGCGGCGTTTCCTGCGGAAAGTCGAAGCTCATCTCGCAGCCGATGTGGATTCGCATTGTCGTCCTGACGGCCTGCCTGACGATCACCCGGCGAAGCTCGGGTCGATGCTGCAGTGCGAAAATGACCATGGCACGGACCGCCATGGTTTACGAGCAAATTAGAGCAATTCCAGGAAAAGTGTGAAGCGGTTTTCCGTCCGGAATTGCGTCAAAACAAAGAGTTAGAGCAATTCACTGTTTCCGCGAAACGGTGAATTGCTCTAGAAACCGGTTGAAAGCGATCCGCTGTCGGCGGCAACAGTCGCTAACCCCTTGCGGTCGGGCGGTTCTCTTGTTTCACTTGGCTTCTCACATCAGGAGGAACGAATCATGGCTAAAGGTGCGATGAAGGCAGGCAAGGAAGCCCGCAAGCCGAAGAAGGACGCCAAGAAGCCCGCTCCGGCTCCGGCGCTGAAGGCGCCGCCGGTCAAGGCGATGAAGCTCAAGGACAAGTAGGTCCGGCGATCCACTTCGCAATAAGATTACGGCCGGCGACACTTGTTGCCGGTCGCTGTTGCTTGAGCGCCCGAAATTCTTATATTGGCGTGGCGGGGACGACCTCGCGCTTCCCCAAATCCGGACGGGACGACCCGCCATTGTTTGACTGATCGTCGGGCGCCGAAATACCTTTCGGGTCCGATGCTCTGATGGAGCGTTGTCGATGTCGTGGATTCTTCTCTTTTTCGCTGGCTTGTTCGAGATCGGCTGGGCAATCGGCCTCAAATACACCGATGGCTTCTCGAAGCTGGTGCCGACCGTGCTGACCGTTGCCTCGATGGTCGTCAGCCTCACTCTGCTCGGCCTGGCGCTGAAGGCGCTGCCCGTCGGCACCGCCTATGCGGTGTGGACCGGCATCGGCACCGTCGGTACGGCACTGCTCGGCATCTGGCTGCTCGGCGAACCGGCCACCGCGATCAGGCTGGCCTGCATCGCGCTCATCGTCTGCGGCATCATGGGGCTGAAGTTCGCCGCCTGACGGTAACGCTTAGGTCTCTTGGTTTGCGCATGTCGTCCTCCCAGAGCCGGGACCAGGGCGACATGCATGGGACAAACACGTTCAGGGCCGCTGCGAGGCGACCCTGGTTCTCGAAGCAGATTGCTCCGTAGCCGAGAGCTAGCGGGCGGAGAAGCCCGGAGGCGTCCTGCCGGTACGCTGCTTGCGTGCCGCATAACGCGCGTCGCGCTTGGCCTTGCGTTCGGCTTCGTCGGCCAGAAGACGGGCGATGCGCTCGTTCTCTTCGGATTCCCGAATCTTGGCCTCGGCCTGTGCAGCTTCCTCGGCGGCGATACGTGCCGCTTCGGCTGCTGCCTCGCGCTCGGCCTTCTCGACCGCTTCGCGTGCCAGCTTCTCCTGCTTCAGCCGGGCCTTTTCGGCCTCGCGGATTTCGCGGGCCGCAAGGATAGCCTTGCGTTCAGCCTGCCGCGCCAGCACTGCGGGATCATCCGCCGCCGGCTTTGCCTTGAAGCGCTCGAGGAGCGCCTTCTTTGCCTCGTTTGCGGCATTGCGCCGCTCGAAAACGTCTTTTTCCCTGTAGATAGCCAAGTCCACTTCCCTGAAGTCAATTCGCGACGCTTACATACGCGCGAAAACCGAGAGTTCAAGCGCCAAAACGGCATGGCAGCCATGAAATTGTCGGCTGTTGCACTCGGGAGACGCCTTTGGAGCAATTCCAGGAAAAGTGTGAAGCGGTTTTCCGTCCGGAATGGCGACGAAGAGATAGAGCCGAAACCGACATGCACTGTTCACCGTCCGCCCCACTGGCGGCGCGGCTGAGGCGTCGCTACGTCTAGCCCGAAAACCCAACACCAGGATGACATCAAATGGAACTCGGTCTCTACACATTCGCCGACGTCAGCCCGCAGCCGGGCCCCGGTGCCATCGGCCCGCATGAGCGGCTGCGCAACCTGATCGAGGAGATCGAGCTGGCCGACCAGATCGGCCTCGACGTCTTCGGCCTCGGCGAGCATCACCGGCCCGACTATGCCGCCTCCGCACCGGTCGTGGCCCTGGCCGCGGCGGCCGAGCGTTCGAAGCGCATCAAGCTGACCAGCGCGGTCACCGTTCTGTCTTCCGATGACCCGGTGCGCGTTTTCCAGCAATTTGCCACGCTCGATCTTCTGTCGGGCGGCCGCGCCGAGATCATGGCCGGGCGCGGCTCGTTCATCGAATCCTTCCCGCTGTTCGGTTTCAACCTCGAGGATTATGACGAGCTGTTCGCCGAAAAACTCGGTCTGCTGCTTGCCATCCGCGACAGCGTGAAGGTCACCTGGTCGGGCAATCTGCGTGCGCCGATCAATGATCGCGGCGTTTATCCCCGGCCCTTCCAGGACAGGCTACCGGTCTGGATCGCCATTGGCGGCACGCCGCAGTCTGCCGCCCGCGCTGGCGCGCTCGGCCTGCCGCTGGCGCTCGCCATCATTGGCGGCGAGCCGGCGCGTTTCGCGCCGCTGTTCGATCTCTACCGCGAAGCCGCCAAGCGCGCCGGCAGTGATCCGGCGGGCCTTGCCACCAGCATCAACGTGCACGGCTTCATCGCCGAGACGACCGAGCAGGCGGCGGACGATTTCTACGGCCCGCAGGCGGAAGTGATGAATCGCATCGGCCGCGAGCGCGGCTGGGGTCCGACCTCGCGGGCGCATTTCGACCAGTCGCGCGGCGCCACAGGCGCCCTGTTCGTCGGCAGTCCCGAGCAAGTGGCTGAAAAGATCGTCGCCCAGCACAAGATCTTCGGCAATGACCGCTTCCTGCTGCAGATGGCGATCGGCACCATGCCGCATGCCAAGATCATGAAGGCGATCGAACTCTACGGCACCAGGGTGGCGCCGATCGTTCGCAAGGAAACAGCCAAGCCCGCCACAGCCGTCACGTCGCCGGCAGCCTGACCCGGAGCCGGCGCGAGCGGCCTCAATCCCGAAGCCGGCTCATGGAACCCTCGCCCGTAACTCTGCGTTTCATGGAGGCGATTGCCGTGCGAAGGGGCGCCGGCTTGAGGGGTGACCATGAAAACCGAACCCACAGCCTGGGGTCAGGACGTTTCCGATGAACCGGAATCGCGTGCCGCGGCTCGCGCCGACACGCGTCTGATGCGCTCGTTGCTGATCGGCATCTTCCTGTTTATGGCCATCTACGCGCTTTATTTCGCCCGCGCTTTCTTCATGCCAGTGCTTCTGGCTTTCCTGCTTGCGCTGACGCTGACGCCGATCGTCCGGCTCCTGCGCAAGCACGGTATCCCGGAAGTGATCTCGGCAACCCTTCTGGTGCTGTTGTCCCTCTGCGTGTTCGCCACCGCCGGCTATCTGCTCAGTGGCCCGATAATCGATCTTATCAACAACACCTCGTCGATCGGCCAGAAGCTCACCGAACGGTTGGCGCAATTGCGACAGCCGCTCGAGAAGATCATGCAGATTTCGCATCAGATCGAACAACTGACCGAGACCTCGCAGGAGTCGGGCATTCAGAAGGTGGCGGTAGCGCAGTCCGGCATCCTGTCGGCGGCCGCCAGCAACATCCTGTCGGCGGGAACAGGCCTCACCATCATCTTCGTGCTGTCGCTGTTCCTGCTCGCCTCCGGCACGATGTTTTATGAAAAGATCATCCAGTCCTTCGCCAGCCTCAGCGAAAAGAAACGGGCGCTGCGCGTCGTCTATGACGTCGAACGCGAAATCTCGCACTATCTGCTCACCGTCACCATCATCAATGCCGGCCTCGGCACGGTCATCGCTCTCGGTCTTTGGGCGCTCGGCGTGCCCAATCCGCTGGTCTGGGGCGTCGCTGCCGCCCTGCTCAACTTCCTGCCCTATGTCGGAGCACTGATCACCATCGTGCTTGTCACGATCATGGCCTTGATCAGCTTCGATACCATCTTCTACGCGCTTCTGGCGCCGGCCTTCGTGATCTTGTGCGACATCGTCGAAGGCCAGTTCGTAACGCCGATGGTGGTCGGCAGGCGCCTCGAGATCAACGCCGTGGCGATCTTCATCGCCATCGCCTTCTGGTCATGGCTGTGGGGTTTCGTCGGCGCCCTGATGGCGGTGCCGCTGCTGGTCGTCATCAAGGTGTTCTGCGATCATTTCGATGGGCTCAGCCATGTCGGCAATTTTCTCGCCGCGCAGCACGCGGTTGTCGTCGAGGAGGACGACATCGCCGACCCCGAAGCTGTCAAAGGCTGATCAATATTTTTGAATTTGCGGCGCCGCCGGATGCTTCCTACATGCGGTCCTGACACAGGATCCCACCCATGACCGACCTTTCCGTTCTCGACCTGTCGCCGATCGTCGAAGGCAGCGATGCCTCGCAGTCGCTGGCCAATTCGCTCGATCTTGCCCGCCATGCCGAGCGCCTGGGCTACAAGCGTTTCTGGCTGGCCGAGCATCACAACATGCCGGGTATTGCCAGTGCCGCCACAGCCGTCGTCATTGCCCATGTCGCCGGCGGCACCAAGACCATTCGTGTCGGCGCCGGCGGCATCATGCTGCCCAACCATTCGCCGCTGGTGATTGCCGAGCAGTTCGGCACGCTGGCCGCATTGCATCCGGGCCGCATCGATCTCGGCATCGGCCGGGCGCCCGGCACCGACATGGGTACCGCCCGCGCCTTGCGCCGCAATCTCGAGGCCGGGGTCGACAATTTCCCGCAGGATGTCGTCGAGCTGATGGGCTATTTCCAGCCGGCCGAGGAAGGCCAGCGCATCCGTGCCGTGCCCGGCGAAGGCCAGGGCGTGCCGGTCTGGATCCTTGGCTCCAGCCTCTACGGCGCGCAGCTTGCCGCCATGCTCGGCCTGCCCTATGCCTTCGCCTCGCATTTCGCGCCGGCGGATCTGGATCACGCGCTGGATGTCTACCGCTCGCGCTTCCAGCCCTCCGAGCAGCTCGACAAGCCGCATGTCATGCTTGGCCTCAACGTCTTTGCCGCGCCCACCGATGCCGAGGCTCGTTTGCTGTTCACCTCGCTGCAACAGGCTTTCGTCAATCTGCGCACCGGCCGTGCCGGCCGGCTGCCGCCACCTGTCGAGAACTATGACCGCGATCTCGATCCGATGGCAAAGACCATGCTCGGCCAGGCATTGTCCTGCGCCGTCGTCGGCTCCCCGGAAACGGTGCGGCAAGGCATCGATGCCTTCGTGCGCCGCACCGGTGCCGACGAGCTGATGGTCACCGCGCAGATTTTTGATCATGCGGCGCGGGTACGGTCGTTCGAGATCCTGGCCGAGGCGCACAAATCGCTGTCGCAGGCGGCCTGACAAGTCCTGACAGGAATATACGCTGGGCGAAAGACTACGCGCTCACGCTCTGCGCAATCGCCCCGAGCGGGCGACAGGAATTGCGGATCATCAGCCGACCCTTGAGCAAAAGCTTGCGCGGCGGCGCGTCCCTGTTGCCGGCGAGACGGTCGAGAAGCAGATTGGCCGCCTGTTCGCCGATCGCCTGCACCGGCTGCGCGACGGTGGTCAGCTGCGGCTGAAACACGTCGGACCATGGAAAGTCGTCGAAGCAGGCAACCGAAATGTCTTCCGGGCAGGACAGGCCGATGTCGCGGATCGCCTTCATGGTGCCGATCACCATCGGGTTGTTGGCCGAGAAGATCGCGCTTGGCCGATCGTGCGAGGACAGCATCTGCATGGTCGCGTTGTAGCCGTCGATCTCGTGGAAATTGCCGAAGCGGATCAGCTCCTCCGCGATCGGCAGGCCGGCGGCGTGAAGCGCCTCGCGATATCCCGCCATGCGGTCATGCATCGGCGAAATGTCCGACGTGCCGGTGATGTAACCGATGCGCCGGTGGCCGAGATTGATCAGATAGGTGATGGCGTCGAACACCGCGCGCTGGTTGTCCAGCACCACGGCATCGGTGTCGACGCCTTTGCAGATACGATCGAGCAGCACCACCGGCACGTTGGCGTCGTCGACGATCCGCTTGAGGATCGCGCCGTCGCCGACGCGCGCCACGATCAGCCCGTCGACCATGCGATCGAGCAGCAGCTTGATCTGATCGTCCTGGGTGTTCAAATCCTCGTCCGTGCAGCACAGCATGACGGCATAGCCGGCCCGGTCGAAGGCCTGCTGGATGACCGAGACGACATCGGTGAAGAATGGGTTGGTGATGTGCGGCACGGTCAGTCCGATCGTGCGGGTCGTGCCCATCTTCAGGCTGCGGGCGATCGCGTTGCGCTTGTAGCCGATATCGCGGATCGCCTGTTCGATGCGCTGGCTAAGCTCCGGACTGACCGTCGCCGTGCCGTTGATCAGCGCCGAAACGGTGGCGACAGAAACACGCGCCGCTTCAGCCACATGAAGCATGGTGGGCGCGGTGGATTTCCGGTGTTTTTTTTGCCCTGATGCTGTCATTTTCGAAACGTTTCGCCACCCTTGCCGGCCAATACGTACGGAATCCTGTCCTTTTTAGCAAGAATCGAAATGCAGTAAACATGCGGCACCTCATATCAGCTTGACATGATCGAAACGTTTAGATTAGCGTTTGCGGGAAGTTGACGAGGACGGAAGGGAGGCCGCCATTGTCATGCGAGAGAGCAGTTCCCTTTCCCCGCAGCACGGCGCTGCCGATCGGTTGGACACCGTTCTGAGCGCCGAGCATATTTCCAAGAGCTTCGGCGGCATCGCCGCCCTGGTCGATGTCGGCTTCGAGCTGCGGCGCGGCGAGGTTCATGCCTTGATGGGCGAGAACGGCGCCGGCAAGTCGACGCTGGTGAAGATCCTCTCCGGCGTCTACACCGGCTATGAAGGCACGGTCAGCGTCGATGGCCACCCTGTCAATTTCGCTGGCGTACGCGACGCCGAGGATGCCGGCATTGCCATCATTCATCAGGAGCTCAACCTGGTGCCCGAACTCAGCGTCGCCGACAACATCTTCCTTGGCCGCGAGAAGCTGATCGCCGGGCTGATTGTCGACCGCAAGGCAAGCAGCCGCGCGGCGGGCGCTTTGTTGCAGCGGCTCGGCATCGAGCTCGATCCGCAAGCCCGCGTCGGTGCCCTGCGTGTCGGCGAGCAGCAGCTGGTCGAGATCGCCAAGGCGCTGTCGATGTCGGCACGCATCCTGATCATGGACGAGCCGACCTCGGCGCTGTCGCCGGCCGAATGCCAGCGGCTGTTCCGCATCATCCGCCAGCTTGCCGAGAGCGGTGTCGCCATCGTCTACATCTCGCACCGCATCGACGAGGTCATGCATCTGGCCAGCCGCGTCACCGTGTTTCGCGACGGGCGCCATGTACTGACCGAGCCGATGGCCAGGCTGGACGAAGATGCGATCATTTCGGCGATGGTCGGACGCAACCTGCTCGCTTCCTCCCAGGAAGAGCGCCACTCCGGCGGCAACATTGTGCTTTCGGTCGAAAACCTGTCGCTGTCGAAGCCCGATGCGCATGGCTGGCGCACGGTGATCGACGGCGTTGGCTTCGATCTTGCCGCCGGAGAGATCCTCGGCATTGGCGGGCTGCTGGGTTCGGGCCGAACCGAGATCCTGGAAGCGATCTTCGGCTCGAGCGATGGCCGCACCGGTGGCGAAATCCAGGTCGACGGCCGGCCTGTGGATATCCGTTCGCCCCGCGACGCAAGGCGGCTGGGCATTGCACTGGTCACCGAGGACCGCAAGACGCAAGGCCTGCATCTGCAGGCTTCGATCGCAGACAATGTCGCGCTGCCGCTGGTCGGGTCGCTGTCCCGCTTCGGCATCCGCTCGCTGGCCGCCGAGCAGGGGCTGGCGCGGCAGGCGGTCAAGGCGCTCGGCATCCGCTGCCGGGACATCGACCAGCCTGCCGGCACGCTGTCCGGCGGCAACCAGCAGAAGGTCGTCATCGGCAAGTGGCTGGCGACCAGGCCAAGGGTGCTGTTGCTGGACGAGCCGACGCGCGGCATCGATGTCGGCGCCAAACGCGAGATCTACGACCTGATCTTCAAGCTGGCGCGCGATGGACTGGCCATCGCCGTCATCAGCTCCGAACTCCCGGAGCTTTTGCATCTCTCCGACCGCATCCTGGTGATGGCCGATGGCCGCCAGACAGGCATTCTTTCCCGCGATGCGGCCAGCGAGGAGGCCATCATGCGTCTCGCCGCCCCGCGCAGGACCATATCGAGACCAGCCGCATGACTGCCCTGAAACTCCTGTCCCGTACCAAGCTCTATTGGGGCCTGATCGCCATCTTCCTGATCGGCGTGCTGGGCTCGCCGATGAGTTCCAAGGGCAACAACATCTTCCTCTCCTACGGCAACCTGCTCGACGTGCTGCGCCAGGTCTCGACCACCGGGCTGATCGCCACCGGCATGACGGCTGTCATCATCACCGGCGGCATCGATCTCTCCGTCGGCTCGCTGATGGCCATCTGCTCGGTGGTCTGTGCCATGCTGCTGACGGTCCCAGGCGTGACGCCGGGCGTCGTGCTGGGCGTGCCGACCGTCGCGCTGGTGGCGCTTTGCCTCGGTTTCGTCGTCACCCGCTTCATCTTCCAGAACCTGGCAAAGTCCCGTGCCGGCGCCGATCTCGTCCGCGAGATCAGGCTGGACGGGATTCGCGGCCTGATCACGCCCGCCGTCGTCGGCGTGGTCTTGTGTTGCCTGTCGCTGTGGTTTCTGCTGCCGCAGATCGAGCCGAAATTCGGCGTGCTCGGCGTGCTGCTGGTGGCGCCGTGCGTTGGTTTGCTGTTCGGCGCGCTCAACGGCTTCATCATCGTTGCCGGACGGCTGCAGCCCTTCATCGTCACCCTGGCTATGATGGTGACGGCGCTCGGCATCGCACGGCTGACCGCCGGCCAGAACAATGCGGTGCTGCCGGTCTATACCGGCTCCAACGCCACCGCCGATTTCGAGATCCTGCGCTCGCTGGTGTTCGGCATCATCCCGATGCCGGGCCTGTTCTTCCTCGGCGCCATCGTGATCTACGGCGCGGTGCTGCGCTTCACGCCGTTCGGCCGCTATGTCTATGCCATCGGCGGCAACGAGGAGGCGGCGCGCCTCTCCGGCATCGCCGCCGGCCGCGTCAAGATCGCCACCTATGCTGTCTCCGGGCTGCTCGCCGGCATTGCCGCCGTGCTCTATGTTGCGCAGTACCGGCAAGGCAAGCCGGATGCCGGCGCCGGGCTGGAGCTCGACGCCATTGCCGCTGTGGTCATAGGCGGCACCAGCCTGATGGGCGGGCGCGGCAGCCTCATCGGCACGTTCTGCGGCGTGCTGATCTTCGGTCTGCTCTCCAACATCCTGCAACTCCACAACATCAATTCGAACCTTCAGCTGGTGCTGAAGGGGATGATCATCATCGGCACCGTGCTCGTGCAGGAGCGCAATGCCGGTGATCTCCTGGCCTATCTGCGCCTGCCCGGCGGGCAATCGGCGCACAAGGAAACGGCCGCGGCAAAGCGGCCGTCGCAAGAGACACCGTCTCTCAATCTCGGAGGAAACAAAAAATGAAACGACGTGACATGCTGAAGCTTGCCGCCGTGACCGCGGCACTGCTGACCACCACCGCGCTGCTGACCACTGGCAACGCTTACGCTCAGGACAAGAAGTGGAAGATCGGCTTCTCCCAAGTGACGACCATCGAGCCCTGGCGCGCGCAGTTCAACAAGGACATCCTGGCCGAAGCCGCCAAGCACCCCGAGGTCGAGCTGATCATCACCGACGGCGAGGACAAGACCGAAAAGCAGGTCGCCGATGTCGAGAACCTGATCCGCCAGGAGGTCGATGCGCTGTTGGTGTCACCGAAGGAATCGGCCGGCCTGACCGGCGTCGTGCAGCAGGCGATCGACGCCAAGATCCCGGTCTTCGTGCTCGACCGCAATGTCGACACCAAGGACTACACGCAGTTCGTCGGCGGCGACAACGCGCTGATCGGCCGCGCGGCCGGCGAATATGCCGTCGAACTGCTGGGCGGCAAGGGCAAGGCTGCAGGCAATGTCGTCGAGATCTGGGGCGGCATGGGCACCCAGCCGGCGCATGACCGCCATGACGGCTTTCACGAATTCACCGACAAGGAGCCGGGCATCAAATATCTGCTTGACCAGCAATCGGGCGACTGGAAGCAGGACCAGGCCTACAATCTGATGGCCAACGCGCTGAAGAGCAACGAGAAGATCGATCTCGTCTACGGGCACAACGACCCGATGGCCTATGGCGCCTATCTCGCCGCCAAGGATGTCGGCCGCGAGAAGGACATCAAGTTCATTGGTATCGACGGCCTGCCCAATGAAGGCGTGCAGATGGTGAACAAGGGCGAGCTGACGGCGACCTTCACCTATGTCACTCCCGGTGCCGAAGGCCTGCGCCAGGCGATCAAGTTCCTCAACGGCGAGAAAGTCGAAAAGACCATTACCCTACCAACCGAGAAGATCACCAAGGAAAACGCCGCCCAGGTGCTGAAGGACAACGGCCTCTGAGGCAAACTTCCTGCCGGGTGCTCCTTTGGCGCCCGGCGGGTCTAAGCCAGCTTCACCAGCAGCTTCATGAAGGTGGCGATCTCCTTGGCCGAGAGCGGCGCCAGCGTCTCCTTTGTGATCTCGCGCGCCAGCGGGATCAGGCGCTCGATGGCATCGCGGCCTGCCGCGGTCAGATTGACCAGCAGCCGTCTTTTGTCGACCTCGTGCCTGGAAAGCTCGACCAGGCCGCGCGCCTTCAGCCGGTCGATGACGCCCTTCACCGTCGCCGCATCCATCGCGATCAGCGTGCCGAGCTGGTTCTGCGAGGTCTCGCCGACGTCACGCAGCTTGGCCAACGCCGCGAATTGCGGCGGCGTCAGATCGCCGATATGCGCGGCAAAGATCGCGACATGGCGCTGATGCGCCTTGCGCAGGATGAAGCCGACCTGCTCCTGCAGGAGGTAATCCTGGTCGTCCGGCGCCTCGACCTCGACCAGCTTGAGCAGATTGTCCTCGCCGCTCACCGCAGCCCATCCCAGGCTTTGATGTCATCGGCCGCGAGACCACCCATGCGATCGTGGATGCGCGGGCCACAAGTCATGGCGAGGCAGAACAGAATCTCGTCGGGGCGCGGACCATCGGACATGCCGACTTCCATGGCGTCGAAATGGCTGCGCACATAGGCGGCGTTGATGTGGCCGAGCGGCACGTCGAGCTTCGAACCGAAAGCGCCGACCTTCTTGGCCGACGGCACGATCGCCTTGGCGTCGCCGAGCCGCTCGCGCATGGCGTAGCCGCCGGGCGCATGCCAGAGGGCGCCGTGTTCCAGCTCACCTGCGGTGCCGACAATGGCGCCTTTGCCGTAGCCGTCGATCTGCTTGACGTCGCCGCCGAGCGCCGCGATCAGCCGGTCGGCGAGCAGCAGGCCGAGCGGCTTGAGATCGTCCATGGCGCTCTGCAGCTCCTCGACATAGCGCCCGGCGAACGGGTTCTTTACCAGCGCCATGGCGGCGGCACGGCGGCGCGGCACCTTGGCCACCGGCCCGCCCTCGTGAAAGATCTCTTCGGTCAGAACCGCGATCTTGCGGATCGGAAACTCAGGCATGGGCAACTTCCTCCCTCGAAGTTTCGTTGGGCGCGGCAAGCGCAACCGAGCCACTGATGCGGATCTCGCCGCCGAGAAACAGCGCCGACCCGGCAATAAGCCCCCGGCGGCGAAAATCTTCGGCGACGGCAAGGCCATTGTCCAGCGCGCGCGCCACTTCGCCAAGGGCAAGCGTGCCGACGCCTTGCGTCACCAGCCGCGAGCCGAGATCGCTGTCGGGCGACAGTTCGTGTGCGGAAATGCGCTTGATGGCGGGATTGCCGGGCAGGTCCACCGCGTTGGCAATGAGCGTCGCCGCCGCATCGGCTTCGGCGCCGGTCCGCGCCAGCACGGTGACGGCGTCGGCAATGCCAAGCGAGAAGGAGCGACCACGCCAACCGCTGGTGGCGACGCCGCGAACGCCATCTTCCGCGCGGATCGTGATCCGGTCGGCCATGCCGTTGCCGGTACCGGCTACCGCCAGACCCATCGACTGGCCCTTGCCGATATGGAGCGCGCAGTCGCCGCCATTGTTGACATAGGCGCGCTCGATCTTGCGACCGGCAAGCAATGCGGCGAGCATTTCGTCGGCTACCGATCCCGCGACGGCCGCCATCGGAGTTATAAAGCATTCCGCCAGGGGCATGACGGCTGCCTCCATGCGGCGCGCCGTCGGGCCGGCGAAGGTGCGCGGCGCCAGGAAAAACGCCGGCAGCCGCAATTCGGGGAGTTCCTCGACCAGCTCCACCAGGATTGTCTGGAACCGCGCTATGGCCTGTTCATAGGCTCGGCGGCATTCATCCGCCTCACCAAAAACCTCGACGATCAGGTCGATCGGCCCGTGGTTGAGATGCAGCCGCTTGCCGTCCTGCAGCCAATGGGCTTGCGGGCCTTGCATCACCCGGCCCCGTTCGAGCCGGCACGACGTAGCTGCGCGAGTGGCGGCCATGGATTGTTGGTTTCGGCGCCTGTGCCGCGGCGCGGATTCAGGTACTCACCGCCTTTTGCGACAATATCCTCGACGCTGCGGATCTCGGCCTCGTACCCGCCGAGCCTGACATAGTCGTCGCGGCGCAGCGTGAATTCGATCGGCGCCACCAGCGCCGGTGTAGGCACATAGCCGAAGGCGCCTTCCGGCACCCGTGTGACATCGACCATCAGCGTGATGCCGCCGCCCGGCCAGACATAGACCGGCGCGCCGCCGACCGTGACATAGGTGGTCAGGCCCTGAACCGAGCGGGTGAGATTGACCGGGTTTTCGGTGACACCGGCGCGCAGCGAACCGCCGGCGCCGCCGATGAACAGCACCGTGCACAAAGCCGGCTCGCAATTGTCCTCGATCAGGCCGACCGACTTTTGCAGCCGTTCCGGAAACGGCTTTTGCACCGGCTTCAACTCGTCGTCGAGCTCGTAATAGGCGAATTGCTCGCCGGTGGTCGAAACCATCAGCAGCGACAGGCCCGGCCGCGCACCCTTCTTGGCGTTCCACTCGCCAAGGATCGACAGCGGGTCTGAAATGCTGGTGCCGCCCCAGCCGAGGCCTGGCTCGGACACCTTGAAATAGCGGCCCGGCGTCGAACGGCGGCCGAGGATCTTTATCCCTGTGTCCTGCCAGCCCAGCACCTTGCCGGCCTGATGCTCGGAAACGACGCCGGTGATGTGGTCGTCGACCACCACCACCTCGTCGACAAGGCCGCGCCATTGCGTGGCGAACATGCCGATGGTCGCCGAGCCGCAGCCGACGCGCATGCGATGTTCCTGCTTGCCGTCGATGACAGGCGCTTTGCCGGCTTCGACTGTTATGGTGGCGCCGCCGTCGATGGCGAGTTCCACCGGCTTGCGGTTGCACAGATTGAGCAGCGCGTCGCAGGTGGCGCGTCCTTCGGCCTTCGAGCCGCCGGTCAGATGATGCACGCCGCCCAGCGACAGCATCTGCGAGCCATACTCGCCCGTCGTGACATGGCCGATTGCCTCGCCTTGCGATCGCACAATAGCCGTCTCGGGTCCGATATGCCGGTCGGTGTCGATCTTCACCTTGACGCCGCAGTACGAAAAAATGCCTTCCGTGACGACGGTGACGAGATCGACGCCTTCGACTTCCTGGCTGACGATGAACGGCGCCGGCTTGTAGTCGGGATAGGTGGTGCCGGCGCCGATTGCGGTAACGAAGCGGCGGCCGGTGTTGACCAGTTCGCCGTCCCATTGTTCGCCCTCGGCGACGAACGGCACGATTGCCGCGCCGGTCTCGGCCGCATGGTCGAGGATGGTCAGCGGGTCCATCCGCACGATCCTGCCGCCGACATTGCCGTAGCGGTCGCAGGCGCCGGTGCGCCCATCTGATATGTAGCACATCACCGGGCAGGCATCGCAGCGGATCTTCTCCGCCACCAGCTTCTCGCCGGGATCATGGGTCTCGAAGCGTTCGGCAAGCTCGCTCATCGGCGTGCCTCCTTTTCGCGGATGCCATCTCTTTCGCGGATGCCAGCGCGGATACGCGTCGGCGTCGCCGGTATCTTGGTGACCAGCACGCCGGTGGCGTGGCGGATGGCATTGAGGATTGCCGGCGCCGTCGGGATCAGCA
The DNA here is from genome assembly GCF_000513875.1 of Mesorhizobium sp. WSM1293. Lineage (NCBI taxonomy): Bacteria > Pseudomonadati > Pseudomonadota > Alphaproteobacteria > Hyphomicrobiales > Phyllobacteriaceae > Mesorhizobium > Mesorhizobium sp. WSM1293. The sequence goes on along the minus strand of NZ_AZUV01000004.1, from coordinate 184,347 downwards.
CATGCTCGCCCAAACCCTTGGCCCCAAAGGGTCCTTCCGGATCCGGAACTTCTATCAGGATGGTCTCGATCGGCGGCACGTCGCCAATGGTCGGGATGAGATAATCGTGCAGATTCTCGGTGCGGCCGGGGATGTACTCTTCCATCAGCGCCATGCCGATGCCTTGCGCGATACCGCCTTCGATCTGGCCTTCGGCCAGCAGCGGGTTGATCGCCTTGCCCACATCATGCGCGGCGGTGATCTTGATCAGCTTCACCGTGCCGAGCTTGAGATCGACCTCCAACTCGGCAATCTGCGCGCCATAGCCGTAAACGGCGTAGGGTTTGCCCTGGCCGTTGGCATCGAGGGGCAGCGTCGGCGGGTCGTAGCTCTCCTCGGCGCGGAAGACGAAGCCCTCGGCATCCAGGTCCAACGTCGTGAGATCAATGCGGCGGGTGGCTTCGCCTTCGCGGATGACGATCGCCGGGCCGTCGAGTTGGAGAGCGGCTTTTTCCGAAACATTGGCGAAACGCAGGATCTTTTCACGCAAGGCGCGGCCGGCCTTCTCGGCCGCCTTGCCGGTGACGAAGGTCTGGCGCGAGGCCGATGTCTTGCCGGCATCGGGAGTAATTGATGTATCGGCGCTCTTCAGCTGGAATCTCTCCAGCGGCAGGCCGAGCGCGTCGGCGCAGATCTGGGCGATGACCGTGTTCGAACCCTGGCCGATATCGACCGCGCCCTGGTGCAGGATGACCGTGCCGTCGGCCGCGATGCCGACCCGAATGGCCGACGGATTGGGCAGCGAGGTGTTGCCGCAGCCATACCAGCAGGACGCGACGCCGACGCCGCGCTTTCTATCTGTGTTGGCACTGTTGAATGCCTCCGCATCGGCCGCCGCGCGCGCCCAATGCGGCTGTAGCGATTCGAGGCATTCGGCAATGCCGACGCCCGAGTCCAGAAGCTGTCCTGTGACCGTTTCGGAGCCGTTCCGAAGGCAGTTCTTCAAGCGAAAATCGAGCCTGTCCATGCCGAGCTTGCCGGCCAGCTCATCGTAGAGGGTCTCCTGCATGATCGTCGCTTGCGGCACGCCGAAGCCGCGGAAGGCGCCGGAGATCGGCCCATGCGTATGGATGGCGCGGCCTTCGGCGCGGTAGTTCGGCGTCGCGTAGGGTCCGGAGGCGTGCACCGGCACGCGGTTGGCCACGGTAGGGCCCCAGCTTGCATAGGCGCCGGTGTTGAAATCGCCTTCAAAAATCATGCCGGTGACAAGGCCGTCGGCATCGGCGCCGATGGTCGCCTTCATCTCGGCCGGATGGCGCTTGGTGGTCGACATCATCGATTCGGTGCGGGTGTAGGCAAGTGCCGCCGGCCGCCCTGTCTTCATCGCCACAAGGCCGATCAGCGGCTGCAGCGAGACGTCGAGCTTCGAGCCGAAACCGCCGCCGGTCGCGGTCGGCACGATGCGCACCTTGTCGACGGCAAGGCCGAGCACCTTCGCCGTCTCGTCGCGGTCCATATAGGGCGCCTGGGTGCAGGCGACGACGACCAGCGTGTCGCCGTCCACATAGGCATAGCCGGCTTCCGGTTCGATATAGGCGTGCTCGACATAGGAGGTGTCGATGACGCCGGAAACCGTGAACGCTGCACCGGCAAGGGCCCCTTCCGGATCGCCGCGTTCGACGAAGCCGGAGGTCAGCAGGTTTGCCGGTCTGTTCTCATGGATGAGCTTGGCACCGCCGGCGCGCGCTTCGCAGGATTGGAGAACATGCGGCAATTCGGTCCAGCGGATCGGAAAATCCGAGAGGTCGATATCGAGCATCGCCTCGCGCTCGCCAGCGACCAACGCCACCGCCTCACCGCGAAGGCGGGCAAACCCTTCGGCCAGTGCCGGCTGGTCGGCGAACGGGCCGATGACGCCGAAACAGTTTTTTCCCGGAATGTCGGCTGCGGTGAAGACGCCGGCAACGCCGGGATGTGCCTTCGCCCAGCCATCGAGGTCACCGAAGGCGAAGCTGGCGTGATAATGCGGAGAGCGGATCACCAGTACCGCCAGCGCATCGGCGGGGAAGGAATCGCTGCCGAATTTCTCAGCCCCGGTGACTTTCGGCACGCCGTCGAGCCGGATGGGCGAGGAACCGATCGCGTGGCCTGACCGGGGCAAGCGGAAATCCAGGCTTGCTGCCTGCAGGGAGGCATCCATCACTGCGGCAATGATCTTCCGGTAGCCGGTGCAGCGGCACAGAATTCCGCCGAGCGCGTCCTGTACCTCGACCTCGGTGGGGCTCGCCTTCTTCTCCAGCAGAGCCGTCGCCGCAACCAACAGGGCGGGCGTGCAAATCCCGCACTGCGCAGCGCCATGGGCGAGGAAAGAGGCCTGCAACGCCGACAGCCGGCCGTTGGCAAGCCCTTCCACGGTCGTCACCGATGCGCCGGCAGCGGACGCCGCCGACATCAGGCAGGCGCAGACGGGATCGCCGTCGACCAGCACCGTACAGGCGCCGCAATCGCCGGCATCGCAGCCGACCTTGGTGCCGGTCATCCCCAGTTCGTCGCGCAGCACCAGGGACAGCCGGCGCAGCGGCGGCACATTGACCGATACGGCGCTGCCATTGACCTCGAAGGCGATGTCAACGCGCTCCGGGCCGCGAGCAGGCCGAACGGCGCCCAGGTCGGGCACTGCTTCACGCACGTCAGGTTGAACCTGGCTCATGCCGCCACCTCTTCGCCAGTCGTCCGCCCCACAGCCGCAAGCACGGCGCGGGCAACAATCTCGCGCACTGCATCGAGCCGGTATTCGGCGCTGCCGCGCACATCGGCGATCGGCGACAGTTCGCTCATCGGTGCGGACAGGACCGCATCGGCAAGCTCGCCATCCACCGGCAGCCCGCACAACGCGGCTTCTACGCCGGCCAGCCGCTTGGCCACCACCGAACAGGAGCCGGCCGCGACCGCCGCTTGCCGGACGGTGCCATTGTCGACGGCCAGACGTGCCGCCACCATGGCAATGGAAATGACGAGGTAGCGCCGGGCGCCGAGCTTGACGAAAGCCGACGTGCCGCTGGGCTTCGGCACGCGGATCGCCGTGACCATCTCACCGGGCAGCAGAGCCGTGCGGCGGTTGCCGAGAATGAAGTCCTGCAACGGCAGGTGCCGCGTCGCTGCCACCGAGCGCAGCTCGACCTCGGCATCGAGGACGAGCAGGGCCGGCACGCCGTCGGCGGCAGGCGAGGCGTTGCAGAGATTGCCGGCGACCGAGGCGACGTTCTGGATCTGCGCCGAGCCGACCTCTCGCGCCGCCTGCTTCAGAGCCTCGAAGGCCGGCGGCAAGGGATGGCGGACGATGTCGGTCCAGGTCGTGCGCGCGCCGATGACGAAATGGTCGCTCGTCTCGGCAATGCCGCACAGCGCCGCCAGGCCGTTAATGTCGAGAACATTGTCGCGGATCGGTTTGCTGCCCTGTGCCGGATAGAAATCGGTGCCGCCGGCAAGGATGCGCCAGGCGCCCTCGCCAAGCAAAGCGAGCGCTTCGTCGACCGAGGTGGGTTTCGCGTAACGGATCACGCTTTGCCTTCCCGAAAAGAGGCCTTCCAGAGCTGGTACTTCGAAAGATCCTTCCAGCACAGGGGTCGGAAAATTCATTCGTATGCAAATGATATCAAGCTGGCAGGATTTGTCAAAGCCGGAGTTTGCCGCGGCGCCGCCGGCACGCATTTGTTATGGCTTGAGAGGTTGACGCGGCCGGCCATCTGGTCAAGTTTCTGCGTCCGGTCGCGTCAGCGGCATTTTCCACTGGAGCCTGCATACGGAAGAGGAAAGCCCATGGCCGACGAAGCGCTTGTCGTCATCGACCTGCAGAACGATTTTTGTCCCGGCGGCGCGCTGGCGGTTGCCGGCGGCGACGAGATCGTGCCGCTGGTCAACGACCTGATCCGGCGAACCGACCATGTCGTGCTGACGCAGGACTGGCATCCCGCCGGTCACTCCAGCTTTGCTTCCAGCCATCCGGGCGCGCAGCCCTTCACCATGATCGAAATGCCGTACGGCCAGCAGACGCTGTGGCCGGACCACTGTATCCAGGGCAGCCTGGGCTCGGATTTCCATTCCGGCCTCGCCTGGACCAAGGCCGAGCTCGTCATTCGCAAGGGATTTCGGCCTGATATCGACAGCTACTCGGCCTTCTTCGAGAACGACCGCACGACCCAGACCGGCCTTGCCGGCTACCTCCGGGAGCGCGGCATCGACACGCTGACCCTGGTCGGGCTGGCGACCGATTTCTGCGTCGGCTTTTCGGCGCTGGATGCCGTCAGCCAGGGCTTCAAAACCACAGTGCGGCTGGATGCCTGCCGCGGCATCGATCTCAACGGTTCGCTCAATGCCATGCTGCAGCGCATGCGCGACGCCGGCGTGAGGCTCGAAGACCCTTTGTCGGACTGACGGATCGTGAGGCACAAGAGGGGCTTTTTGTGGGTCGCGACGAAAGCGGCAATCGTCGTGGCCGTGCTGTTTCCGGCACAGGCTTTCGGGGCGGAGGAACACGGCCTGCCCGGCGCTTCGATGTCGCTGTGGTGGGCGCTGCCCTTTGCCGGGCTGCTGTTGTCGATCGCCACTGGTCCGCTGCTGTTTCTTCATGTCTGGGAGCATCACTACGGCAAGATCGCGGCCCTTTGGGGCGCTCTGGTGGTCCTGCCGCTGGCGGTCGCCTTCGGTGTCCCCACAGCGACCGAAGCGGTGCTGCATGCGTTGCTCACCGAATACATGTCGTTCATCATCCTGCTGTTTGCGCTGTTCACCATTTCCGGCGGCATTCTCCTTGCCGGCAACATTCACGGCACGCCGCTGGTGAATGCCGGCCTGCTGCTGGTCGGCGCGCTGCTGGCCTCGGTGATCGGCACGACCGGTGCCTCGATGATCCTGATCCGGCCGATCATCCGCGCCAACGATAACAGGCCGTTCAACGCCCATGTCGTCATCTTCTTCATCTTCCTGGTGTCCAACATCGGCGGCTCGCTGACGCCGCTTGGCGATCCGCCGCTGTTCGTCGGCTTCCTGCGCGGCGTCGACTTCTTCTGGACGACGACGAACCTCTGGCGCGAGACGCTGTTCGTCGGCGGTGTCGTGCTGGGCATTTTTCTGGTGATCGACAACATCCTGCACCGGCGCGAGGCTGGCGCGCCGAAGATCAAGGACCCGACACCGGATACCAAGGTGCGCCTGCGCGGCCTGGCCAACCTTCCGCTGCTGGCGGGGGTGATCGGCGCCATCCTGCTATCGGCGGCTTGGAAGCCGGGCGTCAGCTTCTCCGTGTTCGGCGTCAGCCTGGAACTGCAGAATCTGGTGCGCGACGCCATGATCCTGGCGCTCGCCCTCGTTTCACTTGTCATTTCGCGCAAGGAATACCGCGAGGCCAATGGCTTCAACTGGGGTCCGATAGCAGAGGTGGCCAAATTGTTTGCCGGCATCTTCATCTGCATCGTGCCGGTCATCGCCATCCTCAGGGCAGGCCATGAGGGTGCGCTGGCGCCGCTGGTGTCGCTTGTGAGTTCTTCCTCCGGCCGGCCCAACGATCTCGCCTATTTCTGGCTGACCGGGGCGCTGTCATCCTTCCTGGACAATGCGCCGACTTATCTGGTGTTCTTCGAGCTTGCCGGCGGTGACCCCCGGCACCTGATGACGGAGTTCGCTTCGACGCTTGCCGCGATCTCGGCCGGCGCGGTGTTCATGGGCGCCAACACCTATATCGGCAATGCGCCGAACTTCATGGTCTACGCCATCGCCCGACATCGCGGCGTGAAGATGCCGGGCTTTTTCGGCTATATGGCATGGTCGGGCCTGGTGCTGATCCCGACGTTTTTGGTAGCGGGTTTTCTGTTCTTCGGCTGATCAACCGACGCCGACATAACGGCGCACCGCCGACGGGTCGGCGCGCAGTTCTTGGACATCGACCGTCTCGCGGTTGCGGCCGTTTTCGACGAAGGCAACGCGGTCGGCGACAGAAAGCACCGCATCGACCCGTTGTTCGACCAGGATGGTCGACACGCCCATGTCACGCAGCGTCGACACCGTCTCGCGGATCTTGGCGATCATCGACGGCATCAGCCCTTCGGTCGGCTCGTCGAGCAATAGCACCTGCGGTTCGAGGCAGAGTGCACGCGCCATCGCCAGCATCTGCTGTTCGCCGCCGGACAGTGTGCCGGAACGCTGCCGCAGCCGCTGGCGCAGCAATGGAAAGAGGTCGAGCACGTTTTCACGCGTCGCCTTGCCCTTGCCGCGCGCCATCAGGCCGATCTCGATGTTTTCCGCCACCGTCATTTCGGCGAACAGTCGCCTTCCCTGCGGCACATAGGCGACGCCGGCCTTCGGCACCTCATGCGCCGGCAGGCCGGTCAACTCCTTGCCATCGAGCCTGATCGAGCCGGCGCTCGAGGGAACCAGCCCCATGATGGCCTTGAGTGTCGTCGTCTTGCCGGCGCCATTGCGGCCGAACAGGCACAGCACCTCGCCTTTGTTCAGCACCAGGTCGAGGCCATAGAGCACCTGGACCTCGCCATAGAAGCAGTCGAGCCGCGAAATGGTGAGTGCTTGAGGCGTGGCCTCGGCCTGGTTTGCCTCGGTCATGGGGCAGTCCCCAGATAGGCTTCCTGCACCGCCGCGTTTTCGCGGATCGCTTCGGGCGTGCCTTCGGCGAGGATCTTGCCGGCATTGAAGACAGTGATGCGGTCGGCCAGCTGCATGACGACAGGCATGTTGTGCTCGATCAGAAGCACGGTGGCGTTCTTGGCGATCTCGCGCACCAGGGTGACGAAATTGTCGATCTCGCTGTCGGCCAGCCCTTGCGTCGGCTCGTCGAGGATCAAAAGGCGCGGCTTCAGCGCCAGGCCCATCGCCACTTCCAGCAGGCGCTGATGGCCGTAGGACAACTGCCCGGCCGGCATGTGGGCGCGATCGGCCAGGCCGGTGCGTTCGAGTGCGGTCATGACAGCGGCCTGTATCGCGCTCCTGGAATGGCTGCCATGCCGCAGCGTCAGTTGCGCGGGCAGCGCGACGTTGGCGTAGACGGACAGGTTGGCATAGACGCTGGTGAGCTGGAAGGTGTAGGCGATCCCCCTGCGGACCCTGACATAGGCAGGCAGATTGGTGATGTCGGCGCCGTCGAAGACGATCATGCCGGCAGACGGCTGGATGCGGCCGCTGACCAGGCTGACAAAGGTGGTCTTCCCCGCCCCATTGGGGCCGATAACGGCGCGGATTTCGCCCGGCATCAAGGAGAAATCCACACGGTCGACGGCACGCAGGCCGCCGAAGTCGCGAGAAAGGCCCTTGGTGGTCAAAAGCGGCATCATGGCAGCCACCCGAGCCAGCGCTGCCTAATGCTGCCCAGAATGCCTTTGGGGAAGAACAGCACAAGCAGGATCAGCGCGATGCCCACAATCAGCAGATAGGCGGAGGTGTAGCCGCTGGTGATATCGATGACATAGTACATGAACAGCGTGCCGATCAGCGGCCCGAGCGTTGTTGCAGCACCGCCCAGCAGCACCCACAGCAGCGGCAGGATCGAATATTGCACCGACGCGAAGCTCGATCCGACATAGCCGAACAGCAGCGCATAGGCGGCACCCGAGGCCGCGCAGATGATGCCGGAGATGACGACGGCGGCGAGCTTGTTGGAAAAAGTGTCGTATCCCAGCATCTTCGTCCGCTCTTCGTTCTCGCGGATGGCGACCAGCACGCGGCCATACCGGGAGCGGACGATGGCCAATGTGACGAGAAGCACGATCGAAAACAGCGCCAGCGCCGTCATGTAGCGAACGGTCGGATTGGTGAGCTCGAGCGACGTCGCGCCGAAGCTCAGCACCCGCGCCGGCTGCGGCACGACCATGCCCTGGTCGCCGCCGGTCCACGTCGCGAAGTAGAGGATGAGGAGGTAGAACACTTGCGCGAACATCATGGTGACGATCATGAAGGCGACGCCGGTGGTGCGCAGCGCCAGCAGGCCGATCACGAGTGACACAACAACACCACAGGCAAGCCCGGTGGCGAACGCCGCTGGTACGCTCCAGCCGAGCTGGATGACGGCAAGGCCGGCGCCATAGAGCCCGGCGGCAAAGAACATGGCATGGCCGAGGCTGAGCAGGCCGACATAGCCGAACAGCATGTTGTAGCCCATGGCGAACACCGCCAGCACCATGATGCGGGCGAGCAGGCCGTGATAGTATTCCGGCAGAAGGAAGCTCAGCACGAAAAGCAGCGCGACGACGCCGAGATGCAGGGCATAGGCTTTTACCGGCGAAGCTTCGCTCATCGCGACCTCGTCCCGAATAAGCCTTGCGGACGGAACACCAGCACCATGGCGACCAGCAGCGTGGCGATGATCTTGGCCAGCGTCGGCGAGAAGAACATCGAGATGATGCCGTCGGAGAGACCGATCAGCACGGCGGCGACGACCGTGCCGCGCAGCGAGCCGAGGCCGCCGATGATGACGACGATGAAGGAGAGCAGCAGCGGGTCCTGCCCCATCAGGTAATGCGCCTGGCTGATCGGCACGATCAGCACCGCGGCAATGGCCGCCAGCATGGCGCCAAGCGCGAAGACGCCGCCATAGACGCGGCCGACGGGGATGCCGAAGGCCTGCGCCGTCTCGCTGTCATACTGCGTGGCGCGCATGACGAGGCCGATCCTGGTGCGCGTCAGCACCAGCCATGTCGCGGTGAGCAGCAGCGCGGAGGCGGCGATGACAGACAGTTTGTAGCCGGAGTAGCCGAACCACGGCAAAAGGATGCGGTAGCTGAACGGCGGCTCCACCGGTCGCGCCTCCGGACCGTAGAAGGTCAGCGCCAGCTGCTGGATGATGTAGAGCATGCCGATGGTGGCGACGATGGTGGCTTCCGGATTGTAGTTGAGCCGGCGCAGCACCAGCCGTTCGGCGACCAGCGCAATGGCGCCGACGATCAGCGGCGCAATCACAAGTGCGGCCAGGAAGCCGAGCGCGGGATGGCCGCCAATGGCTGTGGTGATCGCCCAGGCGAGCACGGCGCCCAGCATGAAGAACTCACCATGCGCGACATTGACCACCCGCATGACGCCGAACACCAAGGACAGGCCGAGCGCGGTCAGCGCCAGCACGGCTGAGGTGACGAGGCCTTCGAGGGCGGCGAGGAGGAGGTGGGGTCCGAAGTGCATCGGCTAGACACCAGCGGATGCGCGAGGCNCCCCCCTCTGCCCTGCCGGGCATCTCCCCCTCAAGGGGGGAGATCGGCTGACATCGCGGTTTTCGCCAATCTCTGCCGTAGCAAGACCGGGCGAAACGTCAAAACTGCCAATCTCCCCCCATGAGGGGGAGATGTCCGGCAGGACAGAGGGGGGCGGCTTGGCGCTCACGCTGATTGGCGCAGCTAAACCTACAGCGCCTGCGTCGTATAATCCCCTTCGGCCTCGTAAAGTCCGTCTTCGATCTTGGTCTTGTGCACGACCTTGAGCTTGCCGCCTTCGATCTTGGAGATGTTCTGGATGCCAAAGCACTGGTGGATCTTGCCGTTGAAGGTCTTCGGTCCCTGCGGATGTTCCGGACCTTCGGCGAATTCGGTCAGCGCCTCGGTCGCCTCGACCAGCTTGGCGCGGTCTTCCGGTCCCTTGTAGCCGGCGTCCTCCATCGCCTTCTTGACGACGTAGAGCGTTTCCCAGCAGCCGAACATGTGGGCTGCGGTGGAGACGTCCTTGGGGTCGCCGACGGCGGCGCCATTGTCGTCGATGCCGACAGCAGCGCGATAGGCCTTCTGCGCCTCGGAGTCATCGGCCTGCGCATAGCGCGGCGAGCCTTCCCAGAAATGGCTGCCATCGAGGAATTCGAGGCCGGGGCTGTTGATGTCGGTGGCTTCGAGCGAATCGATGAAGCCGAACAGTTGCGGCCGGTTGGAGCCGTAGAACTCACCAAGCTCCTTGACGAAGGTGAGCACGGCCGGGCCGACCATGACGTGGTAGATCACCTCGGTCTCGGCCGGGATCTGCGGAAAATACTTGGTGAAGGATGATTCCGTCGGCGGGATGGCGATCTGCGCGATGACCTCGCCGCCTTGCGCCTTCAGCGCCGGCGGCAGGTAGTCGCGGTGGTCGTAGCCGAAGGCGAAATCCGGGAAGATCTGCGTCACCTTCTTGCCTGCATTGGCCGCGATCCACGGCGCCATCGACTGGATCTGGCTCTTCACGTCGGTGATGCCGGGCTGGAAGACATAGCGGTTCAGCTTGGTCGAGGCGACGTGATGGCCTTCGCTGACGACGAAATAGGGCATCTTGTTTTCGCCGGCGGCGGGCGCCGAGCCGATGACGACATGCGAGAACAGCGTGCCGAAGACGATGTCGGTTTTGTGCTGGGTGGCGAACTTGCCGACCACCTCGGCGCCACGGCCGGGATCGGTGCCGTCATCCTCGATGATCACCTCGACCTGGCGGCCATTGATGCCGCCGGCTGCATTGATCGCCTTGACTGCGGCAGCCGTGGTCTTTTCGTACCAGCGGCCATAGGCAGCGCCGATGCCGGTGCGGTGCGACTGGAAGCCGATCTTGATCGGCGCCGAACTCTGCGCCTGGGAATAGCGGACGAAGCCAGGGGCAAGGCCGAGGCCGGCGCCTGCGGCCAGACCTTTCAGTGCGGTGCGGCGGGTGAGCGTGGATCTGGAGAGATCGAAAAACCCATTCTTGTCAGTCACGGCAGTTCCCCTGTTTTTGAGTTTTGACTGGCTGCAACGAGGCAAAAAATCGCATGTGTACAAACTAAATCACCAAAGCCCCGACGTGGCAAGCGGGCTTTCCCCGAAGGCATGCTGGTCGCCTTTTCTCATCCGACAGTCGGCGTGGCAAGCAACCAGAGGCCGAAGACGGTGTAGGCGATCATCAGCAAGGTAAGCGGGAACTGGCTGAGGGCCGCGCGGGAGGGCTGTGGGTGCAGGCGCCAGGCGAAGCCGTGAGCGACGAGGACGGCGAGCACATGGCCCAGGATGATGGCGCCGGCCTGGATATTCCACAGCCACCACGCAGAGTCCGCCCCCGCAACGATGCCGGCCTCGATCTGCATATCGGCGGTGCCGAACAGGTTCCAGCCCATCGCGAAGGGATCGGAAAGTGCCGCAAGCGCATATTGGCCGTCGACGAGCAGCGCCGTCAGATAATGCGCAATGTGATAGGCAAGCGCGATCGGCACGATCGACCACACCAGCTGACCGGCCGCCTGGTTAAGAATGTGGTCGCTGCCGGCAAGACGTTGGCCGAGCCAGACGGCAAGCAGGAACACCGCCGCCAGCAGCGCGAATGTCAGGATCAGCCCGAAAGTGCCGCTGCCGATCAGCGCCGTGCGGCCGGGAAATTCGAGCGGGTTGATGCCGAACAGGCCGAGCCAGAAGAAGGTTTTCGACAGGCCGTCGAAGGACACCGACGACAGGGCGAGCAGCAGGAAAGCCATGCCGCTGGCCGGCAAGGGCTCCGCGGCCAGCAGCTTGGCGCCCGGCCAGCACAGGGCAAGCCGGCCATGTTCGTTCCGTACCACAATTGCGAAACGCGCCACCATGGAGAAGAAGACCGTCAGGAATTCGCCGCTGCGGCTCCAGCCGCGATAGCCGAACGCCAGTATGGCGAGGAAAGAGAATAGCCAGTAGAGGCCGGCGGCCACAGCCAGACGCGCCGGATCGTCGGGCGCCGGATCGATGAGTTCGAACCAGGCAAAGGCGAAGAACAAGATGGCCGCAGGCCAGCAGCCGACCCATCGGGGCAGGCGCCATGTCCCGGTCCCGAACAGGCGCGAGGCGATACGCCATGGTCCATACCAGGGGTTCAGCCATGACCAGAGATCGCCGAAGAGGCCTTGCAACAGCGTGACGCCGGCCCACAAAAGGGTCCAGATCACCAAAGGCAGCGGGTTTGAAAGCGGGTCGCGGCTGCCGAAAAGGCCGGCGGCGATGAGAATTGCAAAGCCGGCAAAGGATATCAGGCTGATGGCGGCGCGGGCGCTGTCGCCGAAGGTGAAGAGTTGCAAGCGCCGACGCCAGAATTTGTCGAGAGCCACGGGCGGCAGCAGGGCCAGCACGAGGAAGCTGACGGCCACTGCGAAAGCGCCGCCGGCGAGATAATAGCCGGTCGGCAGCAGCAGGACATGACCACGGTCGGAGGCATGGGCGAAGGCTGGGGTGGGGAGGAGGGCAAACAGCGCCGCAGATAATAACGCCAACAGCTGATGGCAGTGCTCTACGAGGCCCCCCTCTGTCCTGCCGGACATCTCCCCCTCAAGGAGGGAGATCGGCAGAACGGCCTGTTGGCGCCATTCTTCAAGCGTTGGAGATTGGCGAAAGCAGAGACCAAGTCCAATCTCCCCCCTTGAGGGGGAGATGTCCGGTAGGACAGAGGGGGGCGCCAAGGAACTCGGCCTATCCAAGAGCCCCACCACCCCACCCCTCACACCTTGACCAATTGCTCCACGCGGTCCTTCTCGCCAAAAATCCTGAGATACCGCTCGATCTCTTTCACATCGCCGGTCGCCTTGGCCGGATTGTCCGACAGCTTGACCGCTGGCCTGCCATTGGCCTCGGTGACCTTGCAGACCAGCGATATGGCGTCGAGGCTGTTGGTTTCCGTCGGCGCGCAGCCTTCGAAATCATTGGTCAGATTGGTGCCCCAGCCGAACGACATACGCACCTTGCCCTTGAAGTGGCGATAGGTCTCCTCGATGGTTTCGACCTCGAGCCCGTCGGAGAAGATCAGCAGTTTCTGCTTGGGGTCCTTGCCCTTGTCGCGCCACCAGGACAGGATTTTTTCGCCGCCTTCGATCGGCGGCGCGCTGTCGGGGCGAAAGCCCGTCCAGTCGGCCACCCAGTCCGGCGCATCGCGCAGGAACGATGCTGTGCCGAAGGCGTCGGGCAGCACGATCAGCAGATTGCCGCCATAGTAGCGCTGCCAGTCCTGCAGCACCTTGTAAGGCGACTGTCTCAGCTCTTTTTCCGAGTCGGCAAGCGCGGCAAACACCATCGGCAGCTCATGTGCGTTGGTGCCGAGCGCTTCGAGGTCGTTGTCCATGGCCAGAAGCACGTTGGAGGTGCCGGTGAACGCCTCGCCGATGCCTTCCTTCAACGCTTCGACACACCAGCGCTGCCATAGGAAGGAATGGCGCCGGCGCGTGCCGAAATCCGAGATGCGGATGCCGGGCAGCGCCTTCAGCCGCTCGGTCTTGGCCCACATCTTGGATTTGGCGCGGGCATAGAGCACGTCGAGCGCGAAAGGCCCGAACGCCCGCATGGCCGCGCGAGATCGGAGTTCATTGATGATGGCGAGCGCCGGGATTTCCCACAGCGTGGTGTACATCCACGCCCCGCTGAAGGTCAGCTCATACTGGCCGTCGCGCTTTGACAGTTCGTATTCGGGCAGCCGGAAGCCTTCCAGCCAGGCGAGGAACTCCGGCTCGAAGATCTGCTTGCGTCCGTAGAAATTGTTACCGCCGAGCCAGATCATCTCCTTCTTGGAGAAGCGCAGCGTGCGGGCATGGTCGAGTTGTTCGCGCAATTCGCCCTCGTCGATCTCGTCGGCGAGGCGCACCGAGGTCGTGCGGTTGATCAGCGAGAAGGTTGCGTCGACCTTGGGATACATGCCCCAGATCATCTGCAGCATCAAAAGCTTGTAGAAATCCGTGTCGAGCAGGCTGCGCACGATCGGGTCGAGCTTCCAGGTGTGGTTGTAGACGCGCCGCGCAATATCGGTCTTAGCCATGTTTCAACACCGCCTTCGCTGCCTGCCATCCACAATTGCGACAGGCCTCATAGCATCGAATCGGCCGCAACGCTGCCCGCTTTCAGGCTGGCCCGACAAAAAGAGCTGCCTGCATGCGGCGGCGCGCAGCCCGGCATCAGCTTGCGGATTTGCCGCCCATCACCCTGAGCGCCGGACGCTTGCGGCGGCTGACGATGCGGCCGGCCACAGGGGCGTCGGCGCGCCCGTCGTCCGCCGCTTTCTCGGCAAACAGCCAGTCGATGAACACCTGCACGATCGGCGTCGCCCGCATCTCGTTGCGGCAGACGACATAGAAATCGTCGACCGCCGGCACCGACAGGCTGAATGGCGCGACCAGCATGCCCCTGGCCAGCAGCGCGCTTGCCGTCACCGAGTCGCCCAGCGCCACGCCATGGCCGTGCACCGCTGCCTCGGTCGCCATACGCGCATCGCCGAGGTGATGGCGGCGGCCCCGCTCCAGGTCCAGCGCATCGGCGGCAGCCAGCCAGGTGTGCCATTCGCGGCCGTCATCGCCATGCAGGAAGACATGATCGGCGAGATCCCTGACGCTGCGGATCGGCCGGTTGTTGATCAAGGTCGGGCTGACCACGGGAAACAGTTCGAGGCCCGACCATTTGCGCATCCAGCAATCGGTCCAGCTGCCGTCGCCATAATGCACGCAGACATCGATATTGGGCGCCCGCAAATCCTTGGGATCGTTGGAAGGAATAAGCGTCAGCCTTATGTCGGGATATTGCGCCATGAAACTGCCGAGCCGCGGTGTCATCCACAGCAACAGTAGCGCCGGCACGCAGGAGACCGAAAGTGTGCCGCTGCTCGCCGGCCTTGTCATGCGCTGGGTGGCGGCGGCGATGCCGTCGAACGCGGTCGACACCGCCGGCAGAAGCTCCGCGCCATGCGGTGTCAGCTTGACCCGCTGGCCGACCCGCTCGAACAGCTTGACACCGAGCGACTGCTCGAGCGCCTTGATCTGGTGGCTGACGGCGCCATGCGTGACGTTCAGCTCAGTCGCCGCCTTGGTCAGTGAACCATGGCGAGCCGTTGCCTCGAAGGCGCGCAGCGGATTGAGCGGTGGCAGGCGCTTGGTCATGGTACCACTTTGTTGTGAGATTTTCTCACAGAAAACACCCTAACAATATCAATTGATTTTTCAATGCCACTGCCAGACACTTGAGTTTAGAACAGCATCAAGACATGAAATCTGCAGGCAGCCAGCGGGACAGCGGCCCGGCCGGATGACGGTCGGTTCGCAGGCGTCACCCGCGCCGGCACTGCATCAGCCCAGGAGGAGCGGACATGGGATACGATCGCGGCAAGCTCGATGCGTTGCGTCGCAAATATGGTGAAAGCCATGGCGGCGAGATGTTCGACCCGAAATTCCGCAAGGTCGCCGACAAGATCTTCTCCAAGAGCGGCACGCGGCTGGCGCCCTATTCAGGCATCCCGACCTTTCTTGCCGCGCCCTACCGCGAAATATCGGCCGACAATCCGGATTTCGGCGATTTGCAGGTGGCGATGATCGGCGTGCCGATGGATCTCGGCGTCACCAACCGCCCGGGCTCGCGCTTCGGGCCAAGGGCGTTGCGCGCCATCGAGCGCATCGGGCCCTACAATCACGTGCTGGAATGCGCGCCGACGCATGAGCTCAGGGTCGCCGACATTGGTGACACGCCGTTCCGCAGCCGCTACCGGCTTGAGACCAGCCATGAGGATATCGAGCGCCGCACCAACCAGATCGTCGATGCCGGGGTCATTCCGCTGTCGATCGGCGGCGACCATTCGATCAGCCATCCAATTCTGAAGGCCGTCGGCAAGAAGGCCCCGGTGGGGTTGATCCATATCGACGCCCACTGCGACACCAGTGGCCTGTTCGACATGACCAAGTTCCACCATGGCGGCCCGTTCCGCAACGCTGTGCTTGACGGCGTGCTCGACCCGACGCGCACGATCCAGATCGGCATCCGCGGCTCGGCCGAATATCTGTGGGAGTTCACCTACGAGTCCGGCATGACCGTGGTGCATGCCGAGGAGGTGACCGGCCTCGGCATTCCGGCGATCATCGAGAAGGCGCGCAAGATCGTCGGCGACGGCCCGACCTATGTCTCCTTCGACATCGACAGCGTCGATCCGGCCTTCGCGCCGGGCACCGGCACGCCGGAGGTCGGCGGGCTGACGACGCGCGAAGTGCTCGAACTCTTGCGCGGCCTCAAAGGTCTCAACATCGTCGGCGGCGACGTCGTCGAGGTGGCGCCGCAATATGACGCCACCACCAACACCGCGCATGCCGCCGCACAGGTGCTGTTCGAGATACTGAGCCTGATGGTGTTCAGCCCGGCGATAACAGGCAAGGGCGCCTGACGTCTAGAAAAGCAAAGGCAGCCGCCGCGCTGGAGCCGGCGGCCGACCCGAACAAACAAAGCTTCCAGACAGGGGAATGACAATGACAATCCGTAAGACATTTGCCTCCATCGCCGCCGTGCTGATGCTCGGCACGGCCGGTTTCGGCCTCGCAGTTCAGGCCGCTAGCGCCGATGCGCTGGCGGACATCACCAAGGCCGGCACCATCAATGTCGGCGTCTTCGCCGACTTTCCGCCCTTCTCCTCGGCCAGCGCCGACATGAGCCTCAAGGGCTATGACATGGATGTCGCGCAATACATCGCCGATACGCTCAAGGTGAAGCTCAATCCCATCGCCGTCACCGGCCAGAACCGCATCCCGTATCTGAACGATCATCGCGTCGACCTGCTGATGAGCGTCGGCTATTCGAAGGAACGCGAGCAGGTCATCGACTTCGCCGCTGCCTACGCGCCCTACTACATCGCCGTGATCGGTCCGGCAGCGCTTGCCGTCAAAGGCAAGGAAGACCTCGCCGACAAGTCGATCGCCGTCAATCGCGGCACGCTTGAAGACACCTCGCTCACCGAGGCAGCACCGGCATCGGCCGACATCAAGCGCTTCGACAACTACAATTCGGTGATCCAGGCCTTCATCTCCGGCCAGACGCAGCTGATGGTCGTCGGCAACGATGTCGGCGCGCAGGTGCTGGCCAAGCAGGACGCACTGAAGCCGGAGCAGAAGTTCCAGCTTCTGACCTCGCCTTCGCATATCGGCCTCAACAAGAACGAAGACGGCCTGAAGAAGGCCGTCAACGATGCGGTCGCCAAGATGCTGGCCGACGGCAAGCTGGACGAAAGCTCGAAAGCCTGGCTGAAGACGCCGCTCAATCCCGACAATCTCAAGGATTGAGTTTCCGTGGCTTTTGCCTGGCTCCCGGGTGCCCTGGGCGACATCGCGCATGGCGCGGCCACGACGATCCTGCTGATCGCCGTGACCACGCTGGCCGGAACGCTGCTCAGCATCCTGGGTGCCGCGGGGCGGCGAAACGGCCCGGTGCTGCTCAAGCGGGCAATCGCCTGCTATGTCGAGGTGATGCGCAACACGCCGTTCCTGGTGCAGTTGTTCTTCATCTTCTTCGGGCTGCCCAGCCTGGGCGTCCGGCTCGACCCGCTCCTGGCCGCGATGCTGGCGATGACGCTCAACATGGCGGCCTACACCATCGAGATCGTCGGCGCCGGGCTTGACGCCGTGCCCGGCGGGCAGACGGAAGCAGCGCTGGCCCTTGGGCTGCGGCCACGCCAGGTGTTCGTCAAGATCGTGCTGCCGCAGGCGCTCAAGATCATCTACCCCGCGCTCACCAGCCAGATCGTCATCATGATGCTGGAGTCCGCCGTCGTGTCGCAGATCGCCGTGCGTGAGCTGACCTACGAGGCCGACATGCTGCAGGCACGCACCTTCCGCTCCTTCGAGACCTATTTCGTCGTGACGCTGGTCTATCTCGCTCTGTCGATGGCCTTGCGCCGGCTGCTGGTGTCAGGCGGGCGCCGCGCGCTCGGAGCCGGTGTGTCATGATCGAGTTCACCTTCTGGGACATCGTCCGCAACCTACTGCTCGCCGCCCGGTGGACGGTGCTGCTATCGCTGGCCGCCTTTATCGGCGGCGGCATCGTCGGCATGATCGTGCTGTTCTTCAGGATCGCCAAGAATAAGTGGAGCAGGCGTGTCGCCTCCGGCTACATCGCCCTGTTCCAGGGAACGCCGCTCTTGATGCAGCTGTTCCTGATGTTCTTCGGCCTACCGATGCTCGGCCTGCGCATCGAACCCTGGACGGCGGCGGCGCTCGGCCTCACCTTCTTCGCCAGCGCCTATCTTGCCGAAATCTGGCGCTCCGGCGTCGCGGCGCTGCCCCTCGGCCAATGGGACGCCGGCGCCAGCCTCGGCTTGCACTATCTGCAGGAGCTGAGGCTGATCATCCTGCCGCAGGCGTTTTCGATCACCCGCGCACCCACGGTCGGCTTCCTGGTGCAGCTCATCAAATCGACGGCGCTGACCTCGATCATCGGCTTCGAGGAGCTGGTGCGGACCTCCAACGCCATCAACAATGCGACCTTCGAACCGTTCAAGGTATACGGGCTGGTGGCGCTGATCTTCTTCGTCATGTGCTTTCCGCTGACGCAATACGCCCGCAGGCTCGAGAAACAGGCGGCTGCTCGCTGACGCGCCAAGGCAGCGCCCGATTTCAGACCGGCAACCCAAGCTGCTTGCGCAGGCTCTTGTCGAATGCGGATGCGGGGACGAAACGGCGCAGGAAACTGACCTGGCGCGCCATTTTTCCCGCCGCATAGCGTTTCTTCGGCGCGGGATCGGTCGCTGCTGCCAAAATGGTCTTGGCGACCACTTCGGGCGCATCGCCTTTTTCCATCGATTTCCGCACTGACATAGTCATCCCGGCGCGCGCGGAGTCGTAGATTTCGAGCGACCGGTCGGGGGCGGCAAGATTGTCCTCGAATGATGTGCGGGTATAGGCGGGCTCCACCAGCGAAACGCGAATGCCGAAGGGGCGCAATTCGTGATCGAGCGACTCGGAATACCCTTCGATGGCGTGTTTGGTCGACGAGTAAAGCGCGAAATAGGGAGCGGGGATGAACCCCTGTACCGAGCTCAAATTTACGATTCTGCCCTTCCCTTGGCGCCGCATTGCCGGCAGCACCGCGTTGGTCACGCGCAAGACGCCGAAGACGTTCACGTCGAACAGCGCCTTGGCCTGGGCGGTCGAGGACTCCTCCGCGCCGCCAAACAGGCCCATGCCGGCATTGTTGACAAGCACGTCGATGCGTCCGGCCGCGGCGAGAACGTCATCGACCATTGTCGCGACGGACGCGTCGTCGGTCACGTCGCAGGTCAGCATGGTCACGCCGGCGGATTGCTGTGAGGCCGTGCGACGGCTGGTTCCGAAGACGCGAAAGCCGGCGCCGAGCAAGGCGTCGGCGGTAGCGCGCCCGATGCCGGAGGATGCCCCTGTGACAAGGGCGACGCCGGGATTGGTCTTGTTCATGGAAATCATATCCTTCTTTGCGTTGGACCGGATTGGGAAAAGCATGAGAGGCCGGGGCAAAGGGCGTCGGTCATGACTGCGTCTGGCCACCGGTTAGTTCCAGCGTCTGAACAGGGCGCTGGCATTCACGCCGCCAAAGCCGAAGCCATTGGAGATCGCGTACTCCATCTCCATGGGCCGGGGCGCGTTGGCGACGAAGTCGATTCCGTCGCCGGCCGGATCGGCCTCGCCCAGGTTGAGGGTTGGCGGGGCGACCTGATCCCTGAGCGCCAGGATTGCGAAGATCGCACCAAGCCCGCCGGCCGCTCCGAGCAGGTGTCCGGTCGCCGATTTCGTGGCACTGACAGCTATCGCGAAATCGCGCCCGAACACGCTCTTGATCGCTTCGATCTCACCCAGGTCGCCGACTGACGTGGAGGTCGCATGCGCATTGAGATGACGAACGTCGCGTGGCGAAATCCCTGCCTGGGCAATCGCGATCTGCATGGCCCGGCGCGCGCCGTCGCCGTCCTCTGGCCCGGAGGTGACGTGATGGGCATCCGCCGTCGTGCCGTAGCCGACGAGCTCAGCAATCGGTTTTGCGCCGCGCGCCAACGCGTGGCTCAACGCCTCGATGACCAGCACGCCGGCCCCTTCGCCCATGACGAAGCCGTCCCGCGATGTGTCGAAAGGGCGCGAGGCTTGGGCCGGCGCCCAATTGAAGCCGGTTGAAAGAGAACGAGCGGCGGCGAAACCGCCGAGACTGACGGTGTTGATGCACGCTTCCGTTCCGCCGCACACGGCGATGTCGGCTTCGTTGGCGCGGATCAGGCGGGCGGCGTCGCCGATCGCCTGGATGCCCGCCGCGCACGCCGTCACCGGTGCGCCGAGTGGACCTTTGAAGCCATGACGGATCGAGATGTGGCCCCCCGCGAGGTTCACCAGGAAGGACGGCACCGTAAAGGGAGACAGGCGGCGGGCGCCACGCAGGTCCACCGTGCGCACCGCCTCGGTGATGGCCGGGAACCCGCCGACACCTGAAGCGATGATCGTGGCCGTGCGCAGGCGATCCGTCTCCAAGGCAGGCTTCCATTGCGCCTGCGCAAGCGCCTCTTCCGCCGCCGCCAGCGCGAAGAGAATGAACCGGTCTACCTTGCGCTGATCCTTCGCGGACAGGACGGCATCGGCATCGAAACCAGCCTCGGGGTCTTCGCCCAGGGAGGGAACCACGCCGCCAATCTTAGCCGGCAGCTCTCCCACCACATCGTCAGGAAGCCTGCGAACGCCAGACCGGCCAGCAAGCAGGCGTGACCAGGACGCTTCGACATTGGCGGCAAGGGGCGTGACCGCACCCATGCCCGTGACGACAATCCGTTCCATCTGCTCTCCTATCCTTGCTGTGCTGGCGGCGCTGCTCGCGCCGTTCAAGTAGCGACTGCTTCGCGAACCTGATCGGCCGCCGCATCCAGAAAAGCCTGCGCAAGGTCGGGGTCGTTGACGACCCGCGACAGCACGACCGCGCCGACCATCGTCGAGAGAACGGCCATTGCCTTGTTGCCGGTCTTTTCGCTGTCGCCCTCGCCAACCCAACCGCCGAGCATCTCGAGGTACGCCTTGATGCCGGCTTCGAATGATGCCTTCACCTCGGCACCTTGCCTGGCCGCATCCGAGCCCAGCGCAACGACCGGGCAGCCGTCCATCTTTTCTCCGCGATGATCCATGCTGAGGTAGAATGAGATCACCCCGTCGAGCGGGTTCCCGGGATTTGCCGCGGTCGCGGCCGACCATTTGTGGGTGGCGCTTTCCATAGCCCGCCTGGACGCCAGCGCCGCCAGATCGTCCTTCGACTCGAATTGCTTGTAAAAGGCGCCCTGGGTCAGCCCGGCCCCTTTCATCAGATCCTTGAGGCCGATGCCGTCGAACCCGCGCTCCCGAAAAAGCCGGCTTGCCACATTGATCACGGTCTCACGGTTTTCCGCGGCCTGAGTGCGACTTACACGCATCGTCATCTCCTTTTTTAGATTGCATTCGTAATCTATACCCTATATAGAGGGTGAACGCAATCTAAAAAAGGACAAATGAGATGATCCGCAAAACCTTGGGCGCCTCGCTGCTGGCGGCGCTGTTTCTTGCAACCCCGGCTCTTGCCGAGGAAGCCACCATCGGGCGCCCGATCGAAGGCGGTAGCCTGCACCAGGGACACCTGGACATGGTGGTCTACTACGTTCCGGACGGCGACCTGCTTGAGGTCACCGCCACTTTCGCACCGAAGACCGGGGGTGATCCGCTGCGGGTTGTCATGGGCCTCGCCAACAGTGACTCCGTGGCGTTTTCCATACCTGGCCACCCGGGCTCGCTCTACGCGTTCTCAAGGTCCGGTGAGGAAGTGACGGTCTCGACCGAGACGGACACATCCCTGCGAGCCGACGCGACAATGCCCTGACCTGACGCGCAGGCCGCGGCCGAGCGATGCTGGCCGGGGTCTCGCGTCGGAACGGCGCGCCACCGATAAGTTTGGAGAGAGGTCACATGCTTTACAGCTATTTTGTCGAGAAATCGATCCGGCAGAGCTTCGACGACGTCAACAACCATCGCTGGGATGCGGCGGTGAAGGCCATCGCGCCGCATGTCCATCACCGGGTTGGTGGCGCACACGCGCTTGGTGGCGAGCGTCACGACAAGCAGGCCCTGCGCCGGTGGTTCGAGCGCCTCGGCCGTGTCCTGCCCACTCTCCATCTCACGGTCAACCACGTGTGGGTGAAGGGCTGGCCCTGGCATACCACCGTGTTTGCCCAGTGGGATGGCACCGCTACCCTGCTCAATGGCGATACGTCCTACGTCAACCGTGGTCTCCACGTGTTCACGCTGCGGTGGGGCAGGGTTCATGCGCTCGAGGAATTCTACGATTCACAGGCGGCGGCGCGCGCTCTCGCCGCCCAGGCCGCAGCCGGCCTCGAAGAAGCTGTCGCCGAACAGATAACAAGCTAGCACAAGCGCGGTCCGAGGACGCCCAAGGTCTACGGGCCGGTGGCGCCGATCGTCTTCGTCTCGTGCCTTGCGCCCACGCACTATGCGCGCAGGCTCGAGAAGCGAGCGCTGGCGCGCTGGACTGCAGGCCCTGCATCGATGCCGGTGCTGTCGCGGCAACGGTCGAGCCGAGGCAGGCATACAGCTTTCCTCTTGGGAATAGGACTTGACATCTTGCCGTTCGAATTGTCCATTTGAAGCTTGACCGGGCCGAACGGGGCGGCGAGGGACAGGGGCAAACCGGCGGGTGGATAGACAGTCGAGTCGAGTGCTGTTGAGGACGGTCGGGCTGACAAAAGCCTTTCGAGGGCTAGTTGCCCTGCGGGATCATTCCATCGAGCTCCACGAACGTGAAATCATTGGGGTAATCGGGCCGAATGGCTCGGGCAAGAGCACGCTTTTCAACCTGATCACCGGCTTCTCCCAGCCGAATTCCGGTAGCATCGAGATGGAGGGCCGGTCGATCGTCGGCCTGCGCACATCGCAGATCGTCGCGATGGGCATCGCCCGCACCTTCCAGGGCTCTCGCCTGTTCGGCAGCCTCAGCGTCGCGCAGAACGTGCTGACGGCGGCGCAGTTGCGCCATCCTGTCGGCGCCGCCGATACCGTGCTGCGCGGTCGGCGTTATCGCGAGCGGGTGGCCGCGACCCGGCAGAAGGCCGACGAACTCCTCGACCTCATGGGCCTGACAGATCAGGCCGGCAGGGTCGCCGCGGATCTTCCCTACGGCGATCAGCGGCGGCTGGAGATTGCGCGTGCGTTGGCGACCGGCCCGCAGCTGCTGCTGCTCGATGAGCCCGCAGCCGGGCTTGATTCCAACGAGACCAAGGTGTTGGCAGCGCTGATCCGGACGATCCGTGACCGCTATGGCGTAACGGTGGTCGTTGTCGAGCACGACATGGACCTGATCATGGCGCTGTGCGAACGCATCCAGGTGCTGGCGACTGGCGAGGTGATCTGCGTCGGAACACCGGAGCAGGTACGCGAACACCCGAAAGTGCGGGAGGCGTATCTTGGCCACGCCTAGCCCCGTTCTGCTCAGCGTCGAGAACCTCGAGGTCAATTTCGGCGCGGTGCGTGCGCTGAAGGGCATTTCGCTCGACGTCCATGCCGGCGAGGTGGTGGCGTTGGTGGGCGCCAACGGCGCCGGCAAGAGCACGACCTTGCGCACCATTTCCGGCCTGTCGCGGCCGCGCGGCGGCAGGATCATCTTCGATGGCAAGCCGATTGGAGGTGTCGCTCCGTCGCGCATCGTAAGTCTGGGCATCGCGCAGAGCCCGGAGGGCAGGCGCCTGTTCGGCGGCCTGACGGTGGCTGACAATCTGCGGCTCGGCGCCTGCACCCGCACCGACAAGGATGCCATCCTCAGAGACAGCGAGCGCATGTTCATGCTGTTCCCGATTCTCAAGCAGCGGCTGAAGCAGCTGGCCGGGACGCTGTCGGGCGGCGAACAGCAGCAGCTTGCTTTGGCGCGCGCGCTGATGGCGGCGCCGCGCCTGCTGCTGCTCGATGAGCCTTCGCTCGGCGTTGCGCCGCTGCTGGTGCGCCACATCTTCAGCGCGCTTGCCGAACTGAAGCGCCAGGGCATGACGATGCTTCTGGTGGAACAGAACATCACGCTCGCGCTGGACCTCGCCGACCGCGCCTATGTGCTGCGCACGGGCCAGGTGGCGCTGTCTGGCCGGTCCGCGGAACTGCGCGACAGCGAACGCGTGGCGCAGGCATATCTCGGGGCGGCAACATGACCCAGCTGGACTATATCCTTCAGCAGATCGTCAATGCGGTGAGCCTCGGCAGCCTCTACGCACTGGTGGCGGTCGGCCTGTCGATCGTCTTCGGCGTCCTCAAGCTGACCAATTTCGCGCATGGCGACGTCATGATGGTAGGTGCCTTCGGGGTTGCCTTGCTGGTCGGCATCGGCGTTCCGTTCCCGGTCGCCGTGATCTGCGGCATCGCCGCGGCCGCCGCCGCCGGCTTCCTCATCGAACGCATCGCCTACCGCCCGATCCGCGACGCGCCCGACGTTGCGCGACTGCTGACCAGCCTCGCCGTCACCTACATCATCGAGAATGTCGGCATCCTGGTGTTCACCTCCTCGCCGCGCAATTTTCCACTCCCCGATATTCTCAACACCTCCTGGGAAATGTCGAACGGCGCCATCACCTTCACCAGCATCAATCTCCTGACCATCGCGCTGACCTTCGTGTCGCTGCTGCTCCTCGGCTGGTTTATCACGCGCACCACGACTGGGCTCGGCATGCGCGCCGCAGCCGAGGACATGTCGGCGGCACACCTTGTCGGTCTGAACGTCAACCGGTTGATCATCGTCGCCTTCATCGTCGCATCCGCCTATGCCGGCCTCGCCGGCATTTTGTGGGCGGCGCAGGCCGGCGTGGTGCAGCCGCAGATGGGCTTCACGCCGCTCCTGAAGGCTTTCGTGGCGGCAATCATCGGCGGCTTCGGGTCGATCGCGGGCGCCCTGGTCGGCGGCTACATATTGGGCGCGCTGGAGATCTTCATCGTCGCATTCCTGCCGGGCAGCGTCTCGTCCTATCGCGACGCAATCGTCTTCGCCGTGCTGATCGCCTTTCTCCTGGTGCGCCCGGGCGGGCTGCTCCAGCCAAACCGGGAGATAAAGCTGTGAGCCGGGAAGCGCGGATCACACTCCTCGTCCTCGTCGCCGTGGTGGCGGGAGCAGCTGTCGCATTCGGTGCGCCGCACGTGCTGAGCGACTATTTCGTCCGGATTATCCTGCTGATCGCGCTGAATGCAATCCTGGTGCTGGCGCTGTCGCTGAGCAACGGTTTTACGGGCGTGTTTTCGCTCGGTCATGTCGGCTTCATCGGCGCCGGCGCGTATATTTCGGGGATCCTGTCGATCCCGGTGCAGCAGAAGATGGCACTGCTGCCGCATCTGCCGGGGTTTCTGCATGCTTTCAGCCTCCCCTTCCTGCCGGCGACGCTGGTGGCAGGTCTTCTGACGGCATTGCTTGCGGTGGTCGTCGGTTATCCCTTGATGCGCCTGTCGGGCTATTTCGTTTCGGTGGCGACGATGGGATTCTTGATTATCGTCAACGTGGTGCTGATCAATGCGTCGGATTTCACCCGAGGTGCCCGCACGTTTACCGGCGTGCCGCTGGAGACGACGTTGCCCTGGGTGATGGGTTGGCTCGCCATCACGGTGTTCGTTCTGGCGCGCCTGGTTTATTCGCCTTTCGGGCGCGCCATGAAGGCGGTGCGCGACGACACGATCGCGGCCAGCGCTGTCGGAATCGGCGTGCTGCGGACCAGACTGATCGCCTTCGTCATCGGCGCGTTCTTCTCAGGCGTCGGCGGGTCGCTCTATGCGCATTATCTCGGCTCGTTTTCGCCGAACACTTTCTACTTCGCGCTGACGATGAGTCTGATCACAATGCTGGTGCTGGGCGGCATGGGCTCCCTGACCGGCGCGGTGGTCGGTGTCATCTGCGTTTCGCTGTTGTCGGAGATCCTGCGCTCGGTCGAACGCGGCTTCACGATCGGCGATTTCGCGGTGCCGGCCCTGTTTGGCGCCAGCCAGATCGTGCTCGGCTTCATCTTCATTCTAGTCATGATCTTCCGGCCGAAGGGGATCATGGGGGACCGGGAACTTACGTTCGGATCAACCCAAAGATCGGCAACGGTGAACCAGACAGAGGAACGAAAACGATGATCAAACTCACTCGACGCGGTACCATCGGCCTGGGACTTGGCGCATTCTTCGCGCTTGCCTCGGCCAGCACGGCACTTGCTGCCGACACCATCAAGATCGGCTATCCGGCAAACCTGACCGGCATCCAGGCTTCGCTCGACGGTCCGATGCTGAATGGCGCCAAGCTGGCAGCGAGCGAAATCAACGCCGCCGGCGGCGTGCTCGGCCAGCAGATAGAACTGGTGATCTACGACTCCAAGAGCGATTCGACGACGATCTCGACCGTCGCCAGCCAGTTGATCGACAGCGACAAGGTCGTCGGCATCATCGGCTTCGCCGATTCCGACTCGGTGCTGGCCATCGGACCGCAGGTCCAGACGGCGCAGATACCGTTCATAACGCCAGGCGCGACCTCGCCGAAATTGCCTAGCCAGCTCGGCAACGAGATCTTCCTCGCCGCCTTCGGCGACAACGTTCAGGCTGCGGTTGGCGCGGAATTTGCGCTGAACAAGCTGAACGGCAAAACCGCCTACCTGCTGACCGACATCGGCACTGAATACACAACGCTGCTGTCGGACTACTTCGTCACCGCCTACGAGCATGGCGGGGGCAAGATTTTGGAGCGCGACACCTACAAGATCGGCGACAAGACCTTTACCGCGCAGATCGCCAAACTGAAGGCGCTGTCGCCGCAGCCAGACTTCGTCTATGCCTCGTCGAATGCCGAGGAAATCGGCCTGATCTTGAAGCAGATGCGCCAGGCCGGCATCAACCTGCCGGTGGTCGGCGGCGACGGCTACGACACGCCCTTGCTGATCCAGGTCGGCGGCGATGCGGCCAAGGACACCTACTTCACTACCCACGCCTACATCGGTGAGGGCGCCACCCCGAAGGTGCAGGCCTTCATCGACGCCTACACCAAGTCGGTCGGCAATGCCCCGGAGAACGCGTTCGCTGCGCTCGGCTACGACTCGGTCAAGCTGATGGCCGACGCGATCAAGCGTGCCGGTGCGCCGGATCCGGCCAAGATCCGTGACGCGCTGGCCGCTACGTCCGGGCTCGACGGCGTGACCGGCACGATCACCTACCGCCCGGGCATTTCGGTGCCGGACAAGTCGGTCTCGGTCATTGGTGTCAAGGACGGCAAGCTTGTCCTGGCAAGTGAAGCGGCACCGACCTTCGTCGCGGAGCCGTGATCTTGTCCACTCCGGGCTCGCTTTGGGACATCTACAGGTCGCGGCTCTCCGCCGCGACCTTCACCGACCTGACGCATGCGTTTCATCCGGGTCAGCCGCATTTCCCGGCCTTCCCGGACGAGGAGCGCAGTGCGTTGCTCGATTTTTCGAAGGGCGATGCCTTCCAGGTCCACCACTACGCCTTCGTCGGACAGTGGGGCACCCATGTCGATCCACCGGTGCACTTCATCGACGGCGGCCGCTCGATCGACCAACTGCCGGTGGCGGAGATGCTTCTGCCGCTGGTCATCCTCGACATCAGCGACAGGGTCGCCGCCGATCCCGACGCGACGCCGACGCTCGACGATATTTCGGCCTGGGAGACGCGGAACGGCCGTATCCCGGAAAAGTGTTTTGTCGCACTTCGCACCGGCTGGTGGCCGCGCTGGCCGGACCCCGTGGCATTTCGGAACAAGTCGGCCGACGGTATCTCGCATGCGCCGGGTTGGTCGAAGCCGGTGCTGGAGGAACTTTTGGAACGCCGCGGTGTTGCTGCGATCGGGCACGAGGGCATGGACACTGATCCCGGCCGTGCCACTTCCGCAGGTGACGCAAGCCTGGAATACTACGTGCTGTCGCGCGACTGCTGGCAGATCGAGCTCTTGGCCAATCTCGACAAGGTGCCCGAAGCCGGCGCGTTGATAATGGCAAGCTGGCCAAAGCCAAAGGCCGGATCTGGCTTCCCGGCTCGCGCTGTCGCCATCCATGAAGCGGCCGGCTGAACGCGTGAAGCCGCTGCTGGCGGCGGTCTAGGGGCCGCCGCACAACGATCATCAGATACGGAATTCAGACATGGATATAGATACAGTCCGCGATGCTTTTCCGGCGATGGCGAGAGGTGCCGAGCCGAAGAAGCGGATTTTCTTCGACAATCCCGCGGGAACCCAGATGGCGAGCCGTTCGATCGAGCGTATGACGCGTGTCATGATCGAAACCAACGCCAATCTTGGTGGCTATTTCGAAACCTCACTCGCGGCCCAAGCGATGGTCGACGACGCGCATCAGGCGATGGCCGATTTCTTCAATGCCGCCGACCGGCGTGAGGTGGTGTTCGGCCAGAACATGACGACTCTGACTTTCGCCGTCTCGCGCTCCATCGGCCGCGATCTGAACGCCGGCGACGCCATCGTGCTGACGCGCATGGATCATGACGCCAACGTCGCACCCTGGCTGATGCTGGCGGAGGATCGGGGGCTTGAAGTACGCTGGATCGACCTCGATCCAAAAACGTTCGAACTCGACCTGTCGACGCTGGAGGCGACTATCGACGAGGACGTCAAGCTGGTCGCCGTCGGATATGCCAGCAACGTTACCGGCACGATCAACGACGTGAAGCGGATCGCGCAGCGCGCCCGCGCGATCGGGGCGCTGAGCTATATCGACGCGGTGCAGTTCGCGCCGCATGGGGTGATCGACGTCCAGGAGATCGGCTGTGATTTCCTGGTTTGCTCGGCCTACAAATTTTTTGGACCGCATCACGGGGTGTTGTGGGGCCGTTTCGATCTGCTGCAGGCGCTGACCGCCTATAAGGTGCGCGCTGCTTCCAATACGCCACCTGGAAAATTCGAGACGGGAACGACAAGCCGCGAGGCGCTTGCCGGGGTGCTTGGCGCCGTCGAGCACTATGCCTGGCTCGGACAGTCCTTCGGCAACGTCCACCCGCAGGCGACGCGGCGGGAGCGCATCGTCGCCGGCATTGAAGTCGCCGACCGTTATGAGCGTGTCCTGACAGCACGGCTGATTGCCGGATTGTCTAGAATTGATGGCGTCTTGATCCAGGGCATATCCGATGTGGCGGCGCTGGCGCGCCGTGTGCCTACCGTGTCGATCACCGTTGACGGAACCGATCCCGCCGATATCGCCAAGGCGATGGCAGAGGAAGGCATCTATCTCTGGCACGGTCACAATTACGGTTTGGAGCCAATCAAGCGGCTGGGGCTTGCGGACCGCAACGGTGTCGTCCGCATCGGGCTGGCTCATTACAACACCGAGGCGGAAGTCGATTTCCTGCTGGCGAAGCTGGCGGACTGGATGAAGACGCGGACCTGACATGCGCGACAGAAACGGAACCCCGAGGATCGGCGTCAAGCTGCGCCATGCCAGACAGGTGCTTGGCCTCAGCCTGGAAGAGCTCGGCGCCCGCATCGGGCTGACAGAGGGTTATCTCTCGAAGATCGAAAACGACCGCGCTACGCCGTCCATGGCGGCTCTGCACCGGCTGGTGCAGGCACTGGGCATCAACATGAACGCGATGTTCGGCACGCTGCAGCACAATGCCTCGGAAGTGTTCGTTTTGCGGCAAAACGAGCGTCCGCACATGGAGACGGGACATCGGCGTTCGGGCAACCATGTCGTGCTCGAGCAATTGGTGCCGTCCGGTCCGGAATATCTGCTGCAGATCAACGTTCATGTGATCGAGGCCGGCGGCGGCAGCCCCGAGTTGATCAGCCACAAGGGACAAGAGTTCGGCTACGTGCTCGAAGGTTCCGTCGAATTGCTGGTCGAGGCGAACGTGGTGGCGCTCGAGGCAGGCGACGCGTTCTATTTCAACTCCGAACTCGGCCACGGCTACCGCAATATCGGTTCGACCACGGTCCGCATCCTCTGGGTCAACACGCCGCCGACATTCTGACCGCCTCCAGCGCGGCGCCGGATTTCGAGGGAGTTCTGAAGACGTCGTTCAATGAGCCAACGTCCACAGGACAACAGCCGCCGAGCCCAACCGTCCTGTTTCAATGCCCGAACGCGAGCGGCGGGGCCAGTCGGTCGCGCCGCAGCCAGCGCGCCAGCAGCAGCGCGGCCACCACGGCCAGCCCCGTCGACAGGCCGATCCAGATGCCGACGCCATGCAGGCCGAAATGGAAGGCGAGCAGCACCCCAAGCGGCAGGCCGACGCCCCAATAGCCGATCGCGGCATAGATCATCGGCACCTTGGTGTCGTGCAGGCCGCGCAGCATGCCGGCGGCCACCGCCTGGGCGCCGTCGAAGACCTGGAACAGCGCCGCGAAGACCAGGAACGACACGGCAAGTTCGATCACCCTGGCATTGGCCGGATTGCTCAGATCGATGAAGGCGCTGATCAGCGGATGCGGCCACAGGATCATCACCAGCCCCATCAGCGCCATGAACGAGACGCCGATGACGAAGGCGGTCCAGCCGGCGCGCGACACGCCTTGCGGATTGCCGGCGCCATGCGCAAGGCCGACGCGCACCGTCACCGCCTGGTTGAGGCCAAGCGGCACCATGAAGGAGATCGAGGCGATCTGGATGGCGATCGCGTGCGCGGCCAGCGAATCCGCGTCGATCAGGCCCATCAGCAGGGCGGCCGCATTGAAGATAGTCACCTCGAAGGCGAGAATGCCGGCAATCGGCAGGCCGAGCCGCAACAGGCCCTTGAAGCGTGGCCAGTCCGATCGCCAGAATCGTCCGAACAGACGATAACGGCGGAACTTCTTCTCCAGCATCACCACGGCAGCCAGGCCGATGAACATCAGCGTTGAGGACAGCGAGGTGGCAAGGCCCGACCCGGCAATGCCCATCGACGGCACGCCGAGATTGCCGAACATGAACACCCAGTTGAAGAAGGCATTGCAGGCGACGGCAACAAAGACGATGACCAGCGCCCAGCCCGGCCGCTCCAGCGCCGAGATGAACGAGCGCAGCACGATATAGAAGTAGAAGGGCAGCACCGCCCATTCGAGCCAGCGTAGATAGATGCCGGCCTGATGCGCCAGCGCCGGTTCCTGGCCCATGGCCAGCAGAATGCCTTCGCCGTGCCAAAGCACGAGCCAGATCGGGATCGAGATCAGGATCGCCAGCCACAGGCCCTGGCGCACGGTGCGGCGCAGGTCGCGCACCGAATAGCGGCGGCGGCCAAGCTCGGTGGCGATCATCGGCGATGTCGCCAGCATCAGGCCGAGGCCGAAGATCAGCGGCATGAAATAGAGGTTGGCGCCAAGCGCGCCACTGGCCAGCGTATCCGGCCCCAGCCGGCCCATCATCATGACGTCGGTGGCCGTCATCGCGGTCTGACCGAGATTGGTCAGCACCATCGGCCAGGCGAGCGCCAGCGTCGCCCTGATTTCCTGACGCCAAAGATTTTCCGGCGCGCGAGCGCCGGCTTCGATCGCAGACATTGTTCCGCTCTTTCCAGCTACGGCGCGTCGGCCAGAGCCGGAAGCCGCATGTCAAACGGCAAAACCTTCGGTTTCGCGGCGTTTGCGTCAGCTTCTGGACGAAACGCGACATGAAGGCAAGAGAGGAGGGACGGGAACGGATTGAGCCGGGGACCGGCCCCGATGCTCTAGCGGATCGCGTCCAGCATCCGCCGCTGGCGGTGCATCTCGAGGAAAACCTTGTAGTCGCGGTCGAAACGCCCTGATGATTTCGGGTTCGACGCGCGCTTCCTGCCGCCTTGCTGCATGGCAAGACAGGCCGCGTTGAGGTCGGGAAACAGCCCGGCCGCGGTGGCGGCGATCATGCCGGTGCCGAGCAGCACCGCCTCGTCGGCCAGCGGCTCGATCACCGTGCAGCCGGTGGCGTCGGCATAGAGCTCCATCAACAGCGGGTTCTTGGTGTGGCCGCCGGTGACATGCAGCGTATCGATCAGATAGCCGTTCTCGTTCAGCGCCTCCAGCACGTGGCGCACGCCGAGCGCGATGCCGACGGCGGTGCGCCAGTAGAGCTTGCACAGGCTGTCGAAGGAGGAGTCCAGCGTCAGCCCGCTGACGACGCCGACGGCATGCGGATCGGCGAGCGGTGAGCGGTTACCATGAAAATCGGGCAGCACATGCAGCCGCGCGGCAAGGTTGTCGCCCTCGGTGGCGCGCAGCTCGGCGACACGCCTGGCGATCTTCGCATGCATGGCGGCATCAGGCTCGCCGCCGGCGCCGTGCCAGCGGATGATGTGGTCGAGCAGGGCGCCGGTCGCCGACTGGCCGCCTTCCGACAGCCACAGCCTGGGCAGCGCCGCGCCGTAATAGGGACCCCAGACGCCGGCGAAGGGCTGCGGATCCGGTGACATCGCCATGACGCAGCTCGACGTGCCGGCGATCAGCGCCAAATGCCGGCCGATGTCCTGTTGGTCGCCGGCAAAGCCGCCGAGCACGCCAAGCGCACCGGCATAGGCATCGATGACGCCGGCGCCGACCCGGCATTTCTCGCTCAGCCCAAGCTCGGCCGCTGCCTGGGCGGTCAGTTGGCCAATATAAGCGCCGACCGGGCTGGCCTTTTCCGGCAAATTGCCGTGCTCGAAAAGATCGCCGAGGCCGACGAGCGCAAAGAAGTCGCGCCGCCAGCCGGCCTCTTCATGCGCCAGATAGGTCCATTTGGCGGTCAACGTGCATTGCGAGCGGGCCAGCGAACCTGTCGCTTGCCAGGTCAGGAAATCGGTGAGATCGAATAAATAGCCGGCTTCATTCCAGGTCTCCAGCAAATTGCGCTTCAGCCACATCAGCTTCGGTGTCGCCATTTCCGGCGACATGACGCCACCGACGTAATTCAGCACGGCATGGCCGCTTGCCGTGCATTCGTCGGCCTCCGCGATGGCGCGGTGGTCGAGCCAGACGATGGTGTCCCAGCGCTTGTCGCCCGTGGTCGAGACGCTGAGCTGGCCGCCTTGCCGGTCGCGCACCACCAGCGAACAGGTGGCATCGAAGGAGATGCCGACGACCTCC
This sequence comes from Mesorhizobium sp. WSM1293, assembly GCF_000513875.1. NCBI lineage: Bacteria > Pseudomonadati > Pseudomonadota > Alphaproteobacteria > Hyphomicrobiales > Phyllobacteriaceae > Mesorhizobium > Mesorhizobium sp. WSM1293. The sequence goes on along the minus strand of NZ_AZUV01000004.1, from coordinate 151,630 downwards.
TCGGCAGCTATGCCGGCCTTTTCGCGGGCAGCGCGCACGGCGGCGCAGACGGCCGACCAGATATCGCGCGAATCATGTTCGGCGTGATCGGGCTTCGGCTGGTTCATGGCGATCGGCCGCTCGGCGCGGCCGAGCAAGGTGCCGTTGGTGTCGAGAATGCCCGCGCGAGCGCTCCCGGTGCCGACATCGACCGCGCAAACGAACTGTTTCGTCAAGATGCTCTGTCTCTCGCTCCCAGGCCTGCAATCAGATCGGGCAATTGCAGCATGTCAGCGAATATAAAGTCCGGTTCACTCGACGCAAGCCGCGCTTTCAAGGTCGGGTTGCCGGCATGCGAGCCGCCGGTGAAGGCAAACACGCGCATCCCCGCCGCCCGCGCGGCAATGATGCCGGCCGGGCTGTCCTCGATGACGAGGCATTTGTGTGGATGGGCCCGCATGCTGGCGGCAGCATGCAGGAACAGGTCCGGCGCGGGCTTTCCCTTGGCCACCATGGTGGCACTGAACAGGTGCGGTTCCATCAGCCCAAGCAATCCGGTGACGTCGAGCGCGTAGCGGATGCGGTCGAGCGTGCCCGAGGACGCGACACAGAACGGCAGCCCAAGCTTCGGCAGCATCTTCTTGACGCCGGCGATCGGCTTCAGCTCCTCGCGGAATTTGCGCATCAATTCGACGCGCATCTCGGTCAGGTGCAGGTCGGTGATATCGAGCCCGAAGTCGCGGCCGAGGATCTCGCGCACGCTTTTCATGCTCTTGCCGAGGAAATGCTCGTAGGCGGCATCCTCACTGACGCTGCCGCCGGCAAGCCTGACCATGCCGAGCAGCGCCGAGACGGAGAGCGCCTCGCTGTCGACCAGCACGCCATCGCAGTCGAAAATGACCAGTTCAGGCGTCATGGCCGAGAATGGCTCTCAGAGCTTGCCGGCGAGGTAGCGCGTCAGCGTGGCGCGCGCGCCATTCGCCCATAGCACGTTGAGCGCATGGGCAAAGGCCTCGACGAACGCCGTTGCGCGGCCGACATCGCCATAGATGTCCTCCATGGCGAGCCAGGCGGCGGGAGCGTCCTTTGCTGCCTTTGCCGTCGCCTGTAGCCGGTCCCAACTCGGGTCGTTGGGCTCGATGACGGCGCCGCTGTCCGTCGTGCCGAAGCAGTAGCGGCACCACAATGCCGATTCCAGGGCCAGGCCGGCGACGCTTTTCCCAGCCTTCAGCCGGTCGGCGATGGTCGGGATGATGAACTTCGGCTGGCGGTTGGAGCCGTCGAGGCAGAGCCGGCGCACCGTGTCGCCGATCTTCGGGTTGGAGAAGCGGCTCTCGATGAGCTGGTAATAGTCTTCCAGAACCGTGTCCGGCACCGGCGGCACCGTCGGGATGATTTCGTCCCGTTCGAGCTTGGCCAGAAAACCGCTCACCAGCGGCTCCTGCATCGCCTCATGCACGAAATGGATGTCCATCAGGCCGGCCGGATAGGCGATCGCTGCATGGCCGCCATTGAGGATGCGGATTTTCATCAGTTCATAAGGCGCAACGTCTTTGACGAACTGCACGCCGACCTTTTCCAGCGGCGGCCGGCCATCGGTGAAATGGTCCTCCAGCACCCACTGCCGGAACGGCTCGCAGAACACCGGCCAGTTGTCCTCGAGGCCGAAATCCTTGGCCAGGATGCCGCGCTCGCGGTCGGTGGTGGCCGGCGTGATGCGATCGACCATGCCGTTCGGAAAGGCGACATGCTCGCTGACCCAGTTTGCCAGATCCTCGTCGATCAAACGGGCCAGGCCGATGACGCCATCCGAGGTGACATGGCCGTTGTGGGGAATGTTGTCGCACGACATCACGGTGAACGGCACGGTGCCTTCATCGCGGCGGCGCATCAGCCCGGCAAGAATGATGCCGAACACCGTCTTCGGCGTGGCGCCGGCCTGCGCGTCGGCGACGATATCGGGATGGGTCGGGTTGAACACGCCGGAAGCCGGATCGATAAAGTAGCCGCCTTCGGTGATGGTCAGCGAAACGATCTTGATCGCCGGGTCGGTAAGCTGTTCGATGATAGCGGCCGCATCGCCAGGCATCAGGAAGTCGATCATCGCGCCGGTCACACGGGCATTCATATGGCCAGAGTCCTGCTCGACCACCGTGGTCAGCCAGTCCTGCTCTTCCAGCTTGGCGCGGCCGATCTTTTCACCGTCGAACACGCCGGCACCGATCAGCGCCCAGTCATGGCCGATGCCCGCATTGAACAGATCGTCGAGATAGACGGCCTGATGCGAGCGGTGGAAATTGCCGACGCCGAAATGCACGATGCCGGCCTTCAGCGTCGCGCGGTCATACTTCGGACCTGCGACGTTGGCGGGCAGCTTGGAGAGGTTAGAGGACGAGAGTTTCACGGTCATCTGTTTTACCCTTTGGCCGGGTTTCGGCCTTCGTTACGCTCCTCTCCCCGTTGGGGAGAGGATAAGGGGTGGCACTTGCTACGCGCCCGCTGAAGTCGGCCTCTGCTCCCCGCGGAGGGACGAGGAGCAGAGGCCGTCCCCCGCCCTCAACTCATCCACTGGCCGCCATCGACATTGTAGGTCTGGGCGACGATGTATTCGGCGTCGCTGCTGGCGAGAAACACCGCCATGCCGGTGAGGTCCTGCGCGGTGCCCATGCGGCCATACGGCACTGCCTCGCCGACCAGTTTCTTCTTCTCGCCCCTCGGCCGGTTCTCATATTTGGCGAACAGCGAATCGACGTGATCCCAGTGCTCGCCGTCGACGACGCCAGGGGCAATCGCGTTGACGTTGATGCGGTGCTTGATCAGGTCGAGCCCCGCCGACTGGGTCAGCGAGATGACGGCGGCCTTGGTGGCGCAATAGACGCCGACCAGCGCCTCGCCGCGCCGTCCGGCCTGGCTCGCCATGTTGATGATCCTGCCGCCCTTGCCTCGCGCGATCATCGAGCGGGCGGCTGCCTGCAGCATGAACAGCGTGCCGGCGACATTGACGGAAAACAACTTGTCGTAGCTTGCCCTGGTGATTTCGACGATCGGCGCCAGGTCGAACAGGGCGGCGTTGTTGATCAGGATATCGAGGCCACCGGTCTTCGTCTCGACGGCTTTCACCGCCGCCTCGATCGAGGCGAGGTCGGTGACGTCGAGCTTGACCGCATAGGCCTTGCCGCCAATCTCTGCGGCCGTCTTCTGCGCCGCCTCGAGATTGATGTCGGCGATGGCGACGGTTGCGCCTTCGCCGGCATAGGCTTCGGCGAAGGCTCTGCCGATGCCGCGGGCCGAACCCGTGATCAGCGCGGATTTGCCGGCCAGTCGCATGTTCAGATTGCCTTTCCGTCGGCGCCAAAGCGATGCAGCTTGGCCTTGTCTGGTGTCAGGTAAATGGTGTCGCCGTGATGGACGCCGAGTTCGCCGTCGGCGCGCACGGTCAGCGGACCGACGCCGTCGGCCTGGACGTGCAGGAAGGTGTCGGAGCCGAGATGCTCGGCGACGCCGACGACCGCCTTCCATTCGCCCGCCGTGGTCGAGATCTCCAGGTGTTCGGGACGGATGCCGATGGTCTTGGCGCCGTTTTTGGCAGCCGGCGCGCCCTCGATCAGGTTCATCTTCGGCGAGCCGATAAAGCTGGCGACGAACAGGTTCTTCGGCGTCTTGTAGAGCTCCATCGGCGAGCCGACCTGCTCGATGTTGCCGGCGTTCAGCACGACGATCTTGTCGGCCATGGTCATCGCTTCGACCTGATCGTGGGTAACGTAGATCATGGTGGTCTTGAGCTGATGGTGCAGCTCGCTGATCTCCAGCCGCATGGTGCCGCGCAGTGCCGCATCGAGATTGGACAGCGGTTCGTCGAACAGGAAGGCGGTCGGCTGACGCACGATGGCGCGGCCGATCGCGACGCGCTGGCGCTGGCCGCCGGAAAGCTGGCCGGGCCGGCGTTCGAGGTAGTTGGTCAGGTTGAGCACGCGCGCCGCGTCTCCCACCTTCTTGTCGATGGTCGCCTTGTCCTCACCGGCCATCTTCAGCGGGAAGCCGATGTTCTTGGCCACCGTCATGTGCGGATAGAGCGCGTAAGACTGGAACACCATGGCGAGCTTGCGCTTGGCCGGTGCCTCGCCGGTGACGTCGCGGCCGTCGATGTTGATGGAGCCGCCGCTGGTGTCCTCGAGCCCGGCGATCAGGCGCAGCAGCGTTGACTTGCCGCAACCCGACGGGCCGACAAAGACGACGAACTCGCCATTCTCGATCACCAGGTCGAGACCGGGGATGATGGACGTCGCTCCGAAGGATTTCGAGACGTTCTTGAGCGTGATGTTTCCCATGGTTTCCTCCCCGAGGGGTTATTTCTGCCGATTGCTTCGGGCAATTCCGTTATTTCACCGCACCAAATGTCAGGCCGCGCACCAGCTGCTTCTGGCTGAACCAGCCCATGATCAGGATCGGCGCGATGGCCAGCGTCGAGGCGGCCGAAAGCTTGGCCCAGAACAGGCCTTGCGGGCTTGAGAACGAGCTGATGAAGGCGGTCAGGGGTGCGGCTTCCGTCGTCGTCAGCCGGATCGTCCAGAACGCCTCGTTCCAGGCCAGGATGATGTTGAGCAGCATTGTCGAGGCGATGCCCGGCACCGCCATCGGCGTCAGCACATAGACGATCTCGTTCCACAGCGATGCGCCGTCCATGCGCGCCGCTTCCAGGATCTCGCCAGGGATTTCGCGGAAATAGGTGTAGAGCATCCACACCACGATCGGCAGGTTGATCAGCATCAGCATGATCATGAGGCCGATGCGGCTGTCGAGCAGGCCTGTGTCGCGGAAGATCAGGTAGATCGGGAACAGCACCGCGACCGCCGGCATCATCTTGGTGGACAGCATCCACATCAAGATGTCCTTGGTCCGCTTGGTCGGCGAGAAGGCCATCGACCATGCCGCCGGTATGGCGACCAGCAGGGCCAGGATGGTCGAGCCGACCGAGAGCAGCACCGAGTTGAAGAAGAACTTGAAGTAGCCGCTCTGCGCCTGGACCTCGGTATAGCTCTCGAACGTTCCCGACGGGATGATGCTGAAGCCCTGGATGGCTTCCTGCTCCGACTTGAACGAGGTGATGATCGTGTAGAGGATCGGGAAGAAGATCAGCAGGGCGACGATCCAGGCGGCAACCGTCGCGATCGTCTTGTGCCGGGTGGTGACTGAGCGTGCCATCGTAGCCTCCCTTACTTGTCCAGGTTCTTGCCGACGGCGCGCATGGCGAAGAAGGCAACGATGTTAGCGAGAATGACGGCGATCACACCGCCGGCGGATGCCTGGCCGATTTTGAACTCCAGCAACGCCTTCTGGTAGACGAGGAAGGGCAGGTTGGTGGAGGCGTATCCCGGGCCGCCATTGGTGGTGACGAGGATCTCGGCATAGACCGAGAGAAGGAAGATCGTCTGGATCAGGATGACGACCGTGATGGCGCGCGACATGTGCGGCAGCGTCAGATAGATGAAGCGGCTGATGAACCCGGCGCCGTCCATCTCGGCGGCTTCCTTCTGCTCGCCGTCGAGCGACTGCAGCGCGGTCAGAAGAATGAGCGTCGCGAAGGGCAGCCACTGCCAGGCGACGATGATGATGATCGCCAGCATCGGATGTTGCCCGAACCAGTCGATCGGCTGGGCCCCGAAGAAGCGGGCTATGTCGGCGAACACCCCGTATTGCGGGTGCATGATCATGTTCTTCCAGACCAATGCGGCCACCGGCGGCATGACGAAGAACGGCGAGATGACGAGGATGCGCACGATGCCCTGGCCCCACATCGGCTGGTCGATCAGCAGCGCCAGAAGGATACCGCCGATCACCGTGATCAGGAGCACGCTGACCACCAAGGTGAGCGTGTTGAGGATCGACTGCAGGAAGGCCGGGTTGGAATAGAACAGCGCGTAATTCGAGAAGCCGACGAAGCCGTCGCGGATCGGATTGAGCGGGTTGTACTGCTGGAAGGAGAACCAGATGGTGATGACCAGCGGCACGATCATCCAGACGAACAGCAGCACCACGGATGGCGCCATCATGAAACGGGCAAGCGAACGGGTCTGCTGAGTAGCCATGACGGTCACCCTCACTGGTCAGACGGAATTTTCAAAAGGCGTTAAAGGCGGCCGCCCGAACTGGGAACTCGGGCGGCCGTTGCCGGTCAAGGAGGCGACCGGCAGTCGGCACCGGGAGGAGCCTTACTTGATGTATCCGCCCTCGGTCATTGCCGCGGTGGCAGCGTCCTGGGCCTGCTTCAGCGCGTCGTCGACGCTCGACTGGCCGGCAAGCGCCGCCGAGAAGAGCTGGCCGACGGTGGTGCCAAGGCCCTGGAACTCAGGGATGGCGACGAACTGGACGCCGACATAGGGCACCGGCTTGACCGTCGGATGTGTCGGATCGGCGGCATTGATGGAGTCCAGCGTCATCTTGGCGAACGGAGCGGCCTTCTGGTACTCGGCATTGGCGTAGAGCGAGGACCGCGTGCCCGGAGGAACGTTGGCCCAGCCTTCCTTCGAAGCGACGAGCTCCGCATAGTGCTTGCTGGTCGCCCAGGAGACGAACTTCTCGGCGGCATCCGCCTTCTGCGTGCCGGCGGGGATGGCCAGCGACCAGGCCCACAGCCAGTTGCCGCGCTTGCCCAGGCCATTGTCGGGCGCCAGCGCATAGCCGACCTTATCGGCGACGGTGGAGTTCTTCGGGTCCGAAACGAAGGACGCGGCGACCGTGGCGTCGATCCACATGCCGCATTTGCCCTGCTGGAACAGCGCCAGGTTTTCGTTGAAGCCGTTGGAGGAAGCCCCCTCGGGGCCGTCGGCCTTCATCAGGTCGACATAGAACTGCAACGTGTTCTTCCATTCCGGCTGATCGAACTGCGGCTTCCAGTTCTCGTCGAACCAGCGGGCGCCGAAGGAGTTCGACATGGCGGTAAGGAAAGCCATGTTCTCGCCCCAGCCGGCCTTGCCGCGCAGGCACACGCCGTTCACGCCATTGGCGCGGTCGGTCATCTTGTCGGCGGCCTGCTTGATGAAGTCCCAGGTCGGCGCGTCGGGCATCTTCAGCCCGGCCTTGTCCATCAGGTCCTTGCGGTACATGACGAAGGAGCTTTCGCCGTAGAAAGGCGCGGCATAGAGCTTGCCGTCGACCGAAAGGCCGCCAGCAATGGCCGGGATGATGTCCTTGGCGTCGTAGTCGTCGCCGAGCTTGTCGAGCGGCAAAAGCCAGCTCTGCTTGGCCCAGATCGGAACCTCATAAGTGCCGATGGTCATCACGTCGTACTGGCCGCCCTTGGTGGCGATGTCGGTGGTGACGCGCTCGCGCAGCACATTCTCTTCGAGCGTAACCCAGTTGAGCTGGATGTCGGGGTTCGCCTTGGTGAAGTCCTCGGTCAGCTTTTGCATGCGGACCATATCGCCATTGTTGACGGTGGCGATGGTGATGGATTCGGCATGTGCGGCGAACGCAAGCGTGCTGGCCGACAACAAGCCCAGGGTGAGCGTGCGAAGTTTCATCAAATTCCTCCCTTGAACCAAGATGAGCATTTGCCTTGGCTTTGGGCAATTACTCACTTGGCGTGAATTATGTCAAGTCGGATTCGATGCTGCAGCGCAGCACCCGGGCGACACCGCAGGCCGGGACAGCGGAAATTGCCAGGACGAAGAGCGTCCCGGCCGGATACAGTGCGGCAACAGCGGATAGATCTGTGAGGCCAGGTGCAGCCCGCAAGCCTGCCGGTCAGCAGGCGATCTCGGCCAGCAGCCAGTCGCGGAAGGCACGGATCTTCGGCACATTGCGGCGCGCTTCGGGGTAGACCAGCCAAAAGGCATGGCCGTCGTCGCCAACCAGATCGAAAGGCTGGATCAGGCGCCCACCGGCAAGTTCCGCCTTGAACAGCGCCCTGGTCAGGATCGCGACGCCATGACCGGCGATCGCCGCATTGGCCTCATAGGCCTGCGCGCCCATGCTGCTGCCGGGCCGTTTGGCGAGATCGTGCGAGTGCACGCCGGCAGCCTCGAACCATTGCGTCCACCAGATGTCGCCCGGATCGAGGATCGGCAGCCGCAACAGGTCCGCCGGTTCCCTGACGCCGCCGATGCTTGCCGCGAGCTTCGGGCTCAGCATCGGCGTGAAATCGGCATCGAGCAGCTTGTAGGCTTCCAGCCCCGGCCATTTGCCGCCGCCCGACCGGATGGCGAGGTCGACATCCTCGCGGGCGAAATCCGTCAGCCGGCTCGATGTTTCGAGCCGCACGGCAAGGGAGGGATGAGCGATCTGGAATGAGCCCAGATGGTGCGCCAGCCAGTTCGAGGCAAAGGTCAGCACCGTCGTGACGCACAGCAATCCGTCGGCGCCGCCACGCGCCGCCGCATAGGCCTGGCCGAGAATGGCAAAGGCCTCGCTGACCGCTGGCGCAAGGCGCTGTCCAGCCTCGGTGAGTGCGATCTGGCGCGGCCGGCGCAGGAACAGCGGCGCGCCGACCCGTTCCTCCAGCACCTTGATCTGATAGCTGACCGCCGCTTGCGTCATGGCAAGTTCCTCGGCCGCCTTGGTGAAGGAAAGATGCCGCGCCACCGCTTCGAACACCCGGATCGCCTGCAGCGGCGGAAGCTGTGAAACCTGCCGAGAGCTGAGGTCCGGCATAAAGCCTCCTTATGGGTCCTTATCGACGTTCGATTGGCAAAGGCCGCCGTCAAGACCGACATTTCCAGTCAACCCGTCATTCGGGTTCAGGATAGCGAAGGTTGACGATCATGACCATGGCGCAGCAAAAATGCACTTCCGCACCCGATCATCGCTGGTTTTCGTGGCTGACGGATGGATTCGGCTGGTTCGCAGCCAAAAAACGGGCACATCTCGACATCAGGGACCTGTCGCCGCATCTGCAGCGCGATCTCGGTTTTCTCGATGGCAACGACCCTTTCGGGCGGCACAGCTAGCGCGGTTGGTTTTATCGCAAATCAGTTGTGCTTCCGGTCAGATGCTGGCGAGCAGCGCGGCGGCGGTCCGTTCATCGGTGATGAGGCCGTTGATCAGCCGCCGGTTCGCGGCCGCCAGGATGCCCGGCAGCTTTCGTTCTCCCATCGCCAGTGCGATGACCAGCGATTTCTCGCGTGACGGCAGCGACGCCGACGACACCCGGTCGTTGGTGATGCCCTCGATCATGCGGCCTTCCCTATCGAACACCCAGCCGACGATCTCGGCGATGCCGCCGGCCTTCTGCAGCGCCTTCAATTCGCTCTCCGAAATGAAGCCGTCCTCGTAGAGCGGCGCCTTGGGGCCGAGGTCGCCGATGCCGATGAAGGTGACGTCGGCCTCGGCGGCAAGCGCAAGCGTCGGCTGGATCATCGGCTGGTTGAGCAGCATCTCGCGCTCCTCCGGCGACGAGGCGATGACCGGCAGCGGCATCGGGAACGAACGCGCCTTGACCCTGTCGGCCATGGTGAAGATGACGTTGTAGAAAGCGGCCGAGCCGTCCGGCGAGATGTTGCCGGTCAACGACACCACCTTGTGCTGCGGGCATTCCATCGGCGGCAGCTGCTCGATCGCCGCCTTCAGCGTGCGCCCGGTGCCGATCGCCATGACGATCGGGGTCGGTGAACGCAACCGTCGCTCGATCTCGGCGGCAGCCGCCTCGGCGATGCCGATCGTGGTCGAGGACGAGTTGGGGTCGCTCGGCACCACTTCGACCAGATCGAGCGCAAAGCGCGATCTCAGCCGTGCCGCCAGATCGAGGCAGTTGGCGATCGGATGGTCGACGCGAACCTTGATCAAGCCCTCCGACACCGCCAGCGATACCAGCCGCTGCGCCGTTTGCCGCGAGATGCCAAGCGTCGAAGCGATCTGGTCCTGTGTGTTGCCGGCAACATAATAAAGCCAGCCGGCGCGTGCCGCATCGTCCAGCCTGTTGCTGCCACCATCCTGCCGGCTATTCAAAGTCCTGCCTCCCGAGACCGCCGGTCATGAGAGCGGCCCATACCCACTTTCGCAGGGAACGGCCTGCTGCGCAATTGTCAAATCTCGGGGGCAATTGCTTGCTGTCCCTCGGCGTAGGCACGGCCCAGTTTTTCGTCTCCCACGATGTCTGTCTCGCCAAAGAGACTTGGCTGCGGTCCCGGCAGGCGGCACGTTCTTGCGCTCCGAAGGTTTATCTCCCGGCTCAAACCCTTTAAGGGATGGCAAAAAGGAGCCTCGCATGACGCCGAAAGCGGTTTTCTGGGACATGGACGGCACGCTGGTCGACAGCGAACCGCTGCACGAAGCTGCCCTGGTGGCGGCGATGCGCAATGTCGGCCTTGTCCCGCCGGACGATCTGCATGAGCGCGTGCTCGGCGTCGCCGCCTGGCCGGTCTACGAGATGATGCGCGACGAGTTCGGCCTGGACCTGCCTTTCGACGACTGGATCCTGCGCAAATACGAACACTACCTGCCGCTGGTGCAGAGCTTGAAGCCGCGCCCCGGCGCGATCGAGATCTTCAACGATCTGCGTGCAAGAGGCATCCAGCAGGCCGTGGTCTCGAATTCGGACCGGATGATCGTCGACGCCAATCTGAGCATGGTCGGCCTGATCTACCCCGGCATGAAGACGATCAGCCGCAACGACGTGCGCGAAGGCAAGCCGCACGCCGAGCCATTCCTGCGCGCCGCGTATCTGGCCGATGTCGACCCCGCGCAGGCGGTGGCGATCGACGATAGCTGGCCGGGCGCCATGGCAGGGCTGGCAGCGGGAATGAAGACGATTTTCTGGCCGGAAAAGCCGATGGAAGGCCCGCCCGGCGCCGTCGTCATCAACAGCGCCGAGGAATTGGGGAAAGAGCTGGGGCTCTGAGGAAAACCGCCAGGTCGGCGCCGCCCCTCATCCGCCTGCCGGCACCTTCTCCCCGTATAGTGACGGCACGGGGAGAAGGACGCTCAATTCCGGTAGACCGGTTCCTGCTCGTCGAGGATCGCCTTCAACTCGCTGAGATGGCGTTCGGCCTGGCCGGGGTAATCGTCCATCTCGCTCGCCGCCTTTTCGGCGATCGCGTCGGACAGCGTGCGCAGCGGGCGGCCGGTCCACAGCGCCTTGATGTAGGTCTCCGCGGCGCGTTCGAAATAGAACATGCGGTTGAAGGCATCGGCGACCGTGTCGCCGATGACCAGTACGCCGTGATTGCCCATCACCATCACCTTGACCTTGGGATCGACGAGAAGCTGCGAGCAGCGCTCGCCCTCCTCCTCGAAGGCCAGCCCGCCATAGTGCGCGTCGACCACATGGCGGTTGAAGAACATCGCCGAATTCTGGTCGATCGGCGGCAATGTCGAGTCAGCGAGCGATGCCAGCACCGTGGCGTGGATCGAGTGCACATGCATGACGCAGCGCGCGTGACGCACATTGCGATGGATGGCGCCATGCAGCCCCCACGCCGTCGGGTCGGGCGCATTGGGGCCGGAGAGCGTTTCCGGATCGTTGGCATCGATCATCAGAAGGTCGCTCGCCTTGATACGCGAGAAATGCACCTGGTTGGGGTTCATGAGGAATTGTGTGCCCTCATCGTTGACAGCCAGCGAGAAATGATTGGCCACCGCCTCGTGCATATTGAGCCGCGCCGTCCAGCGGAAGGCGCAGGCGAGATCGACGCGCTCCTCATAGTAGGGCAGGTTGGTCAGCGTTTCCTTTTGCAAGCGGGCAAGGCTCATCGAAAAATCCTCCGGTTTCGGCAAGAATGCCGTGGTCAGCCCATTCCCGCAACCGGTTTTGGTTGGTGCAGGGATGCTCACGCCGCCGTGCTGGCAGCGGCAGCGCCGGCTCGCAGGCCGCCATGCTCGACGATGAAATCGATCACCTCCTGCAGACCCTTGCCGCGCGACAGGTCGGTGAAGCCGAACGGCCGCTTGCCGCGCATGCGGCCGGCGTCGCTCTCCATGACATCGAGATTGACGTTCACGTAGGGTGCCAGATCGCTCTTGTTGATGACCAGGAAATCGGAGCGGGTGATCGCCGGCCCGCCCTTGCGCGGAATCTCCTCGCCCTGGCAGACCGAGATGACATAGAGCGTCAGGTCGGCGAGATCCGGCGAGAAGGTGGCGGCAAGGTTGTCGCCGCCGGATTCGATGAAGACGATATCGAGATCCGGGAACTTCCTGTTCATCTGCGCGATCGCCTGCAGATTGATCGAGGCATCCTCGCGGATCGCGGTATGCGGGCAGCCGCCGGTCTCGACACCCATGATGCGGTCCTCGGGCAGCGCCTGCAGTCGCGCCAGCATCATGGCGTCTTCCTTGGTGTAGATGTCGTTGGTGACGACGGCGATGGAAAACTCGTCGCGCAGCGCCTTGCACAGTTTTTCGGTCAGCGTCGTCTTGCCCGAACCGACCGGGCCGCCAATGCCGACGCGCAGCGGACCATTTGTCTGTGTCATGCGGGAAACTCCGTGATGGCGAGGATGGCAAAGCCGAGCCCGATCAACAGGCACAGCGGCGAATAATAGCGGACATCGAGCCGCGCGAAAGGCTGTTCCGGCGCCAGCCGCCGCCACCACGGCGTGAAGCCGGCAATGCCACGCCCCAGGAACACCAGCCCGATGAGCAGCGACGTGGCGGCGAGACCCTCCTTGGGGAAGGGTGAAGCGAAGACTGCCATGAGCGCCAGCGGCCATAGTGTCGCCAGGCACAAGCACGCGGCAACGGCGAAACTGGCAAACGGCGTTGGCATCTCATCGACACCGCGAAAGCCGACCACGGCACGGGCGCAGGAGGCCGCATCCTGGCCCGGCCAGATGCCGCCAAGACCCCAATAGACATGCAGCGCGGTGATCAGGAGCAGAACAGTCGAAAGCGAGAAGGCGAGAAAAATCATGAGCGGAACAGTCGCGAATATTGGGTTTCATGCTTCATCGCCATGACATCGGAGACGAAGGCGCAGCCACCGAGATCGTCGAGTGTCGAGCGCGCGGCGCGGCTTGCGGTCGCCAGGGCCAGCGGCTCGAAGCCGGCTAACAACGTGGTCGCGCCGCTCTGGCCGACGATGCCAAGCCGGATCGCTGCCTGCACAAGGTTGGAGAAGAAGGTTTGCAGGAAGGCTGACAGCGCATCCTGAAGCGCGATGCCGTTGCCACCCGCAATGGCGCCGACGGCGACGCAATAGGCGCATTCGGCCGGCAGGCGCTCCAGCACCGGATTACGCCAGGCGGCCGCCGCTTTGAGGAATGCTCCACCCTGCAGCATGGTCTCGGTATGGCGTTCGCGCGAGCCGGCCAGGGCTTCGGCGAGTGCCGCCACTTCATCGAGATCACCGGTGCCGCGTGCCCGGCGCCAGCTCTCGGCGAACAGCACGGCGTCGTTCCAGCCCGAGCCCATCTCGACCAGCGTCTCCAGCCAGCCGGCGAGACTCCCGGCATCGGCAACCAACCCGTCATGCACCGCCCGCTCGAGACCATGGCTGTAGGAAAAGCCGCCGACCGGAAAGGCAGGCGACAGCCACGCCATCAGCCGCAGCAGGGCGATGTTCGAAGGCTGGTCAGTCATGATCGTGGTGATGGCCGGCATGACTGTGCGAATGGGAATGCGCTTCGCCATGAGAATGGCTGTGCGCTTCGGCGTGCGCATGCGCATGGCCGTGATCGTGGCTTTGCCCAGCATGGCCGGAATAGGCGCCGCGCACCGGCTTGAACGGTTCGGAAACGTCGGTCACGGTGGCGCCCAGCCCCTCCAGCATCGCCTTGATGACATGGTCGCGCAGGATGAGGATGCGTCCGGCCTCGATGCCTGCCGCGAGATGGCGGTTGCCGATATGCCAGGCGAGTTCGGCCAGATGCACGCCATCGCGGGCGCGGATGTCGTAGACCTCTTCCGGTGCCGCGATGATCTCGATATGGCCGCCATTCTCCAGCACCAGCCGGTCGCCATCGTTCAAAGCGACGGGTTCGGGCAGGTCGACCAGCACCTTGCTGCCGTCGGCAAGTTCGATGGCCCGGCGGCGCAGATGCCGCTCGTCATGGGCGAGAATGGCCCGGCCGGACGGTAGGGTGGTTCCGGCAGCGCCGGCGGACAGCACCGAGACGGCGCGCGGGAATTTGGTGAAGTCGGTGTTGAGGTTGAGTTTCATTTCATGGATTTCCCATTTGCTTGTGCCCGCACACGCGCGATCCAACGGCCTTGTACATGTCGAACCCTGCCTTTCCCCAACAAGCTAGATCATCGCGTTCGTTCAGACGATGGTGTCGAAGAGCCGCAGGATGAACGATATCTGGTAGATAAGCGCCGCCGTGACAAAGGCGATGTGGAAGCGGCGGTCGCGCACCAGGATCGCGATGATGCAGAGCGCGACGAAGACCGGGGTGCGGAACAGATACTCGCTGCCGAAGCGGGCGAAATGCTCCGGCCCCTTCAGCAGCGTGTCGACCACGTCGAGCAGATAGGTCGCCGCCAGCAGGCCGAAGAACCACGCCCGCCGCGAATAGAAGAAATCCTCGTAGCTGGTGTAGTCCAGCATCGAATCGGGAAACAAAAGCGCGCACAGCAGGAACAGCGTGATCGCGTAGAAAATGATGAACAAATATTTGCCGAAGGTCCAGATCTCGACGGCGTAGAGGCCGAACTCCCACCACCAGAAATGCACCAGCATCAGGAGCACCGAGACGACCCAGGCCAGATGCACGGTATAGAGCTTGTACTGGCCGGGATGCTGGACGATGCGCGCCACCCCCGACAGCAGGCGGGCGACACCAAGCCCGATCACCATGCCCATGACGATGCGGATGTGCGGGAAGATGTCGTGGGCGGAAGCGATTTCGGTGGTCATGCTCGATCACAATGCAGCTGTTGGTTGGCCGCATAGTGCTGCCTTCCACCAAGGGCTGCAACGGATAATGCTCGCCCGGTGGAAGCGCCGCTTCAAAACAGAAAATACCGTTGCGCCATCGGCAGCACCGTCGCCGGCTCGCAGGTCAGCAACTCGCCGTCGGCGCGCACCTCGTAGGTTTCCGGATCGACCTCGACATGCGGCGTGGCGTCGTTGAGCACCATCGAATGCTTGCCGATGCCGCCGCGGGTGTTTTCGACGGCGACGAACTGCTTGTCGACACCGAGCCTGCCATGCAGTCCCGACTCGAGCGCTGCCTTGGAAACGAACGTCACCGACGAGTTGGTCCTGGCCTTGCCATAGGCGCCGAACATCGGCCGGTAATGCATCGGCTGCGGCGTCGGGATCGAGGCGTTGGGGTCGCCCATCGGGGCTGCGGCGATCATGCCGCCGATCAGCACCATGTCCGGCTTGACGCCGAAGAAGGCCGGGTTCCACAGCACCAGGTCGGCGCGTTTGCCAACCGCGATCGAGCCGATGTCTTTCGACAGCCCATGCGCGATGGCCGGGTTGATCGTGTATTTGGCGATGTAGCGGCGGACGCGGAAATTGTCGTTGTTGCCGGTCTCCTGCGGCAGCGAGCCGCGCTGGCGTTTCATCTTGTCGGCGGTCTGCCAGGTCCGGATCGCGACTTCGCCGACGCGGCCCATGGCCTGCGAATCCGACGAGATGATCGAGAAGGCGC
The DNA here is from genome assembly GCF_000513875.1 of Mesorhizobium sp. WSM1293. Classification (NCBI taxonomy): domain Bacteria; kingdom Pseudomonadati; phylum Pseudomonadota; class Alphaproteobacteria; order Hyphomicrobiales; family Phyllobacteriaceae; genus Mesorhizobium; species Mesorhizobium sp. WSM1293. Next base: position 136,118 of record NZ_AZUV01000004.1, on the reverse strand, counting down.
CGATGTCGTGCAAAATGTCTTCCGCCGCGATGGTCTCCTTGCGGATGCGGCTTTCGGCAAAGGCGATGTCTTCGGGGATCGACGGCGACAGATGATGGCAGACCATCAGCATGTCGAGATGCTCGGCCAGCGTGTTGACCGTGTAGGGCCGCGTCGGATTGGTCGAGGACGGGATGACGTTGGGCAGGCCGCAGACCTTGATGATGTCGGGCGCGTGGCCGCCGCCGGCGCCCTCGGTGTGGAAGGCGTGGATGGTGCGGCCCTTGATGGCGGCGACCGTGTTCTCGACAAAGCCGGATTCGTTCAGTGTGTCGGTGTGGATCATCACCTGCACGTCGTAATCGTCGGCGACCGACAGGCAGCAATCGATGGCCGCCGGCGTCGTGCCCCAGTCCTCGTGCAGCTTCAGCGAGCAGGCGCCGCCCAGCACCATTTCCTCGAGCGCGGCGGGCAGCGAGGCATTGCCCTTGCCCGACAGGCCGATGTTCATCGGAAAGGCGTCGAAGGACTGGATCATGCGGGCCATGTGCCATGGCCCCGGCGTGCAGGTGGTGGCCAGCGTGCCGTGCGCCGGGCCCGTGCCGCCGCCGAGCATGGTGGTGATGCCTGACATCAGCGCTTCCTCGATCTGCTGCGGGCAGATGAAGTGGATATGCGCGTCGAAGCCGCCTGATGTCAGGATCTTGCCTTCGCCGGCGATGATCTCGGTGCCGGGGCCGATGATGATGGTGACGCCATCCTGCGTGTCCGGATTGCCGGCCTTGCCGATGGCCGCGATGCGCCCGTCGCGAAGCCCGACATCGGCCTTGAAGATGCCTGCACTGGCATCGATCACCAGCGCGTTGGTGATCACGGTATCGACGGCGCCTTGCGCCCTGGAAACCTGGCTCTGGCCCATGCCGTCGCGGATCACCTTGCCGCCGCCGAATTTCACCTCTTCGCCATGGATGGTGAGATCCTTCTCGACCTCGATGAACAGTTCGGTGTCGGCAAGCCGTACTCTGTCGCCGACCGTCGGGCCGTACATCTGCGCGTAGGCGGCGCGGGTAATTCTGGCCATCAGCGATTGCTCCCGAAATGCGGTTTGCCGAAATGCGGTTGGATTGAAGCGCGGCTGCACATTGCTGCCATCCTATGGTCACGCAATGACCTGCTGGGCGACACCTTCTGATCCCATTTGGCGGTTGAGGTTAGGGCGTCACCCCAGACCGACCGTTTGCCAATCGATGGAAAGGAAAATCCATGCGCAAAACGATAGTTCTTGCCGCCGCCGCCAGCCTGATGCTGGCGGGCGCCGCCAGTGCCCAGCAGCAACCCGCGCCACAGCCCGCTCCGGCGCCGGCAACGCCTGCTCCAGCCACGCCCCAGGCTCAGCCCGCGGTGCCGACGATCCAGAGCGTCAACATCGTCGACATCACCGAGTTGCCAAAGGACACCCAGACGCAGGTCAACCAGGTGATCGCCCAGCGCGGCGATGACGGCTTGAAGAAACTGCGCAGCTCGATCGACGCCACACCCAAGGTCAAGTCGGCGCTCGAGGCCAAGGGAATGACCTCGGCGCAGGTGGTCGCAGCCAGTATGGAACCCAATGGCGCACTGACCCTGATCACCAAGAAGGCGAGCTGACGCCACGGCATGGCGGGCCGGCATCCGGCCGGCCGGCCGCATCGGGAAAGGAACCTTCGCCGGGCGGGATTCGTTTTGTTCTTTTCGCGCTAACCCGCGCCCCGAAACGATTTCTCTCAGGAGCGAGCGATGGCGATCACTTCTTTCTCGACCAGAATGCAGGCAGTCGCCGCCATGACGTTCCTGGCGGCGGCTGGTGCTGCTGCCGGACTGAAGGCGCAAGGACTGGAAAGCACGGAGACCGTCAATCGCATCGTCGGCTCGCAGGTCAAGCAGGAAGAGGCCAAGGCCAACACTGAGGCCGGCAACGTCAACACGGCGATCGACCGCACGCGTGAAAACATCGGCACGGTGCGCAAGACATCCAAGCTCGACAAGGTCGACATCGTGTTCCTCACCGATGCCGCGCGCAGCGAAGGCGGCCCGCCGCCGGAGATCGAGGCCAAGGTCAAGCAGCATCAGGACGACATTACGGAGCTGCGCAAGGAGATCGAGGCCAACGCGCTGCTGTTCAACGCCATCGAATCGCGGCGCGTGCAGGCGCAGGATGTCCTCGCCGTCGAATTCGACAATCCCGGAAAGATCGTCATCTACGCCGCGGCCAAGCCATCGAACTGAGCTGAGCGCGCCGGAAGATCTCACAGCTTGCCCATCACCTTCTGCTGAAATCCGTAGACCTCGCGCTTGCCGCCGAGCGGCACCAGCGTGACGTCGCGCTCCTGGCCCGGCTCGAAGCGCATGGCCGTGCCCGCGGCAATGTCGAGGCGCATGCCCCTGGCGCGCTCACGGTCGAATTTCAGCCCCTCATTGGTCTCGAAGAAATGGTAGTGGCTGCCGACCTGGATCGGCCGGTCGCCGCTGTTGGCGACTTTCAGGGTGACGGTCTGCAGGCCCTTGTTGAGCTCGATGTCGCCGCCCACCGTGATGATTTCACCGGGGATCATGGTCACCCTCACACGATGCCGAAGGCGAGACCGATGCCGATCGCCGCGCAGGCGGCACCGGCAGCGCGGGCCAGGCCACGAAACCGGATGCCGAGACCGAGACCGGTGGCGATGCCGGTGGCATGCAGCAACAGCGTGGCGGTGGCAAAGCCGGCCATGTATTCAAGCCCGCCGGCATTCTCCGGCACCTCGGTGCCATGCGCGTGGCCGTGGAAAAGTGCGAACAGGCCGATGATGGCGACGCCGGCCGAGACCGGCAGATCGATCGCCAGCGCCACCAGCAGTCCGAGTGTCACGACCGATGCCAGTATGCCCGGTTCGACGAAGGGCAGCGGCATATGCAGCATGCCCAGCGCGCCGCCGACCACCATGACGCCGACAAAGGCAGCCGGCCAGGCAAGAACCGCCTTGCCGCCCTTGAGCGCCGCCCACAGCCCGACCGCGATCATCACCGTCATGTGATCGAGGCCGGAGAGCGGGTGCATGAAGCCGGCCGTGAAGGAGGAGGTGGTGCCCAGGCCGACATGGGCATAGGCCGGCAGGGCGGCGGCCAGCAGCAGGATCGCCGACAGGCAGAGGCGTTTGGCGAATATCATTCTGTTTGCCTTTCGTTTTGCTCGGTCTGGTGTTCACGCCGCCTTGCGGGGGCCGCAGCCTTCGGCCTTGAGAACGCGTTTGCTCGACGCCGGATATTTCTTCAGCATCGCTGCCGGGCGGATCGGCCGCGCCGAAAAACCACCGCCGCAATTGGGGCAGATGCCGCCCAACACCTGTTCCACGCATCCGGCGCAAAAGGTGCACTCGAAGGTGCAGATCAGCGCATCCGTCGCCTCGGGCGGCAGGTCCTTGTCGCAGCATTCACAGTTGGGACGCAGCTCCAGCATCCTGTCCTCCTCAACGGATCGGTTCGTGCACGGTCACCAGCTTGGTGCCGTCGGGAAACGTCGCCTCGACCTGCACGTCATGGATCATCTCGGCGATGCCTTCCATGACTTGCGCGCGGCTGACGACATGAGCGCCGGCTTCCATCAGTTCGGCGACCGGACGGCCGTCGCGGGCGCCTTCGACGACGAAATCGGTGATCAGCGCAATCGCTTCCGGATGGTTGAGCTTGACGCCGCGTTCGAGCCGCTTGCGCGCCACCATCGCCGCCATGGCGATCAGCAGCTTGTCCTTTTCCCTCGGCGTCAGGTTCATGCGTTTCCCTGGATTGGTAGAGGCAGGCCTATAGTGACCATAATTTGGGCAACCCCGCCCTTCCGTTGAGCAATTCGACGAGTGGAACCAGCCGCTGGCGCAGCCGGTAGCCATCCCCGGCGTAGAGCCTCGCAAGAAGCTTGCCAGATTTCTTCACGCACCAGGCACTGGCGCTGCCCTGGTCGCCGACGATCTCCAGAACCGGATCGAGCAGGGCTTCGGCGCGCGGCGACACCAGAAGCAATGTCGCCACCGCGATCGCGCCGCCGGCAACCGCCGGGCGATCGAGCGTTGCGGCGATATCGGGCCCGATGCGGAAATCCTCGGCATGAACGAGGGCGCCATCCTGACGCACACGCCAGCGGTCATGGAAGTTGCCCTGCGTGGCGCGTTCGCCCATCGCCAGGCGGCCGAAGACGGCGGCTTCCAGCACCAGCGCCTCGGCGCCGACGGCAAGCTCGACGTCGAGCGTGCGGGCAAAGGCCGCCCGGTCGAAGACGATGGTTTCCTGCGGCAGCCAGGCGATGCGGCCGTTTTCGCCTACCGACAAATTGACCCGCACTTCGGCATGGTCGGATGCCGCCCGGTAGATCTTCTCGCAGGCCTGCGTGGTGATCGATGCCGAAGCGGCCGCGCCGACATCCACGTCCCAGGCGATACGGTCGCCGCCCGTCATTCCGCCGGCGGTGTTGATCAGCACCGCTTCGAGCGGATCGGCCGAGACGGCCGGCATTCTTATCTTGGCGGCGCCGTCCTGATAGAGGCGCCGCAGGCGCGTGCGGCCCTCACTGAGCGCACAGGAAAGCCGCGCCACGCCCGCAACGCGCTGCGTCGAAATCCCGCCATGTTCGCCCATATCCATGCCTGCACGTTAAGCACTCCGGCGGCTTTGTCGATATGGAGTTCGATATAGCTTGTTGCTTGACAACGTTTCGGTTTCTATAGAGGGAACCACCTTGGTACGGTCATGCTGCGCTTGGCGGGGGTATTAAACGACGACGGCGGCTTGATACCAGGAGAAAAAGAGGCGCTGCTCAGTCGGCGTCGGGAAACGCGAGATAGTGGGGAAGGAACCGAATGGCCGACCAGCTGGCAACGGATATCATCGCGAAGATCAAGGCTCATGCCGAGCCGGGCGGCGAAGAAATCACCACCACCACCGAATTGACCTCGCTTGGCATCCATTCGCTCGAGCTGACGGAGATTATCTTCGATCTTGAGGAAGAGTATGGCATCGAGATCGAGATGAACACGGTCGACGCCTGGAGCAATCTGAAGAACGTCGGCGACATGGTCGAAGCTGTGCGCGCGCTGATCGCGAAAAAAGCCTGAACTGAATGCGGCAGCGCGTTGTCATCACCGGCATGGGCGGCATTTGCGGGCTCGGCACCAGCGCGCCCGCGATCTGGAACGAGATGCGCGCCGGCCGCTCGGCCATCGGCCAGATCACAAGCCCCCAACTGCATGATCTGAAGGTCAAGGTCGGCTGCGAAATCAAGACGCTTCCCGATCACGGCATCGACCGCAAGCAGACCGTGTCGATGGACCGCTTCAGCCTGCTGGCGACGATCGCAGCCAGGGAAGCCATGCAGCACGCCGGCCTGGTCTCGAATGAAGCCACCACCTATCGGATGGGCACGGTCGTCGGTGTCGGCGTCTGCGGCTGGGAGGCGATCGAAGAGAGCTATCGCGCCATCCTGGTCGAGGGCAAGAACCGCGCCGGCATCTTCACCGTGCCAAAGGTCATGCCAAGCGCGGCCTCCGGCCATGTCAGCATGAATCTGGGCCTGCGCGGCCCGGTCTTCGGCGTCACCTCGGCCTGCTCATCGTCCAACCACGCCATCGCCTCGGCCGTCGACCAGATCAGGCTTGGCCGCGCCGACGTGATGGTCGCCGGCGGCACCGATGCGCCGCTGGTCTGGGGCATCCTGAAGGGCTGGGAAGCACTGCGCGTGCTGGCGCCCGACACCTGCCGGCCATTCTCGGCCGACCGCCAGGGACTGTCGCTCGGCGAGGGCGCCGGCATGGCGGTCCTGGAGACGTATGAGCACGCCATGGCGCGCGGCGCCACCATCCTTGCCGAGGTCGCCGGCGCCGGCCTCTCCGCCGACGCCTCCGACATTGTCGCGCCGACCGTCGAAGGGCCGACGGCGGCCATGCGCGCCTGCCTCGCCGATGCCGGCTTCAATCCCGAGGATGTCGACTACCTCAATGCCCATGGCACCGGCACCAAGGCCAACGACCAGATCGAGACGGCAGCGATCAAGCGCGTCTTCGGCGACCATGCCTACAAGCTTTCGGTGTCGTCGACCAAGTCGATGCATGCCCATTGCCTCGGCGCATCGGGTGCGCTGGAGATGATCGCCTGCGTGATGGCGATCCGCGAAGGCATCGTGCCGCCGACGGCCAATTTTCGTGAGGCCGATCCCGATTGCGACCTCGACGTCACGCCGAATGTGCCGCGCGAGCGCAAGGTGCGCGCCGCGATCAGCAACGGCTTCGCGTTCGGCGGCACCAATGCCGTGCTGGCCTTCAAGTCTGTCTGATCTAAGGGGCGGGCGGATCTGCCCCAGGCCGGCCATTCCGTTGACTGTCCGTGCTCGATGAAACCCTTCGCCGCCATATTGATCGTGCCGTGCGCCGCGTCTAATCCTTGGCCGACCCGCCAAAACCGCGCCGCTCGGCGCGAATCCTCATCCAGGAGTTTCCATGGCAGACCTGTCCGCCTTTCCGATCGCAACGCGTTGGCCGGCCAAGCATCCGGACCAGCTCCAGCTCTATTCGGCGACAACGCCGAACGGGGTGAAGATATCGATCGCCTTGGAGGAACTCGGCCTTCCTTACGAGCCGCATTGGGTCAACATCGGCCAGAACGAAAGCTGGACACCGGAATTCCTGTCGCTCAATCCCAACGGCAAGATACCGGCGATCATCGATCCCAACGGCCCGGACGGCAAGCCGATCGGCCTGTTCGAATCCGGCGCCATCCTGCTCTACCTTGCTGAAAAGACCGGCCTGCTCATGCCCATTGATGGCGCGCGCCGCTACGAGACCATCCAGTGGGTGTTCTTCCAGATGGCCTCGGTCGGGCCGATGTTCGGCCAGGTCGGCTTCTTCCACAAATTCGCCGGCCGCGAAATCGCCGACAAACGCCCTCTCGAGCGCTATCGCGACGAGTCAAAGCGACTGCTCGGCGTGCTCGACGGCCGGCTGAAGGGGCGCAAGTGGATCATGGGCAATGACTACACCATCGCCGACATCTCGCTGCTCGGTTGGGTGCGCAACCTGATCGGATTCTACGAAGCGCGCGAACTCGTCGGCTTTGACGATTTCGCCCATCTGGGAACATGGCTGGAGCGCGGCCTGGCGCGGCCGGCGGTGCAAAAAGGCCTGACCATCCCGGCCAAGGGATAGCAAAACCAGCCTCCGAAGCGCGGCTATTTCGCCTTCGCTTTGGCTTTCGAACCGCCTTTGCCAATGACGGAAGCAGCGAGCGACGCAGCACCTCGGGCGGCGACCATGACCGCGCCGGCAGCGACGTTGGCCGTGGCCTTGGCCGTGCGCATCGCACTGCCGCCCAAGGAGTCGCTGGAACTCGCGGGCTTCTTCGGCTTTGCGGCTTTTGGCGCGGCTTTCGCTGCGGCCGGCACCACTTTCTTCGGCGCTGCCTTGCCGAAAGCCGGCTTGGCGTCCTTCGAACGGCCTGTCATCGCCGGGCCGGCGCCGGTTTTGGATTGGGTCGCCTTGCCCTTGGCGGGCGCAGGCTTTTTTGCCTTGGTTGCCATTGGACCGAATCCCTCTTTTGGCACAATTGTCGTGTCGGGATAACGGCCTGAAAGTCTTAAGGTTCCCCTTGCACAATCCGTCGAATCAAGCGGAAAGGCCGATCACCAGATCGGCGGCACTGCGCCGCGCGAGCACGCGCTCGATGTTGGGCAGGTCGTTGGAAGCGATCCAGGCGCGCGCATCTTCATCGGAGCGGCCATGCTCGTGCCAGCGCTCCATCAGGCGGCGCTCGAGCTCGTTGCGCGGCACGTCGACGAAGATCGAGAAATCGAACAGCGGCGCCAGCCGCGACCACGGCTCTTCGTCGAGCAGCAGGTAATTGCCCTCGACCAGGATGAACTTGGTTTCTGTGGCGACGATCGAGGCTGCGGCGCGCGACAGTTCCATGCTGCGGTCGAAGACCGGAATGGCGATGTCGGGTTCACCGGCACGGATACGCTTCAGCAAGGCCTCAAAACCGGCAAAGTCGAAGGTTTCCGGCGCGCCCTTGCGTGCGCGCAGCCCGCGCCGCTCGAGCACGGCGTCGTCATAGTGGAAGCCGTCCATCGGTACGACCTCCGCTGCCCCTTCGGGCAGCAGTTCATGCAGCCTTGCCGACAACGTCGACTTGCCGGCGCCCGGTGGACCGGCAATGGCGACGATGAAGCGGTTTGCCTTGCCGGCACGCTTGAAGATGGTGGCGGCGAGATGGGCGATTTCGGACATGAGAGCCTCTCTGGCAGAGCTTCAGATCCACCATGTTCCGCATGATGATTTCGGCCACATCTTGGCGACAGTTCACGGAAATTTCAAACCCTGCGGCCGCGCAATCACACCTACGAGGCCAGCGGCTGGCCAATGCGCAGGAAATCGCTGTCGAAGGGAACCTCCGGCGTCGAACCACCGGCTTGCAGCCGCATGCGGCCATCCGCCGTCGTGACGTCCCGCGGCGGCTCGCCGCCCGACAGCGGCAGGACGCCGATGACGTGGCGAAAGGACACGCTTTGGCCTTCGCCCAGTGCAAAAGCGGTCGCCACCCCTTCGCGCTTCAGCCAGTTGTCGCCGATCGAGGCGGCATGGCCGACGGCAGCGCGGCCATCCTCGATGCCGAGCACGCCAAGGTGGCGGCCGCTCCATGGGGCGTAGTCGCGCCCGCCATTGCTGAACCACAGCATGGTGATTGGCAGTTCGGCCGGGTTCTTCAGCACCAGCACCAGATCGTCCTCGGCCTGTCGTGCAAGCGCGGTCCATCCCGGCCCGCCATGGTCGGCTTCGACCAGCGTGATGAAATCCTCGCGGCGGTCATCCATGCGGTATTCCGTCAGGTCGAGCGTGCCGCCGCCGGCGGCGGGAAAATGGCCGAGATCGGTGGAGCGAGCCGGATAGGCGAGCATGAAGCGGCCGCGTGCGGGATCGGGCTCCAGCGGATCGTCCAGCGTCGCGGCAAAACGCTTAGGCGAAAAGGCCAGCCTGCCGCCGCCGGTCATGGCCGTCATCGGGTGATGGGCGACCGAGATGGCACCATGGCCGCCTGAAAACGCATGCTCCTGGTAGAGGAAGGGATGGCCGTCGTGCAGCGTCAGGATCTTGTCGACCGAAGCGCCCATCACCTCGTGCCGCAGGCGGTAGACGGCGCGCCAGCCATCGTCGGTCGCGACACTTTCGACGACATCCCAGGCGCTGTTGGCCGGCCAGCCATGCAGCGGCGCTTCCTCGACATCGCTGCGCGAAAACGGCGCGCAGAGAAAATCGCCGGACAGCCGAACCGTGCCTTCCGGCAGGTCTTTCGGCAGCGTCTCGTTCGCATCGACCCAGGGCGCGCGATGCAGCGGCTTCAGCTGCCGCCTGCCGCCCTCGACGACCATGTCGGCGATGTGGCCGACCGTGAGGTCGAGCGAAACCGAAATGCCTCTGGCCTTGATGGTGTGGATGGTCATTGCGCTGTCACCGATTCTGAAGGCACAAACAGAACCCGTTCGGCGGCGGTTGCGCAAGCACTGCGACAGGGCATTTTTGCATCGCGCACCTTCACCTTCCCCACAAGGGGAGGGTGAGCTACTGTCGCTTGTATTCCCGCACCGGCGACTTGGTGTCGTCGGTATAGGTAACCTGCACCGACATCGATTTCACGCTGTCGGCGACCTTGAAATAGGGCTGGTAATCGTAGGGGATGGCGTAGGGGTCCTTCTTGTCGCAAGGCGGCATCTTGATCTCCTTGTCGAGTGCCGCGCCGTTCAGGCTGTAATGCACCTGTTTGATGGCGCAGCGGTAGGACAGCATCTGGGTGAAATAGACCAGGCCGTGGTTGCCGCTGGCATCGAAGGCGATCCACGAGGTCCAGAACTGGTCGAGGATCTGCTTGTTGCCTTGCTGAAGCGCTGTCTCGGGGTCGAAGCGGATGTCGAACGGGCCGGTCTCGCGGCCCCTGATGTCGAGATATTTGATCGCAATGATCCCCGCCACCGTGCTGTCGGGCATCTCGAAGCTCGGATTGGCCATCGGCTTGCCGGTCGTCTGGTCGTTCATGGCCAGGAAACCGGTGTCGGTGAACGGACCGCTGTCGCCCATGCGCCAGGAGATGGCGGTCGCCGGCTCGGGCAGCGAGATGGTCATCGACCAGCCCTGGTTGGAGCGCATCGGCGTCAGCGAAGGCACGAAGCGGGCGGGGTCGAGCACGTCGCCAAGCGCCGCCAGCCGGCTGCGGCTGCGGTCCAGCCAGTCGGCCAACTGCGTCTGGTCGACGAAATATTTGAGCAACCCGCCATCCTTTTCGTAGGACGTGAACTTGGTCAGCGCCTTGGCCTCGTTGCGCTTGTCGGCCAGCGTCTGGGCGCCGAGGCGGTCTTCGGAAAACTCCTGCGCCAACAGGAAATAGGCCGGCGCGAAATCTGGATTGGCTGATATGAAGGCGTTGAGCTTGTCGAGGCGCTGGGCGTCGTCGAACTGCTGGATATGCACGAGCTTGATCGACAGCGCCTTGCCCTTGTCGGCAAGCGCGCCGAACACCTCGCGGGCGCCGGCCTTGCCGTCCTGCACCCGAAGCAGCGTGGCAAAGCGCGTATAGGGGTCGATGGCGTCGACGTCGAAGCCGGCAAAAGCGAGGTAGGAGCGCCGCGCATTGAGCATGTCGCCGGACAACTCGTAGACTCGGGCATTGTGGTAGAACTCGTCCGGCCGCTTCGGCTCGGCGATCGCCCCGCCCTGCGCGGCCAAGGCGGCAAAGCCCTTGGCGATGATGTCGATCGAGGCGGCGATCTGCACGGTCGTCGCTTGCAGCTTCTCGGTCTGGGCCTGCTGCTGCGCCTGGCCGGCGACCAGCGTCTCGGTCTCCTTCTTCACCTCGTCGGTGGTCTTCTGCACTTCCGCCGTCTGCTCAGTCTGCTGCTGCTGGACGGACGCGATCTCGTCGGTCTTTTTCGCCACCGTGTCGGTCGACTGCTTGACCGCCTCCACCGTCTTTTGCGTCTGCGTGACGGTCTGCTCGATCTTCGCAACTTTCTCGGTAACGATGCCCATCGACTGCTGCAGCCCGGCAATGGCCGGCACCAGGCTGGCGATCACCCCGTGCTGGGCGTTGGTCTGCTGCTGCAGGCCGTAGACGCCGCCGGCGACGGCGGCCGCACTGGTGGCGAAGATCAAGGCCGGCAGCGCCTTGGCCGCCAGCACCAGCCGGAGCACGATGGCAATGGCGATGATGATTGCGGCCACCGCGGCGACCAGCGCGACATAGGCGGCGAACGGCGCCAGCGGATTGAGGATGTCGGATACGGCACCCCCGACAAAGGCGACGCTGCCGGCCCATTTGCCGGTGCGGCTGAGTGATGCCCTGATAAGCGAGGGCGCAGCGCCCCCGGCCCCGATGTTCGTCATGCCAAGCCCCCCAAGCCCTCGATACCACGCCCCTTCCCACGGGAAACGCGGCCTTGGCAAGCAAAGACACGGGAAAACCGGCGTTTTCGGGGCGGATGCCAAGCTTGCGAGGCTCGACAATCCTGGGGCTAACCGGCATTAACCAAATGGACGCAACAGCCGCGTTACGTTAGCGTCGTCTCATCTCAGCAACAGCCGACCCAGAACAGTCCAGCCCTTGTCCTACCTGCGTCCCCTTCCGCTCATCCAGAGAGTTTTTGCGGCACTAGCCCTGCTGGTGCTGCTGGCCGGCTGCGCCACGACGCCGCCCGACAGCGTGCTGGCCGTGCCCGCGCCGGCGCAGAGATATGCGGCCATCGTGGTTGACGCCAGGACCGGCAAGCAGCTGTTCGAGGTCAGCTCGACGGCGCAGCGCTACCCCGCCTCGCTGACCAAGATGATGACGCTGTATCTTTTGTTCGAGGCGCTGGAGTCCGGCCGCGTCAGCAAGCAGACGCAGATCCCGGTGTCGGACCATGCCGCCTCGCAGCCGCCGACCAAGATGCGCTTCCGGCGCGGCGAAAGCATCGACGTCGATTCCGCGATCCGCGCCATCGTCGTCAAATCGGCCAACGACGTGGCAGTGGCGGTCGGCGAATATCTCGGCGGCTCGGAGGATCAGTTCGCCGCCATGATGACATCCAAGGCGCGCCAGCTCGGCATGACCAGCACCACCTTTCGCAACGCGTCGGGCCTGCCCGACGATGGCCAGATGACGACGGCGCGCGACATGGCGGTGCTCGGCATGGCGCTGCATCAGCGCTTTCCCCAGCAGTTCCACTATTTCTCCGAAAGCGATTTCATGTTCCGCGGCAGGCTGGTGCGCGGCCACAACGACATGCTCGGCCGCGTGCGCGGCGTCGACGGCATCAAGACCGGCTACATCAGGGCGTCGGGCTTCAACATCGTCACCTCCTACAATGCCGACGGCCGCAATTTGATCGTCGTGGTGATGGGCGCCGACTCAGCCCGCCAGCGCAACGACCATGTCGAAGCGCTGATCCAGCGCAGCCTGTCGCCGACCACGGACGGCGCCAAGACCAGGCTGATGTTCGCGGAACAGTGAGGAGTGGTCCCCGTAGCGGACAAAAAGCCAATTGCTTGGCTTTTTGAACGACGAACGCCCTGAGCCTGCGAAGGGCGAGCTGCCGGTAGCAAGCATCGCGCTTGGCTGCGCGGGGATGGATGTCGATAGGAATTTTTTCTTGACTCTGAGGGCAGCTATGCTACTATTTTCGGTATGGTGCTGAGTCGCGCCAATTGATCGACTGGAAACGTGACCCGCCCGCAAGGCGGGTTTTTTGTTGCCCGCCGCCCTGCAGAACCTTGTGCACGTTGGCGGGACAGCGCCCCCCTCTGTCCTGCCGGATGTTCGTCGCTCGGAAAGCCAAGCAATTGGCTTTCCGCCCGCTGCGCGGACCGCTCCTCAACCCCCGCAAGGGGGCAGATTGGCAGCTTCGGCGCTCCGCTCACTCCTGTGACGGTGGAAATTGGCGAAAGCCGGGACAACAGCCAATCTCCCCCCTTGAGGGGGAGATGTCCGGCAGGACAGAGGGGGGTGATTGGCGCAAACATCGGGCAAGTTCTTCCCGCTCCGGCCAATCTGGAACGTCTCCACCCGCCCTGAGAGGCGAGCCGCCGCCAGCCACATCGCCTTCTCCGATCAAAAACACTTGTCCGGCCTGCGAAATCCGTGCCCGGCGCTGGCTATGCGCCGCCACCTCTGTCTATCGTCGCCCAGCACCCTCAGGAGCCCACCATGAGCACCGTCCCCAAAACGCCCGAACAGGCGGCAGACAATCAGAACGATGACGGCGGCGAGTATTTCGAGGCGCCGATCGTCGGTGAGCTGGAGGCCGATCCGGTATCGGACGAACACTTCGACACGCCCGAAGTGCCGGACTCCGACCCCGCTGGTCCAGGCGCCCACCGTGGCAAGCCGAAGAAAAAGCCGTCGGCGATATCGGGCCGCAAATTCCGCAAGCGCGATCTGGTGCGCATCGACACGCTGCGCCCGAGCCTCGCTGACCGCATCCGCTCGGACCATCCCGACCTGCCGGCGGGCGCCCGCATCAGCCGCGCCGAGCTCGGCCGCTACCGCATGCGCTACATGGAGGAGCTGCTGCAGCAGGAGCACGGCGAATTCTCCGAGCTCGACCGTCAGGTGGTCGAATCGATCGCCAGGCAGGACACGATTTCCGAAAACTCGGAAGAAGAATTCGAGGAGCACCGCACCTTCGCCGACCGCGTCTCCGACAACATGGCGGCCTTCGGCGGCAGCTGGTGGTTCCTGATCTCGTTCGGCAGCGTGCTTCTGGTGTGGATCGGCATCAATCTGGTCGCCGGCATGAGCGCCGCTTTCGATCCCTATCCCTTCATCCTGCTCAACCTGCTGCTCTCCTGCATTGCCGCCATCCAGGCGCCGATCATCATGATGAGCCAGCGGCGGCAGGAGTCCAAGGACCGCCTGCGCTCCTTCAACGACTACCGCGTCAACCTCAAGGCCGAGCTCGAAGTGCGCCATCTGCACGAAAAGCTCGACTACCTCATCTCGCGCCAATGGACGCGCCTGGCCGAAATGCAGCAGATGCAGCTGGATGCGATGCACGAACTGGCGGGCGCCAAGAAGCCGAAGCGGGCGGTGCGTGGAAGGCGGACGGTGAAGGCGGGGGCGGGAACCTCATAGGCCGCAGCCTGGAGCACCGGGCCAAGTCGCTACGCCAATCGCCAATTGCCCGTTGAAGCCCGCGCCCGCTTCCGCTAAGAAGCCGTGACTTGCCGGTTCACCGGCTGGTTCGTTTTCCGGATTCCGGAAAGCACCCGTAGCTCAGCTGGATAGAGCGCTGCCCTCCGAAGGCAGAGGTCACAGGTTCGAATCCTGTCGGGTGCGCCAGTACACGAAGGACCGTTTCGGGGCACTGCGTTTGTCGTGGGCAGCTTTGCGGTCGAGCAGGCTCACGCGGCCCTTAAGCCCTTCAAAGGCATAATTCTTCTCAACCGCCAGCCAGGGCAACCGCCAGCGTTCGGCGGCGAGGGTGTCGCGAGCCCGCGAATGGGCCACCTGCGTCGTGAAGAAGGTGCACCCCTCATTGCTCGGCTGCCGGCCGGCCGTCGAACCACATGTAATAGTAGGCGATGAGCATTTGGCGCCCCTCGAACGCGTCCAGCAATGTTACCGACCCGACACCGACCGGAGGGGGTGCGCCCTATCTCCACTTATGAGGCACCGTGCCGTTCTCCCGCGGCTGGGGAGCGCCTAGAGCATCAGATAGATGATCCGGCCCAGAGCGCCAAAAAGCAGCGCGAAGGCTGCAATCGACTGGACGAAGAAGCCGGGATAGCGCTTCAAGGGCGCGGTGCGATACCCTACGAAATATGCAATCCGACCTATCATCCAGAGCAGCCCAAGGCCGGAAGCCCACGCGGCATTCCAGTAGATCGCGAACAGCCACATCGACGGCATAAAGATAGGAAACCATTCCACCGCGTTGGCATGTGCCCGGATGGTTCGTTCAAGGAGCGGGTCGCCGGTCATTGCGGGCGCCAGTATGCCAGTCTTCTTGTGGGTTCTCGCGACCGTCACCGCCATTCCGAATATCATCAAGCTACAAAACAGCGTCACGAGAGCTACCGGGTAAAGCCGTTCCATGTTTGCCTCCTCTCATGGTCGGGACAGTAGGCAAGCAAAGGTTATCGGCAAGGGCAAGGCGCAGGCAGATCTTTCCTGACAGCCAGCGCCAATAAGAGCGGGGTTGTCAGTTATATAATTGCCCTTTTTGTTAATCACCCGAAAACGATGGGCAAGTTACGCCATCAGCGTTCCTTCCGTGGAGGCGGTGATGGCCATCGACATACCGCCGTGACCGGCCTGCTGCCGAAAGGTGGCGGCATTTTGTTGCGCGATTGACACGCTGCCCGGCGGAAGGCAAAGAGTGACACATTATTGGCAAAGGGGAATGTCGATGAAGAAAATCTATCAGAAGCCCGTTTTCACGAAGCGTGAGCGACTGTCGTCAGTGACGGCTTCGCCCAGCTCATCCGGGATTATCGATTAACCAAGAGAGTTACAGTTTTGGAAAGCCCGCTGCCGAAAGGTGGCGGGCTTTTTGCTTTCTCCAGGAAACGACAGCCGATTCCGCAAGTCGGCTCCGTCAACCTCAATTTCAAGTTCGGCAGACGCAACTGCCTGTGGGACCGCGTGCAGGGCAAGGTTAGCGGACCAGTGCCGAAGGCCTGAAGAAAGACAAGGCGGAATGGTTCAAGCCCGCCTTGTCGGACGGGTGCGAAGAAATGCATCGCCATGCGAAGCTGCTGGACTACCCGGAGGAGAAGTAATGCCCGTGGTAAAAGGGCTCCCTGAAGCGCGAGAACAGGCTCTGCACTCGCGATCTAGACCATCAGGCTTAATTGCTGGATTCCTGTTGTGCCGGTAGCGTAATCGGGCTGGGGTGTCCAGCACTGGCCGGCACGGCGTGTCCAACCCCAAATTCGCAACCGTGCCGGTCTGTTGCACCAATGGGAATGAATGTCTCGGACTTCGACCTTGACCCCCTTCCGCGCAAGAATTGTCTGCATTGCCGCCATCAGCTCTTCGTCCCACTGGTCAGGTTTCCCTAACGGTCGAAGGTAAGCCAGCGCGGGCCCGCCGAGTCGCGTTACCCTACCACCCCCCGCACACTCTCCCGCTCCACCAGCGGACACTCCAGCTTGGTGATCGGATACCGCCCCCGTCCAGGCGCCGCCGGCGCTTCCAGCTGTTCGATCGCCCATTGGCCCATCGCCATATGCGGCAGGATCGAGGTGGTCAGCGGCGGGAAGAGGTGCCGGGCGATTTCCTCGTCGTCGTAGCCGACCACGGAAATATCCCCGGGGATGTGCAGGCCGGCTTCCTTCAGCGCTTCGTAGCAGCCGATCGCGGTGCGGTCGTTCTGGCAGAAGATGGCGGTGGGCTTGTCCCTGAGCGCCAGCAGCTTGACGGTGGCGGCATAGCCGGCGCTGGCCGACCAGTCGCCTTCGACCACCAGCTCGGGATCGAACGGAATGTCGGCCGTGGCGAGCGCGCGGCGGTAGCCCTTCAGCCGGTCCTGTGCCGCCTGCATCCACGGCTCGCCGGTGATGGTGGCGATGCGGCGGTGGCCGTGGCTGATCAAATGGCGGGTCGAGCTCTGGCCGCCGGCGATCTCGCTCGGCACCACGGCAGGGAAGGCGTAGTCCGCCGTGTAGCAGTTGAGCAGGATCACCGGGATGTCGAGGCCGTAGAGATAGTCGGGCGCCGTGATCTCGCGGGTGAAGATGGTCATGTAGATCAGCGCCGAAATGCCCCGCTTGGTCAGCGCTGAAATGGCGCGCGGCTCCATGACGGAATCGCCCAGCGTCTGCGCCACCAGAAGCACGTTGCCGGCATTCCACGAGGCCTGGCGCGCGCCCTCGATGGCGACCACGGCTTCGGGGCTGGTGGCGAGCTGGTCGACGGCAAAGCCGATCACCCCGTCCAGCCCTTCGAAGGCGGGCCCCTCGAAGGCAGGCAATGCCGGGTGAAGCGCCTCGAAAGCGGGCGCGGTGTAGCCAAGCGTCCGTGCGGCCTCGATCACCCGTTCGCGGGTCTGCTGCGACAGCTTGATCCCTGGCGAATTGTTGAGCACGAAGGACACGGTCGCCTGCGAGCAGCCAGCGGCCCTGGCGATATCGATCATGGTGACGCGGCCCTTGGCGCCCTTGGCGGGCGCCTTGCGCCGCCTCGCCGTGTCGCTGGCCCGATCCGTCGTCTCGCTCATGGCAAATCCCAGTCTGGCTGGCCGGTCAGGCCGGCAAGGTGGCGTGACGCCGTTGATTTATCGGAATAACGTCAAGCTCGTTTATAACTATTAGTATGCCGGAGGTCCATCCGCCACGCATCTCCATACAAGCGAAAGCTCAATTAACAAAAGGCCTGGGCGGCTGCCCAGCGGTGAGGGCGGCACGCCGGCGGGCACACCGCGAAACCGCTGGCATTGGCTCGGAACTAATACTGTTTACTAATACAAAAATGCACTGTACCGTCAATCGTCGCATCCGGCCGGTCACGTCCGGGGCGACGGGAGAGTACGAAAAATGGCCCGGTGGCGAGCGGATCCTATCTCCGCAAGCCTTGTCTCGGATATGTGATATGTCAGACAAATCGGACTATTTACGAATGAAGGATGAGTCTCTAAGGTCGCTGTCGTGGCTGGAACGACGCCATTCTTTCGGTGCCGGGAACCCCTTTGAGGAGGAGGGCGTCCACGCTGCAAACGGCAAATCAGGTCAGTGCAAGATCGGCCGGTCCAACGACTGAGCCAAACGGGAGGTTGAACATGAAATCCTTGATACGCAATGCATCCGTAGCCGCGACCGCGCTGCTGCTTGGCCTGTCGGCCACGGCAATCGCGCGCGCCGACGACAAGCCGACGCTGGCCTTCGTCGTCAACGGCGCTTCCGATTTCTGGAAGGCCGCCGAAGCCGGCGTCAAGAAGGCGCAGGGCGAACTGCCCGACTACACGCTTGAGCTCAAATATCCCGAACAGTCCTCGGTCGCCATCCAGCAGCGGCTGATGGACGATCTGGTGACCGCCGGCGTCAAGGGCATCATGGTCTCGGCCGTCGATCCCAAGACCTCGACCGATGGGTTGAACAAGATCGCTTCGGAAACCGCGCTGTTCACCACCGACTCGGACGCGCCGCAGACCAAGCGCGTCGCCTATATCGGCTCGTCCAACGTCGATGCCGGCAAGCAGGCGGCCGAAATCGCCAAGAAGGCGATGCCCAATGGCGGCAAGTGCCTCGGCTTCGTCGGCCTGCTCGGCGCCGACAATGCCAAGGAGCGCATCCAAGGCATGAAGGACGGCCTGGCCGGCACCAAGATCGAGCTGATCGACGTGCGCGGCGACGACATCGACCAGGCGCGCGCCAAGAAGAATGTCGAGGACGCGCTGGTCGCCAGCCCCGACGTCACCTGCATGGTCGGCTTCTACTCCTACAACACGCCGCGCATCTATGAAGCGCTGCGCGATGCCGGCAAGCTCGGCTCGATCACCGTCGTCGGCTTCGATGACGATCCGATCACGCTGGGCGGCGTCAAGGAAGGCACCATTGCCGCCACCGTCGTGCAGCAGCCCTTCGAATGGGCCTATCAGGGCATGAAGCTGATGGCTGCCTATCTCAAGGGCGACAAGTCGGGCATCCCGGAAGGCAACCTCATCATCATCCCGACCAAGATCATCGGCAAGGATGACGTCGACGCCTACGCCGCCAATCTGAAGGCGATGGCCGGAAACTAAGACTTGAAGCAGTTCAGCCGGCTCAACGTCGCTTGAGCCGGCTGCTCGCATTGACGAACACCGCGAGGATCGTCAGTCTGCCAAAAGCCAAGAGCATGATCCCGAAAAGTGGAAGCCGGTTCTCGGAAAAGATCATGCTCAGAAATTGGCCCGCCAATCGCTGTCAGGCATGATGAATTATTCCGACACATCCATTGCTGCATCCGTGACCGCCCCGTTCCTCAGCCTTGAGAACGTGCGCAAGACCTATCCGGGCGTCGTCGCGCTCGACGGCTTCTCCATGGAGGTCAGGCCGGGCGAGGTCATCGGCCTTGTCGGCGAAAACGGCGCCGGCAAATCGACGTTGATGAAGATCCTCGGCGGCGTCACCAGGCCCGACAGCGGCACGATCACCGTCGACGGCACCGCGCATGACAGGCTCTCCGTCGAAGCCAGCCTGGGATCGGGCATCGCCTTCGTCCACCAGGAACTCAATTTGTTCGAAAATCTGGACGTCGCCGCCAACATCTTCTTCGGCCGCGAACCTTTGCGCGCCGGGCCGCTCAAGCTCGTCGACCGCGCCAAGCTGCGCACCATGGTGGCGCCGCTTTTGAAGCGCGTCGGCGCCAATTTTTCCGCCGACACGCCGGTTGCGACCCTGTCGCTGGCGCAGCAGCAGATGGTCGAGATCGCCAAGGCGCTGTCGATCGAGGCGCGTCTGGTCATCCTCGACGAGCCGACATCGAGCCTGCCGCTCGCCGAGACCGACAAATTGCTCGACGTCATCAAGGCGCTGAAGGCCGACGGCATCAGCGTCATCTTCATCTCGCACCGCCTGCACGAGGTCGAGCGCGTCGCCGACCGCGTCGTGGTCCTGCGCGACGGCATGCTGGCCGGCACCTTGCCGAAGAGCGATATCGGCCACGACCAGATGGTCAAGCTGATGATCGGCCGCATGCTGAAGGAGCGCGAGAAGGCCTCGGAAGCGGCGCGTGCGCCCGGCGCCGTAGCACTTGCGGCCAAGGCCATCCGCACCCCTGCCTATCCCGGCCGCCCGGTCGATCTCGACGTCAGGCGCGGCGAAATCCTCGGCCTCGCCGGTCTTGTCGGTTCCGGCCGCACCGAGCTGGCGCGGGTGTTCTTCGGCATCGATTCGAAGCTCGGCGGCGCGCTGGAACTCGACGGCAAGCCGCTTGCGCTGGCTTCCGCGGCCGACGCCGTCGCGCACGGCATCTTCCTGGTTCCGGAAGACCGCAAGCTGACCGGTATCCTGCTCGACCTGTCGATCGCTCAGAACATTTCGCTGCCCAATCTGCCCGCGCATGCGCGCCGCTCCCTGGTGTCCTCAAGCGCCGAGACCTCCACCGCCGAGAAGCAGAAGAAAGATCTCGGCATCAAGGCGCCTTCGGTGCAGACGCGCACCGGCACGCTGTCGGGCGGCAATCAGCAGAAGGTCGTGCTCGGCAAGTGGCTGGCCATGAACCCCAAGGTGATGATCCTCGACGAGCCGACGCGCGGCATCGACATTGGCGCCAAGGCGGAAATCTACGGCCTGATGCGCGCATTGGCCGATGCCGGCGTCGCCGTGCTGATGATCTCGTCGGACATGGAAGAGGTGATCGGCGTGTCCGACCGCATCGCCGTCATGCATGAGGGCCAAATCTCCGGCATTCTCGACAAGGACCGGTTCAGCCAGGAAAACGTGCTGCTGCTGGCGGTGGGCAAGCAGCCGAAGTAGTTTTGCCGGGGTCGCGCAAGCGCGATCTGCTCAGGCATTGGGGAGACGACGATGAGCAAGAAAGATCTCGGCCTGCTGATCCTGATCCTGGTGGTCGGGGCGATCGTGGCGATCATCAATCCGCGCTTCCTGCTGCCGATCAACCTCGCCAACACCTCGAACCTGATCGGCCTGTTCGGCATCCTGTCGATCGGCCAGGCCTTCGTCATCATCACCGGCGGCATCGAATTGTCGGTCGGCTCGGTGGTCGCGCTGCTTGGAACGCTGTTCATCGACTTCATCGCCGTGCGCGAGGTGGGCTGGCCGCTGGCCTTCGTGCTGATCCTGTTCCTCGGCGCCATCATAGGCCTGGTGCATGGCTGGCTGATCACAAGGCTCAAGCTGCAGCCTTTCGTCGTCACTTTGTGCGGCCTGTTGATCTACCGCGGTGTCGCCCGCTTCTACACCGCCGACGGCACGGCGGGTTTTGCGTTCGGCCAGAATTTTCCCGAGCTCGAATTCCTGACGGCCGGACGCTCCTATGGCGTGCCGAACAGTTTCATCGCGCTGATCGTTATTTCGATCGTCATGTGGGTGGTGCTGCATCGCTCGGTGTTCGGCCGCTATCTCTACGCCATCGGCAAGAACGAGGAGGCGGCGAAATATTCGGGCATCCGCACCGGCCGTGTCGTCATCGCCGCCTATGTCATCTGCGGTGTGCTGACGGCGCTGTCGGCGATCTATTTCGCCATGTACACGCGCTCGATCTCGCCGGCCAGCCACGGCCAGTTCTACGAACTCTACGCCATCGCCGCCGCCGTGCTCGGCGGCTTCTCGCTGCGCGGCGGCGAAGGCTCGCTGATCGGCGTCATCCTCGGCACGGTGCTGCTGCAGGAGCTGCAGAATCTCGTCAACCTGCTCGGCATCCCGTCCTCGCTCAACTTCGCGGTGATGGGCGGCGTCATCCTCATCGGCGTGCTGGTCGACCAGCAATGGGGCGTGTTCCGGGAACGGCGGCTGATGGTCGACGCCACCCGCAAGGGCGTGGCGGGCCAGGCTGCGGAATAGCTAGCCTAGATCAGGCCCGACATGTCGGAAAAGGCCATCGCCTTGCGCAGCACCTCGGCGAAGCGTTCGCCGGCGGCTTCGCGCGGGCCGCTGTTGTCGATCGAGGTGACGCCGGGCCCGGACAGAGTGACATTGGCGCTGCGTGCCAGCCGCGCCAGCACTTCGCCGCGGGACTCCCGGCCGCGCATCGCCAGACGCTCGGCCAGCACGTCAGGCGAGGCAGTGATCTCGACGATGGCCAGGTTGGCATAGCGTTCGCGCAAGGAGGGGATGATCGCGCGCGACACATTGGCGACAGCGACACGGCCATTGGCGACAGACCAGTCGACATCGGCGGGGATGCCGTAGCGCAAGCCGTGTGCTTCCCAGGAAATGGCGAAGGCGCCATCGGCTTCGGCTTCGGCGAAGGCAGCGTCGGCCAGCGTGTCGTGATCCTCGCTTGCGGCATCGCTCGGCCTGGTGATGACCCGGCGGACGAACTCCAGCCGCGTTTCGTCGGCAAAATGGTTGCGGGCGTAGCCGATCACCGTGTCCTTGCCGGCGCCGCTTGGGCCGACGACGGCGACGAAAACGCCATCGCGGATCGGAAACGTCTCGGCCGAAAGTTCCCGCTCGATCAGTGCCGACACCATCATGCCACCCGGCGTCCCTGCCGCCACACGGTGCGCACGACCGGAACATGGTCGTCGACGCGCACCCGCACCAGATCGGCGCGGCGGCCCTGCTCGATGACGCCGCGGTCGGTCAGGCCAACCGCATCGGCCGGGTTCTTCGAGACCATGGCGACGGCCTGCGGCAGGGAAATGCCTTCGACGACATCGCCGAGGAAGAACGCCGACTGGATCAGGCTGAAGGGAATGTAGTCGGACGACAAGATGTCGAGCAGGCCGTCGCTGGCCAGCGTACGGGCCGAGACATTGCCCGAATGCGAGGCGCCGCGCATAACGTTTGGCGCGCCCATCAGCACACCCATCCCGGCCTCTTTCGAGGCCCTGGCGGCCTCTTCCGTGGTCGGGAATTCGGCGACCCGCACGCCCTGCTCGATCGCTTCGTCGACATGGCCCGATGTGGCGTCGTCGTGGCTGGCCAGCACGATGCCGCGCTCCTGGCAGGCGGCGGCGATCACCGCCCGGTTCGGCGCCGAATTGCGCGCCGATTCGGCCATCCGCTTTTCGCAGAACACCTTGAAGTCGCGATCGGTCAGCTTCAGCTTGCGCTGGTAATAGTAGGCATAGGTTTCGAGATTGACGAACTGGCGCTGGCCTGGCGCATGATCCATCAGCGATGCCAGCTTAACCCGCTCGTCGCCGTCGAAATTGGCGAAAGCCCTGAGGCAGTCCGGAGCCGAAACCTCGCAGCGCAGGTGGATGAATGGTCGGCGCGCAGACGGTCCTGCTTCACACTGTCCTCGATCGCGTCGGCCAGCTTGCGGATGTCGGCCGATGTCAGGTCGGCGTCTTCGTCCATACCGACGCGCAAGGCATCCAGCACGGTGGTGATGCCGGCGGTTGCCACCTGCGCGTCATGGGCGAGCACGGCGGCGATCGGATTCCAGCGCACCTTGGGCCGCGGCGCGTAATGGCCTTCGAGATGGTCGGTGTGCAACTCGACCAGCCCGGGAATAATATAGTCGCCGCCCATATCCTCGCCGGTGCGGCCAGAACCAGAGCTTGCGCCGGCTTCGATGCCGGCGATAAAGCCGTCGCGCAGCACCAGCGAACCTTCGACGATCTCGTCGGCAAGCACGATGCGGGCATTGTGGAGAACAGTCTCGGCGGTCATTTCAGGCAGTCCTTCAGGCGGTTTTTCTGGCCGGGCGGCGCCCGAGCGCGTGATGCGAGAGCACCATGAACGGCGCACCCGGTTCGGTTTCGACAAACAAGGTCAGCGCATCCACCAGGACCTTCTGTTGCAGCACTTCCGCGAACAGGCTGTCGATCGCTGCGCGCAAACGCGGGCTCTCCTGTGACCCCGCCCGGCCGGAGAGCGTCATGTGGAAGCGAAAGGTTTCGAAGACATAGGGGTAGCCCCATTGGCAGAGATTGCGGAACTCGGCCGGCTTCAGCGAATCCGGGCTGCGCCGCTCGATTTCCGCCTCGCTCAGCGGTGCGCGAAACCGGTCGAAGTCGCGCACCACGTCATCGGCGAACCGGTTGAGCGCAGGCACTGGCCCTTCCGGCACCAGTGCGAAGAAGCCGTCGATCTGGCTGACCACGAGACGGGGAATGGTCACCACCGGCGTCACCTCGGCAAAAAGGTCGAGTGCGGCGCGCAGCGAGACTTCCGTCTCGTTGGCAGCTAGGCGGAACGGTGCTTTCAGCGTCGCATGGAAACCATAGCGGCGCGCCGAAGCGGTGTGGAAAGCGACTTCCGCCGCCGACAGGTCGGCCACCGCTTCGACCGGCCTCGTCGCGGCGCCAAACGGGTCGCGGCCCAGCCAGTCGGCGGCAATCCGCGCCAGTGGCTCGTCCTGCCGGGGAGTGAAATAGAGGGCGTAGCGCATGGAAAGTCCTTGTCAGCTTCCCTGCCATAGGCGATTTCCATGACGAATTGACGAAGCCTTGCTGGCTTTCAGGTAACAAAACGCTGCGGCGGGGTCATTAGCCGACGATTTTTTCGTGCTGGACCAGGGAGCGAGTGCTCACGCAGCGACCGATCAGGCCTTCATCAGCCATTCATGCTCGGGCGCATTGTGGAACTTCCACGTCCGCTTCGGTCCTGCCATGACGTTGAGATAATAGAGGTCGTAGCCATGGCAGGCGGCGCAGGGGTGATAACCCCTGGGTACCAGCACGACATCGCCATCCTCGATCGCCATTGCTTCGTCGAGCGCGCGCTGGCCGTTCTTGTCGGCGTCGGTGTAGACGCGCTGGAAGGCAAAGCCCTGCGGCGGGTTGAGGCGGTGATAGTAAGTTTCCTCGAGGTAGGATTCAGCGGGCAGATTGTCCTGGTCGTGCTTGTGCGGCGGATAGCTCGACGTATGCCCCCCGGGCGTGATGACCTCGACCACCAGCAGCGAATCGGCCGGCTTGCCCTCCGGCAGGATATTGGTGACATAGCGCGTGTTGGTGCCCTTGCCGCGCACCTCCTGGCCGAGATCGTCCGGTCCGATGACGCGAACCGGCAGGCGGCCGCCAAGGCCCGGCGCCGAGCAGACCGCGAGTTCCAGTTCGGTGTCCGCGGTCACCGACCAGTCGGAGCCTTGCGGAATGTAGACCGACCACGGCTTGCCCTCGAAGGGCGACATGCGCTCGCCGAGCAGGCCGAGATCCTTGCCGCCGGCTGAAGCCTTGCCCTTGCCGGTGACGAACACCAGGCAGACTTCGCGATCCTCCGTCTTGCCGGAGGCGCTCTCGCCCGGCTTCAGCCGATGCAGGTCGAAACCGACATAGGTCCAGCCGGCGCTTTTCGGCGTCACATGGGCGACGCGACCGTGGCCCTTGTCGGCTTTGACGAGCAGCTTCGACATTTTTGTCTCTCCTATCGCAAATCTTCGAGATCGGCCGAAGCCTCTCAACTTCGTCATCCTAGGGCCTAGCAGGAGCGAAGCTCCGTCGCGGAGACCCTAGGATGACGAAGTTAGAAGCACTGGAAGCTAACCGCCGACGCATGCGATCAGTCACTCCTTCGGCTCGGGCCCGACCGGAGGCCTCGCCTCGTCAGCAGGCTTGTAGAGATAAAAAAACTGCCAGACGGCGTAGCCGGCGAAGCCGAGCGCGATCATGCCCCAGAACGGCGTGCCGGTGGCGAACTCGATGATCGACCAGATGACGCAGACCGCGACGACGGCGACACGCCGCCACAAAGGCCGGAAGAAGGGGTGTTCGGAATCTTTCATCGGGCCAATCTACAGCAATCGGCCTCGCCGGGAACCCGTCGCACCAGCCATTGGGAAACTAGACATTTGGAAAGCCTTGCGTCTCGACCGTGTATCCGGCCGCCGTCATGACGCGCATCAATTCCTTGTAGCCCACTTGCGCCATCCTGAGCGGCGGGTTCTTCTTCGGGTCCTGCTCGGCCTCGACCACGAACCAGCCCTCATAGCCATGGTTGGCGAAGCGCTGCACGATGGCGCCGAAGTCCAGCGAACCGTCGCCCGGCACGGTGAAGGCGCCGAGCGCCACCGCGTCGAGGAAGGATTGTTTCGTGCGATCGAGCTTTTCGATCACCCCCATGCGGACGTCCTTCACATGCACATGGCTGATCCGGGTATGATGGTTGTCGATGGCGCGCAGCACGTTACCGCCGGCGAATGCCAGATGGCCTGCATCGAGCAGCAGCGGAATGCCGGCTCCGGAATAGCGCATGAAGGCATCGAGTTCCGGCTCGGTCTCGACCACCGCCGCCATGTGGTGGTGGTAGGACAGCGGCATGCCTTGTTCTGCGCACCATTCGCCAAGTTCGGTCAGGCGCTTCGCATAGGCTTTCATCTCGTCGTCCGACAGCTTCGGCTTGGTGGCCAGCGGCTTCGAGCGGTCGCCCTGGATCGAACGGCCAACCTCGCCATAGACGATGCAAGGCGCGTTCACCGCCTTGAACAGGTCGATCATCGGCTGGATGCGATCCTTGTTGTCGGCCATCTCCCCATCGACCAGCGTGCCCGAGAACCAGCCGCCGCACAGCGTGACGTCGGCGGCCTTCAGGATCGGCAGCATGATTTCGGGGTCATTGGGAAAACGCCGGCCCATCTCCATGCCGGTGAAGCCGGCCGAGCGCGACTGGCGCAGACATTCTTCCAGCGACACGTCATCGCTGAGCTCCGCAAGATCGTCGTTCCACCACGCAATGGGGGACATGCCCAGTTTGGCTTTCAAGTCGTCACTCCGGTCCTAAAACAGTTTCTTGCTCGTTGGCGCCGCCCCTCATCTGCCTGCCGGCATCTTCTCCCCGTGTAGAGACAGGGAGAAGGAGGAGCTTCGGCGCCTCTATCAATCGCCGATGGTCTGCATCTGCCGCTTTTCGTCATACGCCTTGCGCGCCGCGTTGACCTGCGGCCGCACTGACACTTCCGGCACCGCCACATCCCACCAGTGACCGCCGGCATCGGTGGAAACCAGCGGGTCGGTGTCGATGACGAGCACCGTGGTGCGCGTATTCTTCCTGGCCTGTGCCAGCGCGTTTTCCAGCCCGGCGATCGACGGCACTTTCTCGGCAATCGCCCCCATGCTCGCCGCATGCGCGGCGAAGTCGATGTCGGGCAGAACCTCGTGGCGCGAGTCCTTCAGCAGATTGTTGAAGTTGGCGCCGCCGGTCGCCATCTGCAGCCGGTTGATGCAGCCGTAACCGCGGTTGTCGAGCAGCACGATGGTCAGCTTGAGGCCGAGCATCACCGAGGTGGCGATCTCCGAATTCATCATCAGGTAGGAGCCGTCGCCGATCATGACGACGATCTCCTCGCCGGGCTTCGCCATCTTGGCGCCGAGCCCGCCGGCAATCTCGTAGCCCATGGTCGAGAAGCCGTATTCGCCATGGTACGAGCCGGGCGCGCCCGCCTGCCAAAGCTTGTGCAATTCGCCCGGCAACCCGCCGGAGGCATTCAGCAGCGTCACACCGGAGCCCATGGCGCGCTGCACCGCGCCGATCACCTGCGCATCGGACGGATAGGCGGCATTGGTCGACGCCGTCACCTTGGCCGCCTCGACCGCCCAGGCCTTCTTGCCGGAGGACGCATTGTCGGTCCAGCTTGCCGGCGCCTTCCAGTCCTTCAGCGCAGCACCGAGTTCCGCCAGGCCCTCGGCCGCATCGGCCACCAGCGGCAGGGCGCGGTGCTTGCCGGCATCGAAGGGCTGCACGTTGAGTCCGATGATGGTCTTGCCCGAATTCTTGAACAGCGCCCACGAACCGGTGGTGAAATCCTGCAGGCGCGTGCCGATGGCCAGCACGACATCGGCTTCCTCAGCCAGCCGGTTGGCGGCAGAAGTGCCGGTGACGCCGACCGCCGCCATGTTGAGCGGGTGGTCGTCCGGCAGCGAGGATTTGCCGCCTTGCGTCTCGCAGACCGGGATGCCGCCGCTCTCGGCGAATTTCGCCAGTTCGTCCGACGCCTGCGAATAGAGGACACCGCCGCCGGCGATCACCAACGGCTTTTTTGCACCCTTGAGCGCGGCGACCGCGGCCGCCAGTTCCAGGCGATCCGGGCGCGGCCGGCGCTGGTGCCAGACCCGCTCCGCGAAAAAACTCTCGGGATAGTCATAGGCCTCGGCCTGGACGTCCTGGCAGAGCGACAGCGTCACCGGGCCGCATTCGGCCGGATCGGTCAGCACGGCCATGGCGCGGCTCAGCGCAGGAATGATCTGCTCCGGCCGGGTGATGCGGTCGAAATAGCGCGAAACCGGACGGAAGCAGTCGTTGACCGTCGCCGTGCCGTCGGAAAAATCCTCGGCCTGCTGCAGCACCGGGTCGGGGATGCGGTTGGCGAAGACATCGCCTGGCAAAAACAGGACGGGCAACCTGTTTACATGGGCGAGCGCCGCCGCCGTCACCATGTTGAGCGCGCCGGGGCCGATCGAAGAGGTCGCGGCCATGAAGCGGCGGCGGAAATTGGCCTTGGCGTAGGCGATTGCCGCATGCGCCATCGCCTGTTCGTTGTGGGCGCGAAAGGTCGGCAGTTCGTCGCGCACCTGATAGAGCGCCTCGCCGATGCCGGCGACATTGCCGTGGCCGAAGATCGCCCAGACGCCGCCGAAGATCGGGACTTTGCTACCGTCGATCTCAGTCATCTGGCGCGACAGGAAGCGGGTCAGCGCCTGCGCCATCGTCAGGCGGATTGTCTTGCTCATGGTGTTTTCCTCCGCAGTCCTATTCCGCGCCTTCTTATGCCGCCTTGCGGCCGCGCGCGGCAAGCCACGCATCCGTCAACTGTTCGAAGCGCTGCGCCATGTCGGCGATCGCCTCGTCATCCGACATCCTGCCGGCCAGCCATTGTTCGGCCGCATGGACGAAGATGGTGCGGCCGACGGCGAAGCCCTTGACGATAGGTGCCTTGGCGGTGGCGGCGAATGCCGCTTCCAGCTCGTCCTGCGGCGCTTCCAGGCCCAGCAGCACGACGCCGCGGCACCAGGGGTCGTGCTTCAGGATCACGGCCTCGATCTTCGCCCAGGCGCCGCTCGACGCCTGCGGCTCGAGCTTCCACCAGTCCGGCTTGATGCCGAGCGCATAGAGTTCTTCCAGCGCGCGCGGGATCGTCGTGTCGTCGAGCTTGCCATGCTTGCCGGCAATGATCTCGATGAGAAGTTCCCTGCCGACCTTCCGCGCCGCTTCGAACAGCGCGCGCAACTTCTGCTGCTGTTCTTCCTTGAGCGCGGCCGGATCGTCGGGATGATAGAAGCACAGGCACTTGATGCAGTGGTCGACCGGCCACTCGGTGAGCTGCGAGCCGATGTCCTGCGAGAATTCGAAGCGCAGCGGCCGCGAACCCGGCAGTTCCACCGGCCGCCCGAGCCAGGCGAAGGAATGCCTGGCGAATTCGAACATCGCCTTGCGGCCGTGTTTCTCGTCGATCAGCATGCCGTAGCCGTCGCGGCCGGCGGCAACCTTCGCCGCCGCCTTGACCGCCAGCACCTTGAAATCCTGGATGCGTGCGGGATCGGCACCGGCCTTCGCCGCCACATCCTCGAGCTGCACGCGGTGGTCGCAGGCGAGCGCCATCATCGAGGGAATGTCGCGCCGGCGCGTCGTTGCCCAATGGATGTGGTTGATCGCCTCGTCCTTGCGCAACGCCAGATGCCTGCTGCCGTTCTTGAGGAAGAACCGCAGCTCCTCGAAGGTCGGATATTCCGGCGCGCAGAGCAGCCGCGACACGGCGAAGGCGCCGCAGGCATTGGCCCAGGTCGCCGCCGTCGCATGGTCTTCGCCGCCCAGCCAGCCGCGCAGGAAGCCCGACATGAAGGCGTCGCCGGCGCCGAGCACATTATAGATCTCGATCGGAAACCCCTTGCCGACGACGCCGTCCTCGAGATCGTCGCTGATCGGTCCGTCATAGACGATGCAGCCCATCGCGCCGCGCTTCAGGACGATGGTGGCGGACGACAGCGAGCGGATCGTCTTCAAGGCGCTCAGGCAATCATCGGCGCCCGACGCGATCATGATCTCTTCCTCGGTGCCGACGATGAGGTCGCAGTCGGGCAGCACCGTCTTCAGCTGGGCCGAGACCCGGTCCGATTTCACATAGCGCTCGAACCCTTCGGCATGGCCGGCGAGACCCCACAGGTTCGGCCGGTAGTCGATGTCGAACACCACCTTGCCGCCCTTGGCCTTCATGATGCGGATCGCCTTGCGCTGCGCGGCATCGCTGTTGGGCCTGGAAAAATGCGTGCCGGTGACGACGATCGAGCGCGCCGAGGCGATGAAGGCCTCATCGATGTCTTCCGGCGCCAGCGCCATGTCGGCGCAGTCCGAGCGATAGAAGATCATCGGCGAGACGCCTTCGTCCTCGACCGACAGCAGCACCAGTGCGGTTAGCCGCTCCTTGTCGGTCTTGAGCCCGTCGACATTGACGCCTTCACGCGTCAGCTGCTCGCGGATGAAGCGGCCCATCTGCTCGTCGCCGACGCGGGTGAGCAGCGCCGAGCGCAGGCCGAGCCTGGCGGTGCCGACCGATATGTTGGCCGGGCAGCCGCCGACCGACTTGGCGAAGGAGGTGATGTCCTCCAGCCGCGAGCCGATCTGCTGGCCGTAAAGGTCGACGGAAGCGCGACCGATGGTGATGACGTCGAGCGGCGCGTATTCAGCGTCCACGGCTTCGCTCATTGGAACCTCCCGTCGGCCTTGTTGTGTTGGGGTACACGCGCGAGCGGCAGCGTGGCGCCGGGAATATGAAATAATAATTCCAATCCATAGTCAATATGGAATGAGCATTCCTTCGGTGAAAAGTACCTTTTCGGCGGTGGATCAGGCCTTGCGCTTCCTGCCCGTGTCGCGCCGCTTCTCGCCGACGCCGACGGTCAGTGCCATGGCCAGCGCCATGGTCGCCGACAGTGAGCGGAAGCCGGCGAAATCGGCCTCGGCAACCTCGAACCAGACCTTGGCGAACTGGGCGAGCGGCGAAAACGAGCTGTCGGTGATGGCGACGATCGGCACGCCCTGTTCCGAAATGCTGCGCGCCTCCTCGATCGTGGCGGGCGCGTAGGGCGAGAAGGAGATGGCGATCACGGCATCCGCCGGCGTGGCGAAGCCGATCATCTCGGCATTCAGCCCGGCCGCCGATTCGATCAGCTGGTTGCGGATCTTCAGCTTGCCCAGTGCATAGGCGATGTAGGACGCCACCGGATAGGAGCGCCGCTTGGCCAGCACATAGATGGTTTCCGCCTTTGCCAGCAGGGAAATAGCGTCTTCCAGATGCGCTTCGTCCAGCGTGCGCGAGATATCGTTGAGCGAGGTCGAGGCGGCGGCGACGAAGCCGTCGAAGATCGCCCGGTGGCCGGCACCCCCCTCTGCCTTGACGCGCAGCGCCTGCAGCCTTTCGTCATAGGATGAGTTGCGCTCGCGCAGCCGCTCGCGAAACACCTGCTGCAGGCTGGTGAAACCATCGAAGCCAAGCTGCTGGGCAAATCGGATCAGAGTTGAAGGCTGCACGCCCGCCGAAGCAGCGATGCTGGCGGCGGTGCCGAAGGCGATATCGTCGGGATTGTCGAGCGCATGGGCAGCGATCTGGGCGATGCGCTTCGGCAGGCTTTCGCGTCGCTCCAGGATGGTGGTGCGCAGCGTCTCGAAATCGCGAGGTACCCGTTCGTCCATCGTCGCTCTGTCCAGGCTCATGCGTGAAGCGTCCTCTGTGCCTCATCATAGCGAGCCTGCGCAAGAACACCATAAAAAATGAGGCAGACATTCCATTTCAGGAGAAAATGGACTAATTCATCCACGCAGCGCTTCAAGCAGTGGAGAAACGGAAAATGGTCGGCGTCGGTCTCATCGGTACGGGTTTCATGGGCAAGTGTCACGCCATCGCATGGAGTGCCGTCAGCGCTGTCTTTCCCGACGTGGCCAAGCCACGGCTGGTCCATCTCGGCGAGGTCAATGAAGAGCTTGCCCGGCGCAAGGCCGGCGAGTTCGGTTTCGCCAAGGCGTCGGGCGACTGGCGCGCCGTCGTCAACGATCCCGAAGTCGACATCGTCTCGCTGACCACGCCCAACCAGTTCCACCCGGAAATGGCCGTCGCCATCCTCGAAGCAGGCAAGCATCTGTGGTGCGAAAAGCCGATGGCGCCGAGCTTTGCCGAGGCCGAGGCGATGGCGGCCGCGGCGAAAAAGTCCGGCAAGGTCGCGGCC
The DNA here is from genome assembly GCF_000513875.1 of Mesorhizobium sp. WSM1293. Lineage (NCBI taxonomy): Bacteria > Pseudomonadati > Pseudomonadota > Alphaproteobacteria > Hyphomicrobiales > Phyllobacteriaceae > Mesorhizobium > Mesorhizobium sp. WSM1293. The sequence goes on along the minus strand of NZ_AZUV01000004.1, from coordinate 104,353 downwards.
CTCGGCTACAACTACATCCAGAGCCCGGCCATCCGCCATATCGGCGCGCTGCTGGAAGAGAAGATCATCGGCGAGGTCAACCATCTGCGCATCGAGATGGACGAGGACTTCATGGCCGACCCCGAAGCGCTGTTCTTCTGGAAGCACGAAGCAGCTTCCGGCTATGGCGCGCTCGACGATTTCGCCGTGCATCCGCTGTCTCTGGTCTCAGCCCTGTTCGGCCGCGTCGCCAGTGTCATCTGCGACATGGCTAAACCCTATGCCGATCGCAAGCTGGCCAGCGGCGGCCGTCGCGCGGTGGAGACCTACGACATCGCCAGCGTGCTGATGCATCTGGAAAACGGCATTGCCGGCACGCTGCTGGTCAACCGCTCAGCCTGGGGCCGCAAGGGCCGCATCGCCGTGCAGATCTTCGGCTCTAAAGGGTCGATCCTGTTCGACCAGGAACGATCGAACGAATTCCAGCTCTATCTCACATCAGACCGGCCGACCGAACAGGGCTACCGCACCATCCTGGTGGCGCCGCACCACAAGCCCTATGACCTCTTCGTGCCGGCGCCGGGCCATGGCCTCGGCTTCAACGATCTCAAGATCATCGAGTGCCACGAATTGCTGACGCGGCTTGAAGGCAAGCCGGCGCGGCTCATCGAGTTTGCCGAAGGGCTGGAGATCGAGCGCACGGTGCACGCGATGGCGCGCTCGTTCGAGGAAAAGCGCTGGGTGGACGTACGGTGATATAAGCCCGCTCAGACGACCGTGGCAGCGACGTTGGTCTCCCATCCATTCACCCAGACCTGCCGCAAGCGGTCGCCTTCGCCCTTGAAGCGTAACCCGGTCGCCTGGCAATCCGCGATCCGGTCGCTGCGGAAATTGCGGATCGCCTGGCGCAGCTCGCACCAGGCGACGATGTTGGCGGTTTCGGCGTAGTAGATCAGCGCGATCGGGCGGATGAGGCGCTCGGCGGCGCGGCCCATTTTGTCTCGATAGGAGAGGTCGAGCTTCTCCTCGTCGCGGATGGCGCGTCGCACCAGCGCCAGGTCGATCGCGCCGGTCGAAGGCGCGGCGAACCCCCACGCATGAAGCGCATTGGCGTCGAATACCTGGCGCAAGGGCGGCGGCACCGCGCCGGCGATCTTGGCGCTGACGCGCTTGGCCGCCTGCTTGAGCTCGCTGTCGCCGGTGCGCTCCAGCAGCGCCAGCGACAGGACGATCGCCTCCATCTCCTCGATCGAGAACATCAGCGGCGGCAGGTCGAAGCCGGGACGCAGGATGTAGCCGATGCCGCGCCCGCCGTCGATCGGCACGCGCATCGCCTGCAGGGCGGCAATGTCGCGATAGATTGAGCGCACCGTCACCTCCAGCCGCTCGGCGATCGTCGCTGCCGTCACCGGCTGCCGCGCCAGCCGCACGATCTGGATGATCTCGAACAGGCGCGACGCCTTGCGCATTTTTCTCGCCCGGTTTCCATCACAACTGACACACCATCGTCAGTTGGGCTGACCTATAGGAGCGCCTATCGAATTGAAAATCAACAGGTTCCGCTGCGGTTTGGCGGAGCGAGGCGGCAGGCAACTGACATGGGCTATGCGGAAAATCTCTGGCTTTTCTTTATCCTGCTGTTCGGCATCATCGCCGTTCCGGGCATGGACATGCTCTTCGTGCTTGCCAATGCACTGACCGGCGGCCGCGACCGAGGCCTTGCCGCGACCGGCGGCATCATGGTCGGCGGCATGGTGCACACGCTGAACGGCGCCATCGGCGTCGGCCTGCTGATGCATTTCGTGCCGATCCTGTTCAAGCCGCTGCTGCTTGCCGGCGCCGCCTACATGGCCTTCATAGGCATCACGCTGATGCGCAGTTCCATCATCGTCGGTCAGGAGGGGCCTGCCGGCAGCCGTTCCGCATGGAAGGCGTTTCGCCAGGGGTTTGTGACCTGCCTGATCAACCCGAAGGCATACCTGTTCGTGCTTGCCGTCTACCCGCAGTTCCTGAAACCGGACTACGGTCCGATCTGGATGCAGGCGACGGTCATGGGGCTGCTGACCGTGGTGACGCAGGCTGCGATCTATGGCGGGCTGGCTATCACGGCCGGCCGCAGCCGCAACCTTCTGATCGCCAATCCGCGGGCGACCATTTTTGCCGGCCGGGCGGCCGGACTGCTGCTCTTTGCCGTATCGGTGTTCACGGCATGGGAAGGATTAAGGGCGGCGTAATCCCGGTCACCGCCGCCCACTTCCCTATGCCCTGTCAGGCAGCTCCCTGCCGGTTCTCGATCATGGCGCGGCGTGCCGAGCGGCGCCACTCGACGGCGCCGGCAAGGCCGTGCAGCACGGTCTCGGTGGTCGCCCAGTCGATGCAGCCATCGGTGATGCTCTGGCCATAGACCAGCGGCTTGCCCGGCACCACGTCCTGCCGGCCGGCGACGAGATTGCTCTCGATCATCAGGCCGATGATGCGCTCGTCGCCTGCCGCGACCTGGCCGGCGACATCTGCCGCCACCTTGGGCTGGTTCTCGGGCTTCTTGGCCGAGTTGGCGTGGCTGACATCGATCATCAGACGGGGCGCAACGCCGATGCGGGCGAGTTCCACAGCGGCGGCTTCGACGCTCGCCGTGTCATAGTTCGGCTGAACGCCGCCGCGCAGGATAACGTGGCAGTCCTCATTGCCCGCGGTCGTGGCGATGCCGCTGCGCCCGCCCTTGGTCACCGCCATGAAATGATGCGGCTGCGCGGCGGATTTCACCGCCTCGGCGGCTATGCGCAGATTGCCGTCGGTGCCGTTCTTGAAGCCGACCGGGCAGGAGAGGCCCGAGGCCAGTTCGCGGTGGATCTGGCTCTCGGTCGTGCGCGCGCCGATCGCGCCCCAGGCGACGAGGTCGGCAATGTATTGCGGGGTGGTCATGTCGAGGAATTCGGTCGCCGCCGGCAGGCCGAGATTGTGGACGGCCGACAGCACATTGCGTGCCATCCGCAGCCCCTTGTCGATGTTGAAGCTGCCGTCGAGGTCGGGATCGTTGATGAGGCCTTTCCAGCCGACCGTCGTGCGCGGCTTTTCGAAATAGACCCGCATCACGATCTCCAGCCGGTCCGACAGGCTCTCGCGCAGCGCCGCCAGACGGCTGGCGTAGTCGACGGCCGCGACCGGATCGTGGATCGAACACGGGCCGACGATGACGAGCAGCCGGTCGTCGGTCCCGTTCAAGATGGCATGGGTTGCGTTGCGCGATGCGCTGACGGTGCGCGTCGCCGTCAAAGTGCGCGGTATCTCCCGCATCACCTCGTCCGGTGTGCTCAGTTCTCGGATTTCCTTGACCCGGAGGTCGTCTGTGGTGGTCAACACGGCTTTCTGCTCCTGTCGAGAGCATGATGCCGAAAAGTGTGAAGCGGTTTTCGGACGACATCATGCTCCTCTTTGATTTAGAGGGAACCTGCCGGCTGAAAACAAAAAAGCCGCCAGGTATGGCGGCTGTTCGGATCTTGTTGCTGCAATCTTCAGATCGAGCGCAATCCTCCCGCCGCCAGCGAGCTCCTAAAGTACCAATATGTGGCGGTCAGGTTGATCATGAGGCTCATATAGTCGATGCGGAGGCACTTGTCACGTGCCCTGATGCGGAGACAATTCGGGATGGCCGAAGCACCCAAACTTCGTCCTCCCTGGGCGGAGCAGGAGCGAAGCTCCGTCGCGGAGACCCTGGGATCCATTCCGTGACTTTGGCCGAATGGTGCAGCGGAGCAGAATTCCGCACCGCAGCAACGCTCAGAAGTCGCGGCATGGATCCTCGGGTCTGCGCCGCGTCGCTACGCTCCTTGCTCCGCCCGTGGATGACGAAGTGATGGGCGTTTGAGACTCGCCGGCGTTACTCCGGTGACGCCCCCGCAATGCTTTGATCGTAGTCGACCAGCGACCCGGTCATGACACCGGACTGCGGGCTGACCATGTAGCTGATCAGACGGGCAAGCTGGTCCGGCTTGACCAACTGGCCCATCGGCTGCGTCGCTTCGGCCTTCGCCAGCCAGTCGTCCGGCGCGTCGTGCCACTTCTTCTGCACGATGTCCTCACCTTCCGTGTCCATCCAGCCGGGCAGCACCGCATTGCAGCGGATGCGGTTGTAGCGATAGGCATTGGCGACGTTCTTGGTCAGCGTCATCAGCGCGCCCTTGCTGGTCGAATAGGGCGTCAGGAACGACTGGCCGGTATGCGCCGACATCGACAGCACGTTGACGATCGAGCCGGGCGCCTTCTTCTCAAGGAGATGCGCCACCACGCCCTGCATCAGGAAGAACGGGCCGCGCACATTGGTATCGAAAATCGTATCGAACAACTCTTCGGAGGTTTCGACCAGCGAACCGCGCGCCGAAGTGGCGGCGGCGTTGACCAGCGCGTTGACGGTGCCGAAATGCGAGATCGCGGTGGCGACCGCGCGCTTGCAGTCCGCCACTTTTGACACATCGGCGCTGATGAAGATCGCCTCGACGCCGGCTTTCTTGAAATGGGCGACGGCCCTGTCGCCCTTCTCCTGCGAGCGGCCGATGAGCGCCAGTGCCCGGCAGCCTTCATCGGCCAAGGCCTCGGCGACGGCAAAGCCAATGCCTTGCGCGCCGCCGGTGACGATGGCGCGTGTCTGTGAATTGCGATCGGCTGATGCGCTCATCGCTCTGCTCCTGTGGTTTTTCCTAAGGGTTCTCTTACTTGTCGAGACGGACGGTCTTGCCGGTCGTTGCTGATTTCAGCGCTGCGTCGGCCAGTTTCAGCGCCACCAGTCCGTCCGCGCCGCTCGGCGCGGCCTTCTTGCCTAATGTCGCTGCGGCGATGAAAGCAGCGATCTCATTGGCATAGGCGTCGAGATAGCGGGTCATGAAGAAGTCGTGCAGCGGCGGGCGGGTATAGCCCTTCTCGTTGGCCAGCTCGATCGACACCGGGCGCTGGTTCTCGGCCGCGACCATGCCTTTCGAGCCATGCACCTCGATGCGCTGGTCGTAGCCATAGGTGGCGCGGCGCGAGTTGGAGATGACGGCCTGCTTGCCGGAAGCGGTTTCGAGGATGACACTGACGCTATCGAAATCGCCGGCATCACCGATCTTCTTGTCGACCAGCACCGAGGCATGGGCGCTGACCGCCACGACCTCTTCGCCGAGCAGGAAGCGCGCCATGTCGAAATCATGGATGGTCATGTCGCGAAAAATGCCGCCCGAACGCTTGATGTAGTCGATCGGCGGCGCGCCGGGATCGCGCGAGGTGATGGTGACCATCTCGACGGTGCCGATGGCGCCGTCGTCGATCGCCTTGCGCACGGCGGCGAAGTGTGGATCGAAGCGCCTGTTGAAGCCGACCATCAGCGTCGCCTTGGTCTTCTCGACCACGGCCAGGCATTTCTCGACGCGCTTGACGTCGAGGTCGATCGGCTTCTCGCAGAAGATCGCCTTGCCGGCCTTGGCGAAGCGCTCGATCAGATCGGCATGGGTGTCGGTCGGCGTGCAGATGATGACGGCGTCGATATCTCCGGCTTTCTCGATGTCCTTGATGCTGCGCACCTCGGCGCCATAGGCGCTGGCCAGTTCGGTGGCCGCCTTCTCGAACGCATCGGCAACCGCAACCAGTTTGGCCTGCGGGTTCGAGCCGACGGCACGGGCGTGGACCTTGCCGATGCGGCCGGCACCGAGGAGAGCGAAGCGAACGGTCATGGGTATTCCTCTGGGGGATGGGTTGGAGAGAGTTGTGTCCGCACCTTCCCTGAGGAAGGGGGCAAGATTGTTTCAAGCACGCATATCGTCCCTAAAACAGGGCGATCGCCCTGTTTTAGGCCGCGAGTTCCGCCTCCCCGGTCTTGGCGCCGGTGATGTAGGAGACGATATCGTTTCCGTCGGTGTTCTCCTTGCGCAGATTGGCGACGATGCGGCCGCGCCGGAACACGACGATACGGTCGCAGAGATCGAACACCTGGCGCATATTGTGGCTGATCAGGATCAGCGGCTCGCCATTGTCCTTCAGCGTACGCACGATGTTTTCGACCTGCGCGGTCTCCTGCACGCCAAGGGCGGCGGTAGGCTCGTCCATGATGATCAGCTTGGAGGCGAAGGTCGCGGTCCGGGCGATCGCCACGCACTGGCGCTGGCCGCCCGACATGTGGCGGATGGTGTTGGACAGATTGGGGATCTTCACCGCCGTGCGGACCAGCGCCGCCTCGGTCGCCTTGCGCATGTATTTGCGGTCGAGGATCGAGAACGGGCCGAGGTTGAACAAAACCTTCTCGCGGCCGAGGAACAGGTTCGACGGCACGTCGAGATCGTCGGCCAGCGCCAGATTCTGGAACACGGTCTCGATGCCCGCCGTGCGGGCCTCGATCGGCCCGGCAAAGTTCACTTCCTTGCCGTCGAACCAGATCTGGCCGCTGGTGCGCTGCTCGACGCCGGTGATCTGGCGCACGAAGGTCGATTTGCCGGCGCCGTTGTCGCCCATGATGGCGACATGCTCGCCCTTGCGCAGCTCGAAATTCGCGCCTTCCAGCGCATGCACGCCGCCATAGCGCTTGGTCAGGTTTTCGGTCTTCAGGACGATGTCTGACATGGTCATGCCCTCATTGCCCGCAGGCGTTGGCGCCACTGGTCGAGAACCACCGCACCGACGATGATCACGCCCTTGACCATCTCCTGGTAGTAGGCGTCGAGGCGCAGGAAGGTGAAGCCGGAGATGATGACGCCGAAGATCAGCGAGCCGATCACCGTGCCGATGATCGAGCCGCGGCCGCCCGACAGCGAGACCCCGCCGATGACCGCCATGGCGATGGCGTCGAGTTCGTACATCACGCCCATGCCGGACTGCGCGGTCAGGTTCTTGGAGCTCAGCACCACGGCGGCGAGCGCGGCGAGAATGCCGGCGATGACGTAGACCAGGATCTTGTGATTGGCGATCTTGATGCCGGACATGCGCGCGGCGTCCTCGTTGGAGCCGATCGCGTAACAGTGCTTGCCGTACCTCGTATAGGTCATGATCAGCTGGAACAGGATGGCCAGCGACAGGAAGATGACGACCGGCATCAGGCCTTTGCCGATGCTGGCGAAACTCTCGGTGGGAAACGAGATCGGCTGGCCCTTGGACCACCATTTGGCGATACCGCGCGCGGTCACCATCATGCCGAGCGTGGCGATGAACGGCGGAATGCGCGTGTAGGCGATCAGCGCGCCATTGACCAGGCCGGCGAAGAGGCCGCAGGCGATCGCCACCAGCAGCGGCACGATGACAGGCAGGTCGGTCCAGCCCTGCGCCAGGAACATCGCCTTGGGATTGGGGTTGCCGTTGACCGTCGCCACCTGGGCGAAGCTCATGGCGATCATGGCGGTCGCGCCGACGATCGAGCCCGAGGACAGGTCGATGCCGCCGGTGATGATGACCTGTGTCACGCCGATGGCGATGATGCCGACGATCGACACCTGCAGGATGATGATCTGCAGGCGCGCTTCGTTGAAGATGCCGCCGACATCGCTGCGTGTGTTGAACAGGAAGCTGTCGCCGAGAAAGATGCGGCCGATCAGTTCGAAGATGACGACGAGAATGACCAGGGCCAGGAAAACATTGAACTCGGCCGGCCATGTGCGCTTCTTCGCATCATAACCGACGCCGCCGACGCCATGAGATGTCTGTGCCACGTATTCTGTCCTCCATCAGCCGCGGTCGCCCTCGCGCCATGCCGGCGCTGAGGGAGAGAGGGGAGCGGCGCTGTCTTGATCGAGAGCGCCGCTCCGTATCGAACCGCTGGCGGCTCAGTTCTTCTTCAGGAACTTGTCGATGTTGGCTGGCGTCACCAGCTGGAAGGGCACGTAGACCTTGTGCTCGACCTTCTTGCCCTTGGAGAGCTTGAGCGCCGCATCGAGAGCGCCGGCGCCCTGGCCGGCGGCGTCCTGGAACACGGTTACGTCGAGGTCGCCCGCCTGCATGGCCGCCAGCGCGTCCTGGGTGGCATCGACGCCGCCGACGACAACCGCCTTCATGTCGATGTTGCCGGCCTTCATCGCCTGGATGGCGCCGATGGCGCTTTCGTCATTGTTGGCGATGACGCCGTCGAACGGCTTGCCGGTCGACAGCCAGTTGGTCATCAGGTTCTGCGCCTCGTCGCGGTTCCAGTTCGACGTCTGCTTGTCGATGATCTTGATGAAGCTGCAATCCGGCGTCGCGATCACGTCGTCGATGTCCTTGGTGCGCTGCACGGCGGCCTGGTTGGAAAGCTCGCCCATGATCACATAGACATTGGCTTCCTTCTTGCCGGCTTCCTTGAACAGGCGGCAGACTTCCTTGGTCTCGAGCGTGCCGGAATCGGCTTCGTTCGAGGCGACGAAGGCCTGGTTGTCGGGCAGCGTGTCGACATTGACCGGCTCGCGGTTGACATAGACCAGCGGGATCTTGGCTGCGGCGGCGGCATCCGACATCGCCTGCGTGGCCGAAGTGTCGACCGGGTTGACGATGATGGCGTCGACGCCCGAAGCGGCGAAGTTCTTGATCTGGTCAAGCTGCTTGGCAACGTCGTTCTGCGCGTCCTCGACCTGCAGCTCGACGCCGCTCATACCCTTGGCCTGCTCGATCATGCCGTTGCGCAGCACGGTCAGGAAGTTGTCGTCGAACTTGGCCATCGACACGCCAACCTTGGCGGCCAGAGCGGATGAACTCATCAGCGCCGCGAAGGCGACGCCTAAAATCAATTTCTTCATTGTGTTTCTCCTCCACATATTGGTGTCCGGTTTCACCGATTTATCCGGAATCCCCGATCTCCCCGGGGAATCTCTCCCTGATGTCATTTCTATTCCGGGTGACGCTTGCCGTTGGCTGGAACGTCAAACCCTCTGTTTGAAACAGATATTCCGGAACGAAAGAACCAAAATATACAGATGATGAAATATTTATTCCATTTCACATCGGGGCGTCAAGGGCGATTCCGCGGCCTGCGGGCCGATTTACGCATCGCTCTGATGGATTCTATCATTTGCCTCGGCACCTCGCGCGGCGGCTGGCTAGATGTTTTCCGGCAGATAGATGTCGAAGGGCAGAAAGGTCTGGCCCGGAGCGTTGGCGGCGCCGGTTTCGATGGCATGCGCCATCAGGTCGACGAGCTCACGGCATAAAGCAGCGAGCGGGGTCGAGATCACCATGGTGAGGATGTTGTCGGCGAGTGCCGCGCGCGACTCGGCGTTGATCTCGTTGCAGACGACCACCGGCATAGTCGCGGGCTTCGCTGCCCGCAGCGCCGAGACCGCGCCTTCCATGCCACCGCCGGCGACGTAGCAGCCGGCAAGATCCGGATAGCGCGCCAGAAGATCGATCATCGCGTCATGGGTCACCTGGTTGGCTTCCAGATTGACCAGCGTTTCAAGCACGCTGAACTCCGGCGCATGCTCGCGGAAGAAGGAGCGAAAGCCGATCTCGCGCAGCTCATGGCCGTGGAAGCGGTGGCTGCCGACGAAGAGGGCGACCTTGCCGGGCCGCTTGGCTGCCTTGGAGATCATCCATGCGGCGGTGCGCCCGACCTTGCGGTTGTCGAGGCCGATATAGCCCTCCCGGATGCCGGCGGCAAAATCGGACAGCACCGAAAAGACCGGCTGCCCTCTCGCCTTCAAGGTTTCCACGACCGCTGTCAGGGTCGGATGGTCCGGACCGACCACCGCGATGGCCCTCGATTTCGCCGCCAGCCTGCGCATCTGGGAGGCGATCTCGTCGGGAGCCAGGGAGCTGGCGAAATCGATGCTCGCAACGCCGCGGAAGCGCTGCGATTGCGAGATGGCCAGTTCGAGTTCCCGCGCGAAGTCACCGTAGAAGGCATCATTGCCCCGCAGCAGCAGGAAGCCCAGGCGGTACTCCGGCAACTCCTGGCGCATGCGCTGCTTGATAAGGCCGGCGGCGTGGTAGCCGATGTCGGTAGCGGTCTCGTAGACGCGGCGCGCTGTCTCTTCGCGTACCGGCAGCCGGTTGTTCAGCACGCGGTCGACGGTGGCGACACTGACGCCCGAGATGCGCGCCAGATCGGATATTGTCGGCCGCTTCACCATGCTTGCCTCGTCGGGTTTGCTCGAGCCCTTCGTACATCATCCTGATGGGAAATGATAGAAACTATCTTTATGATGTTGAGTCTATCATCGGTCGGCGTTACTTTGACGCCTGAAGCCAAGGGATTTCATGGCATTCGCTCTGGCGGATGCCTTTGCCGAGGGAGGCAATCATGTCCACTGCGCCGTCCCGGCGTGACTACAGCCTGATCGGCCGCGACGCCAAGCTCGCCGTCGAGACCGGCCTGTCGGCGGCCGAGTGGTATCACACCGACATACCGCGCAAGCAGATGAAGGAGCTGATGCAGCGCTCCGACGGGCCGGCGATCCGCGATACGGCGATCTGGTTCGCCGCCCTGATCGTCAGCGGCGCCGGCGGCGCCTGGCTCTGGGGCACATGGTGGTGCGTGCCGTTCTTCTTCGTCTATGGCGTGCTCTACGGCTCCTCGACGGATTCACGCTGGCACGAATGCGGTCACGGCACCGCCTTCCGCACGCAATGGATGAACGATGCGGTCTATCAGATCGCCTGCTTCATGATCATGCGCAATCCGGTGACCTGGCGCTGGAGCCACACGCGCCACCACACCGACACCATCATCGTCGGCCGCGACCCGGAAATCTCGGTGATGCGGCCGCCGGATCTGGTTCGCGCCATGCTGGGCTTCGTCGGCGTGCTCGACGCCTGGCATGCGATGAGCGATATGCTGCGCAACGCCGCCGGCACCGTCAGCGCCGCCGAAAAGACCTTCATTCCAGAACAGGAACAGCCCAAGGCGATCCGCGTCGCCCGCATCTGGACGGCGATCTATGCCGCCACCGTCGGGCTGGCGCTCTACACCGGTTCGTTCCTGCCGCTGATGCTGGTCGGCCTGCCCAGGCTCTACGGCGCCTGGCACCATGTCATGGTCGGGCTGCTGCAGCATGGTGGCCTCGCCGACAACGTCACCGACCACAGGCTGAACAGCCGCACCGTCTACATGAACCCGATCAGCCGCTTCATCTACTGGAACATGAACTACCATGTCGAGCATCACATGTTTCCGATGGTGCCCTATCATGCGCTGCCGAGGCTGCACGAACTGATCAAGCACGATCTGCCGGAACCGACACCGTCGATCCTGGCCGGCTACCGCGAGATGATCCCGGTCTTCCTGCGCCAGCTGCGCAACGAGGACTATTTCCTCAAGCGCGAGCTGCCGCCGACCGCACGGCCATATCGCGAAGAATTCCACAACGACACTGTCGCCGCCGCGGCGGAATGATCGTGCTTCCATCCGATCCAGACTGTTTATTTAACGCAATTCCGGACGGAAAACCGCTGCGCACTTTTTTGCTTTTGGGAGGACTTGAATGAGCGACTGGGTCGAGGCCTGCGCCACCGGCGACATAGACGAGGAGGATGTGATGCGCTTCGACCATGGCGGCCGCACCTTCGCCATCTATCGCAGCCCCGACGACGAGTTCTTCGCCACCGACGGCCTTTGTACGCATGAAAAGGTGCACCTGGCCGACGGGCTGGTGATGGATGACATCATCGAATGCCCCAAGCACAATGGGCGCTTCAACTACAAGACGGGTGACGCCCGCGGCGCCCCGGTCTGCGTCAATCTCAAGACCTATCCGGTCAAGGTCGATGCCGGCAAAGTCCTGATCCAGATCGGATGACCGATATGGCGGGGGGGATGCTCATCATCGGCGCCGGCGAATGCGGCGGGCGGGCGGCATTGGCGCTGCGCGACCTCGATTATCAGGGGCCGGTGACGCTGGTCGGCGACGAGCCGCATCTGCCCTATGAGCGCCCGCCTCTGTCCAAGGAGGCGATGGCCAGCGATGCGCCCGAGATCAAGGCGATCGCCAGCGACGCAATTCTGGCCGAGAAGTCGATCCGGCATGTCCATTCCGTCCAGGCCGTCGCGATCGACCGCGCGGCGCATACTGTGCGCCTGTCGGACGGATCGGTCCTGCCTTACGACAAGCTCCTGCTGGCAACCGGTTCGACGCCGCGCAAGCTGCCGATGCCGGGTCTGGGTCCGCGCTGCGTCTATCTCAGAACCTTCGCTGATGCGCTCGCCATTCGCGCGCATCTCACCCCCGGCAACCGTATCGCCATCATCGGCGGCGGCTTTATCGGCCTCGAACTCGCCGCCGCGGCCCGCAAGCTCGGTGCCGCGGTCACCGTCATCGAGGCGCAGCCTCGAATCCTGATGCGCGGCGTGCCGGCGGAGATCGCGGAAATCATCCATGAGGCGCATGTCGCCGAGGGCGTCGACATCCTGTGCGGCGACGGCATCGCGTCCATCGCCGACGATGGCAACGAGGTGCGCGTCACCCTTGCCGGCGGACGGGAGATATCAGCCGACCTCGCGATCATCGGCATCGGCGCCGTGCCGGTGACCGGGTTTGCGGCCGAAGCGGGGCTGACGATCGACAATGGCATTGCAGTCGATGCCGAGCTGCGCAGCAGCGATCCCGACATCTTTGCCGCCGGCGATTGCTGCTCGTTTCCGCTCGCCGTCTATGGCGGCCGCCGGGTGCGGCTGGAAGCCTGGCGCAACGCCCAGGAACAGGGCGCGCTGGCGGCCAGGAACATGCTCGGCGCCGGCGAGGCGCATGCGGCGGTGCCGTGGTTCTGGTCGGATCAATATGGTCTGTCCCTGCAGATCGCCGGGCTCTCCGACGAGGGCAAAAACATCGTGCGCCGCGATCTCGGCGACGGCGCCTTCATCCTCTTCCATTTGGCTGAAGACGGCAGGCTGGTCGCGGCCAGCGGCATCGGCCCCGGCAACGCGGTCGCCCGCGACATCAGGCTGGCCGAAATGCTGATCGCCAAGCGGGCCAAGCCGGCGCCGGAAGCGCTGGGCTCGCAGGACGTGAAGCTGAAGTCGTTGCTGGCGGCCTGAGCCTACGCTCCCCCTTTTTGGGGGCCGCTGCGCAGCTGCGGGATGGGAGTGCGGCACCGCCCCTAACCTTCGGTCCGACCTGCCCTACAAGGGGCAGGTAAAGGCTCTGAACCCCAGCCCTAAAACAGCGCCTTCAGCTCCGGCAGTTTGTCGTTCACCAGCCAACCATAATAATTCTCTTCCGGCAGCTTTTCGGGCTCGCCGGCGGCGCGGCGCCTGTCGTTCTCCGCCTTCAGGGCATAAGCGCGCTGCTCCGGATTGCCGACATTGTAGAGCGTGGCGGTCAGCCCGGGATTGCCCGAAATGTCGAAGCCGGCAATGCTTTTATAGGCATCGATCGATTTCCTGATCGTCGCGGCGACGTAGGGCAGCGTCAGGTCGGGATCCATGATGGTCTTGTAGACCGAATTGGGATCGCCGACGTCGAGCTTGGGCAGGCCCGAAACCTTGTGCACCAGATCGCTCATCTGCAGGGCGGTCAGCGGATTGAGCTGGCCGAGGCCGAAGGTCTGGCCGGCATAATAAGGCTGGAAGAAGGTGGCGCCGAAGCGGTCGTCGGGAAAGCTGGTCCCGCCGACCGACTTGCCGCGAAACGAACGGTTCCACACCTGTTCGCGGCATTCCCACAGATCGTAGCTGTCGGACATCCCCGCGCATTTCTTGAATTCCGGCCGCTGGACGAAGTCGGTGATGTCCTCGCCGTCATAGGCGAAGGACAGCTTGCTGGAGAGATAGGAGATCGCCTTGACATAGTAGGTCTGCAGCCGGTCATAAGCATCGACGTTGTAGGTGTGCTCGCCGACGATGGCGCCGACGATGTGCAGGGGATCGATGCCGTAGGCGGCCGCCGCCTTCCTGATCTTGCCGCGCAATTCGGCGTCGTTCTGCAGCAGGGCATAGACCTTGCGGTACTTCGCCTGGAAGCTGGTGTTGGTCGCCTGCGTGCGCCGGCTGGAGGCGCCGGGAATGTCGGGCTGCACGGCATTGCGATTTCCCGGCGGCACCAATGTCGCTGCCTCGGCGGCGAACAGCGTCGCCGCCAGCGTCAAGCCGAGAATGACCAGGATCAGTTTTTTCATGCACCCGCCGCCCAAGCAATTCCAGGAAAAGTGTGAAACGGTTTTCCGGAATTGCGTCAACTAAGAGATCGAGAATTGCCGCGCAAACTAGGTAAAGCTCTTGGTCGAGTCGAGAGCGCCCCTTCACCCGGCAGGACGAAAGGTGGCCAGATGGTACCATCTGGCCACACATGATCTTGCTTGCCGGAAAATGTTGCCTGGACCGGCGCCGGAACGTTTCGGCGCCGTCGTTTAAAGGATGAACCGCGACAGGTCGGTATTCCTGGACAGGTCGCCGACATGCTTTTCGACATAGGCGGCGTCGATAGTGACGCTCGTTCCGTTGCGGTCGGGCGCATCGTAGGAGATTTCGTCCAGCACCCGCTCCATCACCGTCTGCAGGCGCCTGGCGCCTATGTTCTCGACGCTGGCGTTGAGATCGACGGCGATGCCGGCGAGCGAATCGATGGCGTCTTCGGTGAAGGTCAACTCGACGCCTTCGGTCTTCATCAGCGCGATATACTGCTTGATCAGGCTGGCCTCGGTCTCGGTCAGGATGCGCACGAAATCGTCCTTCTCCAGCGCCCGCAGTTCGACGCGGATCGGCAGGCGGCCCTGCAATTCCGGCAACAGGTCGGACGGCTTCGAGACGTGGAAGGCGCCGGAGGCGATGAACAGGATGTGATCCGTCTTCAACGGTCCGTATTTGGTCGCCACCGTGGTGCCTTCGACCAGCGGCAGCAGGTCGCGCTGCACGCCTTCGCGCGAGGGCCCGCCGGAAATGTCCGATCTCGCCGCGATCTTGTCGATCTCGTCGAGGAAGACGATGCCGTCGTTTTCCGCGGCATCGAGCGCCCGGCGCACCACCTCGTCCTGATCGAGCAGCTTGTCGGACTCGTCATTGACCAGCAGGTCGTAGGACTCCTTCACCGTCGTCTTGCGCATCTTGGTTTTCTTGCCGCCCATCGCCTTCGACAGCATGTCGTTGATGTTCAGCACGCCGATATTGGCGCCCGGCATGCCGGGGATTTCAAATCCGGGCATGCCGCCGCTGCCGGTGTCGGCAACCTCGACCTCGATTTCCTTGTCGTCGAGCTCGCCGTCGCGCAGCTTCTTGCGGAAACTGTCGCGGGTGGCCGGGCTCGCCGTCTTGCCGACCAGTGCTTCCAGCACACGTTCCTCGGCGTTGACGTGGGCGCGCGCCTTGACGTCCTCACGCATCTTCTCGCGCACCAGGCCGATGGCGATCTCGACCAGGTCGCGGATGATCTGCTCGACATCGCGGCCGACATAGCCGACTTCGGTGAACTTGGTCGCCTCGACCTTGACGAAGGGCGCACCGGCCAGCCGCGCCAGGCGGCGCGAGATTTCCGTCTTGCCGACGCCGGTCGGCCCGATCATCAGGATGTTCTTGGGCATCACCTCTTCGCGCATCTGGCCTTCCAGCTGCTGGCGGCGCCAGCGGTTGCGCAAGGCAATGGCCACGGCGCGCTTGGCGTCCTTCTGGCCGATGATGAAGCGGTCGAGTTCCGAAACGATTTCGCGGGGAGAAAATGTGCTCATATCACTAAATTCCACTTTGCCACTGCTTGATGGCCTCGAACGGATGCAGCAGCATGATCACGTTGAGTGTCAGATTGTCCCGGATGAGGTAGCCGGTGCCGAGTTCGAAGATGATGGCGAGGCTGACGATCACCCATATAGGTAGCCTTCGCGCCATCACAAATCCCAGCACCATGGCCAGTGTGTCCGACACCGAATTGATGATGCTGTCGCCATAGTAATCGAGCGAAATGGTGCCGGCGCGGTAGCGGTCGATGATGAACGGGCTGTTTTCCAGCAGCTCCCAGCCGCCCTCGATGAAGACGGCGAACGCCAGCCTCAGGCCGATCGGCGAACGCGGGAACAGGAACCGCGCCAGCGCATAGAACAGGAAGCCGTGGATGATGTGCGAGAAGGTGTACCAGTCCGAAATGTGCTGGGAATTCTCCGAACTGTTCACCACGCCATGCCAGAGCTTGACGTAGCCGCAGGTGCAGATCGGCGTCCGCCCCATGCCGTAGAGCGCCCCGGCCTGGAAGATGACCATGGCAAGCACCAGCAGAAGCCCCATCCGCCAGCTGTCTTCGTAGGCCGAATAGCTGTTTTCCGTGGCCGGTGTCGTCATCGGTTCATTCCCCCTCGTTTCGCGTCGCCGTCTCGACCATCACAAAGCCCTGTCACGCCTTCAGCGGCGGTAGCCGGCGGATCACGGCCGCCGGCAAGGTGGGGTTGACCACAATCCGCCGGATACGCTGCCAGCCGGCCCCGAACAGGATAATCAGCGCGCCAACAACGACCAGGATCAAGGCAAAAGGCGGGATGCCCGTCGAATCGGAGGCGGAATTCACCAGATAATAGATGCCCAGCGAGCCGAAGTAAGCCAATGTAGGAACCAGAAGCGAACGGCGGTCTATGGCCAGCGCGACATAGAGGAAGCCAAGGATCAGAATCGTCAGCATGATGGTTGCATTGGCATCCGGCGCGATATGTCCGAATACGACGTTTTGGCCGGTTGCCATGATAAAGAGCGGATGCACCAGCATCGGCGCCGAGACGACATGGAGCCAGAAAGCGCAATCGGACCAGATCTTGCGTCGATCCCTGTCGTAAATGTCAAAAGCGACACCCGTTGCGAACACGATCAGGCCGCAGATCAGCGGCATGTAAAGGGCCGCACGAAGCAATTCGGGAACGTCCTCGAGGCGCGGCGGCGCAATCGCGCCGGTTGTCACACTGTCATACAGGATTATCGCCGTTTGCAGGAAGGCAAGCAGTGTGAAGGCGATGGCGATGGTCCCGGCAATGATGGGGACGCGAAAGCGCCAGAAATAGATCGCCGCCGCGATTATTCCTCCGCCCAGGAACAGATATCCGGCCCGGGACGCCGTCTGGCGCAACGCCAATAGCTGCCAGATGGTTTCCGGCTTGCGTATGCCGAAGCTGGCCTCCACTTGCAGCGCCAGAGCGGCCAGAATGGCGGCCATGAAAATCAGGGCAAGCACGGACGACGATAGTTTCATCCGGTGCTGACGCGTGACGATTTCGGCGAGCCCCCAGGCGAAAACCGCAAGGATGCCGGCGATCCAGAATGTCTGGCCTGGAAGCAAGGTGGTGAGGACAAAGAAGAAGCCGGCGCTGAGCAGAACGGTTCCCACGGTGACGAACAGATCGTTGCCGCCGCCGACCAGCCGCAGGTTTTCCTCGTCACCCTCGTCATCGGCGCGCCTGGCCTCGGGGGCGAGAGCGACCGCGCGTTCCATGGCCTCCAACTGATCGCGCAAGGTCTGCGAGATCAAACCTTTCGCGACTGCCTTGTCCAGGGTTTCGGCGCTGATCAATTGGGCTCCTGCGTCGCGTCGCGCGCCATCATCAGGGCTGGCCCGTACTCCGATGTTCTGGTGTCAAAGGCAACAAAGCCGGCCTTTTCGTAGGCGCGGATCGCCCTGACATTGGCGGGATCCGGGTCGATGATGACGCGCGGAACACCTTCCTCGAAAAGCTGTTCGACAAACTGGCGCACGATCGCCGAGCCATGGCCACGCCCGACCAACTCCGGCACGCCGATCGACACGTCGATGCCGAGCGTGCCGAACGGCTGGTCGGCGTAGGGGTGGTCGTCTTCCAGATGCGGGTCGTAGCTCTGCAGATAGGCGATCGGCTTGCCGTCGAGCTCGACGATCAGCGGCTCGACGGAAATCGAGTCGATATGCTCGCGAATCCCGGCGATTTCCGTCTCCGGATCGTCCCACCACTCTGCAACATGCGGCTGGGCAAGCCAGCCGGCGATCATCGGCAGGTCTTTCTCCGTCACCGGCCGAAAATCATAGGTCACCACCTCTTCAGGCGGCATCGAGCGTTTCGACGACGAAATTGTTGTTGGTGTAGACGCAGATGTCGGATGCGATCTGCATCGCCTTGCGGGCGATCTCCTCGGCATCCTTGTCGCTGTCCATCAGCGCGCGGGCCGCGGCCAGCGCGTAATTGCCGCCCGAACCGATGGCCATGACGCCGAATTCGGGTTCGAGCACGTCGCCGGTGCCGGTCAGCGCCAGCGAGACTGACTTGTCTGCCACCAGCATCATCGCTTCCAGCCGGCGCAGATAGCGGTCGGTGCGCCAGTCCTTGGCGAGCTCGACGCAGGCGCGCGTCAGCTGGTCGGGATATTGTTCGAGCTTGGCCTCGAGCCGCTCCAGAAGCGTGAAGGCGTCGGCGGTGGCGCCGGCGAAACCGGCAATCACATTGCCGCCCTTGCCGATGCGGCGCACCTTCTTGGCGTTGCCCTTCATGATGGTCTGGCCAAGGCTGACCTGGCCGTCGCCGGCGATCACCACCTTGTTGCCCTTGCGCACCGTCACGATGGTCGTGGCGTGCATGGTCAGTTCATTGGACATTTCTTGGGCTCCGAGCAGCGCCATCCCGATAAGGCGATTGGCGCGGTACGAGTAACTTTGATCGGCCATATGTATGCATGGGGCCGGTGATTGCAAATCGCTCTCTGGCAAGGCCGATACCGCTGCCAGAGGCAACTGGCAATCGCCGGATCATGCTGCTAGAAGGCTTTCGTTTTCAAGCTTGCGAGCGCTTGAAGCCTCTGAGCCGGTCACGATGTGAACCTCTGGACAAGGATAGAGTGATGCCGCCCCGTTCCGCCGAAGCGAGCCGCAAGACCAAGGAAACCGACATCTCCGTGTCGATCCATGTCGACGGTTCCGGCAAGTCGGATATCGCTACGGGCGTCGGCTTCTTCGACCATATGCTGGACCAGCTGTCGCGCCATTCCCTGATCGACATGACGGTCAGGGCCAAGGGCGACCTGCATATCGACGATCACCACACGGTCGAGGACACCGGCATCGCGCTCGGCCAGGCCTTGACCAAGGCGCTCGGCGAGCGGCGCGGCATCATGCGCTATGCCTCGATCGACCTTGCCATGGACGAGACGCTGACGCGCGCCGCGATCGATGTGTCCGGCCGTCCCTTCCTGGTCTGGAACGTTTCCTTCTCGTCGCCGAAGATCGGCACCTTCGACACCGAACTGGTGCGCGAGTTCTTCCAGGCGCTGGCGCAGAATGCCGGCATTACGCTGCATGTCACCAACCACTATGGCGCCAACAACCATCACATCGCCGAGACCTGCTTCAAGGCGGTGGCGCGCGCGCTGCGCGCTGCTCTCGAACGCGATCCGCGCCAGCCGGATGCGGTTCCCTCCACCAAGGGATCGTTGAAGGGATAAGGCCATGGCCACCTACGTCGTGATGGAACCGCCAGGCCGCAGCGAAAAGGCTGATGCGACGGCCTTTGTCCGCGATGGCTTCACCTGGCTGGGCCTCCTGGTGCCGCCGCTATGGTTCGCCTGGCATCGGCTGTGGATCGAAGCAGCACTTGCCTTCGTCGTCATGGGCCTGCTTTCGATGCTGGGCCAGAAGCTCGGCCTTGGTGTGGCCGGGTCGCTGCTGTCGTTGCTGGTTTCGCTCTATGTCGGCCTGGAAGGGCAAGGCCTGCGCATCGCGGCACTTCGCCGGCGTGGTTGGCACGAGTGGGGCGCGGTCGAAGCCGGTTGGCTCGACGATGCCGACACACGCTATGCGCTGGAGGCGGAAGCGCTTGCCGATGAGGTTGCGCCGGCGCCGCGCATGGTCCCCGATGCTGCCTTCGCGCGGCCAGCGCAGCCGGGCATTGCGCTGGGGCTGACCCACATACCGGGAAGAAACTGACATGATTCCGGGAAGAAGCTGATATGCGGGTTGCGATCATCGACTACGGCTCGGGCAATCTGCGCTCGGCCACCAAGGCTTTCGAGCGCGCCGCGCGCGAAGCCGGCATCGCGGCGCAGATCGACCTGACGGCCGATGCCGAGCGGGTGCGCACGGCCGATCGCATCGTCCTGCCCGGCGTCGGCGCCTATGCCGATTGCGCGGCCGGCCTGCAGGCCGTCGAAGGCATGCGGGAAGCCGTCGAAGATGTCGCGATCGTCAAGGGCCGGCCTTTCCTCGGCATCTGCGTCGGCATGCAACTGATGTCGCAGCGCGGCCTTGAAAAGACAATTACCGAGGGCTTCGGCTGGATATCGGGCGACGTCAAGGAGATCATGCCTTCCGATCCGGCGCTGAAGATCCCGCAGATCGGCTGGAACACGATCGAACTCAAACGCCAGCATCCACTGTTTGCCGGCATTCCCACCGGGACCAACGGGCTGCACGCCTATTTCGTGCACTCCTACCACCTCGATGCGCGCAAGCCGGACGAAGTGCTGGCGGTCGCCGATTATGGCGGCCCGGTGACGGCGGCCGTCGCCCGCGACAATCTCGTCGGCACGCAATTCCACCCGGAAAAGAGCCAGGCGCTGGGCCTCGCCCTGATCACCAATTTCCTGCGCTGGAGGCCCTAGAGCATGATCCCGAAAAGTGGACCCCGGTTTTCTCGGACAAACGGTCCCGTTTGTCCCGAGATCATGCTCAAGCAAAGGGGAAACCGATGAGCAAGAAGGGTTACTGGATGGCGATGGTCGAGGTGACCGATCCGGAAAACTATCCGCTATACATTGCCGCCAACAAAGCGGCTTTCGACAAATATGGCGCAAAATTCCTGACCCGCGGCGGTCAGTCGTCGAGCCCGGAAGGGTCGTCGGGCAATCGCCATGTCATCATCGAGTTCGAGAGCTACGCGGTCGCACTCGCCTGCTTCCATTCGCCCGAATACCAGGCGGCGCTGAAGTTCCGACGTCTCTATTCGACATCGCATTTCGCCATTGTGGAAGGCGCCTGAACGGATGATCCTTTTCCCCGCCATCGATCTCAAGGACGGCCAGTGCGTGCGCCTGAAGCACGGCGACATGGCCACCGCGACCATCTACAACGATGATCCTGCAGCGCAGGCGCGGGCCTTCGAGCAACAGGGCTTCGAATGGCTGCATGTCGTCGACCTCAACGGCGCCTTCCAGGGCCAGAGCGTCAACAGCGCGGCGGTCGGCGCCATCCTCAAGGCGACGAAGAACCCTGTGCAGCTCGGCGGCGGCATCCGCACGCTGGCGCAGATCGAGGACTGGCTCGATCGCGGGCTGGCCCGTGTCATCCTCGGCACGGTGGCGGTGCGTGACCCGGACCTGGTCAGACAGGCCTGCAAGGCGTTTCCGGGCAAGGTCGCCGTCGGCATCGACGCCAAGGGCGGCAAGGTCGCCGTCGAGGGCTGGGCCGAGGCGTCGAGCCTCGGCGTCGTCGAACTGGCGAGGAAATTCGAGGGCGCCGGAGTCGCCGCCATCATCTACACCGATATCGATCGCGACGGCGTTTTGACCGGCATCAACTGGGACGCCACCATCGATCTCGCCGATGCCGTATCGATCCCGGTCATCGCGTCGGGCGGCCTCGCCTCGATCGCCGACATCGTGCGCATGACCATGCCCGATGCGCAAAAGCTCGAAGGGGCGATCTCCGGGCGCGCGCTCTATGACGGCCGCATCGATCCGGCCGAGGCCCTGGCGATCCTGCAGGGCAGGGCGGAGACGCGGACGTGAAAATCTCCATCATCCTGGCCTCCTACGACAGCGGTCATTACCATGGCGGCATGGGCCAGGGCCCGGACGCACTGATATCAGGCGGGCTCGTCGACGCGCTGACCATGGCCGGCCATGACGTTACGGTGGAAGACATCGGCAGGGTCGGAGACATCCAGGAGCGCGAGATCGCCACCGGCTTTGCTGTCTGCAACGCGGTTGCGACCGAGGTTCGCCTTGCCCGTGACGCCGGCCGGTTTCCCATCGTCCTTGCGGGAAACTGCCTGACATCAGCCGGTGCGGTCGCCGGCGAGGACGCCGATGCGATCATCTGGGCCGACCAGCATGGCGACCTCAACACGCCCGAGACATCGGCATACGGGTTTCTCGACGGCATGGCGCTGGCGACGGTGCTTGGCCTGTGCTGGAGGCCGATGGCGTCGGCCATTCCCGGCTTCAAGCCGATCGATCCGTCGCGTTGCGTGCTCGTCAACGCGCGCGATCTCGATCCGGACGAGAAGCGGCTGCTGGAGACGCTGCCGATCGTGCGGACGGAATGCTCCGGGGTGGCCCAGGCGACCGAAAGACTGAAGATCGCCGGCGCCAAACGCGTGCACATGCATCTCGACATGGACGTGCATGATCCCCGGGAGTTGCAGGCCAACCGCTATATCACTTCGGGCGGCCCGAGCCCGGAGCAGTTGCGCGACGCCACTTGCGCCATGGCGCTTGCGGTGCCGGTCGTCGGCATCACCGTCTCTGCCTACGATCCGGCTTTCGACGCGCAAGCCGATGTTCCGCCGCTGGTCGGCCAGTTGCTGAACGATCTCATCGCCACGATAGAGGGCCGCTGATGCTGAAAGCCCGTGTCATCCCCTGTCTCGACGTCAAGAACGGCCGTGTCGTCAAGGGCGTCAACTTCGTCGATCTCGTCGACGCCGGCGATCCGGTCGAGGCGGCCAAGGCCTATGACGCGGCCGGCGCCGACGAGCTTTGCTTCCTCGACATCACTGCTTCGTCGGACAATCGCGAAACCATCTTCGACGTCATCGCACGCACCGCCGAACAATGCTTCATGCCGCTGACCGTCGGCGGCGGCGTGCGCCAGGTCGCCGACATCAGGAAGCTGCTCTTGGCCGGCGCGGACAAGGTGTCGATCAACACGGCGGCGGTGAAGAACCCGGATTTCGTTGCCGAGGCCGCCGACAAGTTCGGCAACCAGTGCATCGTCGTCGCCATCGACGCCAAGAAAGTGTCCGCCACCGGTGAGGCCGACCGCTGGGAAATCTTCACCCATGGCGGGCGCGAAAAGACCGGCATCGACGCGGTCGAGTTCGCGCGGAAAATGGTCGATCGCGGCGCCGGCGAGATCCTGCTGACCTCGATGGATCGCGACGGCACCAAGGCCGGCTACGACATCGCGCTGACCCGCGCGATATCAGACGCCGTGCGCGCGCCGGTCATCGCTTCCGGCGGCGTCGGCACGCTCGACCACATGGTCGAAGGCGTTCGCGACGGCCATGCCGGTGCGGTGCTGGCCGCGTCCATCTTCCATTTCGGGACCTACACGATAGCGCAGGCCAAGGCGCATATGGCCGCCGCAGGGCTGCCGATGCGGCTGGACTCTGTGAATAATCGGCCCTAAAGCATGATCCCGAAAAGTGGGAACCGGTTTTCGGAAAAGATCATGCCTAAACAAGCAGATAGATGGCGCCATGGCTGAGTTTTCGCTGTCAGATCTTGAAGAAACCATCAGGGAACGCGCCCATTCCGGCGACCCGGACTCGTGGACGGCAAAACTGTTCGCGCGCGGCATCGACAAGGCGGCGCAGAAACTCGGCGAGGAAGCAGTCGAGATGGTGATTGCCGCCGTCAAGGGCGACAAACAGGCCCTCGTTTCGGAAAGTGCCGATCTTATATATCATTGGCTCGTCGTTCTCGGCCTCTCGGGGGTTTCGCTGAGCGACGTGCTCAAGGAGCTCGAAGGCCGCACCCGGCGTTCGGGCATCGCCGAGAAGGCGTCACGGCCCAAGGGCTGACCGCGAGGAAGGGCAGGTATCTCGATGGATCAGCTCGCGCCGACCGAGAAGTATTCCCCGTTTCGCTTCTTCTCCGCCGAGCAATGGTCGCAATTCCGCGCCGACACGCCGCTGACGCTGAGCGCGGACGAATTCCGCCGCCTGCGGTCGCTCAACGATCCGGTCGATCTCGAAGAGGTCACGCGCATCTATCTGTCGCTGTCGCGGCTGTTGTCGGCTCATGTCGAAGCGAGCCAGCTGCTGTTTCGGCAACGCCAGGCCTTCTTCAACGCGGTCGACGTGGTCAAGACGCCCTTCATCATCGGCATCGCCGGTTCCGTCGCGGTCGGCAAATCGACCACCGCACGCGTGCTGAAGGAGCTTTTGGCGCGCTGGCCGTCGAGCCCCAAGGTCGATCTCATCACCACCGACGGCTTCCTGCTGCCCAACGAGGTCCTGCGCCGCGAGAACCTGATGGAGCGCAAGGGTTTTCCAGACAGTTACGATGTCGGCGCGCTGCTGCGCTTCCTGTCGGGCATCAAGTCGGCGCTGCCCGATGTCCGCGCGCCGGTCTATTCGCACCTCACCTATGACGTCATTCCCGGCGAGTTCGTCACCATCGACCGGCCCGACATATTGATCTTCGAAGGCATCAATGTCCTGCAGCCCGGCAAGCTGCCGCAGGACGGCAAGATCGTGCCTTTCCTGTCGGACTTCTTCGATTTCGCCATCTACATCGATGCCGACGAGAAGCTGATCCACAACTGGTACATTTCCCGCTTCATGCGGCTGCGTGAGACCGCCTTCCGCAATCCGGACTCCTTCTTTCACCGCTACTCGCAGCTGTCGGAGGGTTCGGCGCGCGCCATCGCCGAAGGCCTGTGGACCAACATCAATTTGAAGAATCTGCGCGAGAACATCCTGCCGACGCGGGCCCGCGCCGACTTGATCCTGCGCAAGGGCGCCGACCACCTGATCGAGGAAGTGGCGCTTAGGAAGCTGTGACGGCCGGCTTCGTCACCCGTCGCAATGTCAGATTGATCCGCCCACCGTTTTTCAGCAGCGCCGAGGTCGAGGGATAGATCCGATCGACGCCGTGAAAGCACAGCCGCCCCTCGCCGCCGAGCACCACGACATCACCGCTTTGCAGCCTGAACGACTTGGTGGCGCCATCACGCGTGGTCTGGCCAACCCGGAACAGGCAGTCGTCGCCGAGCGAGACGGAGACGACCGGCGCCGAAAAATCGGTCTCGTCGCGGTCCTGATGCAGGCCCATCTTCGCATCCGCCGTGTAGAAATTGATCAGGCACGCTTCCGGCGGATGCGGATAGCCCGAGACCTCGCGCCACAGGTCGAGCAGCGCATGCGGAATTGGCGGCCAAGGCGCCCCGGTTAGCGGATGCGCCGGCTGGTAACGATAGCCGTGCTCCTTGTCGGTGACCCAGCCCAGCGGCCCGCAATTGGTCATGCGCACGCTCATCTCCTTGCCGGTGCGCGGCATGGCCGGCACGAACAGCGGCGCCTGCTGCACGATCCGTCTCACCTCGTCGACCAGTTCTTCCTGCACGGTGCGTGACAGGTAGGCCGGCATGTGGCGGACGCCTTTGGGCAGAACGAGCACGGATTCGATCGCCTCTTGGATGATTCGGAACCGTAAAATGTCACGATCAAATGAAAACGGCGACCCGAAAGCCGCCGCTCTTGTCGAATTGGCAGTCGCCGATCAGGCGAGGTCGGGGATGCGCAGCACCTGGCCCGGATAGATCTTGTCGGGATGGGTCAGCATCGGCTTGTTGGCCTCGAATATGACCGTGTTCTTGACGCCCTGGCCCTTGCCGTAGCTTTTCTCGGCGATCTTCCAGAGATTGTCGCCCTTCTTCACGGTGTAAAAGGTGGGCTCCTTGGCGGGGGCGGCGGCCGTGCCAGGTGCTGGCGCGACCTGTAATTCGTCCGCCTGCACCTTGGAGACGCCGAGCGTGTTGCCGACGGCGATGACCGCCTTCTCGAAAATCGACTGGTCCTTGACCACACCCTTCAGCACCGCCGTATCGCCGTTGACGACGACCTCGACGCCATCGGTGCCGAGCTTGTGCGAATCGAGCTCCTTCTTGAGTGTGTCGGCCGTGGGTGCGGCTTCGTCGTCACCGCCGATGCCCAGTTTCTTGCCGACACTCTTGACGAAATCGAACATGCCCATCGTTGGTCTCCATTGCTGTGGTGGGTGATCGCAGCTTGCCATCTGCAACCCAGAATTGGAAGCCACCCGCGCGTTGCAGCTTCGCGGTGCTTAATCGTTCTCCACCCGGCCGCGCAGTTTCTTGATCGTGCCGCGCCCGGCCTTGCTCTTCAGCCGCCGTTCCACGGCACCTTTCGACGGCCGCGTCTTCTTGCGCGGCGGCGGTGGCGGCTCGGCGGCCTTGGCGACCAATGCCGTCAGCCGTGCCCGGGCGTCCGCCCGGTTCTGTTCCTGGGTGCGGAAGCGGCCCGCTTCGATGACGATGACGCCGTCCTTGGTGGCACGCTGGCCGGCAAGCTTGATCGTCCGCTCGCGCACGCGCTCCGACAGACCCGCTGCGTTGGCGGCGTCGAAGCGCAGTTGCACCGCCGTCGCCACCTTGTTGACGTTCTGGCCGCCGGGACCGGACGAGCGGATGAAATCCTCGTGCAGGTCGCCCGGATGGATCACCGCATCGCCTGATATGAAGATATTGTCGTCGCTCGCCATGCCGCAGTCATGGCGCGGCGGATCGAAAAAGAAAAGGCCCGATCGAACCGGGCCTTTCAACGAAGCTGAACCCCGTAGCGCGATTACTCCGCCGCTTCCTGCATGCGCGGCGCCGCACCCAGCACCACGGCATCGACATGGCTTTCGAATTTCTCGAAATTGACGGCGAACATGCCGACCAGCCTTGCCGCCTGCCGGTCATAGCCGGCCTTGTCGGCCCAGGTGGAGCGCGGGTCGAGAATGGCGCTGTCGACGCCTCGAACCGCCACCGGCACCTCGAAACCGAAATGAGGGTCGGTGCGGAACTCGGCCGTCTTGAGCGAGCCGTCGAGTGCGGCGGCAAGCAAGGCCCGCGTCGCCTTGATCGGCATGCGCTTGCCGGTGCCGTAGGCGCCGCCGGTCCAGCCGGTGTTGACCAGCCAGCAATCGGCGCCGTGGTGGGCAATCAGCTCGCGCAGCAGATTGCCGTATTCCGATGGATGGCGCGGCATGAACGGGGCGCCGAAACAGGTCGAAAACGTCGCTTCGGGCTCGGTCACGCCCTTTTCGGTTCCGGCCACCTTGGCGGTGTAGCCGGAGAGGAAATGATACATCGCCTGCGCCGGGGTCAGCCGCGCGATCGGCGGCATCACGCCGAACGCATCGGCGGTCAGCATGATGATGTTCTTCGGATGGTTGGCGCGGCCGGTCTTGCTGGCGTTGGGGATGAAATCCAGCGGGTAGGCGCAGCGTGTGTTTTCGGTCAGCCTTCCGTCGTTGAAATCCGGCACGCCATCAGCGTCGAGCACGACATTTTCCAGCACCGTGCCGAAGCGCTGCGTGGTGGCGAAGATTTCCGGCTCGGCTTCCGCCGACAGCTTGATCGTCTTGGCGTAGCAGCCGCCTTCGAAATTGAAGATGCCGTGGGGTCCCCAGCCATGCTCGTCGTCGCCGATCAGCGTGCGCGAGGGATCGGCCGAGAGTGTCGTCTTGCCGGTGCCCGACAGGCCGAAGAAGATGGCGGCGTCGCCGGACGTACCCTCGTTGGCCGAGCAATGCATCGGCATCACGCCTTTCGCCGGCAGCAGATAGTTGAGCATGGTGAACACCGACTTCTTCATCTCGCCGGCATAGGAGGTGCCGCCGATCAGCACGACCTTGCGCGTGAGATCCACGGCGATCACCGTTTCGGTGCGGCTGCCGTGGCGGGCGGGATCGGCGCGGAAGGACGGCAGGTCGATGATCGTCATATCAGGCACGAAATGCTCGAGCTCGGCGGCATCGGGACGAATGAGCAGATTGCGGATGAACAGCGAGTGCCAGGCAAATTCGGTGACCACCCTGGTCGGCAGCTTCAGCTCCGCATCGGCGCCGCCGATCAGGTCCTGGACGTATAGATCCTTGTCCGCGGCATGCGCCTGGAAATCGGCGAGCAGCGTGTCGAACTGGGCTTGTGAAATTGCCTTGTTGTTGTCCCACCAGACGTGCGGTTCGGTGTCACTGTTGCGGACGACAAACTTGTCCTTGGGCGAGCGGCCGGTGTGCTGGCCTGTTTCGGCGACCAGCGCGCCATGTGCCGTCAAGCGGGCTTCGCCGCGCCGGATCGAGTCCTCATAAAGGGCAGCCGCACCGAAATTATAGCGCACCACGCCGGTGGTTTTCAGGCCGATATGATCGATCGCGCAGGCGGAATTGCGTTTGCCGACTTCCGACATCGAGTGTCCCTCTTGGATTTGCCGCATCTTTGCCGGCACCTTCCCGGCACGCCCACTACGCGGGCTGAGATGGTCAGAACCAGAAAAGCCAAATGATATCAAATCATTAATCGATTTAAATATTTTGAAAGTTGTTTAAATCGTTTATATGTGCAAAAAGTTTCGCGGTTGCCCAAAGGATTGGCGATGTACGTTCGTCCAATCCATGTCGAGGTAGGATTGTGGCCGCCGGCATGCCGCGCGTGACAGCGGACAAGGCCTATGCCACATTTTGTACCTAATTTGTCCTGCAAAAGCCCCTTCTCTACGACAGAAGGGACAGCTCATGAGGGAGCCGCTTGAAATGGCAACAATCGCGCTTGTCGATGACGACCGCAACATTCTGACATCGGTGTCGATCGCCCTGGAATCCGAGGGGTATCGCGTCGAGACATACACGGATGGTGCGTCGGCGCTGGAAGGCCTGGCGGCACGCCCGCCGAACCTTGCCATCCTCGACATCAAGATGCCGCGCATGGACGGCATGGAACTGCTGCGCCGGATGCGCCAGAAGTCCGACCTGCCGGTGATCTTCCTGACCTCCAAGGACGACGAGATCGACGAATTGTTCGGCCTCAAGATGGGTGCCGACGATTTCATCCGCAAACCCTTCTCACAGCGCCTGCTGGTCGAGCGCGTGCGCGCCGTGCTGCGCCGCGCCAGTGCCCGCGAGGCCGCCGCCAAGACACCCAGCCAGCAGGCCCGCTCTCTCGAGCGCGGCCAGCTCGTCATGGACCAGGAGCGCCACACCTGCACCTGGAAGGGCGAGCCGGTGACGCTCACCGTCACCGAGTTCCTGATCCTGCATTCGCTGGCGCAGCGTCCCGGTGTCGTAAAAAGCCGTGATGCGCTGATGGATTCGGCTTATGATGAACAGGTCTATGTCGACGACCGCACCATCGACAGCCACATCAAGCGGCTGCGCAAGAAGTTCAAGGCCGTCGACGACGACTTCGAGATGATCGAAACCCTTTACGGAGTCGGATACCGGTTCCGCGAAGCATAAGTAGCAGGGCCTGCTATTCGATGGCAGTGGAAGCACAGCGAACAAGACCGGCGGGCGCCTCCAGGCGGCCGTCGCGGATCATGCCGTCCTTCGTCTCGAAGATCACGGTGCCGATGCGCCGCTTCCTTGGCCATCACATCTTTTCCAGCCTGACGCGGCGTATCCTGTTCCTCAACCTTGCCGGCCTCGCCGTCCTGGTGACAGGCATCCTCTATCTCAACACCTTCCGCGACGGGCTGATCGACGCCCGCGTCGAAAGCCTGATGACCCAGGGCGAGATCATCGCCGGCGCCATCGCCGCTTCGGCGACGGTCGAGACGGATTCGATCAGCATCGACCCGGAAAAGCTGCTTGAACTGCAGGCCGGCGAAAGCCTGGGGCCGGGCTCCGACCAGCTCGACAATCTCGATTTCCCCATCAACCCGGAGCGTGTTGCCCCGGTGCTGCGAAGGCTGATCTCGCCGACCAGGACCCGCGCCCGCATCTATGACCGCGACGCCAATCTGCTGCTCGATTCGCGCCACCTCTATTCGCGTGGCCAGATCCTGCGCTACGACCTGCCGCCGGTCGAGGAAGAAGAGCCCGATCTGGTCGAGCGCATCCAGAAATTCGTCTTCGACTTCTTCCGCAACACCGAGCTGCCGGTCTATCACGAGCAGCCGGGCGGCAATGGCGCCGCTTTCCCGGAAGTGGTCAAGGCGCTCACCGGCAGCCCTTCGACCATCGTGCGCGTCAGCGAGCAGGGCGAGCAGATCGTTTCGGTGGCGGTGCCGATCCAGCGCTTTCGTGCCGTCCTGGGCGTGCTGATGCTGTCGACCGAAGGCGGCGACATCGACAAGATCGTCGCCGCCGAGCGCAAGGCGATCCTGCGCGTCTTCGGCATCGCGGCCCTTGTCACCGCCATCCTGTCGATGCTGCTCGCCTCGACCATCGCCAATCCGCTGCGCCGGCTGTCGGCGGCGGCGGTGCGAGTGCGGCGCGGCGTCAAGAGCCGTGAGGAGATCCCCGACTTTTCCGACCGCCAGGACGAGATCGGCAATCTGTCGATCGCCATACGCGACATGACCAACGCGCTCTACGCCCGGATCGAGGCGATCGAAAGCTTCGCGGCCGATGTCTCGCACGAGCTGAAAAACCCGCTGACGTCGCTGCGCAGCGCGGTGGAGACCTTGCCGCTGGCCAAGAACGACGATTCGCGCGGCCGGCTGATGGATATCATCCAGCACGATGTCAGGCGGCTGGACCGGCTCATCACCGATATTTCCGACGCATCGCGCCTGGACGCGGAACTCGCGCGTGAAGATGCGGGAACGGTCGATTTGAAGAAATTCATCACCGATCTGGTCGCCGTTTCGCGCGAAGCGACGCGCAACAAGAAGGCGGTCGAGATCGAGTTCAAGGCCGCCAAACTGCCGCAGGGCGTCAAAGGCTATGTCGTCGTCGGCCATGATCTGCGCATCGGCCAGGTCATCACCAATTTGATCGAGAACGCCCGTTCCTTCGTTCCCGAGGATCATGGCCACATCAGCCTGTCGCTGGCGCGTGCCGGCAAGTTCAACATCGTCACCGTCGACGACAATGGCCCCGGCATCCGCGCCGACAACATCGACCGCATCTTCGAACGCTTCTACACGGATCGGCCGGCCGGCGAGGCGTTCGGCCAGAATTCGGGCCTTGGCCTGTCGATATCCAGGCAGATCGTCGAGGCCCATGGCGGCACGCTCACCGCCGAGAACATCCCCGGCACCAAACCCGGCGAGATCAAGGGCGCGCGTTTTGTGGTGACGTTGCCGGCCGAAGGCTGAGAGCATGAATTCCAACCATGCCTGGTCCAGCCGTGCAGCCTGAAAACATTCACGCGACAATGGTTTTGATCGGCGAGCGCGGCATTCTCGTCACCGGAGCCTCCGGCTCGGGCAAGACGGCGCTGGCGCTGGCGCTCATAGATCATTGTCGCCAGCGCGGATCGTTCGCGCGGCTCGTCGGTGACGATCAGCTCTTTGTCGAGGCGCATGCCGGGCGGCTGCTGTGCCGCGCTCCCGCCGCCATAGAAGGCCTCGTCGAGGTGCCTGGGCTCGGCCCCCGGCCTCTGCCATTCGAGCCGGCAGGCCTCGTCGACCTGCATGTCCACCTGGTGCCGGCCGATGAAGCGCCGCGCTTCCAGGAGGATGCCGCAAGCAACATCGTGGGTTGTCTGGTGCCACAGGTCGATGTGGTCGAACGCAATGTCGCGGCGGCCTTACCGGTCGTGATGGCGCGGCTGTCGATCGCGCCTTTTCTATGATCCGCTCCGGGTTTTTTGCTGCAATGCGTCAAAATGGCATGCGCCTGCGCAATTTTGGGCTTGTCAACGGGCCGCGCGTCGACAAGATAGCGCTCCCGCCGCCTGGATTGGCTGGCGAGCATAAAATGCGCCTGTGAAGCGGCGATGACGGGAGCCACCAAAGAATGATCGGACTCGTGCTTGTAACGCACGGTCAACTGGCCACCGAGTTCCGACATGCCGTCGAACATGTCGTCGGGCCACAAGACAATTTCGAAACCGTGGCGATCGGTGCCGACGACGATATGGAGCAGCGTCGCCGCGACATCGTCGACGCGGTTGCCCGTGTCGACACCGGGGCGGGCGTCATCGTGCTGACCGACATGTTCGGCGGCACGCCCTCCAATCTTGCCATCTCGGTGATGGAGTCCGGCCGCACCGAGGTGATCGCCGGCATGAATCTGCCGATGCTGATCAAGCTTTCCTCGATCCGCAAGGGCGACAACATGGCGGCCGCCCTTGATGAGGCCCAGGCCGCCGGTCGCAAATACATCAATGTTGCCAGCCAGCTCCTGAGCAGCAAATGACCGCGCTGTCCCCGGAAAAAGATCAGATAGTCCGGGATTTTCCCATCATCAACCAGCGCGGCCTTCATGCGCGCGCTTCGGCGAAGTTCGTCCAGCTGGCCAGCGGCTTCGATGCCTCGGTGCATGTCGAGAAGGATGGCGTCAAGGTTGGCGGCACCTCGATCATGGGCCTGATGATGCTGGCGGCAAGCCCCGGCTATTCGATCCGCGTCACCGCCAGCGGCCCGGAGGCCCAGCAGGTCATCGACGCCCTGGAGCAACTGGTGGCGTCCCGCTTCGGCGAGGAATGCTGATTTAGGACACTGCCAAAGCATGTCCGAGACACATGCACGAATAAAGATTTCTTTATATCCCATTGTCGTCCTTGCTCTGATCTGCTAGTCAGGCCGGCAATTCGCGCCCTTCGACGCGCCGACCGGCGCGGGCGCATCCGCAACCATTCGCAGCATAACAATTCGGAGCACTGCCATGACGGGTAGCAAGGACTATGTGGTCGCCGACATCTCGCTTGCCGGCTGGGGCCGCAAGGAACTCGAGATCGCCGAAACCGAAATGCCGGGCCTGATGGCCTGCCGTGAGGAATTCGGTCCCAAGCAGCCGCTCAAGGGCGCGCGCATCACCGGCTCGCTGCACATGACGATCCAGACGGCGGTGCTGATCGAGACGCTGAAGGCGCTTGGCGCCGATATCCGCTGGGCCTCCTGCAACATCTTCTCGACCCAGGACCATGCGGCCGCGGCCATCGCCGAGGCCGGCATCCCGGTGTTTGCCGTCAAGGGCGAGTCGCTGGAGGAGTATTGGGACTACACCGACAAGATCTTCCAGTGGGCCGATGGCGGCCTCTCCAACATGATCCTCGATGATGGCGGCGACGCCACCATGTACATCCTGATCGGCGCCCGCGCCGAGGCCGGCGAGGACGTGCTGTCCAACCCGCAGAGCGAGGAAGAGGAATATTTCTACGCCCAGGTCAAGAAGCGCCTGAAGGCTTCGCCCGGCTTCTTCACCAAGCAGAAGGCGGCGATCCGCGGCGTCACCGAAGAGACGACCACCGGCGTCAACCGGCTCTACCAGCTGCAGAAGAAGGGCCTGCTGCCCTTCCCTGCCATCAACGTCAACGACTCGGTCACCAAGTCGAAGTTCGACAACAAGTATGGCTGCAAGGAATCGCTGGTCGACGGCATCCGCCGCGGCACCGACACGATGATGGCCGGCAAGGTCGCTGTCGTGTGCGGTTATGGCGACGTCGGCAAGGGCTCGTCGGCCTCGCTCAAGGGCGCCGGTGCCCGCGTCAAGGTCACCGAGGTCGATCCGATCTGCGCCCTGCAGGCGGCGATGGACGGTTTTGAAGTCGTCACGCTGGAAGATGCAGCCCCCACCGCCGATATCGTCATCACCACCACCGGCAACAAGGATGTCGTCACCCTCGACCATATGCGCTCGATGAAGGACATGGTCATCGTCGGCAACATCGGCCACTTCGACAATGAGATCCAGGTCGCCGCGCTGCGCAATTTGAAATGGACCAACGTCAAGCCGCAGGTCGATATGATCACCTTCGCGGACGGCAAGCGGATGATCCTTTTGTCGGAAGGACGGCTGCTCAATCTCGGCAACGCCACCGGCCACCCGAGCTTCGTCATGTCGGCATCCTTCACCAACCAGGTGCTGGCGCAGATCGAGCTCTACACCAAGCCCGGCCAGTACGAGAACCAGGTCTATGTCCTGCCCAAGCATCTCGACGAAAAGGTCGCCCGCCTGCATCTCGACAAGCTTGGCGCCCGCCTGACCGAACTGTCGGGTGAACAGGCCGCCTATATCGGCGTCACGCCGCAGGGTCCGTTCAAGCCGGAACACTACCGCTATTAACCAAAGCTAAAATTACTACCAGATATTGAGGCCGGGCGATTGACTTTTCGCCCGGCCTTATTTTTGCGCGCCATCAGCCTTCACGCCGATTCGGCGAGGGGTTATTGTCAGGTGATTCGGCGATGCTTCCAGCCCGAGAGGGTCAAGAGAGGCACGCATCAGGGCGGTCTTGCATTCAGGCGGCGGAGAGGACCAAGACATGCCGGGGCAACACCCGCACAGAGCGGGACGGGCCGTTTCCGGCGGCCATGACGATTCGGGGATTGCTGGCTCCGCCCTGGAAGGGGGGAGCCTGTCCTGGCGCGCCCGCGCGTCGACATTCCTTGCCACCTCCGCGCTCGCGGGGCCCTTGGCCGGCGCCGCCGCGCATGCCGAGACCGCTGTTGCCAGCGTCGCCGGACTGTCGGTGAGTGCCATTGATGTCATGCAGCTTGCAGTGTTCGTCGGCGTGACGGGTGCCGCACTGATATCGGCCATCGTTCTCATCCGCGAAAGAGCCCGCACCTCGGCGGAGAATGTCGAACTCAGGAGCCGCCTCGCCGACATCAACGCGGCGCTCCGCCGTTCCGAGGCGCTGCTCAATCTGCGCGACCAGCGCGTCGTCGTCTGGGCTGCGGAAAACAAGAAGCCCGAGCTCATCGGCACATTGCCCGTCGAAAGCGGCGCTCCCGAGGATAGGGCCGCTTTTCTTGCTTTCGGCCGCTGGCTGATGCCGCGTTCGGCGGCGGCACTCGAACATGCCGTCGCGGGATTGCGCGAAAAGGCCAAACCCTTCGACCTGGTCATCGAATCGCAGGCCGGTGCGCCGCTCGAAGTGCATGGCCGCAAGAGTGCCGCGCATGTGCTCGTGCGTTTCGTCTCGCTCTCGGAGACGCAGCGCAGCCAGGCCAGGCTGAAGATCGAGAACCAGCGGCTGGCCGCCGACCACGACACGATGATCGGCCTGCTCGACGCGCTGAACATGCCGGCGTGGCTCCGCAGCGAGGATGGCGGGCTGAGGTGGGTCAACCGCGCCTATGCCGATGCCGTCGAAGCCGAAAATGCCGAAGCCGCGGTTCGGGAGAAGAAAGAGTTCCTCGGCGGCCAGGCGCGCGATGCGATTGCCGCCCAGCACAGGACGCATCCGGTTTTCGAGCAGTCGCTGTCCACCGTGATCGAAGGCGATCGCCGTGTGTTCGCGGTCACCGATTTCGCCGGCAGCGATGGCTCGGCCGGCCTTGCCTGCGACACCAGTGCCATCGAAGCCGTTCGCGGCGAATACGAACGGACAGTGCGAAGCCACGCCGACACGCTCGACCAGCTCAACACGGCGGTCGCCATTTTCGACACCGACGAGAAGCTGCGGTTCTTCAACCAGGCCTTCCAGAAGCTTTGGGGCCTGGACGCAGGCTTCCTGCACAGCGCTCCAGACAATGCCTTGCTGCTCGACCGGCTGCGCAGCGAAGGCAAGATCGCCGAACAGCCTGAATGGCGCCGCTGGAAGGAAGGCCTGCTCGGCGCCTATCGCGCTGTGGAATCCCAGGAACATTGGTGGCATCTGCCGGATGGCAAGACCATCCGCGTCGTCGCCAACCCCCAGCCCAAGGGCGGCGTGACCTGGGTGTTCGAGAACCTGACCGAGAAGATGGACCTCGAGAGCCGCTACCAGACAGCGGTGCGGGTCCAGGGCGAGACGCTCGACAATCTTGCCGAAGGCGTAGCGGTGTTCGGACCCGA
Source organism: Mesorhizobium sp. WSM1293 (assembly GCF_000513875.1). Classification (NCBI taxonomy): domain Bacteria; kingdom Pseudomonadati; phylum Pseudomonadota; class Alphaproteobacteria; order Hyphomicrobiales; family Phyllobacteriaceae; genus Mesorhizobium; species Mesorhizobium sp. WSM1293. Next base: position 68,913 of record NZ_AZUV01000004.1, on the reverse strand, counting down.
CGGCAGGCTCCGGCTGTCGAATCCTGCCTTTGCCACGCTCTGGGGATTGAGCGGCGAAGCGGCCAAGCCCAGCGTCCATGTTTCCACCATCCGCGACCTTTGCGACCGGCAGGCGGCGGACAGCCCCTGGCCCGGCTTTGTTGCCGCCGTCACCGGCTTCGACGACGAGCGCCGCGACCGCCACGGACAGACCGAGCTCAACAACGGCAACGTGTTGAGTTACGCCATGATCCCGCTGCCCAACGGGCAGGTGATGATGACCTTCGTCGACGTCACCGACAGCGTCCATGTCGAGCGGGCGCTGAAGGACAAGAACGAGGCGCTGCAAAAATCCGATCAGCTCAAGAACGAATTCGTCCAGCACGTTTCCTATGAACTGCGCTCGCCGCTGACCAACATCATCGGCTTCACCGAACTCCTGTCACAGCCCACGACCGGTCCGCTGACGCAGAAGCAGCGGGAATATGTCGAGCATGTCAGCTCCTCCTCCGCGGTCCTGCTCACCATCGTTAACGACATACTCGACCTGGCGACGGTGGACGCCGGCATCATGCAGCTCGATATTTCCGAGGTGCAGGTCGATCGCACCATCGCCGCTGCGGCCGAACTGGTGGCCGACCGGCTGGAAGAGCATTCGATCAGGCTCGAGGTCGAAGCAGCCTCGGCGCCGAAGACGTTTCACGGCGATGAGGTCCGCGTCCGCCAGATCCTCTACAATCTGCTCAGCAACGCCGCCAATTACGCCCCGGAAGCCAGCACCATCCGGCTCACTTGCCGCCACCTGGCGGATGGGGTGGAATTCTCGGTTCATGACGACGGTCCCGGCATGCCGCCCGATGTGCTCGATTCGGTGTTCCGCCGTTTCGAGCCGCGCGCCAATGGTGGCCGCCGGCGCGGCGCCGGCCTCGGCCTGTCGATCGTCAAGAGCTTCGTCGAGCTGCATGGCGGCAGCGTTCGCATCGAAACCGGCAAGGACAAGGGCACGACCGTCATCTGCACCTTTCCAGACATGCCGGGCATCCGTGCCGCGGCCGAGTAGCGCGTTCGATGACCGGACTGGTGCTGGAGCGATTACTCGCCGACGAGACCCAGACAGCGCGGCTGGGCGAAGATCTGGCGCTGTCGCTGCGCCCAGGCGACGTGCTTGCCCTGAAGGGCGATCTGGGCGCCGGCAAGTCGACGCTGGCGCGGGCCTTGATCAGGACCTTGGCCGACGATGCCGGCCTCGACGTTCCGAGCCCGACCTTCACGCTGGTGCAGAGCTACGACACCCGCATTCCGGTGCATCATTTCGATCTCTACCGCCTGTCCTCGGCCGACGAGATCGATGAGCTTGGGTTCGACGAAGCCTTGGCGCAAGGTGCTGCTTTGGTCGAATGGCCGGAGCGGGCGGAAGCCCATCTGCCGAAAACCACGGTCCTGATCGAGCTCGTCCAGCATGGCAACGGCCGGCTGGCACGATTGTCGGGGCAGGGACCTGCCTTCGATCGGGCCGCACGGTCGCTGGCCATGCGCGACTTTCTCGTGAGCGCCGGCTGGGCGCAAGCGCAGCGCCGCCATTTCATTGGCGATGCTTCTGCCCGCTCTTACGAGATCGTTTCGCTGCCGGGCCAAAAGCCGCAAGTGCTGATGAACTCGCCACGGCTGGTGCTCGGCCCGCCGGTCCGCGACGGCAAGCCCTATGCCGAGATCGCCCACACCGCCCAGTCGGTTTCCGCTTTCGTCGCCATCGACCGCGCCTTGAAGGCAGGCGGCGTCAGCGTTCCGGAAATCCATGCCGAGGACCAGGAGCAGGGATTCCTGCTGCTCGAACATCTTGGCTCGGCAGGCTTTCTCGGCAGCGATGGCCAGCCGCTGGCCGAGCGCTGCGCGGCGGCGGCCGAGCTGCTGGCCATGATGCATGGCAGGACCTGGCCGCAGCGCTTGGAAACAGGGCATGGCGGCTTCCACGATGTCCCGCCTTTCGACCGCGAGGCCATGATGATCGAGGCCGATCTGCTGGTCGACTGGTACGTGCCGGCAATAACGGGCAGCCCGGCAAGCGGTGCCTTGCGCGCCGGCTACCACAAGCAATGGGGCGCGCTCCTCGACCGGCTGCACGGCCGCGAATATACGCTGATGCTGCGCGACTTTCATTCGCCCAACATCATCTGGCGCGGCGACCGTTCAGGGCATGATCGGCTGGGCATCGTCGATTTCCAGGACGCGCTGATCGGCCCGTCCGCCTATGACGTCGCCTCGCTGGCCATGGACGCGCGTGTTACGATGTCGCCCGAGATCGAGAGAAAGACGCTGGATGCCTATGTCGCGGCGCGCCACGCAGCCGGTGCTTTCGACGAGGCAAGCTTCCTGGAATCCTACGCCATCATGGCGGCGCAACGAAATTCCAAGATCCTCGGCATCTTCGTCCGCCTCGAAAAGCGCGACGGCAAGCCCTATTATCTAAAACACCTGCCGCGCATTCGCGATTATCTGCGCCGGGCCTTGTCTCATCCGGCGCTGGCAAGCCTGCGCGAGTTCTACGATGCCCACGGTTTGCTGGAGGAGCGAGCGCTGTGACAGCAGGACCGGACACCGCCATCGTACTTGCCGCCGGCCTTGGCAAACGCATGCGGCCGATTACCGACACCATTCCCAAGCCGCTGGTCAGGATTGCCGGCAAGACGTTGCTCGACTGGAGCCTCGACAGCCTGGCTGCCGCCGGTGTCGCGAAGGCCGTGGTCAACGTCCACTATTTTCCCGAACAGATCCTCGCCCATGTCGCCGCGCGCCGTGCGCCAAAAATCGTCATTTCCGACGAGAGCGAACAACTGCTCGATTCGGCCGGCGGCATCGTCAAGGCGCTGCCGGAACTGGGCGAGCGACCCTTCTACATCCTCAATGCCGACACCTTCTGGATCGATGACGGTCCTCTCAATCTCCAGCGCCTCGCCCTTGCATGGGACGCGGCGAAAATGGATATTCTGCTGATGCTGGCGGATCTCCAACAGGCGACCGGACACTGCGGCAGCACCGATTTCCTGGTGGCGCCGGATGGCGGCTTGCGGCGTTCAAAGGGGGATCCGGCGGGGCTGATCTATGCCGGCGCGGCGATCGTCGATCCGCGCCTGTTCAAGGGCGCACCGGCCGGGCCGCACTCGCTCAACGCCTATTTCGATTCCGCCATCGCCGCAGGGCGCCTGTTCGGCATGCCCATGCATGGCCACTGGATCACCGTCGGCACGCCCGATGCCGTACCGCTCGCGGAAGCGGCGGTCGCCGGTGCGCTCATCGAGTCGCAATGAGCGGCTCCAGCCGCGTCTTCTCGATCCCGCCCGGAGCGCCGTTTCTGCCGACGCTTGCCGAGGCGCTGCTTGCCGGCCGTCTTGTTCCGGGGTTTCGATTCGACGGTGACCCGCTCGCTTTGGCCGATGTTACTATCTATGTGCCGACACGCCGTGCCGCGCGTGCCTTGCGGGGTGTCTTCGTCGACAGCCTGGCGGCACGCGGCGGCGGCGGCTCGGCGATCCTGCCGGTCATCCGGCCACTCGGCGAATTCGACGAGGATGAGGCCGCGTTCGAGACCGAGGCATCGGCGGCCATCGATCTGGCGCCGCCGATTTCGGCAACCGAACGCCTGTTGCTGCTGACGCCGCTGGCGCGCGCCTGGAAACGCCAGCTGCCGGCGCATGTCGCCGCCCTTTTCGCCGAGGAGATCGTCATCCCGGCTTCCACCGCCGACGCGATCTGGCTGGCGCGCGATCTCGCCCGGCTGATGGACGAGATCGAAACGGAAGGCACCGACTGGGCCAAGCTCACCGATCTGGTGACCGGCAATCTCGCCGGATGGTGGCAGGTGACGCTCGAATTCCTCGGCATCGTCACCGAAGCCTGGCCGAAATTCCTCGCGGAAAGCGACCGCTCCAATCCGGCCGCGCATCGCAGTGCGCTGATCCGCGCCGAGGCGGCGCGGCTGCTGCGCAATCCGCCCACCGGCCCGGTCATCGCCGCAGGCTCGACCGGCTCGATACCAGCGACGGCCGAATTGCTTGCCGCGATCGCGCGCCTGCCCGGCGGCGCCATCGTGCTGCCGGGTCTCGACCGGACGCTGGACGAAGCGTCGTTCCAGGCGATTGCCGCGCCTGGCGCGCGTCCAGCCGTACTCGGCCACCCGCAATATGGCTTGGCCAGGCTGATCGGCAAGATCGGCGTATTGCGCGGCGACGTCGAGGAGATTGGCGTGGCCGAACCGCGACGTGCGCTTCGCGCTGCCCTTGTCGGCGAAGCGCTGCGGCCGGCCGAAACCACCGAACTCTGGGCCGAGACACGTGCCGGTTTCCCGGCGTCCGACATTGCCGGCGCCTTCGCCGAGGTGACCTTGCTCGAAGCCGCCAGCGAACGTGATGAGGCCGTCGCCATCGCCGTCGCGCTCAAGCGCGCGGTCGAACAGCCCGGCCAAAGGGCGGCTCTCGTCACCGGCGACCGCGCATTGGCGCGGCGCGTCTCGATCGAGCTCCAGCGCTTCGGCGTCGTTGCCGACGATTCCGGTGGCACACCGCTCGCCAACACCCCGGCGGCCAGCCTGCTCAGGCTGGCGCTCGAGGCACTGTTCCGGCCAGGCGATCCGGTTGGCCTGCTGTCGCTGCTCAAGCATCCGCTGCTCGGCCTCGGCCTCGAACGGGCCGATGTGCGCCACGCGGCGGAGCTGATCGAACTGGTGGCGTTGCGCGGCGGCACAGGCCGCCCCGACATCGTTTCGCTACCGGAACTGTTCGAAGCCCGCCTCACCGGCTTGGGCGGCGGCAGCCGACAGCCCTTCTGGTTTTCCCGGCTGACCGTGCGCTCTATCGAAACTGCGCGGAATTTGCTCGAACGTCTCAAGCAGGCGCTGGCGCCGCTCGCAGCCTTCCGAGGCCGGGATGACGCCGACCTTGCCGCGCTTGTCAGGGCCAGTGTCGTGACACTCGAAAATCTCGGCCGCATCGCCGACGGCGGCCTTGGCGAACTCTATGCCGGTGACGCCGGCGAGAAGCTTGCCGAACTGCTGCGCGGGCTGGTCGCGGCTTCGGCTTCGCTGTCCTTCGCGGCGACCGAGTGGCCCGACATCATGGCGGCGCTGATCGCGCCTGAAACGGTCAAGCCGGCACAAGGCACCGACCGGAACATCGCCATCTGGGGCGCGCTGGAAGCCCGGTTGCAGACCGTCGACACGCTGGTCATCGGCGGGCTCAACGAGGGCGTATGGCCGCGCAAGCCAGAGAGCGACCGCTTCATGTCGCGGCTGATGAAGACCGGCATCGACCTCGAACCGCCCGAGCGGCGTATCGGCCTTGCCGCGCATGATTTCCAGATGGCCATGGGCGCCGGGAAGGTGGTGCTGTCCCGCTCGGCACGTGCCGGCGATGCACCCGCCGTGCCGTCGCGCTGGCTTCAGCGGCTGCTGACCTTCATCGGCAGCGACCAGGCAGCGGAGCTGCGCCGGCGTGGCGACGAGCTGCTCGCCTGGGCGCGCGCGCTGGATGCCGGCCCAAGGCAGGATTTCGCGCCACGGCCGCAGCCGAAGCCGCCGCTGTCGGTGCGCCCGACGCATTTCTCGGTCACCGAGATCGAGACCCTGCGCCGTGATCCCTACGCCGTCTATGCAAGACGCATCCTCGGCCTGATGCCGCTCGATCCGGTCATCCGCGACCCCGGTGCGGCCGAGCGCGGCACGCTGTTTCACGCCATCCTGCACCTGTTCTCAGGCAGCGTCGCCGATCCGCGCGCTCCCGATGCGCTTGCCGGCCTCATCGCCGCCGGCCGCGCCTGCTTTGCCGAAGCCGCCCTTCCGGCCGATGTCGAGGCGGTGTGGTGGCCGCGCTTCGAGAAACTCGCCGCCAACATCATCGAGTGGGAGCGCACGCGCGCTGATGCTGTGACAAGGCGCCATGCCGAGGAGCGCGCCGGAAAGACCGTTGTCGGCCAGTCCGGCGTGACGCTGTCCGGCTACGCCGACCGGGTCGACCTTCTGGCCGGCGGCATGGCCGACATACTGGACTACAAGACCGGCTCCTCGCCGTCCAAGGCGCAGGCGCACACACTGCTTGCGCCGCAACTGGCGCTGGAGGGCGCGCTGCTCAGGCGCGGCGCCTTCAAGGATTTGGGCGTGCGTGAGCCCTCTCAACTGGCTTTCATCAGGCTGAAGCCGAATGGCGAGGTGTTCGAGGAATCCATCCTCGAACACAACCGCCAGCCGCGGACCGCGACCGATCTTGCCGAAGAGGCCTGGGCACGGCTGGAAAAGCTATTGATCCACTATGCGGACGCTGCGACCGGGTATCTGTCGCGCGCGCTGCCGTTCCGCGAAGGCGAGACGGATGGCGACTACGACCATCTTGCCCGCGTGCTCGAATGGTCGGCAGGCGGCGATGCCGGCGACGAGGGAGGGGAGGCATGAAGAAGGCCTATCCCATTCCCAGCGACACCGCGACCAGCCAGGCCCGCGCCGCCGACCCCGGCAATTCCGCCTGGGTGTCGGCCAATGCCGGCTCCGGCAAGACCCATGTGCTGGCCCAGCGCGTCATCCGGCTGCTGCTGCGCGGCACCGATCCGTCGAAGATCCTGTGCCTGACCTATACGCGCGCCGCCGCCGCCAACATGTCGAACCGGGTCTTTTCGACACTGTCGGAGTGGACGACGCTTGGTGACGTGGATCTGGCGGCAAAGGTCGAGGCGCTGGAGGGGCGCCGGCCCGATCTCGAGACCATGCGCCGGGCGCGGCGCCTGTTCGCCGAGGCGCTGGAAACGCCCGGCGGGCTGAAGATCCAGACCATTCACGCCTTCTGCGAATCGGTGCTGCACCAGTTCCCGCTGGAGGCCAACATCCCGGCCCATTTCGAGATGCTCGACGGCCAGATGGAGGCATCGCTGTTTGCCGCGGCGCGCCGCGAGATGATTTCGGGCACGTCCGCCGGTGACAGGGATCTGGCCGAGGCTTTTGCCTCCATTCTCGATCGGGGCGGCGAAGCCGGGCTCGACGCCTTGCTGGGTGAGATTGTGCGCAAGCGCGACGGCTTGCGCCATTTCATCGAGGCGGTCGGGCGCGATGGCACGCATTTCCAGGCCCTGTTCGACGAATTCCATTTCCATCCAGGCCAGACGGCCGAGGGCATAGCCGCTTCGGTATGGCCGTTGCCGGGCTTCCTGCCCGACTATTTTGCCGGCTTCGCCCACGCCGCCGAGGCCACCGACGCCAGATCGGTGCTGAACAACATCCTGCCCTATGCGCGGCAGGCTTTTGCCGAGGGCGATCCCATTCGCCGCCTGCAACTGCTCGCGCGAGCCTTCCTCAAGACCGATGGCGACGCTTACGACCCGGCAAAGGCCTTCAAGAAGGCCCTGGTCGACCGGTTGCCGGATCTGGCGGAGCGTTATCTCTCGGCCGCCAACGCCATAGTCGAAACCACCGATCGGCTGGCCCTGTTCCGGATGCTTGAAGGCACGGCTGCCGCGCTGACCATCGCCGACTGGCTGATCGCCCGCTACGAAATGCTGAAGCGCAGCCGCGGCTTCCTCGATTTCAACGACCTGATCACCCGCACCGTCAACCTGCTGGCGCGGCCGGACGCCGGCCCCTGGGTGCAGTACAAGCTCGACCAGGGCATCGACCACATCCTGCTCGACGAGGCGCAGGACACCAGTCCGGACCAATGGGAAGTGGTGAAACGGCTGGCGGAGGAATTCTTTGCCGGCTTTGGCGCACGCGACAGGGTCCATCGCACGGTGTTCGCCGTCGGCGACGAGAAGCAGTCGATCTATTCGTTCCAGGGTGCGGCCCCGGACTCCTTCGCCGACAGCCGGCTGTTGTTTGCCGGACGAGTGCGTGACGCCGAGGCGTCCTTCGCCGACCTCAAGCTGACCTGGTCGTTCCGCTCGACCGACGATGTTCTGACCGCGGTCGACCGCGTCTTCGCCGATCCAGCCGTGCGGCGCGGCATCAGTCATGATCCCGATCCGCTTCGCCACCAGGCGATCCGCACCGACGCGCCGGGCTATGTCGAGGTGTGGCCGTCGGTCGGCGCCGATGTTGTCGATGAGCCCGACGACTGGACGCAAGCCATCGACCATGCGCACGCGCCGGCGGTGCGCGTGGCCGAGAACGTCGCCGCCACCATCGCCGGCTGGATCGGCAGTGGCGAAATCATCGAAGGCCGCGGCAAGCGGCTGCGGCCGGGCGATGTGCTGGTGCTGGTGCGCAAGCGCGATCGCTTCGTCCATGCCCTGACCCGCGCACTCAAACGCCGCGACATTCCGGTTGCCGGCGCCGACCGGCTGAGCCTGCCCGGGCACATCGCGGTCAAGGACCTGATCGCGCTCGGTCACCTCCTCATCCAGCCGCAGGACGATTTGTCGCTTGCCGCCGTGTTGCGCAGCCCGATCTTCGATCTGCCGGAAGAGGCGCTTTTCACGCTCGCCGCGCAGAGGCCGGCTGGTCTGTCGTTGATTGCATCGCTGCGACAGCACGCCGGCGAAAGCGAGAGACTGGCGAAGATCGTCGCCCAGGTCGACATCTGGACGAACGAAGCCGCGTTTAAGCCGGTGTTCGAATTCTATGCCGCCCTGCTGGCGCGCGATGGCGTGCGCCGCAAGATGATCGCGCGGCTCGGGCCCGAAGCCGGCGATATTCTCGACGAGTTCCTGAGCTTCTGCCTTGCCGAGGAGCGAACCGGCCTGCCGGGGCTGGAAGCCTTCCTGTCGACGTTGGAAAACGCCGGTCCCGAGATCAAGCGCGAGATGGACCAGACCCGCGACGAGATCCGGGTCATGACCGTGCACGCCGCCAAGGGCTTGGAAGCGCCCGTCGTGTTCCTGGTCGATGGCGGTTCCGCGCCGTTCAGCGACCAGCATTTGCCGCGCCTGATGCCCTTCGATAGCTCCGGCGCGAACTGGGATGGCAAGGGCTATCTCTGGCGCTCGGCCAGCGAGGTCGCCAACGGTTTTTCGAAAGCGGCGGCCTCAAGGGCACGAGAACTCGCCGACGACGAATACCGCCGGCTGCTTTATGTCGGCATGACCCGTGCCGAGGACCGGCTGATCGTCTGCGGCTATCATGGCAAGCGGGCGCCGAACGCCGGCACCTGGCACTCGATCGTCAGCCGCGCGCTGATCGGTGCGCCGGAGAGCGAGCAGCGTGCGCATCCCGCCGGCGGCGAGCCGGTGCACCGTTTCCATGTCACCAAGCTGCCCCCCGTCGCGCCAAGTTCCGCCGAGCAGGTACGGCAGGCCGACGCTTTTGGGCCTTTGCCGGCGACGCTGTTCCGGCCCTTGCTGCCCTTCGAGGATCTGCCGCGTCCGTTGTCGCCATCGGGCGCCTCGGCGCTGATCGACGAAGGCAAGCAAGCCGTTGTCGACAAGGCGTCGCCGGTGCTCGACGCCGATGCCGAGCCCGGCTTTGCCGTGCTGCGTGGGCTCGCCCTCCACAAACTGCTGCAGATGCTGCCCGGTATTGCCGAGCCCGAACGTGCGGGAGCGGCAGAACGCTATCTCTTGCGAACCGGTGCGGACTGGCCGCCATCAGAGCGTGAAAAGGCCCTGGCGTCGGTCACATCGATCCTTGCCGATCCCGGCTTCGGTCAGCTGTTTGCGCCATCGTCGCGTGCCGAGGTTGCGATCATGGGCAGCCTGGAGGTCAAGGGCAAGAAGCGCTCGATTTCCGGCAAGATCGACCGGCTGGCGGTAACGCCGGACACGGTATCGATTGTCGACTACAAGACCAACCGGCCGGCGCCCGCCACTCTGGCCGAGGTGCCGCCGGCCTATGTCCTGCAGTTGGCGCTCTACCGCGCGCTGTTGCAGCCGCTCTATCCCGGCCGCACGGTCAAGGCGGCCTTGCTGTTCACCGAGGCGCCGCGGCTGATCGAACTGCCTGCCAGCGCCATGGACGACGCCCTTGCTCGACTCACGGGAGCGTGACACAACACCTGCTTGAAGAAGGGCGCGATCACCACCACATTTGGTGGGACAAAAACTTTCAAAAGGATTTTTCCATATGGCAACCGTGAAGGTCGACAAGAGCAACTTCCAGGCTGACGTGCTTGACGCCAACGTACCGGTCGTCGTCGATTTCTGGGCGGAATGGTGCGGTCCCTGCAAGATGATTGCGCCGGCGCTCGAAGATATCGCCACCGAACTCGGCGCCAAGGTCAAGATCGCCAAGCTCAACATCGACGAGAATCCGGAGCTTGCCGCCCAGTTTGGCGTGCGCTCGATCCCGACGCTGATGATCTTCAAGGGCGGCGAAATGGCCGACATGAAGGTCGGTGCCGCGCCGAAGACCGCGCTGTCGCACTGGATCAATGGCAACCTCGCCTGACCCATCTGAAATTCCTGATATCAAGCCCGGCCTCGCGCCGGGCTTTTTGTTGGCGTCATCGGTGCGTGGCTCTGGCTCTCGCATCCGGGCACTCCATGTCATCTGCTTGAGCCAGACAGGAGAACTCCATGACCGGATCCGCCAAGGCCACCGTCTTCATCGACAACGAGCGTGTCATCGTCACCGAATACCGCTTCGCGCCGGGCGAGAACACCGGCTGGCATCGCCACGGCCACGACTACGTCGTCGTGCCGCTGATGGACGGCAAGGTGAAGCTGTTGACCAAGGACGGCGTATCCTTCGCCGAGATGAAGAAGGGCGCGCCCTATTTCCGCAAGGAGGGCGTAGAGCACGACGTCATCAACGCCAATGAAGGCGAATACGCCTTTATCGAGATCGAGCTGAAGTAACGTCGCCTATCAATGCGCTGGAAATCCACCGCGTGATGGCACGCCATCAACTGCCACCTTGATGGCAGCAGTGGATCGGCCTATATCCGTTCTAAAAGGGAGTTCGAAATGGCCGAACCACAACTCTCAGTCCGAAGCGCAAAAGCACGCGACCTGGCTCATAGACTTGCTCGTCGTGAAAATCGTTCGATAGCCGATGTGGTCGAACGTGCGCTCGAATCCTACGAAATTCATGAAGCTGGCCGTGAACCTGCTTCCACCTTCTATGCCAGCTTGACTGCAAACCACGGCGCCGACATCGATCTGGAAAAGATCATTCGCGAAGGCCGCCAGGTTCATTCGGGACTTGAGCTTTGATTTTCGTCGATACCAACGTGATTTCGGAGAGTCTGAAGAAGGCGCCGGACCAAGCTGTCCTGGCATGGCTTGTCCGCAATGACGCTGAACTGGCACTTCCCACAGTGACGATTGCTGAAATCGCCTTCGGCATCCAAAAAATACGGCCTGATGAGCGTGCCGATCGGCTGGAGCAGGGACTTTCCCGGTGGCGCCATCGATTTGCCGGCCGGATTTTTGGACTGACTGAAGATGCTGCCTTGGCTTACGGCGAGATCATGGGGGCCGCGACACGCCAAGGTCGCGGCATGTCAGCCCCCGATGGCATGATTGCGGCGATAGCGCGCGTGAACGGTGGCCGGCTGGCAACGCGCAATCTCAGCGACTTTGGCACCACCAGCCTTGATCTGATCTCACCGTGGGATTTCTGAAGGTCGAAAGCCAAGGTTCGGCCTCAGCCGCCGCAGCCACCCAAGGCATGAATAGTCGCCTGCTTCAGGTCGGCGGGGTGCCGTTCTCGGCCAGCACCGCTCCGGTCAGATACAACGAACCGCTGATCAGGATGCGTGGCGACGGGCCGTCCCAGGTGTCGCGCAGCAGCATCAGCGCGCTAGCGACGGAACTCACCGGCTCGGCGGTCAGCCCGGCTTCCGTTGCGCGGATCGCCAGTTCGTCGTTCGGCACGCCGGCCTCGCTGAGGCTCACCGGCACCGTGTAGACATGCCGGGCGAGGCCTTTGAAGGCACGGAAATAGCCGCTCTGGTCCTTGGTGTTGATCATGCCCGAGATGAGGAACAGCGGACGCGGGTTCTTCTCTTCCTGCTCAGCCAGCGCTTCGGCAACCACCACGCCGGCGCCCGGATTGTGGCCACCGTCGAGCCAGATATCGGCGCCCTTGGGTGCCAGTTCGGCCAGCCGGCCCTGCACGAGCTTCTGCATGCGGCCGGGCCAAGCGACATTGACCATCGCCTTTTCGGCGGCGCGATGGCTGATCTCGAAACCGGCCGCTTTGACCGCGGCGATCGCCGCCGCCGCATTGGCGAACTGGTGGCGGCCGGGCAGCCTGGGCGGCGGCAGGTCCATCAAGCCGTCTTCGTCCTGGTAGACCATGCGGCCGTTTTCCTCGAAGGCAAGGAAGTCCTGGCCGTAGACGAAGGTGGGGCATTCAAGCCGCTCGGCGGTTTCGATCAGCACCTGCAGCGCCGTCTCGCTTTCCTGCGCGCCGATGACCACCGGACAGCCGGGCTTGATGATGCCGGCCTTTTCGGCTGCGATCAGTTCGACACGGTCGCCGAGATAGGCCTCATGGTCGAGCGACACCGGCATGATCACCGACACGGCCGGCTCCTTGATGACATTGGTCGCGTCGAAGCGGCCGCCGAGCCCGACCTCGATGATGGCGGCGTCGGCCTGGTGTTCGGAAAACAACAGGAAGGTGACGGCGGTGAGGATCTCGAAGACGGTGATCTTCTCGCCTTCATTGGCCCTGGCCGCACGGGCAATGGCATCGGCGAAAACCCTGTCCTCGACCAGCCTGCCGCCGCCATCGGCGGCCAGCCGGTAACGCTCATGCCAGTTGACCAGATGCGGCGAGGTATGGACATGGACGCGGTAGTCCGCAGCCTCGAGCAGGGCGCGTGAAAAGGCTGCGCACGAACCTTTGCCGTTGGTGCCGGCGATGTGGATGACCGGGGGCAGCCGGTCCTGCGGATTGTCAAGCCGCTCCAGCAGCCGCGAAATGCGGTCGAGCGAAAGGTCGAAGCCTTTCGGATGAAGCGCCATCAGGGCTTCGATTTCGCGGTCGGCGGCAAGCGTCGTCATGGTGGAATCCTAGCGCATGAGCCTGAAAACCAGAATCGGTTTCGGATGGCCATGGCAATCAAAGGCTACAGCGCGCCGAAGCCCTCGTGCAATCGCGGTCGCGGCGCTTCGTGTCGCTTCAGGCTTGCGGCCGAGCTTCCGCGGCAACCACCGCCGGCGGCAGGATTTCCGGCTCCAGCGTTTTTTGCTCTTCCGGCAGCTTGAGCAGCATCTTGAGCAGGCGCGCGATCGTTTCACGCATTTCCAGCCTGGATACGACCATGTCGACCATGCCGTGCTCCATCAGATATTCGGAGCGCTGGAAGCCATCGGGCAGTTTCTCGCGGATCGTCTGTTCGATGACGCGCGGTCCGGCAAAGCCGATCAGCGCGCCGGGCTCGGCGATGTGCACGTCGCCCAGCATGGCGTAGGAGGCGGTCACGCCACCCGTGGTCGGGTTGGTCAAAACGACGATGTAGGGCAGGCCGGCTTCCTTCAGCCGGTCGACACCGACCGTTGTCCGCGGCAATTGCATCAGGGACAAAATACCTTCCTGCATGCGGGCGCCGCCGGAAGCGGCAAACAGGATCAGCGGCCGCTTGCGCTGCAGGGCCACTTCGAAGCCGTGCACGATGGCGTCGCCGGCGGCCATGCCGAGCGAACCGCCCATGAAGGCGAAGTCCTGCACCGTAACCACAACCGGCAGACCCTCGACGGTGCCCAGCGCATTGATGATCGCGTCCTCAAGGCCGGTCTTGGCCTTGGCGTCCTTCAACCGGTCGACATAGCGCTTCTCGTCGCGGAATTTCAGCGGATCCTGCATGACCTTGGGGTTGTCCAGGGTCTCGTATTTGCCGCCATCGAAGAAGAATTTCAGCCGCTCCTTGGCCGAGATCTTCATGTGATGACCGGACGAGGGAATGACGAACTGGTTCGATTCCAGGTCCTTGTGGAACACCATCTCGCCGGTCTCCGGATCCTTGATCCAGAGATTCTCGGGCATGTCGGTGCGCCGGCCGAGCATCGAATTGATCTTCGGGCGAACGTAATTGGTGATCCAGTTCATCGCTTCGGCTCCTGTCCTGACGAAGAGTTGCTAATGCATGTCGCCCAAAAGTGTGAACCGGTTCTGGGATAACGACATGCACAAGACCTGACGTAGGGAAACTATTCGGCAGCAGCAAGGCGGGCCGAGCGCACGCCTTGCGCTAGGCCGCTGACCAGCGTGGCGACGGCCTCGGCCGGATCGGCGGTCTTCTCGCCCTTCGGCCCCAGCACATTGGCCACCGCATTGACGATCGCGGTGCCGACGACGACGCCGTCGGCATTAGCGCCGATCACCCGGGCCTGCTCGGCGGTCTTGACGCCGAAGCCGACGCAGACCGGCAGGTCGGTGTGGCCCTTGATGCGCTTGACCGCCGCCGCCACCTTGCCGGTGTCGGCCAGCGCCGAGCCGGTGATGCCGGTCATCGACACGTAATAGACGAAGCCCGACGTGTTCTGCAGCACCTTGGGCAGGCGTTTGTCGTCGGTCGTCGGCGTCGCCAGCCGGATGAAGTTGATGCCGGCTTTCAATGCCGGAATGCACAGTTCCTCGTCCATCTCCGGGGGCAGGTCGACGACGATCAGCCCGTCGATGCCGCTGGCGATCGCGTCCTTGAGGAAGCGGTCGACGCCATAGATGTAGATCGGATTGTAGTAGCCCATCAGCACGATCGGCGTTTCATTGTCGCCAGCGCGGAAGTCGGCCGCCATCTTCAGCGTCTTGGCCAGCGTCTGGCCGCCTTTCAGCGCCCGCAAGCCCGCCGCCTGGATCGCCGGGCCGTCGGCCATCGGATCGGAGAACGGCATGCCGAGCTCGATGATATCGGAACCTGCGCCCGGCAACGCCTTCATGATCGACAAAGAGGTATCGTAGTCGGGGTCGCCGCCCATGAAATAGGTGACGAGCGCCGGGCGGCCTTCGGTCCTGAGCTTCGCCATGCGGCGGTCGATGCGGGTGGCCATGATCAGATCTCCATGCCCAGCATGCTGGCCACCGTGTGCACGTCCTTGTCGCCACGGCCGGACAGGTTGACGATGACGATCTGATCCTTGTCCATGGCAGGCACGATCTTCACCGCATGCGCGATGGCGTGCGCCGATTCCAGCGCCGGGATGATGCCTTCGACGCGCGTCGTCAGCTTGAAAGCCTCCAGCGCCTCGTCATCGAGAATGGGTACATATTCGACCCGGCCTGAATCGCGCAGCCAGGAATGCTCCGGCCCGACGCCGGGATAGTCGAGGCCGGCCGAGATCGAATGGCCGTCCATGATCTGGCCGTCGGCGTTCTGCAGGAGATAGGTGCGGTTGCCATGCAGCACGCCGGGCGCGCCGGCATTCATCGAGGCGCAATGCTCGATGCCGTCGAGACCGCGACCGCCGGCTTCGATGCCGATGATGCGGACCTCCTTGTCGTCTAGGAAGGGATGGAACAGGCCGATGGCGTTCGAGCCACCGCCGACAGCGGCGATGATGGTGTCGGGCAGCCGGCCTTCCTGCTCGAGGATCTGTGCCCGCGCCTCGATGCCGATCACCGACTGGAAGTCGCGCACCAGCTCCGGATAGGGGTGCGGGCCGGCGGCGGTGCCGATCAGGTAATAGGTGTCCTCGACATTGGTCACCCAGTCGCGCAACGCCTCGTTCATGGCGTCCTTCAGCGTGCCGTGGCCGGCGGTCACCGGGCGCACTTCGGCGCCGAGCAGCTTCATGCGGAAGACGTTCGGGCTTTGCCGGGCAACGTCTGTGGCGCCCATGTAGACGACGCAGGGAAAGCCGAAGCGGGCCGCAACCGTGGCCGAGGCCACGCCGTGCTGGCCGGCGCCGGTCTCGGCGATGATGCGCTTCTTGCCCATGCGCTTGGCCAGCAGGATCTGGCCGAGGCAGTTGTTGATCTTGTGCGAACCGGTGTGGTTCAAATCCTCCCGCTTGAAGTAGACCTTCGCGCCGCCCGCGAGGCCCCTGGCCGAGGAAACCTCACGAAGATGCTTCGTGAGGCCTTCGGCGAAATAAAGCTTCGACGGCCGTCCGGCATAGTGGGTCGACAGGTCAGTCAGCTCAGCCCTGAAATCCGCATCGTTCTTGACCTCGTTCCAGTGCCGCTCCAGATCGAGGATCAGCGGCATCAGCGTTTCGGCAACGAAACGACCGCCGAAAATGCCGAACATGCCCTGTTCGTCGGGCCCGGTGCGGAAGGAATTGGGTGTCGCCGGCTTGTTCATCGCCGATCTCCTGGCATCTTGACTATGAGGCATGTCCTTGTCGGAAAACCGGTTCCCACTTTTCCGGGACATGCTCTGGTTTGAGGCACCACTAGGCTGCGCGGGTGTTCCGCGCGGCCCTGACGGCCCGGAAAAACTGTTCGATCAGCGCCGGATCCTTGACGCCCGGCGCGCTTTCCACGCCTGAAGAAATGTCGATCCCAGGCGGGTTGGCAAGCCGAAGGGCATCGCCGATATTGGCGGCGTTGAGCCCACCGGAAAGCATGTAATCGACGCCGCCGTCAAGGCCGGCGAGAATGCGCCAGTCGAAGGCAACACCATTGCCGCCCGGCAGTTCGGAGCCTTTCGGCGGCTTGGCGTCGAACAGGAACCGGTCGGCTATGCCGATGAATGGCTTCATTCGTTCGAGATCGGCGGCCTCGCTGAGCGGCAGCGCCTTCATCACGGGCAGGCCATAGCGGGCTTTGACCTCGGCGACGCGCTCGGGCGTTTCCGCGCCGTGCAGCTGCAGCATGTCGGGCTGCATTTTGGCAACGATTTCATCCAGGAAGGCGTCGCCGGCATCGACGGTGACGGCAACCGCCATCGCCTTGCCGCGCGCGGCCTCGCGCAGACGGCCAGCCTCGGCAGGTTCGACATAGCGCGGGCTTTTGGCGAAGAAGATAAACCCGACATGGCTGGCGCCGCCGGCCAGCGCCGCGGCCATTGCCGCGTCGGTCTTCAAGCCGCAGATTTTGATGTCGAGTGCCATGGCGCGGGAATTGGCATGAAAAGCGATAAGAGTCGAGAAAAAGCATGCTGTTTGCCGGCACGGCCAAAGGCGCTACCTATGGATGGACAGGACGCAAGGCGGGAGCACGATCATGGCCGACAGAACCGTAGCCGAACTCAGGCAGAAGATTGCGCAGGCGCGCGAGGTCATCGCGCACCTGATCGACAAGGCCGCCTTCAATGGCGCCGAGGCGCACCGCGCGCTCGACTATTTCGGCGGCGATGAGTTCGACGGCAATTTCCTGCCGTGGCCGCATCATGGCGATGAGGGGTTGCGGCCCGAAGACTTGAACGCCGCCAACGACGATTGAGCGATCTACTCGAACATGATCGCCTGCAGCGCACCGCCATTGCGCTTCAGCCAGTCCTTGCAGCGATCGGTGTCGGGGCAGAGCTTTTCGCACAGTTTCCAGAATTTCGGGCCGTGGTTCATCTCCTTGAGATGCGCCACTTCATGCGCGACGAGATAGTTGATGACCGGCGACGGCGCCATCATGATGCGCCAGGAAAAGGACAGATTGCCTTCGGAGGTGCATGACCCCCAGCGGCTTGACGTGTCCTTGAAGCGGATCGCCTTGGCGCGCTTGCCAAGCGCCTCGGTGTGCTTGGCCACCAGCTTCTCGATTTCCTTCTTGGCCTCGCGCTTGAGGAAATCGGCGAGGCGGCGCGGCAGATGTATGCGGTCGCCATGCACGATCAAGAGCGGACCACGTTCGTCGCGCGACACGGTGACGGTGCCGCGCTTTGACGGTTCATGGACGATGCGGTGCGGCACGCCGCGCACCGGGATCCTGATGCCGGGCCGCACCTGCGGCCGCGTCGGCACCTTGGCCAGTCGCTGCTCCAGCCAGTCCTGATGCCGCTCGAGGAACCTGTCCACTTCGCCGCGGCGCAGGCCTGGCGGCACGGTGATGCGCAGACCCTGGCCGCCTGAATCGATACGCAGCGTCATTCGGCGCGCCCTGGCGCTCTCGACGATCTTGAGCGGCAGCGTGCGACCGGCGACGCAATATTCGCGCTCCACGACAGGCGTGGGCTTGGGCTTTGTCAGATTGCGAAAGAAGCCGAGAGTCATGGCGGGACGATACGCGATTCGAGAAAAACGACTAGAACAAAAAAGAAACGGCGCCGCTCGCGCGACGCCGTTTTTTTTACGATGTGACCAGTCGCCGGATCTCAGTCGTCAAGCAGGTTCGAACCCTTGCCACGCTTGGTGGTCGTCGTTCCGGTGCCCGGATCGGTCTTCGTCGGCGCCTTCGACTTGTTGCGGTTGGCCATGAAGCGGTCGAACTCGTCCTGGTCCTTGGCGCGGCGCAATTCGCGGGCGTATTCGTCGAACTGGGTCAGCATCTCGTCGAGCTTGCGGCGCTCTTCGTTCAGCCGCTCAAGTTCCTTTTCGCGCCAGTCGTCGAAAGCGACGTTGCCGGTGCGGGCGGAACCATTGCCCCAGCGCGCGGCCTTGTCGGAACCGCGGCGGCAACCGGCGAAGATGCCGTCGGTCGCGCGGTTGACGTCACGCTTGAAGCCATCGAGGCGGTCGCCCCAGATGATGTAGGCGAGCATGGCGAAGCCGAGTGGCCAGAACACCATGAAACCCACAACCATCAACGCGATGGTTGCCGGCGTCCAGGCCGGACGGATCAATGCGGATGTGTTCATTTTCTCCCATTCCTTCGGTTGGAGACAGCCAAACCCGGCTGCGTGGAATCGAAATGGGAAGAGAAAAACGGCGATTCAAGACAATGTCCGCCAAATCCGGACAAGCATCTGAAATGTTTATCGCTTTTTGATCATATCGAGGAAAAGCACGACCAGCCCGGCAATCAGGCCCCAGAATGCGGCGCCAACGCCGAACAGCGTCAGACCCGACGCGGTGACGACAAAGGTGACGGTGGCGGCCATGCGATCCGCCTCTTCCTTCAGCGCGATAGAAAGCGCGTTGGCGAGCGACGCCATCAGCGCCAGGCCCGCCACCAGTACGATCAGGCTCTGTGGCAGCACCGCGAAGATCGCCACCAGCGAAGCGCCGAAAATCGCAAAGATGAGATAGGCGAGCGCATAGAACGGCCCGGTCTTCCAGCGCTCGGCGGGGTCGGGGTGGACGTCCGGCCCGGTGCAGATCGCCGCCGAGATCGCCGCCAGATTGGTGGTCGAGCCGCCGAACGGCGCCGACAGCAGCGAAAACAGGCCGGTGACGCCGATCAGCGGGCCGGGCTCCGGATGGTAGCCGGCGGCGCGCAGCACGGCGAGGCCGGACAGGTTCTGCGAAGCCATGGTGACGAGATAGAGCGGCAGTGCCAGCCCGATCACCGCCTTGGCGGTGAAATCAGGCGCAATCAGCGTCAGCGTCGACAGTTCCGGTGTCGGCAGGCCGCCGACACGGCCGGTGAGGAAAGCGGCGAGGCCACCGCCGATCAGCACCGCCAGCACCGACAGCGCCGGGTTGAACAGCCGGATGATGAAGAAGGCTGCAATCAGCGGCAGGATCAGCCACGGGTCGATGGGAATGGTCTTCACCGCATTGAGCGCGAAGGTGACGACGATACCGGCCAGCATGCCCGAGGCGACGGAAGGCGGTATTCTCGAGATCAGCTTCGTCAGGGGCCGAAACAGCCCGGTGGCGATCAGAAGGACGCCGGTGACGATGAAGGCGGCGACGGCCTCACCCATCGAAAAGCCGCTCGATGCCGCGATCAGCGCCAGGCCCGGCGTCGACCAGGCGGTGATGACTGGCATTTTCGTGCGCCATGACAGCCACAGGCTCTCGATCGCCATGGCCAGGCAGATCGTCGTCACCCAGCTTGCCGTCTCGATCTGCGTCGCGCCGACTGCGTTGGCGGCGGCGATGACGATGGCCAGCGTGCCGCCGAAGCCGACGATCGCCGCGACGAAGGCGGATATCGGAATGGAAAGGCGCATCAGTTTCCCCTCTGCGCCATCGCATCGACGGCCCGCACCAGCATGTCGAGATCCTGCGGTCGCGACAGGCGATGGTCGCCGTCAGGGATCAGCGACAGGGTCACGTCGTCGGCGGGCAGCAGGCTGACCAGCTTCAGTGCATGGCTTGCCGGCACATCCGCATCGGCCAGGCCCTGCAGGATATGCACCGGGCAATGGGTGTCGATCGGGCCTGTCATTGTCAGGTTGTCGCGCCCGTCCTCGATCAGGGCGCGGGTGTAGATGTAGGGTTCCGTGGAATAGTCCGACGGCTCTTCGAAGAAACCTTTTTTGGCGAGATCGCGCTTCTGCGCCTTGGTCAGCACCGGTTCGATCAGTTCAGCGGTAAAATCCGGTGCCGGCGCCAGCAGCACCAGGCCGGCGACGTTGCTGTCATCAGCCTTGCGCAATTCCTGCACCATGCGCAGCGCGATCCAGGCGCCCATCGAGGAGCCGACCAGGATCTGTTTGCCCTTGGTGAAATGCCGGAACACGGCAAGGCTTTGTGCAAGCCATGTCGAAATCGTGCCGTCGGCAAAGGCGCCGCCGGATTCGCCATGGCCGGAATAATCGTGGCGCAGAAAGGCGCGGCCTTCTTTTGCCGCCCAGTCCGACAGCGTCTGCGCCTTCGCGCCCAGCATGTCCGACTTGTAGCCGCCGAGCCAGACGATGCCGGGCGCAGAGCCAGCAGTATGGCGCACCGCGATGCGCGATCCATCGACATCCATAAAGACGGGGGGCGTTGCGGTCATGGCTTTTTCCTCAGGCCCTCTTCTGGCGCGGGATTCTTGTGGCACGGTCGGTGGCGTGGCGAAAAGTGCTCACTATGTTCTTTGTTTGGTGCAGGACAGCGATCAGGGTGATTTTCTGTCAATGCTGTGCTATTGACTCCGCCCGCGCGCTCACCACATTGGCGCGTCCATGCATCAACACTGACAAATCCTGAACGAAACGGCCAAGGAGACCACGACCATTCGCAGACCTTTCAAAGCAGCGGCGCCGACCAAGGATGGCCCGCGCTCCAACCGTGACATCCGGGTTCCCCGGGTCCAGCTTATCGACGCCGAAGGCCAGAACCGCGGCGATGTTTCCATCAACGACGCATTGCTGCTGGCCGAAGAGGCCGGGCTCGATCTCGTCGAGATATCGCCCAACGCGGTGCCCCCCGTCGTCAAGATCCTTGATCTCGGCAAGTTGAAATACGCCAACCAGAAGAAGGCGGCCGAGGCGCGCAAGAACCAGAAGGTCATCGAGATCAAGGAGATCAAGATGCGCCCGAACATCGACAGCCATGACTACGAGACCAAGATGAAGGCGGTTCGCCGCTTCTTCGAGGAAGGCGACAAGGTCAAGCTGACGCTGCGCTTCCGTGGCCGCGAGATGGCGCATATGGAACTCGGCATGCAGCTTCTGAACAAGGTCCGCGAGGAAGTGGCGACGATTGCCAAGGTCGAAGCGGAACCGAAGCTCGAAGGCCGCCAGATGATGATGGTGCTGTCGCCGCGCTAAGATCTGCATCGGCGCGTATCTAGGATCACGATGACGTCAGGCTTGGCCATCGCGCTTAAATCCGCCTGAATCACATCGCAAGGCGTCCCGGCGATCGGCGGGACGCCTTCTTCTTGTTCAGACGCTGCGATCGCCGGCAAAATTCCTGACGATCGGATTCACTATGGTCGATGAAGTCAAGGTTTCGGACGTGGACTTCAAACACGGGCTGGGCAATTACCAGCATATGCGCCGGATAGTGCTTGCCGTTCTCGTGGTCGTGCTGTTTGCAGCATTGCTATTTGGCCAATCGACGTTTCCGCCCGACACAGCCGTGCACGAGACGATCGAAATGTTCGGCGTGCTGCTGATTTTCCTCGGCATCGTGGGCCGCCTTTGGGCGACACTCTACATAGGCGGGCGCAAATCGTCCGAGGTGGTGACTGGCGGGCCTTACTCGATCACCCGCAACCCGCTCTATGTGTTCTCGACCGTAGCCGCAGCCGGTGTCGGCGCGCAGATCGGTTCGTTCTCCGGTATCATCCTCTTCGGGCTTTTGTGCGCGGGGGCGTTCCATATCGTCATCCTGCGCGAGGAGAAGTTCCTCAAGGAAGCGCTCGGCGCGCCGTATCAGGCCTATCTGGCGCGGGTGCCGCGCTTCTTCCCGAAACTGTCGCTCTACCAGGAGGGCGATACCGGAAACTTCAAGCCGCGCCTGCTGTTGACCACGCTGCTCGACGGCCTGGTGTTTCTGATCGCGCTGCCGGCCTTCGAATTGATCGACGGCGCCCAGCTGTCAGGCATGTTGCCGGTCTGGTTCACGCTGCCCTGACGAGGACACAGCGCCGCATCTCCACAGGTGTTGCGCGCGGGCCGTCTTTGACGTATAGCACCGCCGTTCAAGAAAACCGCCCGGCAGGGCATGCCGTGGCGGTTTCATTTGCTTTTCGGGCTTTGGTCGGCCTGAAGCGAACAAGAAGCGCGATAGTGCGCCAACAATACGGAGTAGCAAAATGCCCAAGATGAAGACCAAATCGGCCGCCAAGAAGCGGTTCAAGATCACAGGTACGGGTAAAGTCCTGTCGGCTGCGGCCGGCAAGCGTCACGGCATGATCAAGCGTTCCAACAAGTTCATTCGAAATGCCCGCGGCACGATGGTTCTGGCTGAACCGGATGGCAAGAAGGTCATCAAGAATTTTCTGCCGAATGGCCTCTAAGGCATTCGGTCCGGACACGCATTTGTTTTACGCAATTCCGAACGGAAAACCGCAAGGCACTTTTCCTGGAATTGCTTTTAAGGAGATCATGACATGGCACGCGTAAAAAGAGGCGTCACTTCGCACGCCAAGCACAAGAAGGTCCTGAAAGCCGCGAAAGGCTTCTACGGCCGCCGCAAGAACACCATCCGCATCGCCAAGCAGGCGGTGGAAAAGTCGCTGCAATACGCTTACCGCGACCGCAAGAACCGCAAGCGCTCCTTCCGCGCGCTGTGGATCCAGCGTATCAACGCCGCGACCCACGAGCATGGCCTGACCTATGGCCGCTTCATCGACGGCCTCAACAAGTCGGGCATCGAGATCGATCGCAAGATCCTGTCGGACATGGCCATCCACGAGCCGCAGGCTTTCGCGGCCCTGGTCGCCAAGGCCAAGGTGGCGCTCGAATATCTGAAGAACACCACGCCGAACGCTTTTGAAAGCGCTGTCGCCTAAGACCAGCGCTTCCCAAGCATTCGCAATTCTGATTTGGGGAACCCGCGCTGGTACGGCTGGCGCGGGTTTTTCTTTTGCCTGATCCTTGGAGTGATTTCACTTTAGGAGTGACTTTCACTTTGAGGCCGACCTCCCAACGCAGCGAGTTTGACCGTGAACGACGCAACCACTGGCCTGGATACGCTTGAAAACTCACTTCTGGCCGAGATCGCCTCGGCCGCCGATGAGCCGGCCATCGAGGCCGTGCGCATCGCTGCTTTCGGTAAGAAGGGCAGCGTGTCCGAGATGCTGAAGACACTTGGCGCCATGACCGCCGAGGAGCGCCAGATCAAAGGCCCAGCCATCAACGGCCTCAAGAACCGCGTCACCGACGCGCTGACTGCCCGCAAGGCTGAGCTCAAGGATGTGGCGATCACCGCCCGCCTCGCCGCCGAAAAGGTCGACGTGACGTTGCCGGTGCGGCAGTCGCCGGCCGAGCGCGGCCGTATCCATCCGATCAGCCAGGTCATCGACGAGATTGCCGCGATCTTCGGCGACCTCGGGTTTTCCATCGCGGAAGGTCCCGACATCGAGACCGACTATTACAATTTCACCGCGCTGAATTTCCCCGAAGGCCATCCGGCGCGCGAGATGCACGACACCTTCTTCTTCCAACCGGACGAGAAGGGCGAGCGCAAGCTTTTGCGCACGCACACTTCGCCGGTGCAGATCCGCACCATGGAAACGAAGAAGCCGCCGATCCGCATCGTCATTCCTGGCAAGACGTACCGGCAGGATTCGGACGCCACCCACTCGCCGATGTTCCATCAGGTCGAGGGGCTGGTGATCGACAAGACAGCCAACGTCGCCAACATGAAGTGGGTGCTGGAGGAGTTCTGCAAGGCCTTCTTCGAGGTGCCGCAGGTCAAGATGCGCTTCCGGCCGTCCTTCTTCCCGTTCACCGAGCCAAGCCTCGAGGTTGACATCCAGTGCGATCGCTCGCGGCCCGGCGAAGTGCGCTTCGGCGAAGGCTCCGATTGGATGGAGATCCTCGGCTGTGGCATGGTGCATCCCAACGTGCTGCGCCATGGCGGTCTCGATCCGGACGAATATCAGGGTTTTGCCTGGGGCATGGGCATCGACCGCATCGCCATGCTGAAATACGGCATGCCGGACCTGCGCGCCTTCTTCGATGCAGACGTGCGCTGGCTGTCGCATTACGGCTTCCGGCCGCTCGACATGCCGACTTTGTTCGGAGGCCTGAGCGCATGACAGCGCCCTATGCCGGCGGCTGCCGCTGCGGCGCCGTGCGGTTCGAGGCCTCTGCCGAACCGCATCACGTCAGCTACTGCCATTGCGGCGATTGCCGGCGGGCCAGCGGCGCGCCGGTGTCGGCCTTTGTCGGCTTCCTGGTCGATCAGGTCGCGTTCACCGGCAAGGCGCTGAAGATGTATGAGAACGGCCCGGTGACGCGCTCTTTCTGCGGCACCTGCGGCTCACCCATCGCCTATGTCGACGAGCGGCTGGAAGAAGACATCTACTTCATGCTCGGCGCCATGGACATGCCGGCCGATTTCCAGCCGACGCTGCATGCCTATATCGGCGAGCAGCTTGCCTTCCTGCATATGTCCGACGACCTGCCGAGACATCTGAAATCAAGCGTCAAAAGACCAGACGGAACAGTCCCATGAAATTCACCCTCTCCTGGCTCAAGGACCACCTCGAGACCGACGCCACGCTCGACGAGATCGTCGAGCGGCTGACCTCGATCGGTCTCGAAGTCGAGCATGTCGACGACAAGTCGAGCCTGAAACCATTCGTCATCGCCAGGGTGCTGACGGCGGTTCAGCATCCCGATGCCGACCGGCTGCGCGTGCTGACCGTCGACACCGGCGACGGCAAGCCACCGGTGCAGGTCGTTTGCGGCGCGCCAAACGCTCGCGCGGGCCTGATCGGCGCCTTTGCCGCGCCCGGCACCTATGTGCCCGGCATCGACGTAACGCTGACGGTCGGCAAGATCAGGGGCGTCGAAAGCCACGGCATGATGTGTTCCGAGCGCGAGCTGGAGCTGTCCGACGAACACAATGGCATCATCGACCTGCCTGAGGATGCGCCGGTCGGCACCAGCTTCGCCGCCTATGCGCACATCGACGATCCGGTCATCGAGATCAACTTGACGCCGAACCGGCCGGATGCCACCAGCGTCTACGGCATCGCCAGGGATCTGGCGGCGAGCGGGCTTGGCCGCCTCGTCGGCGGCGCCATCATGCCGCATGTCGGCAATGGCATGTGTCCGGTCAAGGTGACGATCGAAGCGCCGGAGCTTTGCCCCGGCTTCGCGCTCAACTTGGTCAAGGGCGTCAAGAATGGACCCTCGCCAAAATGGCTGCAGCAGCGGCTGATCGCCATTGGGCTGAGACCCATCAGCGCACTGGTCGACATCACCAACTACGTCACCTTCGACCGCGGCCGCCCGCTGCATGTGTTCGACGCCAGCAAGGTTGCCGGCAATCTCGTCGTGCGCCGCGCGCGCGATGGTGAAAAGGTGCAGGCGCTCGACGGCCGCGAATACACGCTGACGCCGGAAATGTGCGTCATCGCAGATGACAACGGCGTCGAGTCGATCGCCGGCGTCATGGGCGGCGAGCATTCGGGCTGCGACGAGAACACCTCAGATGTGCTGATCGAATCCGCGCTTTGGGATCCGATCACCACGGCGCGCACCGGCCGCACGCTCGGCATCATTACCGACGCGCGCTACCGTTTCGAGCGCGGCGTCGACCCCGAATTCATGGTTCCGGGCGTCGAACTGGCGACGAAACTGGTGCTCGATTTCTGCGGCGGCACGCCGACCGAAATGGAGGTCGTCGGTTATGCCGGTCACAGGCCGAAGATCGTTTCCTTCCCGCTTTCGGAAGTGAAGCGGCTGACCGGCATCGAGGTTCCCAGCGCGGAAAGCCTCGACATCCTGTCGCGCCTCGGCTTCAAGCCGGAGGGCTCGGGCGATGTCGTCGATGTCGCCGTGCCGTCCTGGCGCCCCGACGTCGATGGCAAGGCAGACCTGGTCGAGGAGGTCATGCGCATCCACGGTGTCGACAACATCGCGCCGCAGCCGCTCGGTGCGCATGACGCGGTCAATGCAAAGATCCTCACCACGCTGCAGGTCCGTACCCGCACGGCCAAGCGCGCGCTTGCCGTGCGCGGCATGATGGAAGCCGTTACCTGGTCGTTCATTCCGGCCAAGCATGCCGAGCTGTTCGGCGGCGGCCAGACCGCGCTGAAGCTTGCCAACCCGATCGCCGCCGATATGTCCGACATGCGGCCCTCGCTGCTGCCGGGGCTGATCGCGGCTGCCCAGCGCAACGCCGACAAGGGTATTGGCGACGTGGCGCTGTTCGAAGTGTCGGGCACTTATGAGGGCGACGGCGCCGACCAGCAGCGGCGCGTCGCCGCCGGCGTGCGCCGCGGCACCGCCAAGCTCGACGGTTCCGGCCGCAACTGGGCCGGCAATTCCGGTCCAGTCGGCGTGTTCGACGCCAAGGCCGATGCGATCGCCGCACTTGAAGCCTGCGGTGCGCCTGTCGACCGGCTGCAGATCGAGGCCGGCGGCCCGGCCTGGTATCATCCCGGCCGTTCCGGCACGATCAAGCTCGGCCCGAAAACCGTACTCGGCACTTTCGGTGAATTCCATCCGAAGACGCTGGAGGGCCTCGATGTTTCCGGCCCGCTGTGCGGCTTCGAGGTCTTCGTCGATGGCGTGCCTGAACCGAAGGCCAAGCCGACGAAAACCAAGCCGAAACTGGAACTGTCGCCCTTCCAGGCGGTCAAGCGCGATTTCGCTTTCGTCGTCGACAAGTCGGTCGAGGCCGGCACGCTGGTGCGCGCAGCGCTCGCCGCCGACAAGAAGCTCATCACCGCCGTCTCGGTCTTCGATATTTTCGAAGGCGCTTCGCTGGGCGAGGGCAAAAAATCGATTGCCATCGAAGTGTCGATCCAGCCGGTCGAAAAGACGCTCACCGACGAGGATTTCGAGGCACTGGCCAAGCGCATCATCGAGAATGTCGGCAAGCAGACCGGGGGCGTTCTGCGGGGCTAAAAAACTTGCGAGCAGATGGCGAATCGCCCTCCAAAGGGCGATGGACCATCTGCGGTATTCCGGCCTTCCCCTTGAAGAACAGCGCGCGGCGTTTCTCGCCATCGTGTCTGCCGACCCGCTGTTATGCGACGCGGTGGCGCGGGCTCGCACGCTCGACCTGCCGGACTGGCTGGTGGTATCCGGCGCTCTCTACAACAGCATCTGGAACCACCTGACCGGCAAACCGTCGGGCTACGGCATCAAGGATGTTGATCTTTTCTACTTCGATGACAGCGACCTGTCCTATGAGGCCGAGGACGCGGTGATCCGCCGGGCGGAGAAGCATTTCGAGGGGCTGGCGTTGCCGGTCGAGGTGCGCAACCAGGCGCGGGTGCATCTGTGGTATCCGCAGAAGTTCGGACGGCCGTGCCCGCGCTATTCGAGCGCCAGCGAATCCGTCAGCCATTTTGCCTCGAAGACGCACGCCGTCGGGGTTCGATACGACGCTGACGGGCAGCTCGAGATCGTGGCACCGTTTGGTCTTGACGACATTTTCTCGTTTCGCATCACGCCGAACCGGGTGATGGACAATCAGCGCACGCATGAGGCGAAGGGTAAGCGTGCAAGGGAGAATTGGCCGGAGATTAGTGTCGAGCCTTGGTAAAAATGTCGGCAGGGCAGAGGGGGGGCGCTTCACGTCAGCGTCCCCACCTTCTGCACCGCGCTGCGTACGAAAAAGGGGCGCGCGGCGCCCCTTCCGATTACTCACCAGTTTTCAACCATTGACCAGCGTCAGCTCCTTCTCCGCATAGCGCCTACCGACCACCTTGTCGGGCGACAGCGCGTCACCAATCGCCTGCACCTCGACCGCGCTCAGCGCGATCCCGGCAGCCGCCGCATTCTGCTCCAGATGGCGTATCCTTCTCGCGCCGGGGATCGGCACGATGAAATCGCCCTGGTGCAGCACCCAGGCCAGCGCCAGTTGGGCCGAAGTTACCCCCTTTTCAGCTGCCAGCTTTTCCAGCGTCGCGATGACAGCGGCGTTGGCTTCCATCGCCTCGGCCTGGAAGCGCGGCAAGGTCCGGCGCCAGTCGTCGTCGCTCAGCGCCTCGGGCTTGGCGATCGTGCCGGTCAGCAGGCCACGGCCGAGCGGGCTGTAGGGAACAAAACCGATGCCGAGTTCGCGGCAGACGGCGAACACCTCGTCTTCCGGGTCGCGGCTCCACAGCGAATATTCGCTCTGCACGGCAGCAATTGGATGCACGGCATGGGCCCGGCGGATGGTCGCCGCACTCGCCTCCGACAGGCCGAGCGCGCGCACCTTGCCCTCGCGCACCAACTCGGCCATGGCACCGACCGTGTCCTCGATCGGCACGTTGGGGTCGACACGGTGCTGGTAGTAGAGGTCGATCACATCCGTGCCGAGCCGCTTCAGCGACGCCTCGGCGACCGCCTTGACGTGCTCGGGGCGGCTGTCGACGCCGGCCATGCGGTCGAGGCCTGTACCTTCCTCCAAAATCCTGAAGCCGAATTTTGTCGCGATCGTCACCTTGTCACGCGCGGACTTCAGCGCTTTGCCGAGCAGGATCTCGTTCTCGAACGGGCCATAGACCTCCGCCGTGTCGAAGAAATTGACGCCGATATCGATGGCGCGGTGCAGCGTGGCGATTGCGTCGGCTTCCGCCTGGCCGCCATAGGCGAAGCTCATGCCCATGCAGCCGAGGCCGACGGGATAGACGTTCAATTCAGTTCCTAGCTTGCGGGTTTGCATAACGCGTCTCCTTGTTGCGATGCGGCAGAAATAGCGCCTTGCCTTGTGTTCGATAATCGGCTCTCATTTGCACGGGCTGTTCTAAAAGATAGATCAATGAATCGCGCGCATCTTTCCCAACTGGCCGTGCTGGCAACCGTTGCCCAATGCGGCAGCTTTCGCGGCGCGGCCAGGGAATTGGCCATCGCGCCTTCGGCGGTCAGCCATGCGGTGTCCAGCCTAGAGGCGCGGCTTGGCGTTCGGCTGCTGTCGCGCAGCACACGCAGCGTCGCGCCGACCGAAGAAGGTGCGCAGTTGCTGGAACGGCTGCGACCGGCGCTGTCGGAGATCGATCTGGCGCTGGAGACGGCAATCGAGACGCGCGACCGGCCGGCCGGCAATCTGCGCCTGACCGTGCCGCGCACCGCAGCCCATTTGGCGCTGACGCCACGGTTGGGCGCCTTTGCGTCGACCTATCCCGATATCGTGCTGGAGATCGTCATCGAGGACCGTTTCACTGACGTGGTGGAAGGGGGCTTCGATGCTGGCGTCAGGTTAGGCGAGAGCCTGCAGCGCGACATGATCGCGGTGCGCATCGGGCCGGACCTTCGCGGCGCGGTGGTCGGCGCCCCGGTCTATTTCGAGGTCAACCCCAAGCCGCGTCACCCGCGCGACCTGGCTGACCACCGCTGCATCCGCTTCCGCTTCTCCAGCGGCATCCTCTACCGCTGGGAGTTCGAGAAAGGCCGCGAGGCGATCGAGATGGCGGTGGAGGGACCGCTGATCCTCGACGAGGACCACTTGATCGCCCAGGCGGCGGTCGACGGCGCTGGGCTCGCCTTCGTCTTTGAGGATTATGTCCGCGCGCCGCTCGCCGACGGCAGGCTGATCCGTGTGCTGGAGGACTGGTGCCCCTCCTTCGACGGCTTCTTCGTCTATTATCCGAGCCGCCGGCAAATGCGCCCGGCGCTCCGGGCGTTTGTCGATTTCTTCAAGGTGAGTGGATAGAGCGGGCTCGCCCCTCCCCTTGTGGCCCTCCGGAGGGAGAGGAAGGGCACCGGCTGTGATAAGCTCGCGCCTTCCTCTCCCCCCTCCGGAGGGAGAGGAAGGGAGTCAGGCTCGGCGAACTCGCGCCTTTCGTCTCCCTCCGGAGGGCCCTGATGGGAGTCCGAAGGACGGGCGAGATCGGCGGCTCGCCCCGGTAGGTCGGCTGAGGGACGGGGTGGGTAGCGCCCTACGAGACCCCCACCCCGCTTCGCAGAAGCCGCTTCGCGGCATTTGCTGCGCGACCCTCCCCACAAGGGGGAGGGTGAAGCGCGCTGGAAGAAAGCCGAACCAACATTCGTTCACTCCCCATGCAAACATCGATCACCAACAGCGCCACCCGCTATGGCTGGGGCGCGATCCTTCTCCACTGGCTGATTGCGCTCATTTTCATCGGCCAGTTCGGGCTCGGCTTCGTCATGGTGCGGTTGACCAGCCAGCGCACCGCCTTCGAGCTGATCCAACTGCACAAATCTTTCGGCTTCCTGCTGCTCGGGCTTGTGTTGCTGCGCATCGCTTGGCGTCTTGGCAATGCAACGCCGGCGCTGCCGCGCTCGGTCGGAACCCTGGAGCGTCGGGCAGCACCGTTGGCCCATCTTGCGCTCTACGCGTTTCAGCTTGCCTTGCCCTTGTCCGGCTGGGCGCTGGTGTCGGTCTCGATGCTGGAGATCCCCAGCCTGCCGTTCAACCTGTTCGTCATGCCGAACCTGCCGCTGGCCGAATCGGATGGTGCCGAGAGCTTCTGGGCGGCGGCACATTGGTATCTCGCCTATGCCGGCATGACGCTTGTGGCTCTCCACGTCGCGGCGGCGCTGCGGCATCATTTCCAGCTCAGGGATGGCGTGCTCACGCGCATGGTCACGCCTTCGTCAGATTCGGAATAGAGCGAGCGGTTCATTCGTTCATGGAGTGAGGGCGCAAGAAATGCGCTGCCTCCAACAAGGAACATCCCCATGTACACGCGCATCCTCGGATTTGCGGCGGTCGCCGCTTGCCTTGCCATGCCTGTTTCTGCGGCCGTCGCGCTGGGTGACGCCGCCGGCAGCTATTCGATCAGCCCGGCCAGCTCCAGCATCCGCTTCTCCATCGGCAAGGTCGGCGGCGGCGGCCTCAATGGCACCTTCGCCCGCTTCAAGGGCTCGATCCGCATCGACAACAGCGATGTCGGGCGCTCAGCTGTCAATTTCACCATTTTTCCCGAAAGCGTCGGCACCGGCCAGGGCCGTATCGATGCCTTCCTGCGCTCCGACGCGGTGTTTGATGCCGCCAACAGCCCGGAAATCCAGTTCCGCTCTACCAGCGTGACCCGAACCAGCGACACCACGGCTCTGGTCAGCGGCCGGCTGACGGCGCGCGGCAAGACGTTCCCGGAAAAATTCACGGCCGAGCTCGGCGGTCTCAAGGCCGGCATGATCAAATTCCATGTCACCGGCAAGGTGCTGAGGTCGCGCTACGGCATGGATGTCGGCACGCCGATCTATTCCAACATCGTCGACTTCGACATGACGCTGACCGGCAAAAGGGGCTGACCTCGTCATTGGCTTTTCCGGCGATTTCGGGCAAACCTCGTCGCCTGTAATCGTGATGGAGAAGCCTGATGTTCCGATGGGGTGTGTTGTCGACGGCCAAGATCGGCCGCGAGCATTTGTTGCCGGCGATGGTCGAGGCGGAGAATAGCGTGCTGTCGGCGATCGCCAGCCGCGACCTGTCCAAGGCCAAGGCGCTGGCCGATCGCTTCGGTGCGCGGCATGCCTTCGGCTCCTATGAGGAACTGCTTGCCTCCAACGAGGTCGACGGCGTCTACATCCCGCTGCCGACCTCGCAGCATGTCGAGTGGGCGGCCAAGGCCATCGAAGCCGGCAAGCATGTGCTGGTCGAAAAGCCGCTGGCGCTCGACGCCAAGGACATCCTGCCGCTGATCAAGCTGCGCGACCAGAAAAAGGTGCTGGTCTGCGAAGCCTTCATGGTCATCTACCACCCGCAATGGATCAAGGTGCGCGAGCTCATCGCCAGCGGCGCCATCGGCCGGCTGCGCCATGTGCAGGGCGCGTTCTCCTACTACAACGTCGACCCCAGCAACATGCGCAACCAGCTCGACCTCGGCGGCGGCGCGCTGCCCGACATCGGCGTTTACCCGACCGTGTCGACGCGCTTTTCCACCGGCAAGGAGCCGCTGCGCGTGCAGGCGAGGATCGAGCGCGACAAGACATTCGGCACCGACATCTACTCCTCGATCCGTGCCGATTTCGGTGACTTCGAGCTGTCGTTCTATCTGTCGACGCAGATGGCGGCGCGCCAGGTGATGGTGTTCCACGGCGAGAAGGGTTTCATCGAGTTGTTCTCGCCTTTCAATGCCGGGCTCTACGACCACCACCGCGTCGAACTGCACAACCAGAACCACACCGAGGCGCAGGTTTTCCGCTTTCCCGGCACGCAGCAGTACCGGCTGGAGGTCGAGACCTTCGCGCGTGCGGCACAGGGCGGCAAGGAGCGCGTCTTCACGCTGGAGGAATCGGTGCTCAATCAGAAAGTCATCGACGCCATCTTCCGCGCCGGCGGCAAAGAAGGCTGGGAGACCGTCTGAATTCGTTGCATTGAAATAGCCGGCTAATTCTGGGAGGAAAAATGGCTGACGATGCGGACGTGATCATTGTCGGCGCCGGCCTTGCAGGGCTGGTTGCCGCCGCCGAGCTCGCCGAGGCCGGCAAAAAAATCATCATCGTCGACCAGGAGCCGGAGCAGTCGCTCGGCGGCCAGGCATTCTGGTCGTTCGGCGGCCTTTTCCTCGTCGATTCGCCCGAGCAGCGGCGCATGCGCATCCGCGATTCGCATGACCTGGCGCTGGAAGACTGGCTGGGCACCGCGGCTTTCGATCGGCCCGAGGATTTCTGGCCGCGCAAATGGGCGGAAGCCTATGTCGGCTTTGCCGCCGGCGAAAAACGCTCCTGGCTGATACAGCGCGGCCTGAAATTCTTTCCCGTGGTCGGCTGGGCCGAGCGTGGCGGCGGCAATGCCATCGGCCACGGCAATTCGGTGCCGCGCTTCCACATCACCTGGGGCACGGGCCCCGGCGTTCTCGAACCTTTCGTACAGCGCGTGCGCGAGGCGCAGAAGCGCGGACTGATCAGTTTCAAATTCCGCCACCGGGTCGATGAATTGACCCGCACGGGTGCGACTGTCGACGGGGTGCGCGGCGACATCCTGCAACCGAGCACCGCCGAGCGCGGCCACAAGAGTTCGCGCGAAATATCAGGAGATTTCGAGCTTCGCGCGCAAGCCGTGATCGTCGCTTCCGGCGGCATCGGCGCCAACCATCAGCTTGTACGGGAAAACTGGCCGCAGCGGCTGGGCGCGGCGCCCAAGCGCATGATCACCGGCGTGCCCGACCATGTCGACGGCCGCATGCTGGCGATCACGGAACAGGCCGGCGGTTCGATCATCAACCGCGACCGCATGTGGCACTATGTCGAGGGCATCAAGAACTGGGCGCCGATCTGGACCGACCATGCGATACGCATCCTGCCCGGCCCATCATCGCTGTGGCTGGATGCGCGCGGCAAGCGCCTGCCGGTGCCGCTCTATCCCGGCTTCGACACTCTGGGCACGCTCTCCCACATCATGAGCACCGGCTTCGACTATTCCTGGTTCATCCTGACCAAGAAGATCATCCAGAAGGAGTTCGCGCTGTCGGGCTCCGAGCAGAACCCCGATCTGACCGGCAAGAGCTGGCGCCAGGTGCTCGGCCGCGCCACATCGGGCATTCCGGGCCCCGTCAAGGCGTTCATGGAAAAGGGCGAGGACTTCATCGTCGAGGCCGATTTGCCGGCGCTGGTCGCGCGCATGAACGCGCTGGCCGGCGGCGAGGCGCTGCTTGAGGTGGCTCAAGTCGAGCGCGAGATCCGCGCCCGCGATAGGCAGCTCGACAACCCGTTCTCCAAGGATATGCAGATCACCGCTCTGCGCGGCGCGCGCGCCTATCTCGGCGACCGGCTGATCCGCACGGCCAAGCCGCACAAGATGCTCGATCCGGCAAATGGCCCGCTGATCGCGGTGCGGCTTAACATCCTGACCCGCAAGACGCTGGGCGGCCTGCAGACCGATCTCGACAGCCGCGTGCTGGGGGCAGATGGGCAGCCGGTCGCCGGGCTCTATGCCGTCGGCGAAGCCGCCGGTTTCGGCGGCGGCGGCGTGCATGGCTATGCGGCGCTCGAAGGCACCTTCCTCGGCGGCTGCATCTTTTCCGGCCGCAGCGCCGGCCGGGCAGCGGCTGCCTCGGTGGCGTGAAGGGGCGCCACTTGGTCCTCAGAGTTTTGCCGCGATCACCAGCGCCAGCCGCCCCGTCCAAGCGCGGTCACCGCATCGACGATCCGGGTGAAGCTGGTGCGGGCGCGGCCAACCGTGTGCCGGGCTCTGAGATAGCCGTGAACCAATCCCGGCTCCTCGAACCACGTCGCGTGGCCACCTGCCGTGATGATCAGGTCGCGATAGGTCTCGCCATCCGATGACAGCGGGTCGCATTCGGCGGTGATCAGCACTGTCGGCGGCAAGTTGGAGAAATCGGTGTCGGCAAGCGGGGCCAGCGTCGCATCGCCGCTACGGTCTTGCCCTCCAGTGCGAATGTGCTTGTAGAATTCGAGATCGCGCACGGTCAGCATCGGCGCTTCGGCGTGCTTGACATAGGAGCCTTTCGAGCGGTCTCCGCCGAGGCCGGGATAGATCAGCACCTGGCCGACCGGCCTTTTCGAATGGCCGCGCGTGGCGTGACTGACGGCGGCGCAGAGATTGCCGCCGGCGCTGTCGCCGCAGAGCACGATAGGATGATCGCGATTGGCGGCGGCCCATTCGAAGGCGCTCATGGCATCGTCAAAGGCGGCTGGATGCAAATGTTCCGGCGCCAGCCGGTAATCTACGGAGACCACCTCATAGCCTGTGCGCGAGCACAGCTCCGCGCAAACATCGTCGTGGCTGTCCAGCCCACCAAGGATGAAGCCACCGCCATGGACATAGAGCACCGTCACGGCTTCCTGAAGTGTGCTTCGGTAGATGCGGATCGGGATGTCATGCGTCGGCGTTGCAATGGCGGAGGTTTCGACAGCGACGCCCTCGGGGTAGCCGGCAAAGAATTCCCGGCACATGCGGTCGTAAATCTCGCGCTGCTGCGCGATCGTGTAGTCGATCGTATCGGGCGGGTAATAGGAATTGGTCCGCTCGATGAAGGCCCAGGTCTCGGCATCGATGAGCTTGATGTAGTCGGTCATGGGTGCTGGAGAGGCGGCCAAGGCTGAGCCTGGGCGCCCCCCTCTGTCCTGCCGGACATCTCCCCCTCAAGGGGGGAGATCGGATGTTGCGAAGGCTTTCGCCAACCTTCTGCGTCGCAAGAAGAGTGCAGAGATCGAAGCTGCCAATCTCCTCCCTTGAGGGGGAGATGTCCGGCAGGACAGAGGGGGGTGAGCGCCGTCATTTCGGCAACAATCCTTACTTCCCCTTCCACACCGGCTCACGCTTCTCCGCAAAAGCCCGAAAACCCTCCATATTGTCCTCGGAGCCATAGAGCGCATCGACCGTCGGCAATTGCCGGCGGGTCACCTTGTTCATGGCGTCCTGGAAGGTCAGCGCCTCGGCCACGCGCGCCGTCTCCTTGATCGCGGCAAACACCAGCGGTGGGCCGCCTGCGAGCAGCCGGGCGATCTCCCAGACGCGATCTTCCAGCTTTTCCTTGGGCAGCACTTCGTTGACCAAGCCCCAGCGATGCGCTTCAGCGACATCCATCCAGCGGCCGGTGAGCAGAAGGTCCATGGCGACATGGTAGGGGATGCGCTTCGGCAGCTTGATCGTCGCCGCGTCGGCCAGCGTGCCGGCTCGGATCTCGGGCAGCGCGAAGGAGGAATGATCGGAGGCGTAGATGAGGTCGCAGGACAGCGCCAGCTCGAAGCCGCCGCCGACCGCCATGCCGTTGACGCACGCGATGATCGGCTTGTTGAGGTCGCGCAGCTCCTGCAGGCCGGCAAAGCCGCCGACGCCATAGTCGCCGTCGACCGCATCGCCGCCGGCAGCTGCTTTGAGGTCCCAGCCCGCGCAGAAGAACTTGTCGCCAGCGGTCTTGACGATGGCGACGCGCAATTCCGGATCGTCTCGGAACGCCTTGAAGGTCTCGCCCATCAGCCGCGAGGTCTTCAGGTCGATGGCGTTGGCCTTGGGCCGGTCGAGGGTGACTTCGAGGATGGTGCCCTCGCGGCGGGTCGAAATGACGTCAGACATTCTTGTTCTCTCCCAGCACCAGCAGCGCGTCGGCGATCCAGGCGCCCTTGCCCTCTGCACAGACGATCAGCGGGTTGATGTCCAGTTCCTCGATCTCACCGGCATTCTGCTGCACGAAGGCGGCAATGCCAGAGATAGCATCGATGGCAGCCGCGACATCGGCCTTCGGCCGGCCGCGATAGCCTTCGAGCAGCGGGAACAGTTTCAGGCCGCGCAGCGCCGCCTCGATATCGTCGCGGGTCGCCGGCAGCATCAGCGTGACGCTGTCGCGCAACAGCTCGACCAGCACGCCACCAGTGCCGAGCGTCATCACCGCGCCGAACATCGGATCGCGGGTGAAGCCGACGATGAGTTCGGCAACACCGTCGCGCACCATGCGCTCGACATAGAGCCCGGTGCCGAGCGGCAACAGGTCATGCGCTGCGGTGCTGACGGATTCGGCATCCCTGAGATTGAGCCTGACAGCGCCAACTTCGGATTTGTGGGTGACGCCGAGCGCCTTCAACGCGACGGGAAAGCCGAGCGCCATCGACGAAATCACCGCTTCGACGGCATTGGCGGCGCGCTCGCCCTTCGGCACCGGCAGGCCGGCTTTGATCAGCCGTGACTTCGCCTCGGCTTCGTCGGGCGTGACGTGGTCCCCGCCAGAGGCGCCGGAGGCCGACGTGTCGATCGGCTGCGCCTGCGGTTCAGCCCAAGCCCAGCCGATGAAGGCTGCTGCGCCGGCTGCATCCATCGCTTCCGAAATGCCGAACAACGGCACCATGCCGCGCGCCATCAGTTCGGCGGTGTATTCCTCCGGCAGGTTCTCCGGCAGCGAGGAGACGATCGCACCATGCGCCTTGTTGGTCTTGAGCGCCGATTCGAAAGCGCGCAACGTCGCCCACCAGTCGGTGACCGAGCAGCGGTCGGGTCGCGGAAAATCGAGCACCAGCATGTTGAGGTCGAAACCGCCCGACACCATGGCGGTGAAGGTGGCGGTCATCGCCGGCTCGTTGTTCCAGATGAAGGTGTGATAGTCCAAGGGATTGGCGACCGCGACCAGCGGCCCGAGCGTCGATTTGACATGGGCGCGATGGCTGTCGGTCAGCACAGGGAAATTGACCCAGCGGCCTTCGGCGCTGTCGGCCATGACGGAGGCCTCGCCGCCGGAGCAGCTCATCGACGACAGCCTATAGCCGGGCAAAGGTCCGGTGATGTGCAGCAGCTTCAGCGCCTCGATGAAGGCGGGGATCGAATCGACACGCGCAATGCCGAGCCGCCGCAGGAACGCACCCGAGGCCGCGTCCGAGCCGGCGAGCGACGCGGTATGCGAGACAGTCGCTTGCCTGGCCTGTTCGGAACGGCCGACCTTCATGGCGATGATCGGCTTCTTCAGCTCGCGGGCTCGTGCCGCCAGCCGTTCGAAGCCGGCTACCGAATCGAAGGCCTCGATGTGCAGGCCGAGCGACGTGACGCGCTCATCCTCGATCAGGCCGAGCGCCATTTCGGATAGGCCGGTCTGCGCCTGGTTGCCGGCGGTCATCAGGAAGGCGATCGGCAGGCCGCGCTTCTGCATGGTCATGTTGATGGCGATGTTGGAGGACTGGGTGATGATGGCGACGCCCTTGCCGCCCTCGGCCAGTCTTATGCCGCCATGCTGGTCGGGCCACAGCAGCGCGCCGTCGGCATAATTGATCAGGCCGTAGCAATTCGGCCCGATGATCGGCATCTGGCCGGCCGCCGCGACCAGCTCGGCCTGCAGCCGCTCGCCATCATCGTCATAGGCCTCGGTTTCGAGAAAGCCGGCGGCAAAGCAGACGGCGCCGCCGGCGCTGCGTTCGGCCAGCGCCTTGATCACCTCGATGGTCAAATGCCGGTTGACGCCGACAAAGGCAGCATCCGGCGCGCCGGGCAGGTCAGCCACCGAACGATAGGCCTTGCGACCGGCAACCTCGTCCTTGGTCGGATGCACCGGCCAGATCTCGCCGGCAAAACCCATCTTGATCGATTGCGCGACGACGGCTGCGGCCTGCGCGCCGCCGAAGACGGCGATCGATTTAGGCCGCAGGAGACGCTCCAGTTTATGCATATGTTATGCCCCGAACGGGCGCAGCAGCGCCCTTGAAATGATGTGGCGCTGGATCTCGGATGTGCCTTCCCAGATGCGCTCGACGCGCGCGTCGCGCCAGATGCGCTCCAGCGGCAGATCGTCCATCAGCCCCATGCCGCCATGGATCTGGATCGCTTCATCGGCGACGTATGCGAGCATTTCGGTGGCTTTCAGCTTGGCCATGGCCATGTCCTGGTCGGTGACGGTGCCCTGATCGTACTTCCAGCCGGCTTCGAACACCATCAGGTCGGCGGCCTTCAATTCGGTCGCCATGTCGGCAAGCTTGAACGATACGCCCTGGAACTTGCCGATCTGCTGGCCGAACTGCTGGCGTTGCGCGGCGTATTCGACGGCATGGCCAAGCGCACGCTCGGCGCGACCGAGGCAGGTGGCGCCGACCTGCAGCCGGGTGGCGCCGAGCCAGGAATTGGCGACGTCGAACCCCTTATGGACTTCGCCCAACACCTGGGCGGCGGGAAGCCGGCAATCGTCGAATTCGAGGATGGCGTTGGTGTAGCCGCGATGCGAGACGTTGCGGTAGCCGTCACGGACGGTGAAGCCTTTGGTGCCCTTATCGACGAAGAAGGCGGTGATCTTCTTGCGTTTGCCGCGCGGCGAATCCTCTTCGCCTGAGGCCATGAAAACGATGGCAAAGTCGGCGAGGTCGGCGTGGGAGATAAAATGCTTGGTGCCGTTCAGCACCCAGTCGTCACCGTCCTGCACGGCGGTTGCCTTCATGCCACGCAAATCGGAGCCGGCGCCCGGCTCGGTCATGGCCAGGCAGTCCCATTTCTCACCACGGATGCAGGGGAACAGATATTTCTCGCGCTGCTCGGACGTGCCGGCCAGGAGGATGTTGGAGGGGCGCGCCACGCAGGTCCAGTGCAGCGCGTAATTGGCGCGGCCGAGTTCCTTCTCGTAGAGCAGCCAGGTCACCGTATCGAGGCCCGCTCCGCCGACATCGGCCGGCATGTTGGCGGCATAGAGCCCTGCCTCGATCGCCTTTACCTTGATCTCCTCGATCAGGTCGCGGCGCAGCACGCCGGTGCGCTCGACCTCGCGCTCATGCGGGTAAAGCTCGTTCTCGACGAACGCGCGCGTCGTCTCGACGATGAGCTTCTGTTCCTCCGACAGCCCGAAATCCATGCTCTCAGCCTTTCTTCTTGCCGGTCTTTTTCTTCGGCTTTTCGGCTTTCTTGACCGGTTTCAAGGCTTTGGCCTTCTCGGCCGCCTTGGAGGCCATGGGCTTCTTCGCCGCCAGCTTGGCCAGCTGCCTGGTATAGTCCTTATGCAGCGCGCCGGCGCCCCAGCCCTTGCCTTTGTTCTGTTTCGACAGCGCATCCATGATGGCGACCAGATTGTCGTCGCGGATCTTTTCCAGCTCGCGGATCGACAGCCCATGCGCCTGTTCGTCCGACTGCGTGGCGATCAGGTCGACCAGTTCGTCGTTGAACTCAGGCACGTCCATCAGCTTGGTCCATGGCCATTTCAGGCACGGCCCGAACTGCGCCATGAAGTGGCGCATGCCGGCCTC
This sequence comes from Mesorhizobium sp. WSM1293, assembly GCF_000513875.1. NCBI lineage: Bacteria > Pseudomonadati > Pseudomonadota > Alphaproteobacteria > Hyphomicrobiales > Phyllobacteriaceae > Mesorhizobium > Mesorhizobium sp. WSM1293. The sequence goes on along the minus strand of NZ_AZUV01000004.1, from coordinate 29,137 downwards.
GCCGCCGGCGACGCGATAGACCTGGAACATGCCCATCTGCGCCCAGCGCAGGCCGAAGCCATAGCGCATGATGTCGTCGAGTTCCTCGACCGTGCAGATGCCGTCCTTGATCAGCCAAAGTGCCTCGCGCCATGCCGCTTCGAGCAGGCGGTCGCCGACGAAGGCCTCGATCTCCTTGCGGATGACGACAGGCTTCATGCCGATCGAGGCATACATCTCCTTGGCGACCTCGATCGCCTCGGGGAAGGTCTGCTCGCCACCGACGATCTCCACCAGCGGCAGGAGATAGACCGGGTTGAACGGATGGCCGACGACCAGCCGCTCCGGATGCTTCTTCATCGCCACCTGCATGTCGGTCGGCTTGATACCGGAAGTCGAGGAGCCGACAATCGCGTTGGCCGGCGCGTGAGCGTCGATCTCGGCCAGCACGCGGTGTTTCAGGTCGAGCCGCTCCGGCACGCTCTCCTGGATGAAATCGGCATCGGCGACCGCTTCGGCGATGGTCTTGGCGAAGGTCAGCTTGCCCTCTTTCGGCAGGCCGCCGGGCACCATCTGCTTGTAGGCGCGGCGCGCGCCCTTCATCACTTCGCCGACCTTGCGCGACGCCTCGGGATCGGGATCGAAGATCGACACGTCGATGCCGTTGAGCAGCAGGCGCGCCACCCAGCCGGCGCCGATCACACCGCCACCGATGGCAGCTGCCTTGTTGATGATGCTCATGCTGAAGCTCCGGTTCTTGTCGCGGCGGTTGCGGGATCGATGAGGGGTACGCGCTCGCCGGCTCGGATCACCGAGGGATCGTAGGCCTTGCGGGCAAAGACTTCGAGCACGAAGGGCCGGAAGAATTCCATCGACAGCGTGTCATAGTCGGGGTCGAAGCTGGACTGGTCCCAGCGTTCGCAAAACTGGTCGCAATCGTCGAAATAAGCATGGCCGGCAAAGCGGTCGCGGGCGTGGCGGTTGCCGCCGAGATGATGGGCATAATAGAGCCGCTGGAAGTCGCCATGCTTTTCCACCACCCAAGTGCATTGCTCGCGCACGAAAGGTTTCAGGATCGAAGCGGCATATTCGTCGTGATTGTAAGGCGCATAGATGTCGCCGATGTCGTGCAGCAGCGCGCAAGCGATCCAGTCGGTGTCTGCGCCGTCGCGCCAGGCACGTGTCGCTGCCTGCAGCGAATGGCCGAGCCGGGTGATCTTGTAGCCGGAAAGACCCGCGTCGAGCTGCACCAGCGCGTCGACCAGCCGCTCGCCGGTCCTGGCCGCATAGTCGATTTCATGCGCGGTCAGGAACTCGTAGTCGTCCCGGTCGCCATCCTTCATCGCGGTGAATTTTACGGTAGTCATGCCGACCCTCCCGACGAATAATCTATGCCGCGATCGGCGCCCGCTTGGTGAGGTTGAGCTTCTGCCGTACCTCTTCCGGTCCAAGGATTCTGGCGCCGAGATTGGTGACGATGCTGGCGGCGCGCTCGACCAGCTGTGCGTTGGTGGCCAGCACGCCCTTGTCGAGCCACAGATTGTCCTCCAGCCCGACGCGGACATTGCCGCCGGCCAGCACCGCCGCCGCGGCATAGGCCATCTGGTTGCGGCCGATGGCGAAGGCCGACCAGTTCCAGGTCGACGGCACATTGTTGACCATGGCCATGAAGGTGTTGAGATCATCAGGCGCACCCCACGGCACGCCCATGCAAAGCTGCACCAGCGCATCCGGGTTGAGCACCTTTTCCTCGACCAACTGCTTGGCGAACCACAGATGGCCGGTGTCGAAAGCCTCGATCTCCGGCTTGACGCCGAGCGCCGTCATCATGCCGCCCATGGCGCGCAGCATGCCGGGCGTGTTGGTCATGACATAGTCGGCCTCGGCGAAATTCATGGTGCCGCAGTCGAGCGTGCAGATTTCCGGCAGGCATTGGCGCACATGTTCCATGCGGTTGGTGGCACCGCCCATGTCGGTGCCTTTTTCGTTGAGCGGCAGCGGCGCTTCCGGCGATCCGAACACCATGTCGCCGCCCATGCCGGCGGTCAGGTTCAGGATGACGTCGACTTCTGCCGCGCGGATGCGCTCGGTCACTTCGCGGTAGAGATGCACGTCGCGCCTCGGCCTGCCGGTCTCGGGATCGCGCACATGGCAATGCACGATGGCGGCGCCCGCCTTGGCCGCATCGATGGCGGAATCCGCGATCTGCTTGGGCGAGCGCGGCACATGCGGGCTGCGGTCCTGCGACCCGCCGGACCCGGTCACGGCACAGGTAATGAAGACCTCACGGTTCATCGCAAGCGGCATGGAACTCTCCTCCGAAAGAAATAGACCTCAACAATGCCCGACTTGCCGGAAACTGTTTTGCGTTTTACGAAGCTTCCATGACGAAAAGCGAAAAACCAACGATCTTTCGCGCCGAGCGCTCGCCGCTTAGGGTGACGCTGCTGGTATTTTCCGGTTCGTCGATCATGTGCGTCGCATCCGCCGTCGATCCACTGCGCGCGGCCAACCGCATCTCCGGCGAGACCCTGTTCGATTTCAAGCTGGTTTCGGTGACCGGCGAGGCTCCAGTCACCACTTGCGGCCTGCCGGTGGCGGTCGGCGGCCGCTTCGATGCGGGCGAGTCGACCGACGTTCTTGTCGTCGTCGCCGGCTTCGGCACCCAGAACTATGCGACATCGGCTCTGTTGTCCGGCCTGCGCCGGGCCGCACGCACGGCGCGCGCGTGCGGCGGTGTCGAAGCCGGCACCTGGCTGGTGGCGCGCGCCGGCCTGCTGGAAGGACGCAGCGCCACCACCCACTGGGAAGACATGGAGGATTTTTCCTCGGCCTTTCCCGGCGTCGACGTGCGTCCGGACCGTTATGTCATCGACGGGCCGGTGTTCACCTCGGGCGGCGCGTCGCCGACCTTCGACCTGATGCTGCATCTCATCCGCACGAGGCTCGGCATGGCCGTCGCGCTCGATGTCGCCAGCGTCTTCATCTACGACCAGGCGCGCGCCGCCACCGACGCACAGCCGCTGGTCTCGCTCGGCCGGCTCGATGGCTACGATCCGCGGCTGGCGCAAGCGATCCGGCTGATGGAAGCGCATGTAGACCAGCCGCTGACCATTGAAGCGGTGGCCAAGCGCACCGGCGTGACGGCACGGACGCTGGAGAGCATCTTTCGCAAATCGATCGGCGAGACACCGGGCGCCTATTATCTCAGGCTGCGCCTGGGCGCCGCGCGCCGGCTGGTGGTCGATACAAGGATCGCCATGGCCGATATTGCCGGGCGGACCGGATTCTCATCCGCCGCGGCGTTTTCAAGAGCGTTTTCAAGGGCTTTCGGCGAAGCGCCGGTCAGGCTGCGCCGGGGCTGACTATGATAGAATCAGGCAGCGTTCTGACGGTCGCTGCCGCCGTCGATCTGCGAGCGCATTTGCTTGGCAAGATGGGTCTCGAAACGGCTGGCCACAGCGCGATCCCATTCGTTCGAGCGGCGCGTGCCGTCCTTCGGATGCGGCATTGCCATCAGCCGGTCGATGATCGATCCAGCCTCGCCAGGTGAGAGCAGGGCGTCGATTTCACGTTCGTTCTGCATATCGGTTCGCCTCCTTCTTCCTCTCCCGCCACGAGCCACTCTTATACGAGATTCGTGACGGCAGTTTGAAGGCAAGAGCGAGGTCATTGAAGGGCGTCGAAGGGCAAAACCATGTCGCTGGACCGGGCCATGCGCAAAGCTGTTCCTGCGCCCAGGCAGGTCAGGTCAACGAGAAATCTATTGTTGGATTGCGCAATTCCCAAGGCAAAGCGCTGTACGCTTTTCCCGGGGAAACCGTTACCCACTTTTCCTGGAATTGCTCAAAGCCGCTTTTCGAACAGCACCGTGGTGAAGCCACTGTCCCATTCGTCATCGGGATAGCGGCTTTTCTCGATATAGCCGACCGCTTTGTAGAGTGCTTGTGCGGGCAGGTTGAACGTGTCGGTCTCCAGCCGCGCCTGCGCCAATCCGGCCGCACTGACCGCCTGTTCGGCATGGGAAAGCAGCTTGCGGCCGACACCTTGGCCTTGACGGGATGCCATCACGTGCAGGGCCTCGATGAAATCCGCGCGCCAATGGATCAAGCCGGCGACCTCGCCATCGATCTCGGCAACGGCGAATTCAGGCCAGCTCTGGTCGACATAGCGCCCGCCAATATCCGTCTCGACATAGCGTTGCGCGGCTGCTTCGGTGATGTTCGGCAGCCAGGTGCCTTCGAAGGTTTCCTGCAGCACCTGCTTCAGCGCCGGAATATCGCTCGCCTGCGCCGGGCGCACAATGATTCGATCCTCTGCCATTTCCGTCTCCTGCCAATGCATGTCGCCCAAAGTGCACAGCGATTTGGGACGACGACATGCCGCCGCACGGGTCCTCTTTCGGTGACACGTGTAGCGTCCTGGTCTCACGCAGGCTGCCGAAGATCTGTGCGATCCTCGGCAGCTTGTCGCGAAGTGGGCTGACTAGCAGATGGCGATGGCGGCGGCTTTCAGCCAGTGGCGCCGGATGTCGGTCCAAAGATGAAGCGGCGCTCGCCCTACACGTAGCGGTTGACGATGTTTTCCAGCAGTTCCTGGCGGCCGGACCTCGGCTGCGGCTCGATCTTCTTCTTGACGACACGCTCGGCGATATCCTCAAGCGTGCGCTTGCCGGCAAGCATCGCCTTGCCCTCGGCCGTGTTCCAGCCGGCATAGCGTTCGGCCAGCGGCGCCGACAGTGCCTTGTCCTCGACCATGCGCGCCGCAGCTTTCAGGCCGCGAGCGCAAGAGTCCATGCCGCCGATATGGCCGATCAGCAGGTCCTGCGGATCGAGCGACTGGCGGCGCAGCTTGGCGTCGAAATTGGTGCCGCCGGTCTTGAAGCCGCCAGCCTGCAGGACTTGGTAGTAGGCCAGTGCCATTTCCGGCACGTTGTTGGGGAACTGGTCGGTGTCCCAGCCCGACTGGTAGTCGTTGCGATTCATATCGATCGAACCGAAAATGCCGAGCGCATTGGCCAGAGCCAGTTCGTGCTCGAAGGAATGGCCGGCCAGGATGGCGTGGCCCTGCTCGATATTGACCTTGACCTCCTTCTCCAGCCCGAAGCGCTTGAGGAAGCCGTAGACCGTGGCGACATCGTAATCGTACTGATGCTTGGTTGGCTCCTGCGGCTTCGGCTCGATCAGGATCGTGCCCTTGAAGCCGATCTTGTGCTTGTAGTCGACGACCATGCTGAGGAACCGGCCGGCCTGTTCCTGCTCGCGCGCAAGGTCGGTGTTGAGCAGGGTCTCATAGCCTTCGCGCCCGCCCCACAGCACGTAGTTTTCGCCCTTCAGCCGCTTGGTGACGTCGATACAGCTTTTTACCGTCGCCGCCGCGTAGGCAAAGACATCCGGATCGGGATTGGTGGCCGCGCCCGACATGAAGCGGCGGTTGGAGAACAGATTGGCGGTGCCCCAAAGCAGCTTGACGCCGGTCTGCTTCATCTTGCCCGCGAAGTAGTCGGCGATCTCATCGAGGCGCGCCGCACTCTCGGAAAAATCCTTGCCTTCCGGCCGTACATCGGCGTCGTGGAAGCAGAAGTAGGGCGCGCCGAGCAACGAGAACATCTCGAAGGCGACGTCTGCTTTCAGTTTTGCCAGCTCCATCGTGTCGACGCCGCCGGCCTTGGGAAACCACGGCCGGTCGAAAGTCTGGCCGCCGAACGGATCGCCACCCGGCCAGGCAAAGGAGTGCCAGTAGGCAACGGCGAAGCGCAGATGATCTTCCAGCCGCTTGCCGGCGACGACCTCATCGGGATTGTAGAACCTATAGGCCAGCGGATTGGTCGAATCCGGCCCTTCATATTTGATCTTCTGGATGTCGCCGAAAAATCCACTGCTCATGATTTCTGTCCTCTCACAAAGTTCTGACGCCATTACCTCAGGCGTAATTGGTTTCACGCCGGCGCTGGTTGAAAAGGGTCATGTCAAAGCCACCAAACGAAGGAGACAGACCATGACCGACCTCACCAAGATCGCTAAAAACTACATCACCGCCTGGAACGAAAGCGATGCCGGCCGCCGGGCCGAATTGCTCAAGGCGACCTTCACGGAAGACGTCAGCTACCGCGATCCGCTCATGCAGGGTGATGGCCATGAAGGCGTCGCGGCTCTGATCGACGGCGTGCAGCAGCGCTTTGCCGGTTTCCGGTTCTCGCTGAAGGGTACGCCGGACGGTTTTGCCGACAAGATCCGCTTCTCGTGGAATCTCGGACCTGAGGGGACGCCTTCGGTGATCGAAGGTACCGACATCGGAATCATCGAGAACGGCCGCCTCAAGAGCGTCACCGGTTTTCTCGACAAGGTGCCGGCGCAGTGAGCCGGACAGCCGCGGCGTGGGCGAAAGACCGCTCACGCCGTGGCGACCCTGATTGCCGGGTACAGCGCCCGGTAGCGCTGATAGGCATCGGCATAGGCGCCGCCGAGCGCCGCATCCGGTTCGATAGTTGCGTCCGTCCTCGGGGCCGTACAGATTTCGAGCGGATCGGCGCCCGTCGCCGCGATCAGGCCGAGCCGCGCGGCACCAAAGGCGGCGCCGAAGTCGCCGTCGGCAGGAATGTCGACAGGCAGTTGAAGCGCGGTGGCAATCGCCTTCAACCAGTAGCGTGAGCGCGAACCGCCGCCGATCGCCGTCACCCGCGTCAAGGCTGTGCCGGCCGTGGCCAGCGCTTCGAGGCTGTCGCGGAAGGCAAAGGCTACACCCTCCAGCACGGCCTGGGTCAGCACGGCACGGCTCGATTGATGCGCCAGCCCGGTGAACGCGCCGCGAATGGCGGAATCATTGTAGGGCGTGCGCTCACCCGAGAGGTATGGCAGGAAGGACACGCCGCTCGGCGCCTTCAATGTGTCGCCGAGCTCAGTGGTCAACTCGCCGGCGCTCTTCCCGGTGATTTCCGACAGCCAGTTGAGCGAATCGGTTGCCGACAGGATGACCCCCATCTGGTGCCACGTGTTCGGAAGCGCGTGGCAGAAGGTGTGAACCGCGCTAGCCGGGTTGGGCAGGTAGGAAGCGTTGGCGGCAAACAGCACACCCGACGTGCCGAGCGAAACAAAAGCGTGGCCGGCGCCAACCGTGCCCATGCCGCAGGCCGAGGCCGCGTTGTCGCCGGCGCCACCGGCGATCGGAATGCCGGCCTGGACGCCCCACTTCGATGCCAATTCGCTGCGCAATGCGCCTGCCTTCTGCGTACCCTCGACCAGCGACGGCATCTGCTTTTCATCGAGCGATGTCGCCGCGAGCAAATCCGCACTCCAGCGCCGCTTGCCGACATCGAGCCAGGACGTGCCGGCAGAATCCGACATTTCCGAAATGTGCTCGCCCGAAAGCCAGAGCCGCAGGAAATCCTTGGGCAGCAGCACTTTTGCGACCTTGGCGAAGACAGCGGGCTCGTTGTTCTTCACCCAGGCCAGTTTCGGCGCGGTGAACCCGGGAAAGACGATGTTGCCGGTCAGGGCGCGGAAACGCGGATCGGCATCGAGGACGGCGGCCTCGGCATGGCTGCGCGTGTCGTTCCACAGGATGCAGGGGCGCAGCACCTTGTCGGCGGCGTCAAGCAGCGTGGCGCCATGCATCTGGCCGGACAGGCCAATGCCCTTGACTGCCGCGAGTTCATGCGGATGGGAGGATTTGAGCTCGGCGATTGCGTCTTCGCAGGCCCGGATCCAGTGCTCGGGATTCTGTTCCGACCAGCCGGGGTGCGGCCGTGAAACATCAAGCGAACCATGGCCGGAACCGATGACGGTTTGCCCGGCATCGATCAGCAGCGCCTTGACGCCCGACGTCCCGAGATCGAGGCCCAGATACATGTCTTCCTCCCACGCCAGTTAATTTTTTCGGGTCTCGAAAAAATCTGGCTTGGCCAGTTTTTAAAACAAGATCCGCTTCGGGTCAATTCTCCGACAAATCGGCGGCGCGTCGCACAAACAGCGCTGACAGCGGACTGTCGGGCCGCGCCATCGAACGCTCCGCCGTGAGCGCCTTGGCCAGCGCACCCTCACCGGCGCGCAAGGCCGCCTCGATCAGCGTCAGGTCGATGACGTCGCGCTGGGCGTGGCTGCCACCGAAACGATGTGCGATCGCCCGGATCGGCCGGATCAGGCGCGCGGTCTCGGCGTAGCTGCCCTCACCGAATGCCTTGATGGCGAGCGTCAGCGGATGGCCGACATCCCGCGTGAAAGCCGCATTGTCGTCGCTGCCACGCATGGCCTCGCGCTGAGCTTCGAGCAAGGCGAGGGCCGGCGCATCTAACCCGGCACCCACGAAGGCCATCATCGCGTGGGCGTCGTTGAAGGCATAAAGGCCCGCTCCCGCCTTGCCCCAGTTGGCGGCGAGCGCCGCCCAGCGGTCGCCGACATCGACGCCGCCGAGGTGGAGCCGCCACAGGATTGCCGAGGCATCGACCATGTTGAGCGCCATCGTCGATTGCACGCTGTAGATAGGGCCGTCATAGAGGGCCCGCACCGCGTCGGTCTCGCCGAGATCATAGTGGAACAGCGCCAGGTGCCACCAATTGTGGACCTGCAGGAAGCTCTCCCGTGTCCACGCTTCCGGATTGGCGCGCATCCAGGCAATGCCATCCCTTTGCCGGCTTTGCATCTCCATGACATGGGCGACGGCGTGCTGCGCCCAGCCGTCGCGCGGCTCGATGTCGACTGCCTCGCGGCCAAGCTGCTCGGCCCTGACATAGTCACCCATTTCCTCCAGCCCGAAAGCCTGCATGCCGAGCATGGCGTGGTAGCCGGGCATGCCGCTTTGCCACGAAGGCAGGGCACGAGCGATGCGGTCGCGCAGCATGCGGGCATTGCCGGTGAAGAAATCGATCTGGTGGCCGACCTGCAGCGCCAGCCCGTCGCGCGGGGTCTCGATGGTGATGTCCTCGAGAACGCGGCTGGCCTCATGCCAGCGCCCGCTGGCGAGATGGCCAAGGGCCGAGACATGCGCCCGCTCGCGCGTGGTCGCGGCAAGCGGCAGTGCGGCCTCATGGCAAGCCTTGGCCACGGCCGTCGCCTCCCGCTCGGTGGCGAGGCCGAAGAGATATCCCTTGAAGACATGGGCCATGACGAAGCCGGGATCTTCCGCGATGGCCCGGTCGACGGAGGCTACGGGATCGCCGATGAAGCACTGCAGTTCACGCACTGCCTGGTTGTAAGGCGTGAATCCCGCCTCCGTCGCGCCCGAAAGTGCCAGGCCGAATGCGTCCCTGATTGCCATGCGATGTCCTTTATCGACCCGTGACAGGCCCTTGATCCTTCGGCCCAAAGCGATCCTAAAGCATAGGCCACGGACACGCCAACCGTGCGCTACGCCAGACCTTTCAGTAGTCTTTGCAGTTTAGCAACCATGCGGGGCAGATTAGGCTTTGTAAAATTGAATGAATTGTGTCTTCATTGCGGCGGCTGGCGGGGGCTGGAAATCGCGAATCGAGAGGGGACGCGATGCGGCATGTGAAGAACTCGCTTCCGAACAGTCGTTCGGCGGATGCGCAGGTGACAATTGCTTCGCAACGGCGAAAGCCGCATCCGTTACATCCGTGGCTTATTAGCATCCTCTCAACTACAGCTTTTGCGTTGCTGCCCAACTCCGCCGCGTTTGCCGCATGCGTGCTGGCTCCATCCGCCGGAAACACCGTCTACACCTGTGACAGCGGCGACTCAGCCGGCAGCCTCACCGATCTCGACGGCGACAACACGCTGAATTTTCCCGCCGGCGGCACCGGGCAGATATCAGGCAATGTGACCTTTGGCGTCGGCACGGACCGCATCGACATGCAGTCCGGAACCATCACCGGCGCCGTCGATCAGGGTGGCGGCACGGATTTCTTCACCATTGGCGCGGGCACCGTCGCCGGCAATGTCCAGCAGGGCGCCGGCATCGACGACTTCAACATGAGCGGCGGCCAGATCGGCTCGCTCAACCAGGGCGACGGCCTCGACACCTTCACCATGACCGGCGGACGCATCGTCGATTTCTTCGACGATGGCGACCACGCCGTGATGACCGGTGGCCGCATCGGCCGGGTCAACATGAAGCTCGATCAGAACTATTTCAACATGTCAGGCGGCACCATCGACCGCAACCTCGTCACCGGCTTCGACAAGGACACGATCATCCTGTCGGGCGGCACCATCGGCGGCAACATCAGCGTCAGCGGCGGCAATGACAGCGTCACGGTCACCGGCGGCACGGTCGGTGGCGATATACTGATGAGCTTTGGCGCCGACAATTTCGTCTGGAACGGTGGCGGCATCATCTATGGTTCCGTCGATCTCGGCGGCGATAACGACACCGCCAGGCTCAGCAACCTCACCAACGCCAATCTCGGTGCCACGGATGCCATATCAGGTGGTGCCGGCACCGATGCGCTGACCCTGGACAACGTCAAACTGGATGGCAGCAGCCGGCTCCAGAACTGGGAAAGCATCGACGCCACCAATGACACCCAGCTGACGATGGACAGCAATCTGGTGCTCGGCGACAGCGGCACCGGCACCGGTTCGCTCAGTGTCGATGCCGCAAGCACGCTCTATGGCGGCGGCTTCAATGCGGCGATCCAGGCGTTTACGGCAGGCCAGCTGGCGCAGGTCACCAATGCCGGCCGCATCGACCTGACCAATGGCAGCACCGGCGCCACCGACAGCCTGACGATTTCGGGCAATTATGTCGGCCTGGGTGGCCTGCTGCTTATCCAGACCGAGCTCGGTGACGATTCCTCCGCATCCGACAAGTTGGTCCTGTCGAGCGGAACGGCTTCCGGTTCGACCGGCATCTCCGTGGTCAATCTCGGCGGCGCGGGGGCTGCGACCACGCAGGACGGCATCATGGTCATCCAGGCAATCAACGGCGCCACCTCGGGCGCCACGACATTCGCGCTCGACGCCCCGGTCGCTGCCGGTGCCTTTGAATATTATCTGTTCAAGGGCGGCGTCAGCGCCGGCAGCGAGGAGAACTGGTACCTGCGCTCGACGCTGAACACGCCGGCCCCGCCGGCCGCAGCCCCGCCGGCGCTGGAACCTGCTCCGCCGCCGGCACCTGAGCCGCCGGCGGCCGAACCGCCGCCGCCGCCGCCCATCGACCCTGCGCCACCGCCTCCGCCGGAATCCACCCCCGGCGATCCCGATCCGGTTGATACGGCGCCGCCGGTCGTGCCGACCGATCCGCCGCCCGCGACACCACCGGCACCACCACCGGCACCAGTGGCGGATCCGCCCCCGCCACCGCCGGTGGTGCCAACTGAGGTGCCCGACCTGCCGACACCGGCGGCGGGCGAGGAAATCCTGCTCTATCGCATCGAGGTTCCGGTCTATTCGGCCTTGCCGCCGGTCGCCGAACATCTGGCGATGACGACGCTCGGCACCTTCCACGAACGGCGCGGCGAGCAGAGCCTGTTGTCGAACACCGAGCTGTCGCCGGTCTGGGGCCGCATCTTCGGTCAGGACAGCAAGATGGCCTATTCAGGAACGGTATCGCCGTCCTTTGACGGCACCCTGTTCGGCCTCCAGGCGGGCTTCGATCTGTTCGGCCGCGAAACCGCGTCGGGCCAGACCGATCGCGCCGGCCTGTTCGTCGCCTATGCCAGCATGAATGGCGACGTGCGCGGCCAGGCGCTGGGCAGGGACAATCTGTCCGTCGGCAGCATGGATATCAACGGCACCAGTGTCGGCGGCTACTGGACCCGGATCGGTCAGGGTGGCTGGTACCTGGACGGCGTCCTCATGGCCACCTTCTTCGGCGGCAACGCAACATCGTCGCGCGACATTGGCATCGACGTCGGCGGGACCGGCGTCACCGCTTCGCTGGAAGGCGGCTATCCCATCGCGCTGGCGCAAGGCTGGACGCTTGAACCGCAGGCGCAACTGGTCTGGCAGCAATTGTCGCTCGACGATGCGTCGGACCGCTTTGCTTCGGTTTCCTTCGATACGGACGGCAGCGTGACCGGCCGGCTCGGCGCACGGCTGCAAGGCGAAACAGCGATCAATGGCATGGCGCTGCAGCCGTATCTCAAGGCCAACATCTGGCACGATTTCGGCGGCACCAGCCATGTCAATTTCGACACCACCGACATCTCGACCGAGGGCAGATCGACCTCGTTCGAGTTCGGCGGCGGCGTGATTGCCAAGGTGACGGACAAGGTCAGCATCTTCGCCACCGGCGACTACACCACCAATCTCGGTGGCGACAAGCGTCGGATCCTCGAAGGCAATCTGGGCTTCAGCGTCAAATGGTAAGGCCGGTCATGATCCCGAAAACCAGTTTCGGGATCATGATCAAAAAGACAGCTTAATTGCTGGAACGCATCGCCACCGTGGCGATGCCGGCGCCGACCAGCAGCGTACCGCCGGTGCGGTTGAAGATGCGGATCGCCTTGGGATTGCGCACCACGTTGCGTGCGCGTGCCGCGATCAGCGCATAGCCGAAGGCATTGGCGAAGGCGAGCGCCAGGAAGGTCGTCTCGAAGATCAGCATCTGCGTCCAGAAATCGGCGTGCCGGTCGAGGAACTGCGGCAGGAAGGCAACGAAGAACGTGATGCTTTTCGGGTTGAGCGCGGTGACGAGCCAGGCGTGCGCCATCATCTTGGCCGAGGAGACCGCGTCGGTGCGCGGTTCGGCCTTCAACGCGCCGCCGGCGCGAAACAGTTTCACGCCAAGATAGATCAGATAACCGGCGCCGATCAGCTTCAGGATGGTGAAGACGGTCGCCGAAGCCGCCAGCAGCGCGCCGATACCCAGCATCGACAACGTCATCGCAGTGAAATCCCCCAACGCCACGCCGACGGCCATCGGCAGAGCGGTACGCCAGCCCTGGCCCAGCGCATAGGACACGACGAGAAGGATGGTCGGTCCCGGAATGATGAGAAGGATCGTCGATGCGGCAGCGAAGGCGGCCCAGTTTTCGAAGGACATGCTCGTCTCCTTTGAGCTTAAAGAAGAGGATAAATCCTTAGGCCCGGGAGAATGTAAAGAGGCGATTTCCCTAACTGCGCCTGCGGCAGATCGGTGTCAGTTCGCGCCGCTCAGCGTGCTCACGATATCGGCCAGGCTGACATTGGCACCGAGAACGGTAGCCGCCGCGACAATGGCAGCGGCAAAAAGCTTGATGTCGGTTTTTAAGGTCTTGCACATGGAGGCCCCTCGCTGATGGTTCGAGGAGTAGGAGACGCCGGCGCCGGGAATATGACTCGACCGAGGTCTTTTTGTGCAGCAGCCTGCGCTCAAGTTCAGGCAAGAAGGTCGAACATCGTCAAGGCCATGCGCAAATGCAGGCTGTGCAAGGTCTTCACGCTTTATCAACCATGAATGAGGAAAATGCCCGCTATCCGGCCGGACCGTGCTTCCCGCCGACAGCGTAGGGTCTGGGTATATGCGTGAGTTGCCGCAAGGTCTGACGCCGCCGCGAAATGGCGACGCAATCGAAACCGATCATCATCTTTCCCGCCGCGCCATCCTGTCCGGGGCAGGGGCGCTTGCGCTGCTGAGCGCCGCCGGTTGCTCGACCTCGGGCGGCGGCCTGCCGGCGCTCGAGCTCGACGACGTCACCACGGGTTCCGTGCGGCCGATCCGGCCAAGCATCAGCGTCGACAAGAACGTCACCAGCCCCGGGGTCATGTATGCCGGGCTGACCGACGGCGGCTTCAACGTGCCGGAAGTGCCATATCTGAAGGTCAAGCCGGAATTCCGCCGCCAGATCGTCGTCGACACGACAGGCGAGGCGCCCGGCACCATCGTCGTCCATCTCAAGGAGCGCATGCTCTATCTGGTCCAGCCGGGTGGCGATGCCATTCGCTACGGCGTCGGCATCGGCAAGGACGGTTTCCGCTGGTCCGGCCGCGCCAACATCCAGTACGGCAGGGAATGGCCGACCTGGACGCCGCCGCCGGAGATGATCGCCCGCAAGCCTGAACTGGTGAAATGGCAGGCCGGACAGCCCGGCGGCCTCACCAATCCGCTCGGCGCGCGTGCCCTCTACATCTACCAGGACGGCAAGGACACCGGCTATCGCATCCACGGCTCGCCCGAATGGTGGAGCATCGGGCAAGCGATGTCGTCGGGCTGCGTGCGCCTGATCAACCAGGACATCATCGACCTCTACAGCCGCGTCTCCAAGAAAAATCCGGTCGTCGTCGTCTGACGCTTATGCGGCGTGTTGGCGCCGCTCGAAACTCCCGTTGCGCGATGCGGCAAGACAGGCCAAGGTGCCTTGAAAACCATCGCGCCGGGAGAAATCAAGCATGGCTGGAACGTTTGTCATCGCGCAGGGCGGCGGCCCAACCGCCGTCATCAACCAGACGGTTGTCGGGGCGACGCTGGAGATCCGCAAGCGGCATCCCGGTGCCAAGGTGCTGGGCTCGATCCATGGCGTGCGCGGCATCCGTGACGGCAATTATGTCGACCTTTCCGCCATTCCGGAAGACCGCCTGCGGCTGATTGCCGGCACGCCGAGCGCCGCCCTCGGCTCGACGCGCGACAAGCCCGACGCCACCTATTGCGATGTCATCCTCAACGGCCTGAAGAAGGCCGGCGCCGACGCCTTCATCTATATCGGCGGCAACGACACGTCGGGTACCCAGCAGATCCTGACCGACGCCGCCGGCGGCTCAATTGCCTTTGTTCATGCGCCAAAAACCATCGACAATGATCTCGAGGAAAACGACCACACGCCGGGCTTCATTTCGGCGGCCGAGTTCGTCGCCGGCGCCTTCCTGTCCGTCGATCTCGATTTTCGCGCGCTGCCCGGCATCTATGTCGGCATCGTCATGGGCCGGCATGCGGGCTTCCTGACCGCGGCTGCCGCTGCCTGGCAGCTCGACCCCGACAGCGGCCCTCATCTCGTCTACGTGCCCGAGCGGCCGTTCTCGGCCGCTGGCTTCATCGACGACGTGCGTGCCACGCTCGATCGCCACAAGCGCTGCATCGTCGCCGTTTCGGAAGGCGTCAGCACCGCCGACGGCAAGGCATTGGTCGAAAGCCTGGTGCCGCCGGACAAGCTTGAGCGCGACGCGCATGGCAACGTCAAGCTGTCGGGCAGCGATCTGCCGGCCGCACTCGAGCGCGCGTTGGCGGAAGGCCTGCCCGGCAAGCGTGCCCGCGTCGACGCGCTCGGCTACATGCCGCGCGGCTATATCGGCGCCATCAGCGCGGTCGACGCGCAGGAGGCTTTCGATGCTGGCGCTTTCGCCGTCACCGTCGCCGAACAGGGCGGCGGCTCGGTGGCGCTGCAATATGACGGCACCAGAACGGTGCTGAAGAAAGTGCCGCTCAAGAACGTCGCCGGCAAGACCCGCCACATGCCTGACCATTTCATGAAGCCCGACGTCAATCAGCTGTCGGATGCCGGCATGGCCTATCTCAAGCGGCTGGTGCCGGAAAAGTACAAGGTCGGGAAGCCCTTCGTCTGATGCCGGGCTCACACCTGATGCCCGGCTCACTTCGTATGCCGGACTCACACTTGATGCCGAGCTGGTTCAGCAGGAGCGTGGTCGACGGCAAGACGACGATGCTGACCGAGCCCTTCGTGCATGCCTATGTTCGGGCCAATATCTGGCATCTGCGCGGTCGCGATGCCGACCTGCTCGTCGACACCGGTATGGGCATCTGTCCGCTGGCGCCGCAGATCGAGACGCCGCAGGGCAAGCCGTTGCTGGTCGTTGCCACCCACATCCATCTCGACCACGTCGGCTCGCTGCATGAATTCCCGTTGCGGGCCGGGCCAAGAATGAGCGCGGCTCGGTTCGAGACCATGGATGAGGCCGCGACTTACGCCTACATGTTCCACGACCTCGAGGGTGCCGTCTCGAAACTGCCGGCGCCCGGATGGGAGTCGGCCCACTACAGGATCCCGCCCGCGCCGTTGACGCGAACCCTGGACGAGGGCGATGTCGTCGATCTTGGCGACCGGCAATTTCGCGTGCTGCATTTGCCGGGCCATTCACCGGATTCGATCGCGCTGTTCGACGAGGCCGACGGACTGTTCTTCAGCGGCGATGCCATCTACGACGCCATGCTGATAGACGACCTGCCGGATTCCGACCGGGCCGCCTATATCAGTACGATGCGGCGCCTGCTCGACCTGCCGATCCGTATCGGTCATGGAGGACACGGACCGAGCTTCGACGGCAAGCGCATGCGCGAGATTGCTACGGCCTATCTCGGACGAACCGCCGGTGGCTGAGGCTCCAGCGAGGCAGCAAGGCGTGACCCGACGACTTTGTGACCCTGCCGCCGTGCGGATATTAAATCTTCGTAAGGTCGCCCGAAAACCCTAAATCGGGCCAATCCGCGCCCTAGATGCAAGGCCGTCGATCCGGTTGGCTGCCATGTAGGCGAGACGGGCAATTGCAACCTCGACACGCCGATGACCGATTTCCCGCATGGGAGGCCACGGCGCTGGATCAACTCTCGCCCGGACAAACGACCATGTCAGATATCCTTCGTAGGCATCGCGTCGCGGCCTTGCTGGGCGCTGCGCTGATCATATCCCCCTTCGTCATGTCTTTCGCCCAAAGCGCGGGCAACACCGTTCCGACGACCCAGACACCTGTCGCCGGCATCACAGCGCCCAATGGCTCGTTCGCACCCATCGTGGCCGCCGACAAGCCGGCGGTGGTGACGGTCACCACCGTCATGAAGGCACAGCCTGAAACGATGAGCGATGCCTCTCCTTTCGACGGCGGCTCGCCTTTCGACGACTATTTCCGCCAGTTCTTCGGTGACCAGGGCATGCCGACGCCCAAGACGCCGCCGCAACAGCAACCGCAGCGCGCCGAGGCGCTGGGTTCCGGCTTCATCGTCGCCTCCGACGGCACCATCGTCACCAACAATCACGTCATCGATGGGGCCTCTTCGATCAAGGTGACGCTCGACGACGGCACCGAACTTCCGGCCAAGCTCATCGGCCGCGATGCCAAGAACGATCTCGCCGTGCTGAGGATCAAGTCGGACAAACCCCTGCCGACCGTCAAATGGGGCGATTCCGACAAGCTTATGCCAGGCGACCAGGTGCTGGCCTTCGGCAACCCGTTCGGCATCGGCACCACCGTCACGGCAGGTATCGTCTCGGCGCGCGGCCGTGACCTGCATAGCGGGCCGTTCGACGATTTCATCCAGATCGACGCGCCGATCAACCACGGCAATTCCGGCGGCCCGCTGGTGGATGTCGCGGGCAATGTCGTCGGCATCAACACGGCGATCTATTCGCCCAATGGCGGCAGCGTCGGCGTCGGCTTTGCCATTCCGTCGGACCAGGCCCAGAAGGTGGTGGCCAAGCTGATGAAGGGCGGCTCCATCCAGTACGGCTATCTCGGCGTTCAGATCCAGGAGGTGACACCGGATGTCGCGAGCGCCATCGGGCTCGACCATCCCGGCGGCGCGCTGGTTTCAGAGGTCAATGACGGCTCGCCGGCGGCCAAGGCCGGCATCGAGACGGGTGACGTCATCACCAGCTTTGCCGGGCAGGAGGTAAAGGACCCCAAGGACCTGTCGCGGGCGGTCGCCGATGTCGCGCCGGGCGCCACGGAAACGGTCGATGTCTGGCGCAAAGGCAAGCCGATGCGGATTTCCGTCGATGTCGGCCAGAACAGCGCCGATGCGAAGACCGCGTCGCTGGATGACGGGTCCGACACGCCCAGTGCCGGGCGCGCTCCGGCGATAGGGCTCGGCTTGATGGATATAACGCCCGACATTCGCCAGCAGATGAACCTAGCCGGCAAGCAGCACGGCGCGGTGGTTGCCAGCGTCAATCCCGACAAAGCCGCCGCCGCTTCCGGAATACAGGCCGGCGACATCATCGTTGCCGTCAATCAGGTGCCGGTTAAGAACGCCAGGCAGGTAACCCAGGCAATCGCGCAAGCCGGCAAGTCTGGCCGCAAGTCGGTGCTGTTGCTGGTCGAGCGTGGCGACGCTCAGATCTACATCGCGGTGCCTTTTGCCAATGGCTGAGTAATGGCCTTGACGTGAACGGGACCGGCAGGGTTCGTCGGCGACGATCCCCTCCGGCCTCCGCCCGTCAAGATTTTGGTTGCCCGCCACGACATCTTCGAGAACATTGCATCAGGCTGATGTCGGCCCGATGCAGGAGATTGCCGCGATGGTCACCCGAGGTTTCTCTTCAGGACGGCGCCCGCCAACCGATGACGATGCCCGCATCCCGCCCGGCCAATATCTGGAACAGGGTTTTCCGGTGCTGTCGGCCGGTCCGACGCCGCGCGTGCGCACCGAGGATTGGTTTTTCACGCTGAAACATGGGCCACGGCCGATCAAGAAATGGAACTGGGCCGAGTTCAACGCGCTGCCGTTGACCAAGATGACGCGCGATATCCATTGCGTGACCGCATGGACCAAGTTCGACACGCCGTGGCAGGGCGTGCTGGTCGACGATATCCTTGCCGACGCGGGTGTGGAGCCGCCGACCGGCTTCACGCTGGCGCACGCGTTCGACGGTTACACCACCAATGTGCCGGTCAAGGATCTCACCGCCGGCAAGGCCATGGTCGCGCTGCTCTACGAAGGCAAGCCGATCACGCCGGATCATGGCGGCCCGGCAAGGCTGCTGGTGCCGCATCTCTATTTCTGGAAGTCGGCCAAATGGCTGAACGGCCTGCAATTCACCACGCGCGACGAGCCCGGTTTCTGGGAATTGCGCGGCTACCATATCTATGGCGACCCATGGCGCGAGCAACGCTACACGGACGATCCATGAGCGATACGGCGGCAGTGCAGTCGCCCTGGCAAACAGCCGGCATCGTCCGCATAGAAAAGCGCACGCCGCGTGTCACCAGCTTCTTTTTTCAGCCGTCTCGGCCCTTCGCCTATCGCGCCGGGCAGCATGTCGACGTCAGGCTTACGGCGCCGGATGGCTATCAGGCGCGCCGCTCCTATTCCATCGCCTCCGCGCCCGAAACGAATGGCGCAATCGAACTGGCGATCGAAAAACTCGACGATGGCGAGGTTTCGCCCTTCTTCCACGAAGTCGCGGCAATTGGCGACGAAATCGAACTGCGCGGGCCGCTTGGCGGGCATTTCGTCTGGCCGAAGGATGAGAGTGGGCCGCTTGTGATGGTCGGCGGCGGTTCGGGCGTCGTGCCCTTGATGTCGATGATCCGCCACCGCGCCGTACGGAATTCAGCGGTGCCCGTCGTCCTGGTCTTTTCGGTCCGGGTCTGGGACGAAGTGATCTTTCGTGACGAGCTGATCGCCCTCGACGAGCGTCAGGACGGCTTCGAGCTGGTGCTGACACTGACCCGCGAAGCCGCACGCCGCCCGGCCGACTATGCGCGGCGGGTGGACGTCGCGATGATGGCGCAAGCCATGGCGCGGCTGCCCGAGCCGCCCGGTCTCGCCTTCGTCTGCGGCTCCAATGCCTTCGTTTCCGCGGCAGCCCAGGCGCTGATCGATGCCGGCGTTGCAGCCGAAATTATCCGCACCGAACGCTACGGAGTTTGAGCGGACGCCGCCTTGCGAGAAAGGTTCGTCGGATTCGCCTTCAGCCGATCGGCAAGAAACCCGCCGACAGCAACTGGAAAGGCAAGGCGCCATAGGCGGCCACCGTGGCCGCGTCGTTCCACTCGCGAAACTGTCGCGATGGTCGCGCCTCGAGCGTCAAGGCAACTCGCGCGCCGTCGAGCGTCACCTTGCCGCGAAAATGCAGCACGCGTTCCCTGCCGGATCGGCTGATAGCCACGGCACGCAGGCGAGCGATATGCTCGCCACCGTCATTGATCTCCATTTCGATGCGGCGCCGGACCGGCGGAACGCCGATCCTGACGGTGATGTCGAGCATCATGTCGCCGGTCGTTTGCGGACAGGCGATGGCCTGCGAAAACACCAGAGGCGCCGATGCGGCTTGCGGCTTGCCCGCGGCCGGTCTCCCGCGCCAGGGTTTGGCGGGCGGCTCCTGCTGCAACCGGCCCTTCTTCCGCTTCAGGCGCAACTGCTTGGCAAGGCCGCGCGACAGCCAGACCAGGCCGCCGAAATCCGTGCGCGGCTTGGCTTGCAGAACCGACGACCAACGCGACAGGCCAGCCCGGTCGGCCATCTCGAAGATTCTGGCCATTGTCCGTTCCGGCACCGGAATGCCGATCTCGAACGCCAGATAGGATAACGCCACCGCCGCTGGAACCGCCAGGCCGCGTCTTCCGACGATGTCGAGGAACATCCCCCAATCGACGTCTTCGGCATGGATGGCGACCGCGCAGTCGACAAGCCAGTCGCTGTGGGTGTGGGCGTCGAGGCCGCCATGGGCGATGGCCAGTGCCATGCGATCGGCCGGCGATGGCACGAAGACCGCGACGCCGCTGAATTGTGCCGGGACCGCCCGTTGCCAGATCGCCAGGTCGTCTTCCGCGCTCGTCTGCGACCCATCATAGCCGAGCTGGTGCAGGTCGATGTCGCCGAAACGGCCCTTGAAGAAGTTCATCGACCGCAGCGACGCCAACCGGGTTCGCAGATATTGCGCGCTGACGCCCGAGGCGATCTGCCAGTCGCGGTCGCGCAAGATGTCGAAGACGGCAGCCATGTCGCGCGGGCGCACCAGTATGTCGATGTCATGCGCCACCCGACCACGCTGCGCCGACGCGTTCAAGGCAATGCGGCTGGCGCCCTTGATCAGCATGATGTCGGCGCCGCCGTCGGCCATCGCCTTCAGCGCCGGCTCGGCCTCGCGCATCGCCATACGCGACTTCGTCCACAGCATCTTCTGCAGGCCGACGAGGCGCGGGTGCGCGGTATGCCCGGCCAGTTTTCTGCCGAACCTGTCGGAGATGGCGGCGAGCAGACGATGTTCTCGAAACGAGACGAGGTCGATGTCGTTCTCGTCGAGCCAGCGCGCGGCGCAGGCAGCGGCTGCGTCCTCATCGGAGAGCAGCGCCGCCTTCAGCAACAGGTCCAACTGGCCGGTGGGCCACGACCAGCCATAGTCCGGGAAGCGGCGGCTGATGCGGCGAACAGGCCTGGCGTTCAACTGGAGCCCGCCTTGTTCTGGGCCCGCCGCTGCATGGCGAGCCTTGCGACCTGGATATAGCCCCGGTCGCGTGCCGGATCGCGGCCGTAGGAAAGGCTGCCCGGACGGATGCGGCGCAATGCAAGCACGTCGTCGAGCATGGCAAGTACAAAGCCTGCCTCACGAACCCGGGCGATCCAGTCGATCATCTCGCCGCGACCGCCTGGTGGGTCGATGATGGGACCGACGCTCTGCACCACCTCCTGGCGGATCATCATCGTCGTGCGCGACCAGCCCGCTCCACTGGCCGCATCGGGCAAATCGGGGCTGTCGCCGCGAAACGTCCGCCAATGCGTAAAGACGCCCGCTGTCCCGGGATGACGGTCGAGATAGGCCAGCTGCTTTTCGATCTTGTCCGCCAACCACAAATCGTCGGCATCGAGCGTCGCGATGAGCGGCGTCGAGAGTGCCGCAATGCCACGGGTCGTTGCGCTGCCGGGTCCGGTATTGTCCTGTCGCAGCACCGTCACCGGCAAGTTCATCGCATCGATCACCGCGGCCGTATCATCGGTCGAACCGTCGTCGACCACAACGATGGCCTCCGCCTTTGCCGTCTGGGCCAGAACGGAGTTCAGGGCCGCGCCTATGGTGGCGGCCGCGTTGAAAGCCGGAATGACGACGCCATAGCCTGCCATCAAAGGAACCGCCACTGCGCGAGATCCTTGAAGTCGAAGATCCCCTCCACCCGGCGCAAGCTGGGATCGGCCTTGCGACGCTTCATCGACTTGTGAATGGCGCGCATGAACTCGCGAAAGGGCACATCGGCTTCCTTGGTCATGTTGCCGGGATGACGCCTGTAATAGAGAGCCACCGTATCGGGCATAACGTATTTTGCCTGGCTCTCAAAGATACGCAACAGATAGTCGGTGTCCTCGGCCTGTTTGAAATCCTCGTCGAAACCACCGGTGCGCTCGATGAGGTCTCGCGCGAAGATCCCGGCGGACAGGTGGATCCCCCGCACGGTGATGGAGTGGCTGTCGGCGGCCGGTTCCAGTGTCTCGCCATTTATCTTGTCGACCAGCGTCATGCGCGAATAGGTCAGCTCGAGGCCAGGATCCTCTTCGAAGCAGGCGAGATCCGCCTTGAAGCGGCCTATCGGGGAGATGTCGTCCGAATCGAGAAACGACACCAGACGCGTCTGCGGCAGCAACTGCTTCAGCCCGGCATTGCGCGCCTTGGTGACCCCGCCATTGATCTGCTGGAAAAGACGAATGCATGGGGCCTCGTCGATCAACGACCGTACGACGGCTGCCGAGCCATCGGTCGACCCGTCGTCGATGACGATGATGTCGAGATCGATGTCTTCGCGCTGCCTGAGCAACGAGCGCAGCGCCAGGCCAACGAATTGTTCGCGATTGTAGACCGGCATGATGACGCTCAGCCTCATCGGCGTCTCCAGCAGCGTTGCGGGCTTGGCTGATCCGAGCCGATTGTCTCGAGCATCATGGCATCCGCCAATCGGCGGGACTCTTCAATTCGAAGATGCCCTGGACCTCTCGCCGTGACGGATCGGCCTTGCGCCGCCGCATAGACTTGTGGATTGCACGCAAGTGGTTGCGGACCCTGCCGCTATGTTCCTTGGTGACATTTCCGGCGTGGCGTCGGTAGTAGATCGCGACGGTGTTCGGCAATTCGTAGCGCGGACCGGTTTCGAAGACTCGCAACAGATAATCCGTGTCCTCGGACTGCTCAAAGTCCTCGTCGAAATGGCCGATGCGATCGACAAGCGTTCGACTGAAGAGAGCGGTGCTCAGCGAAATTCCGCGAAGCGTCATGGTACAGCAGTCCGCCTCCGGCTCGAGCTTCTCGTCGTCGATCCGGTCGACCAGCGTCATCAGCGAATAGGTTAGCTCAAGCCCGGAGGTAGCCTCGAAGCGGGCGAGATCGGCCTTGAACCGTCCGGCCAGCGAGATGTCGTCAGAATCCAGGAATGACACGAACTCCGCATCCGGCGGCAGTTGCCGCAGCCCGGCGTTGCGCGCCCTGGCCACGCCCATGTTCGATTGCTGGAAGAGTCGGATGCAGGGGTTTTCGCGCATCATCGAGCGTACGGCCTCAGCAGAGCCGTCGGTCGAACCGTCGTCGATGACGATGATGTCGAGATCGGCGGCGTCCCGCTGCCGCACCAGCGAGCGCAATGCCGAAACGACATAGCGCTCACGGTTGTAGACGGGCATTATCACGCTCAGTTTCACGAAGCGCCCCGCACAAGAAAGTCCGCAATCGTGCCGGCTATCTCCTGTCGCTGCGTCCCCAGCGACAGACGATAGCACGGCAGCAGGCGGGTCAGGTCGCTGAAGAAGCGAAAGCCGCTCTCCCGCTCGCCCGGCATCTGCGCTATGCCGGACGGCGCCAAGGCAATCATGGCATCCCTGCGCGACACCGGCACGATCGAACTTGCCTCGCCTCCGCCGATATGTGGCACCAGCAGCGCAACGATGTCCAGAGTTTCGGGCACCGGCCGTGGCGCAATGTCGTCAATGTGAAAAGCATGCTTGCCTTGCCAGTTGAGCGGACCGTGCGCCTTCAGCCGGTGCTTCAGCCCAAGTCGCGCGAATCCCTGGGGATCCTGCTTGAGTGTTGAAAACAACGGGCGGGCAGTCACGCCGTTGGAGAGGTCGACCAGCACATAATCGTCGCCGACGCTGTCCAGCCCGTGGAGGAGGCCGGCGGCGACGGTCCCGGATTTCCCGGCGCCGCCCGCGCCGGCCAGCAGTACGCCCCTGCCTTTGGTGCCGAGCGTCCCCGCATGGGCCAGCCGCATGCCACGTGCCGCATATTCCCAATGGAGGAAGGGGCGCAGCGGCGCTCCCGGCTCCCACGGTGGAAAGGCATCGGCCGAGGCCATCAATTGCACGCCAACGCGACGTTGCGGATCATAGAACTGCCAGAAATCCAGGTCATGGAAATGGTTGCCGCGCAATCCGGCTTCCGCCAGCCTGGTGGCGAAGCCATGCTGCGTGAAGGGTCCTTGGCCCCATCTGGCCGGTGCCGCGATGCCGTCAATGCCGGGATGTGCGACGAAGATGCGGCAGATGTCGGCAGGCGCTCGGTTGTCCGGAGCCGTGACAAAGCCATGAGCGAAGGCATCCGCCAACGCGCCGGCACTCACATGAGCGGTCAACTCCAGATGCGGCAAGCCCACCTTGCAGGTCAGTGGATAATGCGCGGCGCTGCTCTGCGCTTGCGCCAGAACATGACGTGCGTAGTCAGTCAGGTTTTCGAGAGTGACGTTCGGCATGGTCTGCCTGTTCCGGAGCTGTCCGGCAACGAGAGCCTGGCGGGCGCCTCAGTTGGCCTGCTTCACTGCGGGCCAGCCGAGGGGCTCCTCGACCTCGTGGATGGGATCGACGACAATGAGGTCGGCAAGGTCGTCATGGATGTCGACCTTGAGGGGCTCGCCGGCAGCGGCGAGCTGAGCCAGCAATTCGCTGGGAACCGGTCTTGCCACGCCATCGGTTGCGGCCGCCAGCAAACCGAATTCGAGCAATTGTGAAACAAAGCCGTCAATCGCGGCGGCATCGAGGGCGCCAATTCCGGTCGCGGCGCCGACCAGTTCGGAGGCAGGCACGCCGGACGACAGTGCATCCCAAAGCCTGCTGCCTGAATCAGAGAAGCCGAAATATTTACCGGTGGTCAGGTCGAGAACGACGGCTTCGCCATCGAAGGATTCAAAGACGATATCCTTGCTGGCAATGGCATATACGCCGGATTGTCGCATGTTTGCTCCCCGCCGAAGCAGGCCGCGGAGATGATCTTCGGGCCCTACGGTCAACCCCACCGTTGCAGGCGTCTAACCATTTGCAGGGTTTTTGGCAAGATGGCGTAGGCCCGGGCGAGCGCAGCTGCAGGCCGCGCGGGCATGGACAGTCTCTGACCGTGCCTGCCGGTCACGCCTCGATTTCAAGCGCCGAAAGCGGCTTCGAGCAACAGGCGAGGATAAAGCCGTCCTCGATTTCGTGATCGAGGATGCCGCCATTGTGGCTCATCTCCACGTCGCCCGCGACCTTCCTCACCTTGCAGGTGCCGCACAGGCCGAACTCGCAGGCGGCGGGAATCCGCACCCCCGAGGCGCGTGCCGTCTGCAGCACGGTCTGGCCGGCGACGCATTCGGCATCGACATCGGAATGCGAGAACCGGATCGGTGTCACGGCCTCCACGGTGGCAGCGGCGCCGTCTTCCGCCGGCGGCGAGAACGGCGCCGGGATCTCCTCCACGGCAGGCGCGGCAAAGCTTTCCTGATGGTATTTCGCCATGTCGAAGCCGGCGGCGTCCAGCATGCCGCGCACGGCGCGCATGAAAGGATCGGGGCCGCAGCAGAAAATCTCGCGCTCACGGAAATCGGGCGCCAGCAATGGCAGCCGGATCGCGTCGATGCGGCCCATATGGCCGAACCAGCCCTCGCGGCTCGACCGCTCCTCGATCATGAAGCCGAGCGACAGCCCAGGCATGCGGCTGCCGAGCAGTTCGAGCTCCTTGCGGAAAATGATCTCTTCCGGGCGGCGCGCGCAGTTGACGAAGCCGACATCGGTCCATGGCGCGCAGTCGTTCAGCCAGCGCAGCATCGACATCATCGGCGTCACGCCGGAACCGGCCGAAATGAACAGGTATTTGGCGGCCGGGTGGCTGTGCAGCGAGAAGTCGCCGGTCGGCCCATAGGCCTTGACGTGCGAACCGGGCGTCAGATGGTCGAACATCCAGCGCGTACCGGTGCTGCCCGCCTGCGCCTTGACCGTCACCGCGATCGAGAACGGCCGCGACGGCGAGGACGACAGCGTGTAGGTGCGCATCAGCGGCCCGTCCGATGTCGGCAGTTCCAGAGTCACGAACTGCCCCGGTTTGTAGCGGAACCAGGTCTGGTTGTCGGAGCGGAAGGTGAAGGTCTTCACGTCAGGCGCTTCGTCGCTGACGCCGATCACTTCCAGCACCTGCAGCCTGTCGTTCCAGGGCGTCATCTGGTCGAGATGGCGATAGAGGCCAAGGTCCGTCATCGCATTCATCCTCTTGTCCCCTGGGCTAGGCGACGCTGCGCAGGGCCGGCCGGCCGCCTTCGGCAAGGCGCGGCCCGATGAACGACGCGTACCACTCGACGAACTGGATCACGCCGCCCTCATGCAGCTCCGAATAGGGGCCTGGTTCATAGGCCGGCGACAGGATGCCGAAGGCGTTTTCCTCGACGATGCGGCGGTCCTGGTCGTTGGTCTCGGTCCAGACATGGGTGAGCTCAGCGAGGTCGTAGTCGACGCCTTCGACCGCATCCTTGTGGACGAGCCATTTCGTGGTCACCGCGGTTTCCGTGGCACTGATCGGCAGCACGCGGAAGGTAACGGCGTGGTCGCCGAGGATATGGTTCCAGGTCGTCGGATAGTGATAGAGCAGCAAGGAGCCGATGCGGTCGGTTGAAACGCTGTCGGACAGGTTCTTCTGGACCGCCCGTTTTCCCGTCATGGTGTAGCTGACGGCATCGCGCAGCAGCGGCGCGCGGGTGGCGCGGTACTGCCCTGCCGGATCGATGCGGAATTTGCTCGGCAAGCCTGATGCCTCGCATCTGGCCCAGTGTGCGACCATTTCAGGGTCGCTGTCGGCGCCATGGACGCCGGTTACGGTTGGAGCCTCGGGGAAGGTCTTGCACAACTCGGGATGATTGGCGGCGCAGTGGTAGCACTCGCGGTTGTTTTCCCAGACCAGCTTCCAGTTGCCCTTCTCGACGATCGTGCTCTCGAAGGCGATCTTTGCTTCACGCAGCCGGTGCGGCAAAAGATAGGGTTCGATCATCGCCCGCATCGGCGCGAAATCTGCCGGTTCCTTGGCCAGGCAGATGAAGATGTAGCCGCCGACGCTCTCGCAGGCGACCGGCTTCAGGCCGAAATCACTCTTGTCGAAACCGTCGGCCATCTGGCGGGCAAACAGCAGGCGGCCGTCCAGCTCGTAGGTCCACTGATGATACGGGCAGACGAGCTTTGCCGCGGTACCCTTCTCCGTGTTGCACACGCGGCTGCCGCGATGGCGGCAGGAATTGTGGAAGGCGTTGATCTTGCCGTGCTGGTCGCGGACAAGGACGACCGGATAGTCGCCGACCTGCACGGTGATGTAGCTGCCCGGCTTAGGCAGTTCGCAATCATGGCCGATGAACAGCCAGTCGCGATACCAGATCAGCTCCATGTCGAGCTTGAAGTAGTCTGGATCGGTGTAGAAGGGCTGCTCCAGCGAAAAGCCTTGCCGGCGCCCCTTCAGGAGCCTCAGCATGTCGTTGCGGATATCCATGTCCTGTCCTCGTTTCTAAGGACTGAACTGGTGGTGATGGAGGAAGGATTGAAACACAGGCCGGCTGTGTGCCGGACATGCGCTATCCACCTCTTGACCGCCCACCGCGATCAGTCGAGTCTAAAAATCTCGGGCTGGTTTCCGGGCTCTGGAGTTGTCCTTGCGGACCATCGCGACACCTTCCCAGGCGGTTGCCCAGTGGTCTCCCGTTGCGACTTGAACTCCACCACCGTTGCGGGGGCAGCGCCGGATTCTGACCGGCTTCCCAATTCTCCGCCTCGTCGTCACGAAGCGGCACCTGAGATGGTATGATCTAACCACGATCGCGGGCGCGCCGTCGGCATGAAAACGACATCGTATCCATGCGGCGCGACACGGCATGCGAAACGCTACTGCAGCTCGTCGCGGGCCGAGATCCCACCTCCCGGGCGGCCATTTGCCGGCTGCGATCTTCCCGAATCCGACCCTTCGCGGGGGTCAAAAAAGGTTAACGGTTTCGAAAAGTGACTATTAGCTTGCCCTAAAATCGAACCGAACGGTTCGTTTCTGTTGACGGTGCGTGCAGGACGGTGTGAACGCTGGGCCTCTGAAACAGTCAGTGATCAATCAAGTGTCTACACCTAACACACTGATATGAAGAAGAAAAATGCATCCCTAGATTCCGTTGGCACAATTTCAAGGTGTGGATTCATGGTCCACACGGAACAACTTCGTGATTGGAAAAGACGACCTTGCCCTCCCACATCGGGGCTGTCCGAACGACGCGATTTCATTTCCAAGACACGCCGCTAGACGGACGGAAAAAAGACGATACTGGAGTACCAAAAATGAAAAAGATCATTCTCACTGCCGCAGCCCTTCTGGCCATTTCCGGCAGCGCCTTCGCTGGTAGCGACCACTACGGTTCCAACGCCGCGGCAGCCACTGCTGTCGACAGCTCGTACACCGCTTCGACCAAGAAGTCGGAACCGGCTGCTCAGGCGCCTGCCCAGGGTGCTGACCGCAACCTCTTCGGCAACAACTAACAGCCGATTCCCAGTTTCCCGGTCGACGGCGGGCTTGCCCGCCGCCGTGGCGAAATTCAGACATTCAGGAGTATTCAAGATGAACAAGATCCTCATTGCTGCCGCCGCCGTTCTGGCCATCACCGGCAGCGCTTTCGCGGGCAGCGACAACTACGGTTCGAACGGCCCCAACCAGCCTGCCGCCGCTGTGGACCAGTCGTACACGGCTTCCACCAAGACCTCGGAACCGGCTGCCCAGACGCCCGCTCAGGGCAGCGACCGTAACCTCTTCGGTCGCTAACAACCAATTTCGCAACCGACGGCAGCTGTGTCTGCCGTCCTGGCGAAATCCAGAATTCAGGAGACTAAAATGAACAAGATCCTTATTGCTGCCGCCGCCGTTCTGGCCATCACCGGCAATGCCTTCGCCGGCAGCGACAACTTTGGCTCCAATGGTGCCAATCAGCCTGCCGCCACGACTTCGGTCGACAGCACGCGCACCTCTTCGGTACGCAACACCGGTTCGCCGGTTTACAAGCTGCTGAACTCGTCGGGTGACACCACCCAGAAGTCTGCTCCGCAAGGTGCCGACCGCAACCTCTTCGGCAACAACTAACAACCGAAGTCGATCTCCAAGTCAAAGNGNGGCGGGCCCGGCCCGCCGCNCTTTTTTGTGCCTGACACGGTAATTGCGGTTAAGCCGCCTTTGCTTCCACTTCATGCAACGCGAAAGAACGTCCATCCGCGTCGAAGATATGCAGGTCCTCGCCATTGGCGCTCAGCCGCAATGTCGAGCCGCGCTTGACCTCGACATTGCCGGGCAGCTTGGTCACCAGCGGCAGATCGGCGCGGCCGATGT